>NZ_JBVJTD010000014.1:0-281078 GCF_055605965.1 Streptomyces sp. NPDC037126
AACTCACCCCGGAGCCGTTCCACCTCCCCCAACCTCATACCGGAGAAGATGCCCACCACCAGGCGAGATCACTCGACGTAACGAAGCACTACTAGTCCTCGTCGCGCAGTCTGCGCCAGATGCGGGTGCGGTGCAGCACGTAGGCGGCGGCGAACAGCACGGCCACCTGGAGTCCCACCGCGAGCAGCCAGAAGACGGCCCGGCTCTCCAACTCGTCGGTGAGGTAGGTGAAGTTCATGCCGAAGAACCCGGTCAGGAACGACAGGGGCAGAAAGATCACGGACACGATGGCGAGCCGGTTGATCACGCCGTTCTGCTCGCCCGCGACGAGGGAGGAGTAGCTGCCGAAGGCCCGGCGGGCGGCGTCCTGGAGGCTCTCGATGGCCGTGAGCACCGGACGCGCCGCATGCTGGAACTCCCGGGCGAGCCGCTGACGTTCGGCCGGGAAGTCGGGGCTCATCAGCCGGCGCGTGACGACCTCGTCCACCACCTGGAGGTAGGGCAGCAGCGAGTGGTGCAAGAGGGCGGAGCGGCGGCGCAGCTGCGCCAGCCGGTAGACCTGCTCGGGCCGCCGCTGCTGGAACATGTCGTCCTCCAGCTCCTCCACCTCCAGCAGCGCCGCCACCGCGGCCCGGCGGAAGGTGGCCAGGGCCTCCTGGAGCACGAGGAAGAGCAGGGCCACGGAGTCGTGGGGCCGCTCCCGGCGCACGTGCGCGGTGATGTCCGGGGCCAGGATCGCGGGGCCCCGGTGCGCGGTGACCAGGAAGCGCTCGGTGGCCACCAGGTGGGCGTACTCGACCCGGTCGTCGCGGACCAGCGGCACCACCAGGCCGAGCATGTCCCCCAGGAAGTCGGCCCGGGCGGGCTCGTCCGTGCGGCCGAACCAGGCCAGCTCCTCGGCGCCCAGACCGAGCCGCCGGGCCACCGGCTCCTCCAGGTCCCCCGCCGGGTCCCCGTCCGGAAGTTCGACGTCGACGAGCAGGAAGCGGGTCGTCGCGAGCCGGCGGCGGGCCTCCGCCATGTCCGTACGCGTACCGGTCCCCTCCGGCATCGACACCACCGTTACGATCATCCGCCCTCACCGCCGGTCCCGTCGCCCACGGTCCCAGCCTGAGCGCGGGCCGGGGCCGCCGCACTCGGGTGCGCTCGTGTGCCGGGCCGGGCGACCCGAACGGGTGAGCGGCGGACGGCGGCGCCGTGCGGCCCGCGGCCGCCTGGTCCCGTCCGGCCGGGATACTCGGCCCATGGCACACACCGATCTCCATGACCTGCTCAGGAACCAGCGCGTATGGGCGCCCGAGGTGACGCGGCTGCCGCCCTTCGACCCGGAGACTGCTCCCCCGACACCGCTGTCCCTGTTCACGAGCTGGTTCGCGGAGGCGGTGGCGGCCGGGCAGCCGGAGCCGCACACGATGTCGCTGGCCACGGTGGACGAGGAGGGGAGGCCGGACGTGCGGATCGTGATGCTGCACGGCGCCGACCCGGACGGCTGGTCCTTCGCCACGCACGCCACCAGCCGCAAGGGCCGGGCGCTGAACGCGCACCCCTACGCCGCCCTGGCCTTCTACTGGCCGGTGCTGGGCCGGCAGGTGCGGGTGCGCGGGCCGGTGGTGTCCGCGCCGTCCACGGAGAGCCAGGCCGATCTGCACGCCCGCTCGACGGGCGCGCTGGCGGCGGCGCTGACCGGGCGGCAGAGCGAGGAGCTGCCCTCGGTGGAGGAGCTGCGCCGGGCCTCGGAGGCGGCCTGGACGAGGGCCCGCGAGAACCCGTCCGAGCCGTCGCCCACCTGGACCCTGTACCGGCTGCGCCCCGAAGCGGTCGAGTTCTTCCAGGGCGAGGCCGCCAGGCAGCACGTCCGCCTGGAGTACCGCCGTACGGAGTTCGGCTGGAGCAGGGGCCTGCTGTGGCCGTGACACCCGTGCGCGGCCGGGTCCCAGGGCGCGGGGGCTCAGGCTTCGGGTTCGGCGTCGGGTTCGAAGACCGGGATTCCGTTCCGGTAGGCCACCCTTAGGGGCATCCCCGGCCGCAGCCCGTCCGGTGGGCGGCTGACGAGCTCCGTCATCATCCGGGGGCCCTCGGCGAGGTCGACCACGGCGGCGACGTACGGGGTGCGGTCGCCGAAGGGGGGCAGGTCGTTGCGGTGCACCGTGGACCAGGTGTAGAGGGTGGCGCGGCCGCTCGCCTCCTCCCAGCCGACCCGCTCGCTCCAGCAGTGCGGGCAGAACTCCCGGGGGTAGTGGTGGGCCCGGGCGCAGTCGCCGCAGCGGCGGATCAGCAGCCGGTCCCGCGCCGCCGCCTCCCAGTAGGGGCGGGTGAGGGAGTCGGCCTCGGGGACGTCGTACCGGGCCGCGCTCATCCGAACCACCCCAGCCAGGCGTCCAGGGACCAGGTCTGCCAGCACATGCCGAAGAGGCCGACCGCCGAGATCAGCGCCATCATCGAGTTCTGGCCCTGTTCCGCCCAGTCGTGGATCATGAGGACGAAGTAGATCGCGTTGAGGAGCAGGCCGCCGACCAGGGCGACCGGGGTCAGGAAGCCGAGGACCAGACCCAGGCCCAGGGACAGTTCGGCGTAGGCGACGACGTACGCCATGAGCTTCGGGTACGGCTTCACCACCGTCTCGAAGCCCGTCCGGACCGGGGCCCACCGGTGCTTCCCCGCCACGTCCGCGGCCCAGGCGATGCCGCTCCCGCGCTCGAACCAGGCCTTCTTGTCCTTGTGCCGCCAGCTCTCCAGCCACCACAGGCCGAGACCCATGCGCAGCACGGCCAGCCACTCCGCGCCGTCCAGCCATATCGAGTCCATGGATCTGACGGTACGTCAGATCAGTTGGATTGCCGACCCCCCGACCGAGCCCGGTGGCGCGGTCTTCCGTCGATTACGCACCGTACCCGCACACCCGTGATCAATCCGCAACCAATTCCGGTCTTGACCGAGACCCATCAAGCGGGTGCGTGGTTACGCTCCCGAGCATGGCCGTCACCCGTTCCGCTACAGCGCACCTGTCCCCGACCCCCGCCGACCGCCCGGTGTACGTGATCGGCGCCGGTCCGGGCGGCCTGGCCGCCGCGTACGCGCTGCGGGCGCGGGGCATACGGGCCGTGGTGCTGGAGAAGGCCGACCACGTCGGGGACTCCTGGCGGCGCCACTACGACCGGCTCCGGCTGCACACCACCCGGCGGCTG
Organism: Streptomyces sp. NPDC037126; assembly: GCF_055605965.1. Taxonomy (NCBI): domain Bacteria; kingdom Bacillati; phylum Actinomycetota; class Actinomycetes; order Kitasatosporales; family Streptomycetaceae; genus Streptomyces; species Streptomyces sp. NPDC037126. Next base: position 3,186 of record NZ_JBVJTD010000014.1, read on the forward strand.
TCCGCCCTGCCCGGACTGGCGATCCCCCGGCGGTTCGGGCGCTGGGTGGCCCGGGACGACGTGGTGCGCTACCTGGAGAAGTACGCCGAGCACCACGAGCTGGAGATCGTCACCGGGGTGGAGGTGCACCGCGTCGAGCGGACCGGGGACGGCACCGGCTGGCTGCTGCACGCCTCCGGCGGGCGCGAGCTGACCGGCAGCGCGGTGGTGGTCGCCACCGGCTACAACCACACCCCGCGCGTGCCCGACTGGCCCGGCCAGGAGTCGTACGAGGGAGAGTTCCTGCACGCAGGCGCGTACCGCGACGCGCAGCCGTACGCGGGCCGTGACGTGCTGGTGGTCGGGATCGGCAACACCGGCGCCGAGATAGCCGTCGACCTCGTGGAGGGCGGGGCCGCGCGAGTGCGGCTCGCCGTGCGCACCGTCCCGCACATCCTGCGCCGCTCCACCCTCGGCTGGGCCGCCCAGTACACGGGCGTGCTGGTGCGGCGGCTGCCGGTGCGCCTCGTGGACCGGCTCGCCGGGCCGGTGACGCGGATGAGCACGCCGGATCTGACCGCCCACGGGCTGCCGCGCCCCGACACCGGGCTGTACAGCAGGGTCCGGCAGGGCGCCATCCCGGTGCAGGACGTCGGCCTGGTCGACGCGGTCCGCGGGGGCAAGGTGGAGATCGTGGCGGCCGTGGAGTCGTTCGAGGACGGCAAGGTGGTCCTCGCCGACGGCAGCCGCCTCGCACCGGACGCGGTGATCGCCGCGACGGGGTACGCCCGGGCGCTGGAGGAACTGGTCGGGCACCTCGGGGTGCTGGACGAGCGCGGGAGGCCGACGGCACACGGCGGCCGCGCACCCGAGGGGACGCCGGGTCTCTACTTCACCGGATTCACCAACCCGATCAGCGGAATGTTCCGGGAACTGGCCATCGACGCCGGCAAGATCGCCAGGCGTCTGTCCGGGGAGCTGCGCACCCGGCGGTAACTTTGACGGTCCGAACCGTTCCTGATGGGGCATCACTTTTGTAATCTGACAGAGCGTCAGTTTACTTGTGCTGTCTCACAGGAGCGGGCGGACCGATGCTTGGATCAACCCACGGCACCCTCACCACCGACTCCCGCCGGGCCCGGGTCATCGCCTGCGGCGAGCAGCGTCCCGGACCCGCCGTGCACGACCGGGTCGACGACCTCGACGTGAGCGGGCGGCCGCTGTACGCGGACGTACCGGATCTCGCCCGGCTCTTCCGGCCCGAGTCGGTCGCCGTGATCGGCGCCTCCGACGCCGAGGGGCGGCCGAACACCGGGATCACCAGGCAACTGCTGGCGTGGGCCGAGCGGGTCGGCGCCCGGGTGCACCCGGTGCATCCGACCCGGCCGTCCGTCTTCGGCATCCCCTGCCGGGCGTCCGTCGCCGAGCTGCCCGAGCAGGTGGACCTGGCGGTGCTGCTGGTGGCCGATCCGCTGCCGGTGATCGGCGAACTCGGCGAGGCCAAGGTGAAGTTCGCCGTCGCCTTCGCCTCCGGCTTCGCGGAGACGGGCGAGGAGGGCGCCGAGGCGCAGCGGCGGCTCGCCGAGGCCGTGCGCCGGTCGGGGCTGCGGCTGCTCGGCCCGAACACCAACCTCAACGCCTTCGAGCGGTTCCGGGACGACCTCCAGGGACCGGCGATCGCGCTGATCACCCAGTCCGGGCACCAGGGCCGGCCGGTGTTCGCGCTGCAGGAGCTGGGCATCCGGCTCTCGCACTGGGCGCCCACCGGCAACGAGGCCGACCTGGAGACCGCCGACTTCATCTCCTGGTTCGCCGAGCAGCCCGAGGTCGGCGCCATCGCCGCCTATGTGGAGGGCCTGGCGGACGGCCGGTCCTTCCTGCTGGCCGCCGACCGCGCCGCCCGCCGCAAGGTGCCCGTCGTCGCGGTGAAGGTGGGCCGGACCGAGGCCGGGTCGCGCACGGCGGCCTCGCACACCGGCAAGCTCACCGGCGCCGACGACGTGGTGGACGCGGCCATGCGCCAGTACGGGGTGATCCGCGTCGACGGGCTCGACGAACTCCAGGACACCGCCGCCCTGCTGGCCCGCGCCCGCGCCCCGCTGGCCGAGGGCGTCGCCGTCTACTCCATCTCCGGCGGCACCGGCGCCCATGTCGCCGACCTCGCCACCGCGGCCGGGCTGGGGCTGCCCCGGCTCTCCGCAGCCAAGCAGGCCGAGCTGCACCAGTGGATACCGGAGTACCTGAGCGTGGCCAACCCGGTGGACAACGGCGGGCATCCGGTCGGCGACTGGCGGGGCCGCCGGATCATCGACGCGATCCTCGCCGACCCGCAGGTGGGCGTGCTGATCTGCCCGGTCACCGGGCCCTTCCCGCCGCTCAGCGACAAACTGGTGCGGGACCTGGTCGAGGCCGCCGAGGAGACCGACAAGCTGGTGTGCGTGGTGTGGGGCTCGCCGGTCGGCACCGAGGCCGCCTACCGTGAGGTGCTGCTCGGCTCCTCCCGCGTGGCCACCTTCCGCACCGTCGGCAACTGCCTCACCGCCGTGCGCGCCTGGCTGGCCCACCACCGCTTCACCGGCGAGTACCGCTCGCCCTTCGACGAGGCCCCCCGCACCCCCTCCCCGTCCTGCCGCAAGGTGCAGGCCCTGATGCGGCCGGGCCGGCAGCTCAGCGAGCACGCGGCCAAGCAGCTGCTGCGCGCCTACGGCATCCGGGTGCCGCGCGAGCAGCTGGTGACCAGCGCCGCGGCGGCGGTCCGGGCGGCGGCGCAGGTCGGCTACCCGGTGGTGATGAAGGCGTCCGGCGGGAAGATCGCGCACAAGACCGAGCTGGGCCTGGTGAAGATCGGCCTGACCTCGGCGAGCCAGGTCCGGGACGCCTACCGCGAGCTGACCGACATCGCCCGCTACGAGGGGGTGCCGCTGGACGGCGTCCTGGTGTGCCAGATGGTCGAGCAGGGTGTGGAGATGGTCGTCGGGGTCACCCAGGACGAGCTGTTCGGGCCGACCGTGACCGTGGGGCTCGGCGGGGTGCTGGTCGAGGTGCTGCGCGACTGTGCGGTCCGGGTGCCGCCGTTCGCCGAGGAGCAGGCCCGGGACATGCTCTCGGAGCTGCGCGGCCGGGCCCTGCTGGACGGCGTGCGCGGCCGGCCGCCCGCCGACCTGGACGCCCTGGTCGAGGTCGTCCTGCGCGTCCAGCGCATGGCGCTCGAACTCGGCGACCGGATGGCGGAGCTGGACATCAACCCGCTGCTGGTGCTGCCCCGGGGGCAGGGCGCGGTGGCGCTGGACGCGCTGGTGGTGTGCCGGTGAGCGGGATCGCGCACGAGGTCCGCGAGCACGTCTCGTACCTCATCCTCGACCGGCCCGAGGCGCTGAACGCCCTCACGCCCGCCCTGCGGGACCGGCTCGTCGGGCTGCTGGCGGAGGCGTCCGCCGACCCGGACGTACGGGCGGTGGTCCTCACCGGGACGGGGCGCGGGTTCTGCGCGGGCGCGGATCTGCGGGGCGGTGCCGCCGAAAGGGAGCGAATCCCCGGGGACGTCGCCCGCACCCTGCGCGTCGGCGCCCAGCGGCTGATCGCCGCCGTGCTGGACTGCGAGAAGCCGGTGGTCGCGGCCGTGAACGGTACGGCGGCCGGGCTGGGCGCTCATCTCGCGCTCGCCTGCGATCTGGTGCTGGCCGCCGAGTCCGCCCGCTTCGTCGAGGTGTTCGTGCGGCGCGGGCTGGTGCCGGACGGGGGCGGCGCCTATCTGCTGCCCCGGCTGGTCGGCCCGCAGCGGGCCAAGGAGCTGATGTTCTTCGGGGACGCCGTCCCGGCGGCGGAGGCGGAGCGGCTGGGGCTGGTCAACCGGGTCGTCCCGGACGGGGAGCTGGAGAAGACGGCCCGGGCGTGGGCGGCGCGGCTGGCGTCCGGGCCGACCCGGGCCCTCGCCCTGACCAAGCAGCTGGTGCACGCCTGTCTCGACGCCGACCGGGGGTCGGCCTTCGCCGCCGAGGCGGCCGCCCAGGAGATCAACCTGACGACGTGGGACGCGTCCGAGGGGCTGCGGGCGTTCGCGGAGCGCCGCAGTCCGGACTTCCGGGGGCGCTGACCGCACGGGCAGGGCCCGGGGCCGGCTCCGGGACGTCGTCGTCCGCGGAGTGGCCCGGGGCCCTGCCCGGGGGGTGCGGGGTGGGTCAGCGGCGGCGCAGTCCGGTGGTGACCAGCGCGGAGCCGATCAGCACGATCGCCGCGTCGACCAGCAGGGCCGTGTGGATGCCGGTCAGGGTGGAGCCGGTGGCGTTCATCCGGGCGGTGGCGACGGAGCTGAGCACCGGGATGCCCATGGTGATGCCGACCTGCTGGGTCATCGAGGCGAGGCCGGTGGCCAGGCCCTGCTCGCCGTCGGGCAGGCCCGAGGTGGCGGTGACCATGTAGCCGACGATCGCCGAGATGTGGCCGAAGGCACCGGCCGAGGAGGCGGCCAGCATCAGGGCGAGGGCGCCGCCCCCGCCGTTGCCGACGAGGAACAGGGCGCCGGTGGCCACGGCCTGCAGCAGCAGTCCGGCGCCGAGGACGGCGCGGTTGCCGAAGCGGCCGATGAGCCGCGGGGCGGTCATGCCGCCGACGAAGGCGGCGACGCCGATGCCGCAGAAGGCGAGGCCGGTCTGCAGCGGGCTGTAGCCGAAGACCTCCTGGAGGTACAGGGTCAGCAGGAAGATGACCGAGCTCTCCATGGTGAAGGTGATCAGGCCGCCGAAGTTGCCCCACTTGACGGTCGGGCGGGTCAGCACCCGGACCGGGGCCAGGGGCGCCTTGGCGCGCAGTTCGATCAGCCAGAACGCGCCGAGCAGGACGATTCCGGCGGCGATGGTCGACAGGGCGGCGGGGTCGGTCCAGCCGTGCTGGCCGGCCTCGGTGACGCCGTAGACGAGGGCGAGGAGTCCGCCGGTGACGGTGATCGCGCCGGGGATGTCGAGCTTGGTGCGCTCACCGCGGCTCTCCGGGATCACGGAGGGCGCGGCGAACAGGATCGCGATGGCCACGGGCACGTTGATGAAGAAGGCCCAGCGCCAGCTCAGCAGGTCGGTGAGGATGCCGCCGAAGATCGCGCCGACGGTGAACCCGGCCGAGATGAGGGTGCCGTTGAGGCCGAGCGCCTCGTCGCGCAGGGGGCCTTCGGGCAGGGAGGTGGTCAGCAGGGAGAGGGCCGCCGGGGTGGCGAGCGCGGAGGCGAGGCCCTGGGCGACACGGGCGCCGAGCAGCATGCCGGGGCTGGTGGCCAGCCCGCCGACGAGGGAGCCGGCGGCCAGCAGGCCCATGCCGATCAGCAGCATGCGGCGCCGGCCCGCGAGGTCGGCGAGACGGCCGAAGAGCAGGGTGAAGCCGGCCGAGGGCAGCATCATCGCGGTGGAGATCCACTGCAGGTTGGCCAGGGAGAAGCCGAGGCCCTTGCCGATGTCGGGCAGGGCGACGTTGAGGATGGAGAAGTCCACGGCCAGCATGAACTGCGAGCCGAGCAGCAGGGTCAGCAGCAGGCGCTGACGCGAGGTCATGCGCGTCGCCTGCGGGGTGGCGGGCGCCTCTACGGCGGTGGTGGCCATCACGTTCCAATCGTGGTGGGGGACGGGTTTCAGGCGCTGACGGTGAGCACGGCGTTGCCGACGACGCGGCGGTCGCGCAGGTCGCCGAGGACGGCGGCGGTGTGCGCCCAGTCCTCGGTGCGGCCGATGTGGGGGGTGAGCCGGCCCTCGGCGACGAGCCGGACCAGGGTCCGCAGGTCGTCGCCGAACGGCTCGTCGAAGTGCTCGTAGTGGAAGTGGCGGACGGTGGCCGAGCGGGGGCCCTTGAAGAAGTTGAAGAAGCTCAGCTCGGCGGGCTTGCGGGAGGCCTGCCCGAACCAGATCAGCTGTCCGCGCTCCTTCAGCAGGGCCAGCGCGCGCGGGGTGGAGGTGTCGCCGACCGACTCCAGGACGATGTCGAAGGGGCCGCCGGTCACCTCGTCCAGGTCGTGGACGACGGTGGCGCCGAGGTCGGCGAGCCGCTTGCCGCGTTCGGCGGTGGCGGTGACGGCGGTGACCTCGGCGCCCTGGCCGGCGGCGAGTTCGGTGACGTAGTGGCCGACGCCGCCGGAGGCGCCGGTCAGCAGGACGCGCCGTCCGGTGACCGGGCCGGCCACGCGCAGCAGGCGCAGCGCGGTGAGGCCGGCCAGCGGGAGGGCGGCGGCGGTCTCGAAGGCGACGTCGCCCGGGAGTTCGGCGAGGGAGTGGGTGGGGACGGCCGCGTACTGCGCCCAGCCGCACGCCGGCGGGTGGCCGACGACCCGGGTGCCGGCGGCCGGTCCGGAGCCGTCCGCGGCGGCGCGTACGACGACGCCGGCGATGTCCTTGCCGGGGCGGGCGCCGTTCGGCCGCAGCGGGCCGTGCAGCTGGAAGACCTCGCCGCGGTTCACGGAGAACGCCCTGACCTCGACGAGCGCCTCGTCGGACGCGGGCCGCGGCAGTTCGGCCGTGCCGGGCTCGACCATCTCCTCCGGCCGGCCGGTGGGCAGCAGCGCCCGCATGGGGCGGTCCGCTGCGGGCTGGGCGACTGCGGGCATGACTGACTCCTGGGTTCTGCGCAAGGGGCTTGGGGGGGTCCGGGGGTCGGGCGCTGCGGCCCGGTGCTCAGCACGCTAGGAACCGGGCCCGCGCCCGCTCAAGGGAAGTGCCACCGAGGTACGGCCCCGGTGTCACCTAAGTGACATCGGCGGGGTGCGCCAGGTGCCGGTGTGCGGGTGGCGCCGGGGGCGGCGCCAGGTCGCGCGGGGGCGGGCGCCGGCCGGTGCGGGCGCGCCGGGGGCGTCGCGGGCGGCGAGCGCGTGCAGCACGGCCAGTACGGCGGCGAGTTCGTCGGGTTCGGCGTGGCCGCGCAGCACGCGCACGGCGGCGGGGCTCTCGGTCGCGCTCATACCGGCGGGTTCCCGTGCTTGCGTTCGGGCAGGTGGGCGTGTTTGCCGCGCAGCATCCGCAGGGAGCGCACGAGGACGGCCCGGGTGTCCCGGGGGTCGACGACGTCGTCGACGAGGCCGCGTTCGGCGGCGTAGTACGGGTGCATGAGCCGCTCCTGGTACTCGGCCACCCGGCGGGCGCGGGCCTCGGCGGGGTCGTCGGCGGCGGCGATCTCCCGGCGGAAGACGACGTTCGCCGCGCCCTCGGCGCCCATCACGGCGATCTCGTTGGTCGGCCAGGCGAAGGACAGGTCGCAGCCGATGGAGCGGGAGTCCATGACGATGTAGGCGCCGCCGTAGGCCTTGCGCAGGATGACCTGCACCCGGGGCACGGTCGCGTCGCAGTAGGCGTACAGCAGCTTGGCGCCGCGCCGGATGATGCCGTCCTGCTCCTGGCCGGTGCCGGGCAGGAAGCCGGGCACGTCGACGAGGGTGACGAGCGGGATGTTGAAGGAGTCGCAGAACTGCACGAACCGCGCGCCCTTCTCGGACGCGGCGATGTCCAGCACACCGGCCTGGACCTGCGGCTGGTTGGCGACGATCCCGACGACCTGCCCGCCGAGCCGGGCCAGGGCGACGATCAGGTTGGGCGCCCAGCGCTCGTGCAGCTCGAAGAAGTCGCCGTCGTCGGCGATCTCCTCGATCACCCGGCGCATGTCGTACGCCTGGTTCGGGTGCTCGGGCACGAGGTCGAGCAGGGCGTCGCAGGGCCGGTCCACCGGATCGGCGGTGTGCTCCTCGGGCGGCAGCTCGCGGTTGTTGGCGGGCAGCAGCGACAGCAGGTGGCGCACGTCGGCCAGGCAGGACTCCTCGTCCTCGTGGAGGAAGGCGGAGACCCCGGAGAGCGCGGAGTGGACGTCGGCGCCGCCGAGTTCGTCGTGGCCGACCCGCTCGCCGGTGACGGCCTGCACCACGTCGGGTCCGGTGATGTACATCTGCGCGGTGCCGCGCACCATGAACACGAAGTCGGTGAGGGCCGGCGAGTAGGCGGCGCCGCCCGCGCAGGGGCCGAGGATCACGCTGATCTGCGGGACCACACCGGACATGCGGACGTTGCGGGTGAAGATGCCGCCGTAGCCGGCGAGCGCGGTCACGCCCTCCTGGATGCGGGCGCCCGCGCCGTCGCTGAGCGCCACCAACGGGGCGCCCGCGGCCTCCGCCAGGTCCATGATCTTGTGGATCTTCTGGGCGTGGGCCTCGCCGAGGGCGCCGCCGAAGACGCGGAAGTCGTGTCCGTAGACGAAGACCTGACGGCCGTCGACGGTGCCCCAGCCGGTGACCACGCCGTCGCCGTCCGGCTTTCTCTCCTCCAGGCCGAAGCCGGTGGCCCGGTGCCGGCGCAGCCCCTCCACCTCGGTGAACGAGCCCTTGTCCAGCAGGAGGTCGAGCCGCTCACGGACGGTGAGCTTGCCGCGGGCGTGCTGCCGTTCGGTGGCCGCCGCCCCGGGCCCTTCGGCCGCCTTCTGTTTCCTTTCGGCGAGTTCGCCGAGCCGTTCACGCAACGCCATCTGCGCACTCCTTTCAACTGCTGTGCACGCTAGGCGGAAAGCGGCGGCGGAATACAGGACAGGGTCTCGAAAGAGACATTCACCGGGCACCTTCGCGCCATTTTCCGGACCGGTTTCCGCGGTGGCGGATTACGTTCGCATTCCCCGCACCCGCTGGAAGGAGGGGTGATGGCACAGGACGATGGGGCGGCCTCACTGTCCCGGTACCGCGTGGCGGTGGTGGCCGATCCGTTCCCGGTCTCCCGGACGGCGGTGGCCTCGCTGCTCAGGCACTCCGGCGCCCTCGACGACGCCCGGGAGGCCGACAGTGGACAGGCCGCCGTGGAGCTGGTGCGCCGGCTGCGCGCCGACCTGCTCGTGACCGATGTCGACCTCTTGGGCCGCGGCGACGGCGTACGCCTGTGCCATCAGGTGAAACGGCTGTCGCGGCCGCCGAGCGTGCTGGTGTTCACCGGCGCCGACGACCCGGCCGTGGTGGCCGCGTGCCTGACCGGCGGGGCGGACGGGTTCGTGCACCGTTCGGCCTCCCCCGAGCGGCTGGTGCACGCCGTGGAGACCCTCGCGGTGGGCCGGCCCGTCTGGTACCTGCGCGGGCAGCGCGACGAGGCGCCCCGCGTGCCGGAGCAGACCCGGGTGCCGGGGATGACGGCACGCGAGCAGCAGGTGCTCGGGCTGCTGCTGGCCCGCTATTCCAATGACGAGATAGCGACCGAACTGCATGTGGCCAGACAGACCGTCAAGAACCATGTGAGCAATGTGCTGCGCAAGCTCGGCGTGGCGAACCGGCGGGAATTGCTGGCCGGGCACGGCGCGACGGTCCGGGCATCCTGAAGAAACCTGTTCCCCCGGTTTTCCCGGGGCCCTCTGCTCCTTTTACTCATGCCATTCATGGAGGTAACTCACCGTGACCACCCCTGTCTCCCGTCCCCGCTTCCAGGGCCGGGTCGCCCTCGTCACCGGGGCCAGCCGCGGCATCGGTCTCGCCGTCGCCGAGCGGCTGGTCGCCGAGGGCGCCCGGGTCTGTCTGACGGCGCGCTCTCCCGAGCCGCTGGCCGAGGCGGTCACCCTGCTCGGCGGCCCCGGGCACGCCGTCGCCGTGGCCGGCCGGGCCGACGACCCCGCCCACCAGGCCGAGGCCGTCGCCCGGGCCGTGGAGACCTTCGGCAGGCTCGACGTGCTGGTCAACAACACCGGGATCAACCCGGTGTTCGGACCGGTGCTGGACCTGGAGGAGGCCGCCCTGCGAAAGCTGTTCGACGTCAACGTGCTGGCCGCGCTCGGCTGGCTGCGCCGGGCCCGTGCGGCCTGGATGGGCGAGCACGGTGGCGCGGTCGTCAACATGACCGCCGTCGCCGGGCTGCGGCCGGCCGAGGGCATCGGCGCGTACGGCGCGAGCAAGGCCGCGCTGATCCATCTGACCGAGCAGCTCGGCCAGGAGCTGGGCCCCCGGATCCGGGTCAACTCGGTCGCCCCGGCCGTGGTGAAGACCCGGTTCGCGGCGAAGCTGTACGAGGACCGGGAGCAGGAGGTGGCCGCGGGCTACGCCCTGGGCCGGCTCGGCACCCCGGAGGACATCGCCGCCGCGGTCGCCTATCTGGCCTCGGACGACGCCTCCTGGGTGACCGGGCAGACCCTGACGGTGGACGGCGGGCTGATCGCGGCGGGCGGCGGGATCTGAGCGGCTGCCCCAAGGGGGCCGGTGCGTCACGCACCGGCCCCCTTCGCGTACGCCCGGGACGCTCAGCAGAGCGGGCCGCCGGCGACGTACAGCACCTGCCCGGAGACGAACCCGGCCCGCTCGCCCGTGAGGAACGAGACGGTCTCGGCGACGTCGGCGGGGGTGCCGACCCGGCGCACCGGGATGTCGGCCGCGCAGCGCTCCTGGAACTCCTCGAAGGTGATCCCCATGCGGTCGGCGGTGGCCTTGGTCATCTCGGTGGCGATGAAGCCGGGGGCCACGGCGTTGGCGGTGATGCCGAACCTGCCCAGCTCGATGGCGAGGGTCTTGGTGAAGCCCTGGAGGCCCGCCTTGGCGGCCGAGTAGTTGGCCTGGCCGCGGTTGCCGAGCGCGGAGGACGAGGAGAGGTTGACGATCCGGCCGTACCCGGCGTCGACCATGTGCCCCTGCACGGCGCGGGTCATCAGGAAGGCGCCGCGCAGATGCACGTTCGCGACGGTGTCCCAGTCGGAGACGCTCATCCTGAACAGCAGGTTGTCGCGCAGCACGCCCGCGTTGTTGACGAGGATCGCCGGGGCGCCCAGTTCCGCGGCGATCCGGGCGACGGCCGCCTCGACCTGTGCCTCGTCGCAGACGTCGGCGCCGACGGCGATCGCCCTGCCGCCGTTCTTCTCGACGCGCCGCACGGTCTCGGCGCCGGAGGCGGCGTCCAGGTCGAGCACGGCGACGGCGTGCCCGTCGGCGGCCAGGCGTTCGGCGGTGGCCGCGCCGATGCCGCGGGCGGCTCCGGTGACGACGGCGACCCGCTGCGGGGTGGTGGACATCGGTCTGGTTCCCTTCACGAGGCGGTGGTCACTGGTAGGTCGCGTGCTGCGGGCGCAGGCCCAGCAGGACGCGGTACGGGGCGTCGGCGATGGGGCGTTCGAAGGTCATGCCGTAGCGGTCGGCGAGCGCGAAGAACCCGTCGGTGGAGGAGTCGTCGACGATCTCCTCGACCGTGCCGCGCACCTCCAGGTAGCGGTAGGGCTGCCCGGGGTCGTTCACGGACAGGGTGGCCTGCGGGTTCTTCACGATGTTGCGGTACTTGTGGCGCCGCTTCTCGGTGGTGAACCAGAGCAGTTCGCCGTCCCAGCGGAACCAGACGGGGTTGACCTGCACGGTGCCGTCGGGGCGCAGGGTGCCGAGGTGGCCGAACAGGGGACGTTCGAGCAGATCGGCGTGGGACTCGGGGATCACGGACATGGGGATTCCTTTCCAAGGTGACATCCGGGGTGACATCCGGTGTGACGGCCGGGGAGGCGGCCGCTGACGTGGGACGGTTCAGGCGCCCTGCGCGAGGGCGGTGCGCAGCCAGTCGCGCACCAGGTGGGGCGCGTCCCCGGCGCCGCACACCGCGACGTAGCCGTCGGGGCGGGTCAGGGCGAGGGTGCAGCGGCCGTCCGCGCGGCGCAGGTAGGGGGCGGCGGGCGGGTCGTCGGAGAGCGCGTGCCGGGTGGTGTCCAGGTGGCGCACGTCGACCAGGTCGCCGTGGCGCGCCCGGAGTTCATCGGCGAGGGCGAGCGCCGCGTCGGGCGCGGCGGTGCCGGCGGGGGCCGCGACGAGGAGCGTCAGGCGCAGGTCGTCCAGGGCGAGCCGGAGCGGGGTGCGCCGCTTGGTGCGCTCGTCCCACACCGGCAGGTCGGGCACGAGAGCGCCGGTGGTGAAGCCGCCGGCGCTGTGCTTCGGGCCCACGGCGACGCCCTCGCGGTAGACCGTGGTGAGGCCGGCCAGGCCCGGTACGTAGCCGACGCCGAACAGCCGCAGCGCGGACGCGGTGCGCAACGCGGCGTCCCGCAGGGCGACATGGCGGCGCTTGACCGGGGTCCAGGCGCGGGTCTGCAGATCGGCCTGGCGGATCACGGTCCGCGCGACCTGCTCGCGCTCGGCGGCGTAGCTGTCGAGCAGCGGGCCGCCGGCCCGGCCGGTGTGGGCGAGGGCCAGCTTCCAGGCGAGGTTGTGGGCGTCCTGCACACCGGTGTTGAGGCCCTGGCCGCCCGCCGGGCTGTGGATGTGCGCGGCGTCCCCGGCGAGGAAGACCCGGCCCTCCCGGGTGCGTCCGGCGTGCCGGGCGTGCACGGCGAAGCCGGCCGTCCAGGTCGGATCGGTCAGCCGCAGGTCGCCCGGTCCGCGGTCGTCGACCAGGCGCTGGATGAGCGGCAGGTCGATGTCCTCGCGGGCGGTGCCGGGCGGGGCGGCGGTGAACACCCGGAACCGGCCGCCGGGCAGCCCGACCAGGACGACGATGCCCTTGGGGCCGCAGTAGTAGTAGTTGGCGTCGTGCACCAGGGGGCCCTCGACGCGGACGTCGGCGAGGGCGAACAGGTTCTCGTAGGTGCTGCCCTCGAAGGGGATGCCGAGCGTCTCCCGCACGGTGCTGGAGGCGCCGTCGCAGCCGACGACGTAGGCGAACTCCTCGCGCAGTTCGGTGCCGTCGGGGCCGCGCAGGGTGGCGTGCACCCCGTCGGCGTGCTGTTCCAGCGCGGCGAGCGCGGTGTCCCACTCCACCTTGCCGCCGGCGCCGGCCAGCGCCTCGGCGAGCAGTGCCTCCACGTCGGGCTGGGGCAGGGTCACCGGGCGGGTGCGCTCGTCGAAGCGGATGCGGGCCACCTCGCGGCCCAGCGAGTGGTAGCGCAGGGACTCGATCGGGAGGCCGTACTCCTCGATCCGGTCGCCGCCGCCGAGCCGGCGCAGCAGTTCCAGGGTGCGCGGCCACACCGCGAGGGCCTTGGTCAGCGGCGAGGGGCCCGAGGACCGGTCCACGCAGCGTACGGGCACGCCGCGACGGAGCAGTTCGGTGGCGGCGGTCAGGCCGACGGGGCCGGCTCCGACGACGAGAACGGGGCGGTCTTCTGTCTGCGTCACGGTCATACCCCACATGGGAAGCGAAGAATTCTGCGGACTCGGGTGCTGCCGAATGTAGGCGCGGGCACGGGCGGGGCCCCGGACGCGTGTTTCCAAAGAGACATCGGGGGGCCGCCTAGGGAGCACATTCCTTGCCGGGGGCCGCGGGGCGCTCCTAACGTTCTGGACGTGCCGGGGAAAACGCCGAAAAGCGGCCCGGTAATCGCTCAGAGAAATCCCCCCCTCGAATTCCCGGAGGAAGAAATGCCGATCGTGACCGTTCAGCAGGGTCCGCGCGACGTCGAGCTCAAGCGCGACCTGGTCGCCCGCATCACGGACGCCTTCGTCGACGCGTACAAGATCCCGGCCGAGACGGTTCAGGTCTGGATCCAGGAGGTTCCGGCGGACAGCTGGGCCAACGCGGGCAAGCTCGTCGCCGACAGCTGAGCCCCCACCCCCGACAGCTGGACACCCCCCTTATCTCCCCCGTTCCCCTTCCCCCTTCCCCCGGCCGCGGTCCCGGACGCCCCTCACGGCGCCGGGACCGCGGCGCTTCCTCGCGAGCAGGAGAGTGAGAGCACCGTGCCGGACACCATCACCGCCGCCGACGGCGTCGACACCAGCCGGCTGGCCGCGTGGCTGGACGCCCATCTGCCCGGCCGGGGCCCGCTGGGCGCGGTGCGGCCGCTGGCCGGCGGGCGGTCCAACCTGACCTACCGGCTCGACTGGGGCGACCGCGTCCTGGTGCTGCGCCGGCCGCCGCTCGGGCACGTCCTGGCCACCGCGCACGACATGGCCCGCGAGCACCGGGTGCTGACGGCGCTCGGCCCGACCGGGGTCCCGGTGCCGCGGACGTACGGGCTGTGCACCGACCCGGCGGTGCTCGGGGCGCCGTTCTACCTGATGGGGCTGGCCGACGGCATCACCTACCGCGGCGACGCGGACCTCGCGCCGCTGGGTCCGGCGTCGGCGGTGCGCACCACGCACGCGCTCGTCGACACCCTGGCCCTGCTGCACGCCGTCGACCCGGCCGAGGTGGGGCTCGGTGACTTCGGCCGCCCGGCGGGCTTCATGGCGCGGCAGGTGGCCCGCTGGCGCCGGCAGTGGGAGGCCTCCCGCACCCGCGAGGTGCCCGGCGCCGACCTGCTCAACGACCGGCTCGCGGCCGGCTGCCCGGACTCCGGGGCGGTCGCGCTCGTGCACGGCGACTACAAGCTGGACAACGTGCTGTTCGACCGGGCCGAGCCCGGCCTGGTCACCGCCGTCCTGGACTGGGAGATGTCCACGCTCGGCGACCCGCTGGCCGACCTGGGGATGCTGTGCATGTACTGGGACGGATTCGCGGGCGCCGACCGCTCCCCCGTCGCCACCCCGGGCGCGCTGCCCGGCTGGCCCGGCCGCCGCGAGCTGGTGGAGCGGTACGCCGTCCACCACCCGGCCGGCCTCGAACGCCTCGGCTGGTACACCGCGTTCGCCTTCTACAAGCTCGCCGCGATCCTCGAGGGCATCCACTGCCGCACCGTGCAGGGCCTGACCGTCGGTGAGGAGTCCGCCGACCTGGCCTCGGCCGTCCCCCTCCTGATCGCCCGCGGCCACGAGTCCCTCGACACGGCCGGCTGACCCCGGAGCGGACCGGCCCGCCGACCGGCCCCGCGCCGGGCGTCCGCGCGGACCGCCCCGCCCCGGGGTGGGGGGAAGGGGGCGACCAGCACGACCGGTACCCGTCCGCCGCCACGCACCTCGCCCCGCCCCAACACCCGCAGGCCGACCTCCCCGTGCCGGCGGCCCGCCCCCAGACCACCCAGACATCGGAGACACGCCATGGACTTCTCCTACGACGACCGGACCGAGGAGCTGCGCGGTCGTATGCGCGCCTTCCTCGACGAGCACGTGCTGCCCGCCGAGCCCGTGTTCCACGCCCAGCACGCGGCGGGGCACCCCTGGGGGCGGCCCCCGGTCCTGCGGGAACTCAAGGACGAGGCGCGGCGCCAGGGGCTGTGGAACCTCTTCCTGCCCGACGACCGGTTCGGCGCCGGGCTGACCAACCTCCAGTACGCGCCGCTCGCCGAGATCACCGGCCGCAGCCCCTTCATCGCCCCCGAGGCCGTCAACTGCGCGGCCCCCGACACCGGGAACATGGAGGTGCTGGCCCTCTTCGGCACGCCCGGGCAGCAGGACCGCTGGCTGAAGCCGCTGCTGGACGGGGCGATCCGGTCCGCGTTCTGCATGACCGAGCCGGACGTCGCCTCCTCGGACGCCGCGAACATCGCCACCCGCATCCGCCGGGACGGGGACTCGTACGTCGTCGACGGCCGCAAGTGGTGGTCGTCCGGCGCGATGGCACCGGAGTGCGAACTCCTGGTGGTGATGGGCAAGACCGACCCCGACGGGCCCCGCCACCGGCAGCAGTCGATGATCCTGGTGCCCCGGGACACCCCGGGCGTGCACGTGAAGCGGGGCGTCCACGTCTTCGGCTACACCGACGGACCGCACGGCGGGCACGGCGAGGTGGTCTTCGAGAACGTACGGGTACCGGCCGAGAACCTGATCGCCGGCGAGGGCGACGGGTTCGCCATCGCGCAGGCCCGGCTCGGCCCCGGCCGGATCCACCACTGCATGCGGCTGATCGGCATGGCGGAACGCGCCTTCGACCTGATGTGCGTGCGGGTGAGCCGCCGGGTCGCGTTCGGCCGCCCGCTGGCCGAACAGGGCGTGGTGCGCGAGTGGATCGCGGAGGCCAGGGTCCGCATCGAGCAGGCACGCCTGCTGGTGCTGAAGACGGCGTACCTGATGGACACCGTCGGCAACAGGGGCGCCCACACCGAGATCCAGGCCATCAAGATCGGGGTGCCGGCCATGACCGAGTGGGTCCTCGACAAGGCGATCCAGGCGCACGGCGGCGGCGGGGTCTCCCAGGACTTCCCGCTGGCGGAGCTGTGGGCCCACGCGCGCACCCTCCGCCTGGCCGACGGCCCCGACGAGGTGCACCGCGCCTCGCTGGCGAAACGGGAACTGCGCCGGTACACGGACAATTAAGCCGCCGTTTCCCCCGGACCGCCTCTCCATACGGAGGGGCGGTTTTTTCGGCATTACGGGCCGGTACCCGGGGTACCGGTCACCGGATTATTCGGTACCCGACGGCCCATGCCTCCCGTTCTCCGTCCTTCTAGTGTTTTTCCCATGACGGAATACGAGCGAATAACCAACGACCGCGACAACAGGATCGTGGTCACCGGAATCGGTGTCGTGCTCCCCAACACCTTCTCGGTCGACCAGTTCTGGACCAATGTCTCCCAGGGCCGCTCCCAGGTCGGCCGGCTCACCCGCTTCGACGGCCCCGAGGCCGGCCTCCCGGTCCACGCGGCCGCCGAGATCAACGGCTTCGACCACCACCCCTTCCTCCCCCAGCTGACCGACGCGCACGCCGCCAAGTACTCCCGCGAGATCCTGATCTCGATGTCCGCGGCGGCCGAGGCCCGCCGGGACGCGGGCCTTCGCGACGGCGACGTGGACCCGCGCCGCCTCGGCATCGTGATGTCCTCCAGCCGCGGCCCGCTGTCCTGGTGGCGGGACGTCATCTCCGGCGCCGACCCGGGCGCCTACGGCGACAAGGGCGCCATGTTCCGCGGCCTGCCCGGCTGCCCGGCCACCCTGTCCGCCATCTACAACGGCGCCCAGGGCCTGGTCACCACGGTCAGCAACGCCTGCGTCGGCGGCCACCAGGCGATCCAGCTGGCACTCGGCGAACTGCGCTCCGGTGCCGCCGACGCGATGCTGGTCGGCGGCCACGAGTTCCCGATCCTGCCCGAGGTCGCCTCCTGCTACCGGGCGATGGGCCACGGCGTGCTCTCCTCCGAGCAGGACGACCCGAGCCGCGCGGTCCGCCCGTACAGCGCCTGCCGGGAGGGCTTCGCGCTCGGCGAGGGCTCGGTCGTGCTCTGCCTGGAGCGCGCCTCGGCCGCCGAGGCCCGGGGCGCCCGGGTGTACGCCGAGATCCTCTCCGCCGCGTCCCTCAACGAGGCCGCCCACCCGACCACCATGGACCTGACCGGCAAGGTCACCGCATCCGTGATCGAGGACGCGCTCGCCGCGGCCGGCCGCAGCGCCGACGACGTCGACTACTTCTGCGCGCACGGCACCGCGACCCGCTACAACGACATCGCCGAGTCCCGCGCCCTGCGCGCCCTGTACCCGGAGCGCACCACCGCGGCCCTGCCGCCGCTCAGCTCCAACAAGCCGATCTACGGCCATACGTTCGGCCTCGCGGGCATCATCAACGTCGCGGCGACGAGCCTGATGATCCACCACCGGACCATCGCGCCGACGATCAACTTCACCACGCCCGACCCCGATTGCGACCACGACCATGTGATCGAGGGCGCCCGTCCGGCCGAGGTGGACCTCGCGGTCTCCATGTCCTTCGCCTTCGGCAGCCAGACGGCCGTCGTCGCGGTGGGGGCGCCCTCATGAGCCGCCCGCTGATCGCCCGGGACGTCGACGACCTCGTCCGCCGGCTGGTGCGCCCCGGCGACCACGTCCACCTGGCGGGCACCCCGTCCCGCCCCAACGCCCTGACCTACGCCCTGTGCCGGGTCTTCGGCGCCGAGGGCCGGCTGACGGTCTCCACGACGGCCGTGCACTCCTCGGCCCACGCGCTCGCCCTGTCCGGCGTGGCCGAGAAGGTCATCGCGGGCTTCGCCGGCGACACCTACCCCTCCCCCCGCCCCAACCCGCTGTACGCGGACCTGGCCGAGGGCAGGCCGTTCACCTTCGAGGCCTGGTCGCTGCTGTCCTACGTCCAGCGGCTGATCGCCGGCGCCCAGGGCGCCCCGTACGCGGTCACCGGCTCGCTGGCCGGCACCGACCTCGCCGGGGGCAAGCCGGACGAGCTGCACGTCGTACCCGACCCGGCCGACCCGGACCGCGAGGTCACCCTGGTGACGGCGCTGCGCCCGGACCTGACCCTGGTGCACGGCGTGGCCGCCGACGAGGACGGCAACATCGCGCTGGTGCCGCCGCTCGGCGAGGGCGCGTGGGCGGCGTACGCGGCCCGGCGCGGGGTGATCGCCTCGGTGGAACGGATCGTCTCCCGCGAGGAGATGAGCGAGATGGCCGACCGGGTGGTCATCCCCGGCCAGCGCGTCCTGGGCCTGACCGAGGCCCCGCTCGGCGCCCACCCCCAGTCCCTGCGCACGGCCGGGCTCGCCGGCGTGGACGGCTACCTGGACGACTACGCCTTCCTGGAGGAGATCGTCGACTCCTGCCACGGCCCGTCCCGTGGCACCGGCTGGTACGAGTCCTGGGTGACCGGCCCCGGCTCCCACGAGGCCTATCTGACCCGCCTCGGTGCGGCCCGCCGCGCGTCCCTGACCGACCCGCTGCGGCCGCCCCGGGCCGCGTCGTCCGACTACGAGGCCGAGATCGAGGCCTGGGCGGAGATCTACCGCTGCGAACGCTCCGCGGTGGAACAGGCGTTGCGCACGGCGGCGGCCCCCCGCGGCGGCGCCGCACCGCACCACGCCCCGGCCCGCGCACCCGGTGGCGCAGGCCGCACGAGTGGGGCGGGCGGGAACGCGCCCACCGAGGGCGAGGCCGAGGCGACCCGACAGGAACGCCTCATCGTCCTGGGCGCCAGGGCGGTCGCGGACCAGGTCAGAGACCACGGCTACGACACCCTGCTGGCCGGCATCGGCACGTCCCACATGTGCGCCTGGCTCGCCGCCGAACTCCTCAGGGCGGGCGGTCACGACGTCAAGGTCGTGGCGGAGCTGGGCATGTACGGCTTCTCGCCCGAGCCGGGGGACGTCTACCTCTTCAGCCTCCTGCACGCCCGGCGCAGCGAGATGCTCGCCGGCATCCCCGAGATCCTCGGCGGCATGGTCGCGGCCAACCCGCGCGCCCTCGGTGTGCTGGCCGCCGCCGAGATCGACGAGACCGGCACCATCAACACCAGCCGGTCCGCCGACGGCCGCTGGCTGACCGGATCGGGCGGGGCCAACGACATCGCGTCCAGCACGGACTGCGTGGTCATCGCCCCGTCGTCCCGGCGCCGTTACGTGCGGCAGGTCGGCTACCGCACCAGCCCGGGCCACCGCGTCCGCGAGGTCGTCAGCGACTTCGGCCGCTTCACCCGCGAGGCCCGGCGGGACACCGGTTTCCGGCTGGCGACGTGGCTGCCCGCGGAGGAGGCAGCCGACGACGCCGCGGAGATGCGCCGGCGGGCCGCGGAGGCGGTGGCCACCCGTACCTCGTGGACGGCGGACGTCACCGCCGTGGTCCCGGAGAAGCCCGTCTCGGCCGAGGAGCTGGCGCTGCTGCGCGCCCTCGACCCGGCCGGCCGCTACCGGTGACGGTGCCCGGCGCCACCCCGAACCCCCACGCCTTCTTCCCCCTTCCAAGGAGCTTCACCATGCACGCACGCACCGAAGGCCGCACCTGGACCGGCACGGGTCTGAAGTTCACCGGCCTCGGCCACTACTTCCCCCGGCTGCGGCGCAGCCACGAGGGCGAGGTCACGCTCGACGGGCGGACGTACCCGCCGCAGGCCGCCGCCGAACTCGGCGTGCGGAGCCTGCACGTCGCCGCCGAGGACGAGACGGTGGAGTTCATGGCCGTCGAGGCCGCGAAGGCCGCGCTCGCGAAGGCAGGCCGGGAGGCCGGCGACCTGGACCTGGTGGTGCTGGCCAACTGGACGGACCGGCAGTGGATCCCGGAGATCGCCCCCGGTGTATCGGCGGCGCTCGGCGCCCACGGGGCACTCGCCTTCGACGTGTGCGGTGCCTGCACCGGCTTCGTGCACGGCGTGCAGACGGCGGCGGCGATGCTGAGCGCGCACCCCGGCTGGCGCAGGGCCGTCGTGGTGGCCGCCGACCGCTTCACCCGCCGGGCCCGGCCCGGCACCCGCGGCCAGCTCGTCTTCGGCGACGCGGCCGGTGCCGTGGTGCTGGAGAAGGGCGACCCGGACGACCCGAGCGGCCTGCTGGACTCGGTCCTCGACTGCGACGCGGCGGAGGCCGACACGGTCGCGGCCCGCGCGCCGGAGGGCTGGCTGCGGCCCAAGCCCGAGCTGATCGACCTGGCGGTCTCCTCCAGCCTGCGCGTCGCCGGCAACGTGCTGACCCGCAACGGCCTGAAGACCTCCGACATCGACTGGCTGGTCCCGCACCCCGGCAACAACGCCATCCACGCGGGCGTCCGCGACGGCCTGGACCTCGACCCGGCGCGCTTCCTCACCAACTTCGCCGACCGGGGCAACACCGGCTGCGCGTCGATCCCGATCGCCCTGTCGGAGTTCTCCGAGAAGGGCCTGCTCAAGAGCGGCGACCTGGTGCTGTCCACGGCGGTCGGCTCCGGCTGGTACTACGGCGGGCTCCTCTACCGCCTCTGACCGACCACCCCACCCGAGAAGCGAAGGACCCCGCCATGACCACCACCGCACCACTCGCCGTCTGGACCGACTTCGGCGGCGTGCTCACCCCGCCGGTCTCCGTCACCTTCAACGAGTTCGCCGACCGGGTCGGCGTCCCGCTGTGGTCGCTGAAGGAGGCGATGCGCATCGTCGGTGAGAAGTACGGCACCGACCCCATGGGCGCCATCGACATCCCGCTGATCGACGAGGCCACCTGGTCGAGCGAGCTGGAGGACGTGCTCGGCAGCCGCTTCGGTGTCGTCGCCGACCTGGAGAACTTCGGCGACCGCTGGTTCGCCGGGCGGCCCGCCAACGCCCTGTGGGCGAGGCACCTGGAGGAGTTCCGCGCCCAGGGCGCCTTCGTGGGCCTGCTGTCCAACCTGCCGCCCTCGTGGGAGAGGCACCGCCGTTACATGGCCGACGACTCCCTCTTCGACGGGATCGTCTGCTCGTACGCCGTCGGCTCCCGCAAGCCCGAGCCGGAGATCTTCCGGATCGCCGCCGAGCGGGCCGGCCTGGAGCCCCACCGCTGCGTGCTCGTCGACGACCTGGAGAAGAACGTCGCCGGCGCGATCGCGGCCGGCTGGCAGGCCGTGCTGTTCCACGACGCCGGGCAGGCCGCCCGCCAGGTCCAGGGCCTGCTGGACGCGGCCGCCCCGGCCGCCGCCGCCCGCTGAACCGACCCCGCCGACAAGAAGAGGTACCGCCATGACCGTCCTGCCCCTGCCCCGCACCGCCGCCGCAGCGGCGAGCCGGCTGACCACGCAGCGCACCCTCGCCCGCCACCTGGTGCACCGCGCGGCGCTCGCCGAGGTGTTCCTCACCGACTTCCAGTCGGTCGACGAACACACCTTCCGGGCCGCGGCCCAGCTCCCGCCGCGCCACTTCTACTACGGCGACCACACCACCCGCCCCGCCGCGCACGACCCGCTCGCGGTGTTCGAGGCCGTACGGCAGATGCTGCTGTGCGCGATGCACCTGCAGCACGACGCCGGCTCCGACACCAAGTCGATCACCGCCACGGCCACGCTGGACATCTCGGACGCGGCCCCGCTGCGGGTGCGCGGCCCCCTGGACCTGGCCCTGGAGGGCGCGGTCGAACTGGCCAAGAACTACCAGGGCGCCGTCTCCCGGGTGGTGCACCGGGTGCGGGTGCTGGCCCGCGGCCACGAGGTCGGCGTGATCACCGTGGACACCGCGCAGCGCCCCGACGACGTGTACGAGAAGCTGCGCATGAGCCACCGCGCGAGCCCGCCGCCGTCCTCGGACACCCTGCCGGGCCGTACGGACGGGGTGGCGCCGGCGCCCTGGCTGGTGGGCCGGGAGAACGCGGAGAACGTGGTCCTGGAGGACGCCCGCGACGACGGCGAGTCGCTGGTGTGCCGGCTGCGGGTGCCGGTGGACCACCCGAGCATGTTCGACCACGCCCAGGACCATGTGCCGGGCCCGGTGATGATGGAGGCCGCCCGGCAGGCCTCGCTGCTGCTGGCCGCCGACCGGCGGGGCGTCTCGCCCGGCTCGTCGTTCCTGGCCGGGGTGAGCGCCGAGTACCTGCGATTCGCCGAACTGGACTCCCCCATCACCGTGGTGACCACCCCGGCCGGTCTCGGCTCGGACCTGCTGACGGACGTGGCGTTCGTGCAGCAGGGCGAGGAGGTCGCCCGGATGCGGATACGACTGGACAGCACCCTGACCCCCGGAGCCGGCGATGCGCGTTGACCCTCCGGTCTATCTCTCCTCCCCCGAGCGGGTGCTCGGGGAGCACGCCCAGCCGGTGGCGGAGGCGGTCGCCGAGGCGCTGATCACGGCGGACACCGCGGAGAAGTACGGGTACGAGGCGCTGCGGGTCAGCGAGCGGGCGCCGGTGGAACTGGCCGTGGACTCGGCCGCCCGCTCCCTGGCCGCCGCCGGCGTGGACGCGGCCGCGCTCGGCCGGGTGCTGCACGCGTGGACGTACCACCAGGGCCACGAGTTCTGGTCCCCCGCGCACTACATCGCCGACCGGGTCGGGGCGCGCGGCGCGGAGCCGGCCGGGGTGCAGCAGATGTGCAACGGCGCGATGGCCGCCGTCGGACAGGCCGTGCGCGACCTGCTGGCCGATCCGGCGGCGGGGCCGGTCCTGGTGACCACCGGCGACCGGTTCGCCGCCCCCGGCTTCGACCGGTGGGGCGGGGACTACGGCGTCTGCTATGGCGACGGCGCCACCTCG
This sequence comes from Streptomyces sp. NPDC037126, assembly GCF_055605965.1. Classification (NCBI taxonomy): domain Bacteria; kingdom Bacillati; phylum Actinomycetota; class Actinomycetes; order Kitasatosporales; family Streptomycetaceae; genus Streptomyces; species Streptomyces sp. NPDC037126. The sequence continues at coordinate 25,818 of NZ_JBVJTD010000014.1, forward strand.
GTGCTGGTCACCCGCGCCCCGCGGGGGCGGTCGGTGCGACTGCTGTCGACGGCGACCGTGGCGGTGGCCGCGCTGGAGGGCATGCACCGGGGCGCCGCCCCGTTCGGTCCCGCGCCGCTCAGCGGGGTCAAGACGCTGCAGCCGAAGGCCGCGAAGAAGGAGTTCCTGACCGAACACCCCGACCTGCCGTTCGGCCCGCTGGCCCGTGACGCGGTGACGGGTGTGGTGGCACGGGCGCTGGCCGACGCCGGTGTCGCGGGGGACGATCCGCGGCTGCGGGCGGCGGGGCTGCCGCGGCTCGCCCGGCATGTGACGGCCGAGGCCTACGAACCGGCGTTCCGCGAGGTGTGCTCCGCCCCGGTGGTCCCGCTCGGCGCGGACACCGGTCACCTGGGCGCGGGTGACGCCGTCGCCAACCTCGCCGATCTGCTCGACCGGGACGACGTACGTCCCAAGGACCTGCTCGTCCTGCTCAGTGCCGGTGCCGGGTTCACCTGGTCGGCCGCGATCGCGGAGGTGGAGTCGCTGTGACGGACATCGGAGAACGGCCCGCGGGGGCGCTGGAGTTCGGGGGCGCGGACCCCGTGGAGCTGTTCCGTCTCGACGGCCGGGTGGCCCTCGTGACGGGGGCCTCCAGCGGGCTCGGCGCGCACATCGCCCGGGTGCTGACCGCGGCGGGCGCCCGGGTGGCCCTGGCCGCGCGCCGGGACGGGCCGCTGAAGGAGCTGGCCGGCCGGCTGCCGGGGGCGCTCGCGGTGCCGTGCGACGTGACGCTCGCGGCGGACCGGGAGCGGCTGGTGCGCACGGTCACCGCGGAACTCGGTCCCGTGGACGTGCTGGTGAACAACGCGGGCCTGTCGGAGACGGTGCCGGCGGAACGGCAGTCGGTGGAGATGTTCCAGAACATCCTGGGCGTCAACCTGACGGCGGTGTTCGCGCTGAGCACGGCCGTGGGCGCGGGCATGCTGGAGCGCGGCCGGGGCTCGATCGTCAACATCGCCTCGATCTACGGCCTGGTGGCCAGCGGCAGCCTCCCGCAGGCCGCGTACACCGCGAGCAAGGGCGGAGTGGTGAACCTGACCCGGGAGCTGGCCGCCGAGTGGGGGGCGCGCGGGGTGCGGGTGAACGCGCTGTGCCCGGGCTGGTTCCGGTCGGAGATGACGGAGTCGATGCTGGGCACCGACAAGGGCCGCTCCTGGGTGGAGCGCCGTACGCCGATGCGCCGCGCGGGCCGGCTGGACGAGCTGAACGGCGCGCTGCTGTTCCTCGCCTCGGACGCCAGCTCGTACGTGACCGGCACGTCCCTGCCGGTGGACGGCGGGTACGTGGCCCTGTGAACCGGCCGGAGCGCACGGCGGGCGGCACCCTGGGGGTGACCGCCCGCCGGCGCGTGCGGGCCGCCGGGCGCTCTCACGCGGCGCTGCGGCGGCGGGGGCGGGGCGGACGGATCGCGCCGAGCTCGACCGCCTTGTTGACGGCGTCGAGGCGGGAGACCGCGCCGAGCTTGTCGAAGATCTTGCGCATGTGCCGTTTGACGGTGCCCTCGGTGATGCCGAGCCGCGCCCCGATCTGCCGGTTGCTGAGCGCCGCGGCGACCAGCGTGAGCACCTCGGCCTCCCGCTCGGAGATCCGCTCGGCGGGTGCGGCGGCGCCGCCCTGCGGGTGCCCGCCGCCCGCCGGCATGGTCACGGTGACCGTGCGCCGCCCGGCGTCGGCGCGCTCCCGGATCGCGGCGACGAGGGTCTGCCGGCTGACGCTCTTGTGCAGATAGCCGCGGACGCCGAGGGCCAGCAACTGCCGTACCAGGACCGGGTGGTCGTCCATGCTGACGATGATGACGCGCAGCTCGGGCCGCCGGGCGAGCAGCCAGCGCACCGTGGCCGCCGGGTCCTCGTTGTGCGGCATCTGCACGTCGAGCAGGGCCACGTCGGGCCGGAGTTCGGCGGCCGCGCGGATCGCGGCCTCGGCGTCGCCGACCCGGGCGACGACCTCGAAGTCGGGTTCCGCGGCGAGCAGGTCGCACAGCGCGTCCCGCAGCAAAGTGTGGTCGTCGGCGACCAGGATGCGGGTGACGGGCTCGGTCATCGCCGCTCCTCCCGCCCTTCGTCGCCCCCGACGGGGATCCAGCAGGTGATGCGGGTGCCGCGGCCGGGGGCCGAGGTGACGGTGGTGATGCCGCCGAGGGCGCGGGCCCGCTCCTCCATGCCGTGCAGCCCGTTGGCGGCGCCGGCGCGGCGGGCGGCCTCGGGGTCGAAGCCGGTGCCGTCGTCGGTGACGCAGGCGTGCACGTCCCGGTCGCCGACGACGACGTGGGCGGTGACGCGGCGGGCGCCGGCGTGCGCGAGCACGTTGCGCAGGGCCTCGCGGACCACGACGAACACCTCGTCGGCGATGCGCGGGTCGAGTCCGCCGTCGTCGCCGTCCACCTGGATCCGCACGCCCGGTGCGAGCGGCGCCATGGACAGCAGGAAGCCGTCCAGGGCCTGCCGCAGGGACCGGGCGGGCACCCGCGCGGCGCCGGCCCGGCCGCGCAGCGCGGTGGTGACCTCGCGGGCGATGCCGAGGGTGTCCACGAGGGCGCTGCGGGCCTGGTCGAGATGGGCGCGGTCGGCCGGGGCGAGGGAGGTCGCGGTCGCTTCGAGGAGCTCCAGCCGGCGCAGGGCCACCGCGAGCCCGGTGCCGATGCGGTCGTGCACCTCGCGGGCGAGCAGGGTGCTTGCCGCCGTGTCGAGGCCACCTTCCATGTACGTCACTACGGTCCTGCCTTCCTGCGTGGGACACACAGGCGTCCCCCCCGTTGCCGGGCGACGGGCCCGGCGACCTGACACCAGGAAGAATACAGAACGTTCGCTATGTTTTCCAGGCCGAAGCCGGCACGGACGGTAAGGATCAGGGAAAGACGGCGGGCCGGGGCGGCCCGGGTCCCCGAAAACCGAACCCCGTGGCGCCACTTCAGGCCTTCTCCGCCGCCACCCCGCGCTCGACCAGCGGCCAGATGCGCTCCAGCCGGCCCACCACACCCCCGCAGCCGCCACCGCCGGCCCGGCCGACGGGTCGCGCCTCGACGCCGGCGAGCAGGCACTCCACCAGATCCGTCACCAGTTGCGGGGCCGCGCCCGGGTGCAACTCCCCCTCCACCTCGGCCCGTTCGAGGAGGCCGGTCAGCACCGGCGCCCAGGCCCGGCTCCAGGCGCCGACGGGCGCCGGCCGCTCCCGCTCCAGCCGTGCGGCCGAGCGCACCACCGCGTCCCCCTCCAGCAGCACGGCCAACTGCCTGGCCAGCTCGGTGACCGCGGGCAGCGCGGCCCCGCCGCCCGCCGCCGCGCGCTCGGCGCGGTCGCGCGCCACGGCGGCACCGGACTCGCTGACGGCCAGGGCGAGTTGCAGTTTGCTGCGGAAGTGGAAGGTCAGGGCCCCCAGCGAGACCCCGGCCGCGCGGCAGATACCGGTCACGGTGGCACCCCGGTAGCCGTTGCGGTCGATCTCGGCGGCGGCCGCGAGGATGAGCGACTCGCGCGTACGCGCCGCCCTGGCCTGCGTCATCTCACTCTCCCAAGGTGCATGAGGGTCCCTGGCCTCGACGGTAGCCAAAGCGGAGGCACAAATCAAAGCGATCGTTCTCTTTATTTATGCCCGGATCCGCTCTTGCGCGAAACGGAAGGGGCGGCCCCGCTCCGGGACCGCCCCACTCCGCACGCGCTCACCGCGCCTTCTACACCGCCGTGGCGCCCCCGTCGACGGCCAGCGCCGCCCCGGTCACGAAGGAGGCGCGGTCGCTGCAGAGCCACGCGGCGGCCCGGGCCACCTCCTCGGGTCCGGCCATCCGCTTCTGCACCGACTCGGCGAGGAAGACCTGTTCCAGCCCCGGTACGGCGGTGATCGCCTGCTCCAGCATCTCCGTCCGGGTGGCGCCCACGACCAGGGCGTTGACCCGGATGCCGCGCTGCCCGTACTCCGCGGCCGCCGCCCTGGTCAGTCCGAGCACCGCGTGCTTGGCCGCCACGTACGCGGCCGAGGCGCCGGTGGCCCGGGTGCCGGCCACGCTGGAGGTGTTGACCACCGCCCCGCCCGAGCCGCTCTCCAGCATGGCCGGGATCTGGTGGCGCAGACAGTTCCAGACGCCGCGCACATTGACGTCCATGGTCCGCTCGTAGTCGTCGTCGGCGACCTCGTGCAGCGGCACGCCCGCCGTTCCGTACCCGGCGTTGTTGAAGGCCGCGTCCAGCCGGCCGAAGGCGGTGACGGCCGCGTCGACCGCGCGGGCCACGTCGGCGGACCGCGTCACGTCCCCGGCCACCGCGAGCGCCCGGCCCCCCTCGGCGCGCACCTCGGCCACCAACTGCTCCAGCCGCTCGGCCCGGCGGGCCAGGAGGACGACGGCGGCGCCCTCGGCGGCGAACAGCCGCGCCGCGGCGGCCCCGATGCCGCTCGACGCGCCGGTGATCATGGCAACCCTGTCCCGCAGCATGTTCAGACCCCCCACGTCCGGCCGGCGGCCGCCTCGGCGTCCACCGTGCGCAGCAGTTCGCCGTCGATCGCGTCCAGGCCGTCGACCAGGTGCCGTACGCCCGCCTCGCGCATCGACCCCCGCTGGAAGCCGTGCGCGTAGGGGCTGGGCAGCCCGATGAACGGGATGCCGAGCGCCCTGGCCTCCTCCGCCACCCGGGCCACGTCGTCCACGAACACGGCCTGGTCGTACCGGAGCCCGAAGATCTCCGTCGTGATCTCGTGGAGCCCCGGCCGGAACGCGTCGGTGCAGACGTAGCCGGGGCCGTCGAACAGGTGGGCCCAGGCGCCGAGGTGGGCGTCGAAGTGGCTCTTCGGCAGCCCGCCGTAGCAGATCAGCCGCAGGTCGAGCGCCCGCAGCCGGTGCAGCAGCTCGGGCACGCCCGGCTGCACGGCGACCGGGTGGTCGGCCAGGTAGCGCTCCCGCTCGCCGAAGTAGGCGGCGAGCACCTGGTCGGCGGTGAGCCCGCCGCCGACCGCCTCGGCCAGCCGGCCGGCGGCGACCGCCTGTGGCTGGGAGAAGACCGCCCGTTCGGTGTCGGCCGTGTAGCTGCCGCCCCGGTCGACGACGAAGCGGTGGATGACGGGGCTGAACGTGTCGTTGAGCAGGACCCCGTCGATGTTGAGCGCGGCGAGTCTGAGCCGTGTGAGGCGACGCCCCATGTGTGTTTCCCCTCCCTGTACGGCACGCGGGCACGGGTGGTCCCGTCGCGGCCGCGTGCCGCAGAACGTGATGGTCGGCCGGGTGTGCGCCGGACGGCAGGGTCCGGCGCCGGCCTGTGCGGCCGCCGTGCGCGGGCCACCCCCTCGTGGCCTCCGCGGGCCGGCGACGGCCGCGAAACGGCAGCCGCGTGAGATCGGTCTGCCGGAAGTCCCCCTGAAGTTCCCCCGGATGAGAGCCTGTTCGTGCGGTGGCCGGGCGCCGCCGCGGGTGCCGCTAGTGCTCCGGCGCCGGCTCCAGCGTGGTGATGCTGGAGAAGACGCAGCTCTGGTTCTGCAGCGCGAAGGCGAGGAGCCGGCTGCGGCCGCGGGCGTCGTCGGGGAGCGGGTGCACGTGCACCCAGCAGGGCGTGTCGAACTCGACGTAGCGGTAGAAGGCGGCGTCCATGGCGGCCGGGAGCACGGGCCGCGGGTAGGACATCGTGTGTGCGGCCTGCCGCGCCGCCTCCAGCAGCAGCATCCCGGGCACGTGGTCGACGCGGTGGTCGAAGAGGGTCGGGTGGTTGACGTCGATGCGCAGCTGGGTGCGGCCGGGCGCGTCGGTGGGCGAGAGCACGACGTCCTCGAAGTGCTCGCGGCCCACCCGGGCGGGCGGCATCGGCGGGGCCAGCGGCACCACCCGGGCCATGGCCTGGTCCGGGTCGGCGTAGTCGCCGCGCAGCCGGCGGTAGACGGTGGGCGTGTGGCCCACGTAGTCGACCTCCCCGGCCCCGACGCGCACACCGTCGCGCAGGACGTCGACGCGCACGGTCATGGCCGCGAGCCGTCCGCCGCGCCGGACCACGTCGCCGCAGGTGACGTGCAGTTCCACATCGGCCGGGGCGCCCGGGGCGAGCAGCGCGGCCGGCTCGACCGCGTACCGGAACTGGCTCCAGGACTGCGGGTTGCCGAACGGCACGCCGTAGGCCGCGTGCCCGAGCAGCAGCACCGACTGGCGTATCGACTCGGCGATGAGCAGCGGGTCGTGGCAGCCGTGGACGGGCCGGTAGAAGGGGTGGTCCTGCGGCCACCGCGCGGCGACGACGTAGGCGTCCTCCCCCACCTGCCGCCAGTCCGTCACGAGGACCTCGGACGCGGCGGTCTTGTGCACATAGGACTGAACGCTCTGGACAGTGCTGGACATGCGATTCCCCCTAGAAGCATGCGTGAGTGGCACTTGAGCCAGGCACAAACATAAAGAGTGTTCTTTTTCCTTCCGTCAACGCAAGGTAAAGGTTCGGCCACGCGCCCCCCCAAGAGAACGGGCTCAGTGACCGATTGATCCGCTCTCCATGCCGTTTGACCAGCTCGGAATCGGCCCACACTTGACGCACGGCGCACAGCCCGATACCTGTTACCTACAGAACGTTCTAATTTTTTGGAGGCGTCATGCGGCAGCCGAAGCAGCAGCGCGCCGTGCAGACCCGCGAGGCGATCCTGCGTGCGGCGGCAGCCGTCTTCGACGAGCTGGGCTACTCGGGCGCGAGCATCAACCGGATCCTGGAGCGGGCCGGCACCACGGCGGGCGCACTGTACTTCCACTTCAAGTCCAAGGAGGGGCTGGCGCACGCGGTCATGCACGCCCAGCCCGAGACCATCGTGCCGATGGCCGACTCCCACGGCCTGCAGCGGGTCGTGGACGTCACCCTGGTCTGGGCGTACCAGCTCCAGGTGGACCTGATGCTCCGGGCGGGCGTGCGGCTGACCAACGAGGCGACCACCTTCGGCATGGAGGACGCCTCCGGGCCGTACCAGCAGTGGGCGCAGATCATGGAGGACTACCTGCGGGAGGCCGCCGGCAACGGCGAGCTGCAGGCAGGCGTCGACACGCGCGAACTGGCCGAGTACATCGTGGAGTCCTGCACCGGCATGCAGCTGTACTCCAAGGCGGTCAGCGGCCGGGAGGACCTGATGGACCGCGTCGTGCGCATGTGGCGGCTGCTGCTGCCCGGCGTCGCGGTGCCCGCGGTCGCGGTGCGCACCCGCGTCGACCCCGCCCGCGTCCAGCCGGTCGCGGCCGCGCTGGACCGCTGAGGCCCGGGCGCCGTCCGCCGGCGGTCGTACGGGTTCCCATCTGACACCGCGTCAGTTTCAATGGACGGTGTGATGGGACACGCAGGGGCGGCCGCTGCCGCCGTTCGATATCTGGGGCCGGGCCGGGAGCCGGTGGAGCCGCTGCCGCGCCCCGAGTTGCGGTGCGTACGGGAGGACGAGCGGGCGCCCGTGGACCAGGCCGAGTTCCGGCGGGTGCTGGGCGGCTTCGCGACCGGCGTCACGGTGATCACGGCTCCGCCCGCGGCGGGCGAGCCGGGTCCGGCCGGTTTCGCCTGCCAGTCCTTCTCCTCCCTCTCCCTGGACCCGCCCCTCGTCTGCTTCATGGTGGGCCGCACGTCCACCACCTGGCCCCGCATCGCCCGCGCGGGCGTCTTCTGCGTCAACGTGTTGGGCGCCGGACAGGGCGAGCTGTGCCGGGCCTTCGCGGTGAGCGGCGCCGACAAGTTCGCGGGCGTGGCCCACGATCCGGCCCCCGTCTCCGGCTCCCCGCGCCTCGCCGGCGCCGACGCCTGGATCGACTGCGCCGTCCACGCGGTGCACACCGGCGGCGACCATCTCATCGTGGTGGGCCGGGTGACCGCCCTAGGCACCGAGGGACCGGGCGACCCGCTCCTCTTCCACCGGGGCCGGTTCGCCCGGCTGGCGGGCGGCTGAGCCGGTTCAGGCCGTTCGGGCCAGGGCCGGCGCGGCGAGGACCGGGCGGCGCCGGATCACCAGGGCCATCAGGGCCGCCGCCGCGCACAGGGTGCCGGAGGCGTACCAGACCAGGTCGTAGGAGCCGAAGACGTCGCGGGCGACCCCGCCGAGGTAGGCGACCAGCGCCGCCCCGACCTGGTGGGCGGCCAGCACCCAGCCGAAGACGATGGCGCTGTCCTCCCCGAACTGCTCGCGGCACAGCGCCAGGGTGGGCGGCACGGTGGCCACCCAGTCCAGGCCGTAGAAGACGATGAAGAAGATCACCGGCGGGTGGATCGCCGGGCCCAGCAGCATGGGCAGGAAGACCAGCGAGAGTCCGCGCAGGGCGTAGTAGACCGCGAGCAGGCGGCGCGGTTCGAAGCGGTCGGTGAACCAGCCGGAGGCGACGGTGCCGACGACGTCGAACACGCCGACGACCGCGAGCAGCGAGGCCGCCGTCGTGACCGGCATCCCGTGGTCGTGCTCGGCGGGCACGAAGTGGGTCTGCACCAGGCCGTTGGTGGAGGCGCCGCAGATCGCGAAGGTGCCGGCGAGCAGCCAGAAGGTGCCGCTGCGCACGGCGGTGCGCAGGATCCCGAGGGTGCGCCGGGCGGCGCCGGCGACCGGGGGCGGCTTCGGCACGAACTCCTCGGAGCCGTACGGCTTCTGCCCCACGTCGGCCGGGTGGTCGCGCAGCAGGATCCAGACGAACGGGACCACGGCGAGGGCGGCGAGGCCGACCGTCACGGCCGCGGGGCGCCAGCCGTGGTGCTCCACCGTCCAGGACAGCACCGGCAGGAACACCAGTTGGCCGGAGGCGGAGGCGGCGGTGAGGATGCCGCTGACCAGGCCGCGCCGCTCGGTGAACCAGCGGTTGGTGACCGTCGCGGCGAACGCGAGGGCCATCGAGCCGGAGCCGAGTCCCACCAGCAGGCCCCAGCACAGCCACAGCTGCCAGGGCGCGGTCATCCACACGGTCAGGACGGAGCCGAGCGCGATCACGGTCAGCGCGACGGCGACCACCCGGCGGATGCCGAAGCGGTCCATCAGCGCGGCGGCGAACGGCGCGGTGAGGCCGTAGAGCGCGAGGTTGACGGAGACGGCGGCGCCGATCGTGCCGCGCGACCAGCCGAACTCCTGGTGCAGCGGGTCGAGGAGCAGTCCGGGCAGCGAGCGGAAGGCGGCCGCGCCGGTGATCGTGACGAAGGTGACGGCGGCGACGAACCAGGCGCGGTGCACGCGGCGGCGCCGGGTCGGCGGGGCCTGGACGGGGGCTGCGGCTGGGCTTGTCTGAGTCACGTCACAAAGCCTGCCGATCACGGCCGTCCGCAACGAGTGGCCCGGCGGACAGTATTCGCTACGATCGGGCCATGAGCGTCGCCGAGGCCTTCCGTCCGCACCGGGTCGCCGTCCTCGCACTGGACGGCCTGCTCCCCTTCGAACTGGGCATTCCGCACCGCATCTTCGGCCGCCCCAGGGACGACCGGGGCCGGCATCTGTACGAGGTGGTGACCTGCTCGGTGCGGGCGCCCGGCCCGGTCGACACGGACGCCGACTTCGCCGTGCACGTCCCCCACGGCCCCGAGGCGCTGGCCACCGCCGACACGGTGATCGTCCCGGCGTCGTACGAACTCGGCCCCGTCTTCGAGGAGGGCCGGCTGACCGACGAGCTGGCCGCGGCGTTCGCCCGGATCCGGCCCGGCACCCGGCTCGCCTCCATCTGCACCGGCGTGTACGTCCTCGCCGCCGCCGGACGCCTCGACGGCCGCCCCGCGACCACGCACTGGGCCGACGCCGAGCGCTTCCAGCGGATGTTCCCGCGGGTCAGGGTGGACGCCGACGTGCTGTTCGTCGACGACGGGGACGTGCTCACCTCGGCGGGCGTGGCCGCCGGGATCGACCTGTGCCTGCACATGGTCCGCCGCGACTTCGGCACGGCCGTCGCCAACGACGTCGCCCGGCGCACCGTCGTACCGCCCCACCGCGACGGCGGCCAGGCCCAGTACATCGAGCGCCCGGTCCCCGACCCCCAGCTGGCGACCACGACCGCGGCGCGCGCCTGGGCGCTGGACCGCCTCCACGAGCCGATCCAGCTGCGCGACATGGCCGGGCAGGAGGCCATGTCGGTGCGCACCTTCACCCGCCGCTTCCGCGAGGAGGTGGGCGTCAGCCCCGGGCAGTGGCTCACCCGGCAGCGGGTGGAGCGCGCCCGCCATCTGCTGGAGTCCAGCGACCTGTCCATGGACCAGGTGGCCCGGGAGGCAGGCTTCGGCACGGCCCAGTCGATGCGCCAGCACCTCCAGCAGGCACTCGGGGTGACGCCGACCGCCTACCGCAGGACGTTCCGATCGGCGGTCAGAACGTGAGCACCGCCCGGGCCACCCGGCCCGCCTCCGCGTCCGCCCGCGCCTTCTCGAAGTCCTCCACCGGATGGACGGCCGTCGCCAGTTCGTCCAGCATGAGCCGCCCCTGCCGGTACAGCTCGGCGTACAGGGCGATGTCCCGCTGGGGGCGGGAGGAGCCGTAGCGGCAGCCCAGGATGGACTTGTCCAGGTAGAGCGAGGAGACCTGGAAGGACGCCTCGGCCGCGGCCGGGGGCACGCCCAGCAGGACCGCCTGCCCGTGCCGGTCGAGGAGGTCGACGGCCCTGCGGATCAGCTCCACCCGTCCGACGCACTCGAAGGCGTGGTCGGCGCCCGTGGGCAGCAGGTCGCGCACGCCGTCCGCCGACGTCAGGAAGTCGGTGGCGCCGAACTGCCGGGCCACCGCCTCCTTCGCCGGGTTGGCGTCCACGGCGACGATCCTGAGCGCCCCCGCGAGCCGCGCGCCCTGCAGCACGTTCAGCCCGATCCCGCCGGTGCCGATGACGACGACGCTGTCCCCGCGGTCCACGCGCGCCCGGTTCAGGACCGCGCCCACCCCGGTGAGCACCCCGCAGCCGATCAGCGCGGCCGACTCCAGCGGGATGTCCTTCGGGATCCGCACCGCCTGCACGGCCCGGACGACCGTGCGCTCGGCGAAGGCGGAGTTGGCGGCGAACTGGTGCACCGGCTGGGTGCCGCCCCGGGTGAACGGCCTGCCCGGGCGCCCGATCGCCTGCCGGCACATCGTCGGGCGGCCCCGGTCGCACTCCGCGCACGTGCCGCAGTTGGCCAGCGTGGACAGGGCCACGTGGTCGCCGGGCGCGACATGGGTGACCCCCGCGCCGACCGACTCCACGACCCCGGCGCCCTCGTGGCCGAGCACCACCGGCACCGGGAACGGGATGGTGCCGTCCACCACCGACAGGTCGCTGTGACACAGCCCGGCCGCCGCGACCGCCACCAGCACCTCGCCGGGACCCGGCTCCCGCACCGCCAGGTCGTCCACCACCTGGACCTGTCTGCCGTCGAACACCACACCACGCATCAGCGGACCCCCTTGGGCTCTCTGGGCAGGCCGAGCACCCGCTCGGCGACGATCGTGCGCTGGACCTGGTCCGAGCCGCCGTAGATGGTGTCGGCCCGGGAGAACAGGAACAGGTGCTGGGCCGCGTCCAGCGCGTACGGCACGGACGCCGACCACTCCCCGGGCCCCACGGCGGCCGCCGCGCCCCGGACCTGCACGGCCAGCTCCCCCAGCCGCTGGTGCCAGCCGGCCCACAGCAGCTTGGCGACGCTGGGCGCGCCCGGGTCGCCCGAGCCGCCGAGGGTGCGCAGGGCGTGCCAGCGCATGGCCCGCAGCTCGGCCCACTGCCGCACCAGCCGCTCGCGCAGCACGGGATCGCGCACCGCCCCGCTGTCGACGGCCGTCCGCACGACCCGGCCGAGTTCCTCGGCGAACCCGATCTGCTGGGCGAGGGTGGACACCCCGCGCTCGAACCCGAGCAGGCTCATCGCCACCGGCCAGCCCCGGCCCTCGCCCCCGACGACGTGCTCCACGCGGGCGTGTGCCCCGTCGAAGAAGACCTCGTTGAAGTCGCTCGTGCCGGTCATCTGGCGGATGGGCCTGACGTCGACGCGGCCGGGCTGGTCCATCGGCACGAGCAGGAAGCTCAGCCCGTGGTGGCGGCGGGAGTCCGGCTCGGTCCGGGCCAGCACGAAGCACCAGTCGGCCTCCCGGGCGAGGGAGGTCCAGATCTTCTGACCGGTGATCCGGTAGTACGGCCCCTCGCGCACCGCCGAGGTGCGCACCCCGGCCAGGTCCGAACCGGCGCCCGGCTCGCTGTAGCCCTGGCACCACAGTTCCTCGCCGGCCGCGACCGGGGGCAGGAAGCGGGCCTTCTGCTCGTCCGTGCCGTGCGCGATCAGGGTCGGCGCGAGCAGGTTCTCCCCGATGTGCCCCGAGCGCGGGGGCGCGGCCGAGCGCGCGTACTCCTCGGCCCAGGCCACCTGCTCCGTGAGGGTGCCGGTCCGGTTGCCGTACCCGCCCTCGGGCCAGCCGAGCCCGATCCAGCCCGCCTTCCCGAGGGTGCGCTCCCAGTCCCGGCGGTCGGCCGAGGGGCCGGCGTGCGCCGCCAGCCATGCCCTCGCCTCGGCGCGGAAGACGTCGTCGTCCTGGGTGAATCCGAAATCCATCGAAGACCGCCTTGGTGTGGAGCGCCCCTGGGGGCGCGGGACTGTCAGGCGTTCGGCCGGGCCCCGTCCCGGGCCGCGCTCTCCATCGCCGCGAGCTGGGACAGCATCGGCATCGGGTCGACCCCCACGGTCCCCGGCAGGAACTCGGCGATGGATTCCGGTGTCCAGGAGCCGCCCTCGGCGTACATGGCCCGCAGTTCCCTCGGCTGGGCCCACACCGCGATCTTCGGGCCCGCGATGGTGTACACCTGCCCGGTGACGTCCTGCGCGGCGGCCCGGTCGGACAGCAGGTACACCACCAGGGCGGCCACGTCCTCGGGTGTCCCGATCTCCGCCAGCTCCATGGGGACGCCCGCCGACATCCGAGTCCGGGCCACGGGGGCCACCGCGTTCGCGGTCACCCCGTACTTGTGCAGCCCGAGCGCCGCGCTGCGGACCAGGGAGATGATCCCGCCCTTGGCCGCGCTGTAGTTGGGCTGGGACACCGAGCCCTGGTGGTTGCCGCTGGTGAAGCCGACGAGCGTGCCGGAGCGCTGGCGCCGCATCACCGCGGAGGCCGCCCGGAACACGGTGAACGTGCCCTTGAGGTGGGTGGCGACGACGGGGTCCCACTCCTCCTCGGTCATGTTGAACAGCATGCGCTCGCGCAGGATCCCGGCCACGCAGACCACCCCGTCGAGCCGGCCGTAGGCGGCCAGGGCGGTGTCCACGACCCGCTGCCCGCCGGCCATCGTGGAGATGTCGTCGGCGACCGCCACCGCCTCCCCGCCGGCCGCCTCGATCTCCTTGACGACGGCTTCGGCGACCTCGCCGGCCGGTGCGGTGCCGTCGGTGGCCACCCCGTAGTCGTTGACGACGACCTTCGCGCCCTCGGCCGCCGCCGCGAGCGCCACCGCCCGCCCGATACCGCGCCCGGCACCCGTCACGGCGACGGCCTTTCCTGCCAAGAAGTTCCCCACGCCCGGCCCCTTCCCGCGGTTTCTGACGGTCCGTTAGATTTTATGGCCCGTCGGATGCGCGGACACAAGCCCCGGGGAGGCACCGGATGGCACTGCCGGACGAGTTCCACGAGATCGCCAAGCGCGTGAACAACTGGGGGCGTTGGGGTGCCGAGGACGAGATCGGCACGCTGAACCTCGTCACGGACGAGGTCGTGCGGGCGGCCGCCGCCGAGGTCCGCACCGGCCGCCGCGTCCCGCTCGCGCTGCCGCTCACGCAGGACGGGGTGCAGACCGGGATGATCCCGGGGCGGGTCAATCCGCTGCACGTGATGGTGCAGATCAACCAGGAGCTGTTCGGGCCGGGGACGGTGGCGTGCAGCGACGACGCGGTGACCATGGGGCTGCAGGCGGGCACCCACTGGGACGCGCTGACCCATGTCTCGCACTCGGGGCGGCTCTACAACGGGCGTCCGGCCCGTTCGGTCACCGCGCACGGCGGTGCGGAGTTCGCCGGCATCGACAAGGCGCGGCACGTCGTCTCGCGCGGGGTGCTGCTGGACGTGGCACGCGCGCGGGGCGTGGACCGGCTGGCGGGCGGCCACGCGGTCACGCCGGAGGACCTGGAGCGGGCGCAGGAGTTCGGCGGGGTCCGGGTGCGGGCCGGTGACATCGCGCTGGTCCGCACCGGGCAGGTGCAGGTGTACCTGGCCGGGGACAGGCACGGGTACGGCTATCCGTCGCCGGGGCTCTCGGTGCGCTGCCCGGAGTGGTTCCACGCGCGCGACGTGGCCGCGGTCGCCAACGACACGCTCACCTTCGAGGTGTTCCCGCCCGAGATCGACGACCTGTGGCTGCCGGTGCACGCCCTGGACCTGGTGGAGATGGGGATGCTCCAGGGCCAGAACTGGAATCTCGAAGAGTTGTCCACAGCCTGTGGAGAATCCGGCCGGTACGCGTTCCTGCTGTCGGCGATGCCCGAGCCGTTCGTCGGCGCCACGGGCACACCGGTGGCACCGGTGGCGATCCTCTGAGGCCGCGGCCGCACGGCCGGACGGAGCACGCCGCGGGACCGGTTGGCGGCGCGTCTCCCCCACCGCCGCGCGCACGCGCCGCCGTCCGGTGCGACCCACACTCGGCGAGGGCCGCCGTCGCTCACCCCGGCCCTCGCCGTCCCCTCGCGGCGAATCGACGCACTCCAGCGTGATCAGCCGGTCACGGGTCGTCAACGCCGGTACGGGGATTTGTTACGTACGCCCTGCTCACGACGCCCACGCACGGTTGCACTCCCGGCGCACCGCCGACTTGGCCGCTACACCGCCTCGAAGGCGAGACCCTCGTACGCGGACATCCCGCCCCCGTACGCCATCGCCGCGCTCTCCCGGGGCTGCGAACAGCGGTCGAGTTCGCACCAGATGCTCTTGCCGGCACCTTCGGGGCTCCAGCCCCAGCGGTCGGCGAGGCAGTCCACGAGGGCCAGGCCCCGGCCGCCGGTGGCGTCACCGCCGACGCAACGCGGCACGGGGGCACGGGAGCTGGTGTCGGCCACCTCCACGCGCACCGTGGCCGAGGGGGCGGCCTCGGCCTGCGGGCCCGGCAGGGAGAGGCGCAGCACGGCCGGGCAGCCGGTGTGCACCACGGCGTTGGTCACCAGCTCGGAGACGAGCAGGATCAGCGTCTCGGCCAACGGCTCGTCGGCCGCTATGCCCAGCCCCCCGAGCCGCGAGCGGGCCCACCGCCTGGCCCGCCCCACCTCCGCGGGGTCGGGCCGGATCTCCAGCTGCACTTGAAGCACCTGCACCGCTCACACCATCCGAACCGGCGGACACATGACCCCGCGCCGATCGGACGCCCCGGCGTGAGCCGCGGCGACGATCACGAGGGCCACGATCGTAGCCATTTTCTGCATGGCCAGAACAACGGCCAGAGCAAGGGTCACGGAACGTGAGTCCCTTACGCGACAGCATGGTTGACGTACAGTCACCCCAACAAGCGCTTCGGGCATATTCCAGCGCGAAGGAGTACGCGTAAGGCATACTGTGCGACGCTCGTGCCGGGGAGTCGAACAGGCGGAGGCAACAGCCCTGACCGCCCCGCGAGCAGCGGCGCGCACCGCGTGGTCCGGCACCGCCCCAGGGGCATCGCCGGCACGGCTCGTGCTCGCAGCCACTCGCATCCCACACAAGGTACCGGAGCACACCCCCGACTCCGGGCCGTGACGAGTCACGCCGAGGACACAACCCGGTATCGACGCTGTGTGATTCCACCGCGCCACGATCCGCGACATCTTGGGCCAAGGCTTTGGGCGCGGCGCAGCGCAGGGCGCCGCGCGCCGCTCAGGCCACCAGACCGGCGGCGAGGACTTCCTCACTCTCCGTGCCCCCGCCCCCGCGCCGGGCCCGCACCCAGGCCCGCTTCACGTGCAGATGCACGTCCGCCTCCCAGGTGAAGCCCATGCCGCCGTGCACCTGGAGGCAGTCGCGGGCCCCGCGGACCGCGGCCTCGTCGGCGAGCAGCCGGGCCGCGGCGATGTCGGCCGGGTCGGCGGTGACGGCGGCCGCGTAGACGGCGGCCCGCGCCGTTTCGGCGCGCACCAGCAGGTCCGCGCACAGGTGCTTGACGGCCTGGAAGGCCCCGATCGGCCTTCCGAACTGCTCACGGGTCCGGGCGTGTTGCACCGCCAGTTCGCACACCCGCACGGCCGTGCCCAGCTGCTCGGCGGCGGTGAGGAGCACGGCGACGGGATCCGCGGCGCCCGCGGCGGGCACGCGGTGCAGCGGGGTCAGCGGGTCCACCGACCGCAGCGGCACGGCGGCCGAGGCGTCCCCGAGCACGGCGTCCGCCGCGTCCAGCCACTCCACGAGGCCCCCGTCCACGGCGGCCACGACGGTCTCGCCGGTCGCCGCGCCGGGCACGGTCCCGGCGGCCAGGTGGGTCGCGACGAGCGGCCCGGGCAGCAGGGCCCGCCCGGCCTCCTCGAAGGCCAGCACCGCCTCGGGCAGCCCGAGCCCCACCCCGCCGTCCGCCTCGGGCAGCCGCAGGGCGAAGAAGCCCGCCGCGCCGAGCGCCGACCACAGCGACCGGTCGAGTACGCCCGGTCCGGCCACGGCCGCGCGCAGCGCCTCGCGCCCGAAGCGCCGCTCCAGCAGCCCCCGCACACCCGCCTGCAGGGCCCGCTGCTCCTCGGTCGGCTGGAATCGCATGCTCATCCTCCCCGGGGCAGGCCGAGGATGCGCTCGGCGACGATGTTCCGCTGGATCTGCGAGGTGCCGGCGGCGATGGTGTACGACAGGGAGGACAGCCGGTCGAGGACCCAGGGCCGGTCCAGGTCGAGGCAGTCGGGGCCGAGCACCTCGGCGGCGGCGTCGTACAGCTCCTGCCGTGCGTGCGAGTAGCGGAGCTTGAAGACCGAGCCCCCGGCCCCGGGCACCCCGCCGTTCCGCTCGGCCTCGCTCACGTTCCACTGGGTCAGCCGCCACAGCGCCCGGAACTCCGCGTCCAGCCTGCCGAGCCGCCGGCGCAGCGCGGGGTCGTCCCAGCGTCCGTTCTCCCGCGCGGTGCCGGCCAGCCCGGACAGGACGCGGCGGCAGGCGACGACCTCCCCGACGAAGGCGGTACCGCGTTCGAAGGACAGCGTCACCATCGTCACGCGCCAGCCGTCGTTCTCCTCGCCCACCCGGTTGGCCACCGGCACGCGCACCTCGTCGAGGAACACCTCGGCGAACTCGGTGGATCCCGCGAGCGTGCGCAGCGGCCTTACGGTGACGCCCTCGGCGTCCATGGGCATGGCGAGCCAGGTGATGCCCCGGTGCCTGGGCGCGTCCGGGTCGGTGCGCACCAGCAGCTCGCACCAGTCGGCGACCTCGGCGTGCGAGGTCCAGATCTTGGCGCCGCTGACCACGTACACGTCGCCGTCCCGGCGCGCCCGGGTGCGCAGCGCGGCGAGGTCGGAGCCGGCGTCCGGTTCGCTGAACCCCTGGCACCACACCTCCTCCCCGCGCAGGATCGGCGGCAGCCAGCGCGCCCGCTGCCCGGCGGTGCCCTCCGCGGCGATGGTCGGCCCGGCGTGCAGCAGCCCGACGAAGTTGGCCCCCACGTAGGGCGCGCCCGCCTTCTCGGTCTCCTCCAGGAAGAGCAGCCGCAGGGTCGGCGAGGCGTCCCAGTGGACGTCGGCGTACCCGGCGTCGTACAGCATCCGCTGCCAGCCGAGGTCGTGGGCGCGGCGGCCGGGCCAGTCGTCCGGGGACGGCTTGCGCGGCAGGGTGGGCAGCACCTTGCCGAGCCACTCGCGCAGCCGGGCGCGGAACTCCTCCTCCTCGGGGGTGAGGGAGAGGTCCACTAGTCGTCCAGGTCGAGGTCGAGCATGCGGATGGCGTTGCCCCGCATGAGCTTGTGGACGGTCTCGTCGTCCAGGCCCTTCACATGGTCGAGGGCGACCTCCTTGGTGTGCGGGAAGGTCGAGTCGACGTGCGGGTAGTCGGTCTCGAAGGTGGCGTTGTCCCGGCCGACGACGTCGAGCGAGGCGACCCCGTGCTTGTCGCGGAAGAAGCAGCAGAAGATCTGCCGGTAGTAGTACGTCGACGGCGGCTCGGGCACCAGGTCCCGGACCCCGCCCCAGGCGCGGTGCTCCTCCCACACGTCGTCGGCGCGCTCCAGGGCGTAGGGGACCCACCCCATCTGCCCCTCGGAGTAGGCGAGTTTGAGTCGCGGGAACCGCACCAGGACGCCGCTGAAGAGGTAGTCCATCATCGAGGCCATGGCGTTGTTGAAGCTGAGCGACGCCTGGACGGCGGGCGGTGCGTCCGGTGAGGCGGCGGGCATCTGCGAGCTGCTGCCGATGTGCATGTTGACGACCGTCCCGGTCTCCTGGCACACGGCGAAGAACGGGTCCCAGTGACCGGAGTGGATGGACGGCAGCCCGAGGTGGGTGGGGATCTCCGAGAAGGTCACGGCCCGCACCCCCCGCGCCGCGTTGCGCCGGATCTCCGCGACGGCCAGTGCGACGTCCCACAGCGGGATCAGGCACAGCGGGACGAGCCGGCCGCCGCTGTCCCCGCACCACTCCTCCACCATCCAGTCGTTGTAGGCGCGGACACAGGCGAGGGCGACCTCCTTGTCGTGCGCCTCGGCGAAGGTCTGCCCGCAGAAGCGGGGGAAGGTGGGGAAGCAGAGACTGGCCTCGACGTGGTTGAGGTCCATGTCCGCGAGGCGCGCCTTCGGGTCCCAGCAGCCGCGCCGCATCTGCTCCCGGGTGATCCCCTCCAGGGTCATCTCGTCCCGGTCGAACCCGACGGCGGCGATGTTCCGCTTGTACGGGAACTTCAGGTCCTCGTAGATCCACCAGTCGGTCGGCGGCCCCTGCGGGTCCATGGTGATCTGGTACTTCCCGCCGACGTAGGCCAGTTCCCCGATTCCGGCGGTCAGCGGCTGCGGGCCGCGCTCCCGGTACTTCGCCGGCAGCCAGGTCTCGAAGAGGTGGGCGGGCTCGATCACGTGATCGTCGACGCTGACGATGCGGGGCAGTTCGGTGGCCATGGGTCCCCTCCGCCGGACGGTACTTATCTGATGGTCCGTCAGATAGCATGACACCTGACGAGTCGTCAGCCAAGCAGGGGGCACCCGTGAACGAGACCCCGCACTCCCTGAGTTCCGCCCGCACGCTGTGGGACCTGGTCGCCGCCCGCGCCCGGCTCACCCCCGACCGCCCGGTACTGCTCCAGGAGGACCGGGTCCTGACCTTCGGGGAGCTCTGCTCGCGCGCCGAGCGGGTGGCGGCCGGCCTGCACGGCATGGGGGTACGCCCCGGCACCGTGGTCGCCTGGCAGCTGCCCACCCGCATCGAGACCGCGCTGCTCTCCTTCGCCCTGGCCCGCCTCGGCGCCGTGCAGTCCCCGGTCATCCCCTTCTACCGGGACCGCGAGGTCGGCTTCGCGCTGCGGGAGGCGAAGGCGGAGTTCTTCGCCGTACCGGGAACCTGGCGCGGTTTCGACCACACGGAGATGGCCCGGCGCCTCGGCGCGAGGGGCGTCTTCGAGGCGTACGGCACCCTGCCGGACGGCGACCCCGCCGTGCTCCCCGCCCCGCCCGCCGAGGGCACCTCGGTGCGCTGGATCTACTGGACCTCGGGCACCACCTCCGACCCCAAGGGCGTGCTGCACACCGACCGTTCGCTGATCGCGGGGGGCTCCTGCCTGGCCCACGCCCTGCGCCTGACGGCGGACGACGTGGGCTCGATGGCCTTCCCCTACGCCCACATAGCCGGCCCCGACTACACGGTCATGCTGCTGCTCTACGGCTTCCCGGCGGTGATGTTCGAGCACTTCGCGCTGCCGGAGGCGCTCACGGAGTACCGGCGGCACGGGGTGACGGTGGCCGGCGGCTCGACGGCGTTCTACTCGATGTTCCTGGCCGAGCAGCGCCGGCGCCCGGGCACGAGGGTCATCCCCTCCCTGCGCCTGCTCGCGGGCGGCGGCGCCCCCAAGCCGCCCGGGCTGTACCACGCCGTGGTCCGCGAGATGGGCGTCCAGCTCACCCACGGGTACGGCATGACCGAGGTCCCGATGATCACCATGGGCGACCCCGGGGACACCCCCGAGAACCTGGCGGCCACCGAGGGCCGCCCGCCGGCCGGGATGGAGGTCCGCGTCGTCGACGGCGAGATACGCCTGCGCGGCGAGGCCGTCTGCCGGGGCTACCTGGACCCCGCCCAGACCGCCGCCGCGTTCGACGCCGACGGCTTCCTGCGCACCGGCGACCTGGGCCGGGTGACGGACTCCGGCCATCTGGTCCTCACCGGCCGCCTGAAGGACGTGATCATCCGCAAGGGCGAGAACATCTCGGCTAAGGAGATCGAGGACCTGCTGCACCGGCACCCCGCGGTGGGCGACGTGGCGGTGATCGGCCTGCCGGACGCGGAGCGCGGCGAGCTGGTGTGCGCGGTGGTGGAACAGCCCCCCGGCGCACCCCGGCTGACACTCGCCGAGGCCGTCGGACACCTGCGCGCGGAGGGCCTGTCGGTGCACAAGCTCCCGGAACGCCTGGAGGTCGTGGAGGCGCTGCCCCGCAACGACACCCTGCGCAAGGTGCTCAAGTACCGGCTGCGGGAGCGCTTCGCGACGCCCTAGGCGCGGGACGGCCCCGGGGGGATCACATGCGGCTCAGCCCCGCCGCGGCGAACAGGACGTCTCTGATCGCCTGGCGGTCGCCGACCTGGCCCGCCGCGGCCTCCTCCGGGGAGATGTGGCCCGCGGCCAGCCGGCAGAACTCCACGCCGTCCAGGGCGACATGGGCCACCTCGTGGTCGGCGGAGCCCACGGCGCCCGGCGAGTCGAGCGGGATCAGCCACTCGCCGCCCGCGGCGCCCTCGATCTCCAGCCGCAGGCTGCGGCCCGGCGCGCCCGCGGCCACCAGGTGCGGGGTCCGGCCGCCCGGCGCGGACAGCCCGGCCCGCCGCCGCTCGGCGAGCGCGGCCGGCAGCATCCGGGCGGCGAGGTCGATCATCCTGCTGAGGTGGCGCGGCGCCGGCGGCTGGTACGGGTAGTCCACCGCCTCCGCGATGTCCTCGGCGTGCACCCAGCACTCGAAGGCGCGGTCCAGCATCGCGTCGTGCAGCGGCAGTTCGAAGCCGCCGTAGGGCACCGTCAGACCGCCCGCGTGGCTGCCCGTGAAGGCCACGGTCCGCACCAGGCTGTGGCTCTGCTCCCGCCAGGGCGCCCGCACCGAACGGGTCGGCGGGAAGTGGGAGGCCCGCCAGAACGCCTCCGTGCGCGCGGCCGGACCCGCCGCGTCCCGCTCCCGGGGACCGGCGACCCGCGCCAGCGGGTCCTCCAGGCCGAGCGCGGCCGCGATCAGCCCGTCCACGGACAGCAGGTGCGCGATCACCCCGGCCACGGTCGTACGACGGCTCGTGGCCGCGTCCTCCTCGAACCACCGCAGCCGCACCGGGGCGTGCCACTCCGCGTCCCCGAAGTCCTGCAGCAGCGCGTCCAGTCGGGCGGTCTCGGCGTCGTAGGGCGCCGCCCACTCGGGCAGCGGGATGCGCGGCGGCCGGCGGTCCAGGCAGCTCTCCAGGACCCGGGTGCGCAGCGCGGGGTCGAGGTCGAGGCTCTCCGGCTGGTGCAGCAGGCCGACCGCCTCGCGCAGCCGGCGCGCCTCGTCGGCGCAGCCCCCGCAGGAGCCGAGGTGGTGCTCCACGGCATCCGTCTCCGCCGCCGAGCACGCGGCCAGCGCCCAGGCGCCGAGGAGCGACTTCAGGACATCGTGCGGGAGGTCGAGCGGCACGGGTGCGGGGTCCCCCTGACCGGTGAGGTCGGGCAGCGGTCGCCCGCCGTCCTCGACGGAGGCGCGGGGCATCGGTATCCGTGGCGGCCGAACCGGCTCGGAACCGCCGGGCCGCGGGGCCGGGCCGCCCGCGCCACCGCCCGCACCGGGGACGCCCGCGTCCGGTCCGCCGGCGCCCGTGACGTCGTGGCCCGTGACGTCGTGGCCCGGTGCGGGCCGCTCGTCCGGGCCGTGCGCGCAGGGGCCGTTCGGGTCGCCGCCGTCGTGACCGCCGCGGCCCGCGTGCTCCCCGTGCGCCTCCGGCCGTTCCGTCCCGCTCACACCGCACCGCCGTATCCCGGGGGCGCACCGACGTCGTGCGCGGTGGAGAGCAGCTGCAGGCCGAGGCGGAGCCGACGGCGGGCCTCGTCCTCGGTGACGCCGAGGTCGACGGCGGTCTGGCGGTAGTCGCGGCGCTGGAAGTAGGCCAGTTCCAGGGCGGCGCGCAGCGGGGCGGGCATGGAGTGCACGATGTAGTCGGCGCGGGCTGCGACCGAGGCGCGGCGCACCTTGCCCTCCAGCTCCTCGCGCTCCGGCTCCCCGTCCTCCGCCTCTTCCCGGCGCTCCAGCACCTCCCGGTCGCGCAGCCGCAGCACGGCGAGCCGGTGGGTCACCGCGGCGATCCAGGAGCGCAGCGGGCCCTGCTTGGGGTCGTAGGTCTCAGGGTGCTCCCAGACGTGCGCGAAGACCTCGCGGGTGATGCCGTCGGCCGCCCTCTCGTCGCCGAGGACGCGGTGGGCCAGGCTGTGCACCAGGGAGGCGTACCTGTCGTACAACTCGCCCAGGGCGGCCGCCTCGCCGCGGGCGAGCCGCTGCTGCATCTTGCGGTCCCAGCGCGGTGGTACGTCCTTCTCGGCCATGCGGTCCCCTCCCCTCGCCCGTCCCGCGGCCTTCCAGCCTGTCTGCACCGTCCTCTCGAATGTAGTCGGCACGACTGACAGTGCACGCCCCTTTGTGTCAATGTGCGCCCCCCGAAGGGCCGCAGGTGATAGTGCCCTCTTCACACAACCTCCACACAGGGCGCGTACACCTCTGATCGAACAGGATCGATAGTGACCGAAACAAGCCCCTTGTCGATCACGTGCCGTTTGCCACCCGACGTTTCAGGGAAACGCCGCTGGGCAGCCGCGCGGAATGAAACGTAGGAACTACTTCCGTTTCCGTGCGGTTCCGGGAGATCCGGCGAGCGGAGGGGCTAGGCCGTGGCTTTCAACGTGACCGGCGTCGAACAGGGCGAGTGGGCCGTGCTCCGGGTGTCCGGGGAACTGGACCTGATGACCTCGCCGGTGCTGCGCCAACGGGTCCACGACGTCGTGGCCGAAGGCCACCACAGCCTCGTCGTGGACCTCTCCGACGTGTTCTTCTGCGACTCCAGCGGGGTCGGCGTCCTCGTCGCCGCCCGCCGGCTGATCCGCTCCTGCCAGGGCCGGCTGCGGCTGATACTGCCCGACCGGGGCGCCGAGGACGGCTCCCACGTCAACCGGGTCCTCGGCGCGCTCGGGGTGCGCCGCCTCTTCGACGTCCGCCCCGACCTCGAATCCGCCACGACCGACGAGGCCGACCCCCTGTCCGCGTGAACCCCGCGTGAACCCCGAGGAGATACGCGACAGGGCCACACCGTTGTCGCGGAATTCCCCCGGTCTTGGCACAACCGCCGGTTTCCCGCCGCCTGGCGGCCACCCGCGTCGTACGCTCCGTGCCAGGTCAACCCCACGCACAGGTAAGGCGGCCCGAACAGACATGGTCAGCACCGAGTACGAGCGCAGGATCGCCGCCCGTTTCGCCACCTTCGACCAGGACGGCAACGGCCACATCGACCGCGGGGACTTCAGCGCGGCGGCCAAGGCGCTGCTCGCCGAGTTCGCCGTGCCCGCCCGCTCCGCCGAGGGGCAGGCGCTCTACGCGGGTGCGGAGGCGTTCTGGCAGGGCATGGCCGGGATCGCGGACCGCGACGGCGACCAGCGCATCACCCGCGAGGAGTTCGTCACCGGCGCGGTCAAGCGCCTGCGGGACAACCCCGACCGCTTCGCCGAGATCGCCCGCCCCTTCCTGCACGCGGCCCTCGCCGTCGCGGACACCGACGGGGACGGCCGGGCCACGGTCGCGGACACGGCGCGCGTGCTGCGGGTGTTCCACGTGCCGCAGGAGATCGCCCTGGCGACCGCCGCCGCGCTGGACACGACGGGCGACGGCACCGTCGGCGAACAGGACATCGTCCCCGCCATCGCCCGCTACTTCACGATCCCCGAGTAGGCGGCGCCCGGGCGCCGGCGCGAACCGCCGGGCCCGCCGGTCAGGCGAAGATGACCGTCCGGCGCCCGTTCAGCAGGATCCGGCGCTCCGCGTGCCACTTCACCGCCCGCGCCAGCGCCTGGCACTCCACGTCACGGCCGATGGCCACCAGCTGGTCCGGGGTCACGTCGTGGCCGACGCGCTCGACCTCCTGCTCGATGATCGGCCCCTCGTCGAGGTCGGCCGTCACGTAGTGCGCCGTGGCGCCGATCAGCTTCACACCGCGCGCGTGCGCCTGGTGGTACGGCTTGGCGCCCTTGAAGCTCGGCAGGAAGGAGTGGTGGATGTTGATGATCCGGCCGCTGAGCTGCTTGCACAGGTCGTCCGAGAGCACCTGCATGTAGCGGGCGAGGACGACCAGTTCGACCCGCTCCTCGCGGACGATGTCCAGCAGCCTGGCCTCGGACTCCGACTTGGTGTCCCTGGTGACCGGAATGTGGTGGAAGGGCACGTTGTACGAGCCCACCAGTTCCTCGAACTCGGTGTGGTTCGAGACGACGCCCACGATGTCCACCGGCAGCGCGCCGATCCTGGCCCGGAACAGCAGGTCGTTCAGGCAGTGCCCGAACTTGCTGACCATCAGCAGGATGCGCATCCGCTCGTCGGCCCGGTTGATCTGCCAGGCCATGTGGAAGGAGTCGCCGATCGCGGCGAAGCTCGCACGCAGCTTGTCCACGGTCACCGGCGCGTCCGCGGAGAAGTGGACGCGCATGAAGAACAGACCCGTGTCGTGGTCACCGAACTGCTGGCTGTCCTCGATGTTGCAGCCGGTCATGAACAGATAGCTGGACACGGCGTGCACGATGCCCTTCCTGTCCGGGCAGGACAGAGTCAGGACATACTGGTCGGCCGGTGCGGCGGCGGGCGCAGGCTGCTCGTTCATGTACTACAGGGTTCCATACGGACCGTCCGCGGGCGCCCCGCGTCCGCTACGCGGACCTGGTGAGGATCCGCAGCACTTCCAGGCTCTTCGGCGGCGCCTCCGGGTCCTCCCCGTCGCTCACCGCCATCCGCACGTGCGCGTCCCGCGCCGCCCGCACGGCCTCCGGCCAGCTCTCGTGGTCGACGTAGGCGGTGACCGGCGCGTCCGGGCCGACCTGGTGCATGATCCGCAGCACCCGCAGCACGGCGGTGTCGACGAGCGCCGCCTCCTGCGAGTCCCGGAATATCGTGCCGACGTACTTCTCCGCGGACCAGTTGTCCAGCCAGGTGTCCTCCACCAGCCGGTACACGGCGTCGGTGACGTCGCCGTAGCCGTCCACGCCGGCCAGCCAGACGTCCCGCTGGAACCCGGGGTCGGAGAGCATGTGCAGCGCCGAGCGCACATTGCTGCGCCAGCGCCACCACGGCATGTCGTTGAGGGGCATGCCGCCCATGGTGGAGGAGCGACGGCCGCGACGGGAAGAGTTCTCCGAACCTTGCACGGTCATCGATCGTACGTTCTTCGTCCCACCGGTCCCACCGGCCCCCGTAATTCACCTGGGTGTCACTTTTCATTGACCGAGGGTCACTCCCCGGTTCGCGGTGTGAGGGAATCGTGCGTGTCCATGACCGGCAGGCGACGCACCCGCACCTTCCCCCACTCCTTCTCCCGCCCCGGCAGAGCCGCAGCCCTGTCCCTGGGGGCGATGGCTCTCTGTGCGTCGCTCACCGCCGGATGCGGGGTCATCCCCGGTGTCACGGGGGGCGCCGGGGATGACCCGATCAAGGTCATGACGTGGGCACCGCAGGGCACCGACTCGACCAACAAGCCCGGCATGCCCGCGATGGCCCGCGCCTACGCCAAGTGGCTCAACGCCCACGGCGGTATCGACGGCCGCAAGCTCGACGTCCTGACCTGCAACGACCACAACGACAGCGTGGGTGCCGCGAAGTGCGCCCGGTACGCGGCGGACGAGGACGTGGTGGCCGTCGTCGGCTCCTACAGCCAGTTCGGCGACTCCTACCTCGCCCCGCTGGAGGGCGCCGGCATCCCCTACATAGGCGGCTACGGCGTCACCAACGACGAGTTCACCGGCTCGATGTCGTACCCGGTCAACGGCGGCCAGCCCGCCCTCCTCGCCGGTCTGGGCAAGGCGCTCTCGGCGGTCTGCGGGCCCGTCTCCCTGGTCCGCCCCGACAGCATCGCGGGCGACGAGCTGCCGACGATGCTCGACTCGGGGCTGCGGGCCGGCAAGCACCCGCAGGCGGGCGACCAGCTCGCCGCCGAGGACCTCACCGAGTACAGCGGCCAGTCCGACCAGGCGTTGCGGTACGCGACCAAGGACCCGGTCCGCAAGGGCTGCGTGGTGCCCGCGCTCGGGGACCGTACGGACATCTTCATGGACTCCTTCCGGCGGGCCCGCGACAGCTACCCGGCGGTGCGCCTCGCCACCGTCCTCGGCAGCGTCGACCAGACCGTGATCAATGCGACGGGCGG
The DNA here is from genome assembly GCF_055605965.1 of Streptomyces sp. NPDC037126. Classification (NCBI taxonomy): domain Bacteria; kingdom Bacillati; phylum Actinomycetota; class Actinomycetes; order Kitasatosporales; family Streptomycetaceae; genus Streptomyces; species Streptomyces sp. NPDC037126. Next base: position 52,277 of record NZ_JBVJTD010000014.1, read on the forward strand.
CGCCTCCGGGCCGTACGAGGGGGCGTACATCACCGGCTGGTACCCGCCGGCCTCCGACACGCGCTGGGACCTGATGAAGAAGGTCATCAACGAGGAGGCCTTCGGCGACAACGACATCGACCCCGCGGATGCCGGGGTGCAGACCACCTGGATCGCCTACACCGTGCTCAAGGCCGCCCTGGACAAGATCGGCGACGGCGACGTGAGCTCCGACACCGTGCGGCACACCCTGGACGACGGCCTGCAGGTCTCCACCGGCGGCCTCACCCCGACCCTGCACTGGCCCTACGAGGGCAAGCTGGCCGGGGTCGGCTTCCCGCGCATGGTCAACGCCGACGTCACCCTGCAGGTGGTCCAGAACGGGCAGCTGGTCTCGGCCCGCAAGGGCATCGGCGGCATCAACGGCATCGCGGACATGACGCAGACGCTGGAGAGCGCGGACGTGCAGTGACCCGCACGCCCGCGCCCCCCTCGCTCACAGCTGGGTGGGTTGGCGCTGGGTCAGGCCGTACTTCTGCGCGATCGCGTTCCACAGCGCCGCCGCCTTGACCTTCTGCTCGCTGGCGGTGCCGCTCTCCCGGTTGCCCGCCTGGGTCTCGCCGGTGATCCGGGCATGGCCCTTGCGGCAGCCCTTGCGGTTGCCCTTGACCTGGTCGGCCCAGGCCGCGTAGTGGTTGTCGGCCGCGGCGGACGCCTGCCAGGCCGAGGTCAGGGCGGCCGTCAGCGCGGCGTTGTTCGGCAGCTTGTCCACGGACAGCTTGCCGAGCCGGGTGACCAGCCGGCCGCGCTGCCCGGCGGCGTCCCGCAGGCCGGACGCCGACTGGTCGAGGTTGTCGCACTGCTTGACGTCGGCCACCGCCTTGATCACCGAGGCGCGGCTGTTGCCGCTGTCGGCGAGCAGCTTGTCCAGCGCCACGGCCTGCTGGCGCGCGGGGTCGGCCCCCGCCCCGGAGTTCTGCGGCGCGGCGGACGTGGCGGCGACGGTCTTGCCGTCGGCCGCCTGGTCCTTGCCGCCCCCGCCGCTGAGCATCGCGCCGGCACCCACGCCGATCACCACGATGCCGATGCCGACGGCGGCGATCAGCGGCACCCGCGACCGGCGCCCGGACCCCTCGTCGTCGTGCGAGGGGCCGTACGACGGCTGCGCCGGGGCGTACGACGGCTGGTAGGCGCCCTGCTGCGGGACGCGCGGGAGCTGCTGGGTGGACCCGGCCGGGGCGTCGGCGCCGGCCGGGCCGCCCCGGAAGAGGTTGTCGAACTCGGCGGGCGGCTGCCGGTCCCCGCCCTGGCCCTGGGCCGCGTACGGCGGTATGAACTGGGTGGCCTCCGCGTCGGACGGCACGGCCGCCGGCTGCTGGGGCGTGATGCCCAGGTAGCGCGTCTGCTCGCCGGCCGCCTCGGGCGGCGGCCCGCCCGCCGCCACCGGCGGGATGAACTGCGTGGCGCCCTCGTCGGCGGGTGCGGCGGGCACCGGCGGCAGGTACTGCGTCGCCCCCTCGGCCGCGCCGGCGGGCGCACCCGCGACCGGCGGCAGGTACTGGGTGGCGCCCTCGGCCGCCGGGGGCGGCGGGGCACCCGCGCCCGGGTAGCCGTCCGGCACGGCCGGCGGCAGCGGACCGGCGCCTGCGGCCGGGTACTGCTGCTGGTGCTGCTGGTACGGGTCCGGGGTGCCGTAACCCGGCTGCGGGCCCGCGCCGTACGCGCCGCCCTGACCGCCGGCGCCGTAGGAGGGTGCCTGGTCGCCGTAGGAGGCTGCCGGACCGCCGTACGACGGGGCCGGGGCGCCCTCGGGGGGCAGCGGGCCGGGGCCGCTCGCGGACGGGGACTGCTGCGGAGCGCCGGGGGTGCCCCACTCCTGGGCGGGCGCGGGGGCCCAGCCCTGGCTCTGCTGGGGTGCCTGCTGCTCCGGGCCCCAGGAACCGCCCCAGGCCTGCCCGCCGGACGGTGCCGCGGGTGCGGGCGCGGGCGCGGCGCTCATGCCCGGAAGCACGGGCTCGCCTCCGTCGGAGGGCAGCACGATGCCTTCGCGCGCGGGCTGCGCCGAGGGGTTCTCGCCCTGTCCGCTCTGCGTCACCGGGACTCCTACTAATGGGGGACCTTGTGAATCGTCGGGTCACGCTACCGGGTCCCCCGAGCCGGGTGCCACGCAGCTCAGGACCAGACCTCCTCACCTGTGACGGCAGTAACACAACCGCCCCGCGCGGCGCTGTTCATGGGGCCTACGGCACACACACGTGTCGTTCGCCACACGTTCACGCGCGCGCGGGGCCGGTGTTCACGCGGCCTGCTGGAGGTCGAGGCGGGCCCCGAACTCCCTCACCACCGACTCGTCCCGGAAGGGTTCGAGGCGCTGCTGCAGGTCCTCCAGGTACTCCGCGCCCCGGTTGGAACGCAGCCCCTCCAGCAGTTCCACCGCCTTCAGGCCGGTGGCGCAGGCCTGTTCGATCTCGCGCTGCTGCACCTGGGCCGTGGCGAGCAGCACATAGCCGATCGCGCGCCGGCGGGCCCGGGACTCGGGGTGCCCGGCCAGCGACTGCTCGGCACAGCGCGCGGCCGCCTCGGCCTGTCCGAGGTCGCGGTGGCAGTGCGCCAACTCGTCGGCCAGATAGGCCTGGTCGAAGTGCGCGATCCACACCGGGTCGTCCCCGGAGGCCGGGTCGGCCCGCTCCATCGCCGTGGCGGCCCGTCCGCCCGCGGCCTGCGCCGCGCGCGCGTCGCCGAGCAGGGCGTGCCCGCGCGCCTCGGCCGCGTGGAACATCGCGTCCACCCGCGGGGTCACCTGCCCGCGCGCCCCCTCCTGCGCCGCCCGCGCCAACTGGGCGATCTCGCGCGGGTTCCCGAGCTGTGCGGCGAGGTGGCTCATGGACGCGGCGAGCACGTAACCGCCGTAGCCGCGGTCCCCGGCGGCCTGCGCGAGGCGCAGCGACTGGATGTAGTACCGCTGGGCCAGGCCCGGTTGGCCGGTGTCCACCGCCATGTACCCGGCTAGCTCGGTCAACCGGGCCACCGCGGCGAAGAGTTCCCGCCCGACCGCCTCCCGGTAGGACCCCGCGAGCAGCCCGGACACCACGCTGTTCAGGTAGTGCACCACGACCGGGCGCACATGCCCGCTCCCGAACTGGTGGTCGAGATCGCTCAGCGCCTGGGTCATCGACCGTACGGCCGCCACATCGGACAGGCCCACGCGCGGACCCGCCTGCCGGGCCACCTGGGCGTCCGGCGCCGAGATCAGCCAGTCACGGCTGGGCTCGACCAGCGCGGAGGCGGCGACGGAGGAGCCGGACAGGAAGTCCCGGCGCCCCACGTCGCTGCGCCACAGCTCGCAGACCTGCTCGATGGCCCCCAGTACCGTCGGCGAGAACTGGAGACCGACCCCCGAGGCGAGGTTCTTGCCGTTGGCCATGCCGATCTCGTCGATCGTGACCGTACGGCCGAGCTTGCGCCCGAGCGCCTCCGCGATGATCGCCGGCGCCCGGCCCCGTGGCTGCTGGCCGCGCAGCCAGCGGGCCACGGACGTCTTGTCGTAGCGCAGGTCGAGACCGTGCTCGGCGCCGCACATGTTGACCCGCCGGGCCAGCCCGGCGTTCGAGCACCCCGCTTCCTGGATGAGTGCCTGCAGCCGTTCGTTCGGCTGCCTCGCCACGAGAGGCCTTGCGGCCATGTGCTACCCCCTGCGAACCCCTGGAGCGTGACCGTTTCGGGAAGATCACTGCCCAGCTGACATACCGTCAATGCGTGACATGTGCGGTTTGCCGGGGTAAAGGCAGATGCCACCCCCCTCCCTGGCTACCCATCGCACGCCCCGCTTCCTCCCGCGCGCCCCCGGCCGTGCACCCGTGCGCCCCGACTGCGGAATCGATGCTCCTCCCGCGCACGTGCCCGAGCCGTAACCCGAGGTGGGTACGGGAGTTGAGTGGAACGTGGAAGAGACGATCGCGGGCCCCGAGGCCGCCCAGATTCCGCAGCAGCGCGGGGAATCGCTGCTGGAAACCGCCGTGCGCTACGCCGAGGAGCGGCACTGGGACGTGTTCCCGGGCACCTGGCTGGAAGCCGTCGACGGGGTGCAGCGCTGCTCGTGCGGCGACGCCTCCTGCCCTGCGCCGGGTGCGCACCCCACGCGCCCCGACTGGGCGAGCCAGGCGACCGGAAGCGCGACCGTCGCCCGCCGAATGTGGCAGAAGCAGCCCACGGCGTCGATCCTGCTGCCCACGGGCCGCACCTTCGACGCGCTGTCCGTCGCGGAGAGTGCGGGGTTCCTGGCCCTCGCGCGCATGGAGCGGATGGAGCTGACCCTCGGCCCGGTCACGCTGACCCCGGACCGGCGGATGCACTTCCTCGTGCTGCCGGGCGGTTCGGCGAAGGTGCCGGAGCTGGTGCGGACGCTGGGCTGGTCGATGCCGTCCCTGGACCTGGTCGCCCTGGGCGAGGGCTCCTACGTGGCCGCGCCGCCCACCCGGTTCGGCTCCCGCGGTGCCGTGCAGTGGGCCTGCCGGCCGACCCCGGCGAACCGATGGCTGCCGGACGCCGAGGAGTTGATCTCCCCGCTCGCCTATGCCTGTGGACGGGACCGCTGAGAATCCCCCTGGACGTACTGTTCATGCATGACCGAAGCTGCGGTGCGGGTGCGAGGCCTCTGGAAGCGGTTCGGACAGCAGGTTGCTGTCGGCGGAATCGATCTCGACCTGCCCGCGGGGAAGTTCATCGGACTCGTCGGGCCCAACGGCGCCGGTAAGACGACCACCCTGTCCATGGTGACGGGGCTGCTGCGGCCCGACGACGGCACCGTGCAGGTCGTCGGGCACGACGTGTGGCGGGACCCGGTGGCCGTCAAGGCGCGCATCGGCGTCCTGCCCGAGGGGCTCAGGCTGTTCGAGCGGCTGTCGGGGCGGGAACTGCTCGGGTACTCCGGGCGGCTGCGCGGGCTGCCCGGGGCCGAGGTGGACAAGCGGGCCACCCAGCTGCTGGACGTGCTCGACCTGGCCGGCTCCCAGCACAAGCTCGTCGTCGACTACTCGACCGGTATGCGCAAGAAGATCGGACTCGCGGCGGCCCTCCTGCACAACCCCGAAGTGCTGTTCCTGGACGAGCCGTTCGAGGGCGTCGACCCGGTGTCCGCGCAGACCATCCGAGGCGTCCTGGAGCGCTACACCGCCTCCGGCGCCACCGTCGTCTTCTCCTCGCACGTCATGGAGCTGGTCGAGTCGCTGTGCGACTGGGTCGCGGTCCTGGCGGCGGGGCGCATCCGCGCCACCGGCCCGCTCGCCGAGGTGCGCGGGGCGCACCCCACGCTGCAGGGGGCGTTCCTGGAACTGGTCGGGGCGAGCGGCCGCAGCGCCGGCTCGGACCTGGACTGGCTGGGCGGCGGTGCGGCCCGATGACCGGCCTCACCACCACCCTCGTACGACTGAAGCTGTCCCTGCTCCGCAACGGGCTGCGGCAGTCCGGCGGCCGCCGGGCCGCGTTCGCCGTCTCCGCCGTCGCCGCCGTGCTGTTCGCACTGGCACAGTTGCTCGGCCTCGTCCTGCTGCGCGGGCGAGCGGGCGCCGACGTCGTGGCCGTGATCGGCACCGCCGTGCTCGCCCTCGGCTGGGCCGTGCTGCCCCTGTTCTTCCCCACCGGCGACGAGACGCTCGACCCGACCCGGCTGGTGATGCTGCCGCTGCGGCCCGTCCCGCTGGTGCGGGCCCTGCTCGCGGCCTCCCTGGTCGGCGTCGGCCCACTGGTCACCCTGCTGATGCTGACGGGCTGCGCCCTGGCCCCGGCGCACGGCGCGGCGGGGTACGCCGTCGCGGCCGTCGCCGCCGTCCTCGCGCTGCTGGTCTGCGTGGCGCTCGCGCGGGCCGTCGCCACCGCCAACGTACGACTGCTGACCAGCAGGAAGGGCCGCGATCTCGCCGTGCTGAGCGGGCTGGTGATCGCGGTCGGGGTGCAGCTGGTCAACTTCGGCGCGCGGCGGCTCGGCACCGGCGGGCTGGGACAGCTCCGGCCGGTCGCCGACGGGCTGTCCTGGCTGCCGCCGGGCTCCGCGGTGGCGGCGGTGCGCGCGGCGAGCGAGGGGTCGTACGGCATCGCCGCCGCCCAACTGGCCGTGTCGGCCGCCGGTCTGGCGGTGCTGGTCGTCGCCTGGGCGCGGAGCCTGACCCGGCTGATGACCGCGCCCGACGGGTCCACGCTCCAGGCCCTGGACGCCGGGACACCGGAGCGCGCCTCCTCCGGCAGACTCGCCCGGCTGCTCCCCGGCGGGCGCACGGGCACGGTCATGGAGCGCAGTCTGCGCTACGTCTGGCGCGACCCGAAGACCAAGGCCGCCTGGGTGACGTCGCTGGCGATCGGGCTGATCGTGCCGGTGTTCAACGCGCTGCAGGGCACCGGCTCTGTCTACTTCGCCTGCTTCGCCGCCGGGATGCTCGGCATCCAGATGTACAACCAGTTCGGGCAGGACACCTCCGCCTTCTGGATGGTGGCCACGACCGTCTCCGCCCCGCGGGACGCCTACGAGGAGCTGCGCGGCCGGGCCCTGGCCCTGCTGCTGATCACCGTCCCCTACGCGGCGCTCGTCACGGTGGTCACGACCGCCCTGCTGGGTGCCTGGACCCGGCTCCCGGAGGTGCTGGGGCTGTCCCTCGCGCTGCTCGGCGCGATGCTGGCGACCGGGGCCTGGACCTCGGCGCGGTTCCCCTACTCCATCCCCCAGGAGGGCCACAAGAACGTCGCCCCGGGGCAGGCGGGCCTCGCCTGGATCTCCATCTTCGGCGGCATGGTCTCCGCCGGCCTGCTCTGCTCCCCGGTGATCGCCCTCGCCGTCTGGCTCCACGTGAGCGCGAGCGGGGGCGCCTGGACCTGGCTGCTGCTGCCGGCCGGGGCCGGGTACGGGGCGGCGCTCACCGTGCTGGGGCTGCGGCTGGCGGCACCCCGCACGGCGTCCCGGCTGCCGGAGATCCTCACGGCGGTCAGCAAGGGCTGAACACCACGCGCACCTCGCGGCACCAGGCGAGGGCCGAACAGCGTGCGCCTTGCGGCGCTCGGCGGGGGACGGGGCCGACGAGGCCCGTGCGCGGCGGTCGGACAGGGCTCAGGGCCGCGAGGCCCGCTGCGGGGGGCTGCTCGGGCCGGGGCGCCGGGCCGGGTGGGGCTCAGTCGTCGAGGACCTCCGCGAGGAACGGCGAGACCGCCTCCCGCCAGGCCACCGGGCGGTCGTAGTGGGCGAGATGGCCGGCGTCCACCACCTCGGCGTACTCGCCGCGCGGCAGCACCCGCACCATCTCCTGCGCCTCCGCCCGCCCCAGCTCCCCGTCCAGGCCGCGCACGACCAGCGCCGGGCAGCGCACCTGGGCCAGCTCCTCCCAGTGCGCGTCGTACACCCAGGTCTCCCGGGACCTCAGCATCTGCCCGGGCTCGAACACGGGGCGCCAGCCGTCCGCGCACTCGTGCATCACCTCGGCGTAGAACGCGCCGCGCGCGGGGCAGGGGCGCTCCACCCAGGGGTCGTCCTCGCCGAACCACTTGCGGACGTCGGCGAGGGTGGCGAAGGGGACGGGCCAGGAGCGGAACCACTCGGCCCACTCCCGCTGCGAGGCCGCGCCGAGCGCGGAGGCCCGCATGTCGCAGATGACCAGACCGCTCACCAGGTCGGGGCGTCTGGCGGCGAGCTGCCAGGCGGTCAGGGCGCCCATGGCGTGACCGATGAGCAGGGCGGGCGCGAGGCCGAGCTGTTCGAGGGCGGCCTCGGCGTCGTCGACGTACGCCTCGCGGGTGTAGGCGGCCTGCGGGGGCTTGTCGCTCTGGCCGTGTCCCCGCTGGTCGAGCGCGACGGCGCGGTGCCGCTCGGCGAGCCAGCGGGCGGTGGACGCCCAGTGGGAGGCACGGCCCATCAGGCCGTGGAGTAACAGCACGCCCGGGCCGCCGGATCCCGGGTCCGCCCGGTCGGCTTCCGCATCCTCCGGATCCCCCTTCGGAGGGTCCGCGAACTCCCACGCGGCCAGGCGCACCCCGCCCGCTCCCGTCACGTCGATACGCCGTGCCATGAGCCTGGTACCCCCCAGCTCCGCTGACTCGTACGGTTCCGCTTGCCGTCGCAGACTATCGAATAGGTATTCGAAAATGCTGTCCCTGCGGACAACACCCCTCATTCGAGTGACACCCCGTGAGGAATGATCGCCGCCGCCAGGGGGATCTTTCTGGCGGGAGGCGGACCGCTCGGGGAAAAACGGTCCGAGGGGATGACCCTGAGAGCTCGGGGCTCCGGGTCAGCACAGGGGAGGACGGGCCCCGGCGCCACACGGCGCCGGGGCCCTCCCACGCTCAGCGCTTGGCGACGAACACATGCGAGGCCACATCCGCCTCCAGCTCGGCCGCCTCACCGCCGCTGCCCACCAGCACCCCGCCGGCCGACTCCGTCACGCTCACCACCGAACCGGGCTGCACACCCGCCCGCCGCAGCGTGTACATCAACTGCGCGTCCGTCTGGATCGGCTCCCCGATCCGGCGCACCACGACCGTCTTGCCGTCCGTACCCGCGTCCAGGTCGGCCAGCGACACCATGCCCTCGTCCAGGAACGGATCGGCCCCGTCCTTCTCGCCCAGCTCCTCCAGGCCCGGGATCGGGTTGCCGTACGGCGACTCGGTCGGGTGCCGCAGCAGTTCCAGGACCCTGCGCTCCACGGCCTCGCTCATCACGTGCTCCCAGCGGCACGCCTCCGCGTGCACCTGCTCCCACTCCAGGCCGATCACGTCGACCAGGAGACACTCCGCGAGACGGTGCTTGCGCATCACGCGCGTGGCGAGCCTTCTGCCCTCGTCCGTCAGCTCCAGATGCCGGTCGCTGGCCACGGACACCAGGCCGTCGCGCTCCATCCGCGCCACCGTCTGGCTCACCGTCGGCCCACTCTGGTCCAGCCGCTCCGCGATGCGGGCGCGCATGGGGACGACGCCTTCCTCCTCCAGCTCGAGGATGGTGCGGAGATACATCTCCGTGGTGTCGATCAGTCCGGACATACGTGCCCCTCGATTACCTCTGCCGGCAGCCCGGCGCGTGCGCTGGCCCTGTCACCAATTCTGCCGGATCCCACTGACAAGCGGGGGCCTCCGGCAGAACGGGCCGACACGGGCCGCCGTCGCGGAGGTTCCCGGCCCTGCCGCCGCGCGCCGGTCCGGGCCCGTGCGGGCGCCCCCCGCGGAGGTCCGGGGCCGCCGCCCACCCCCTGTTTCCGGGCCGGTGACACGACCGCCGCACCGGTCCCGGGCCCGCCGACGCGCGCGGGTCGCGGTGGGCCGGGCGTGCGGTTCCGTTCGCGTGGGAGAGCCGCGGGCCCGCCGGGCGGGGGTGGTCCGGCACGGCCGTATTGACACCGCACTGGTCCAGACCGCACGGTGATCCGCGACACAGACTGCGAAGGGGCACCGCATGAGCGACGGCACGCCGGCCGACCTGTTCTTCGACGCCGCCATCAACCTGCTGCAACGCGTCCGCGAGGAGGAGGCCGCCGCCATCACCGCGGCCGGCACCCTGCTCGCCGACACCGTCGCATCCGGCGGCCGCCTGTTCGCCTTCGGCGCCGGGCACTCCTCCCTGGCCGCCCAGGACGTGGTCTACCGCGCCGGCGGCCTCGCCCTGATGAACCTGCTCGCCGTCCCCGGCGTCGTCGGCGTCGACGTCACCCCCGCCACCCTCGGCTCCGCCCTCGAACGCGTCGACGGACTCGCCAGCGCCGTCCTCGACACCTCCCCGCTGCGCGCCGGCGACGCCCTCGTCGTCATCTCCCTCTCCGGCCGCAACGCCCTCCCCGTCGAGATGGCCCTCGCCGCCCGCGCCCTCGGCGTGAAGGTCATCGGCGTGACCTCCGTGGCCTACGCCGAGGAGACCACCTCACGGCACACCTCCGGCACCTTCCTGAAGGACCACTGCGACGTCGTACTCGACTCCAAGATCGCCGTCGGCGACGCGGAGCTCACCCTCGACACCATCCCCGCGCCCTTCGCCCCCGCCTCCACCGTCGTCACCACCGCGCTGATGCAGGCCGTGCTGGCCACCACCGCCGCCGCCCTCGCCGACCGGGGCATCGAACCCCCGCTCCTGCGCTCCGGCAACGTGGACGGCGGCCACGACTGGAACCGCCGGGTCATGGAGAGCTACGGCGACCGGATCTTCTACCGGCACTGAGGCGCCGGGCGGGCGCTACCGCTCCCGGACCGCGTCCGCCAGGTCCAGCACCACGGCGATCCGCAGCGCCACGTCCTCCGCGTACGCCGCGTCGGACCGCTCGAAGCGGTTCCGGCCGGCCCCGCGCAGAAACGTCACCACACCCAGCGTCCGCCCCCGGCTGCGCAGCACCGCGCACAAGGCGTGCACCACCTCACCCGGCCACTGCCGCTCCAGCGCCCACTCGCGCGCCCGCTCCGCCGGCACCGCCCCCGCGTCCGCGCGCACACTCCCGGCCCGCTCCACGCAGCTCAGCGCCGGGTGCCCCTCCTCGTAGCGCACCGGCAGCCCCGCCGCACCCGTGACCAGGCTCGGCCCCGGCGCACCGGCGGGCGTCGCGGCGAGCCGTACCAGCCGCACCGGACCCTCCGTACCCTCGCCCTCCGCGCGCGCACCGCCCGCCACCCGGTCAAGGAGCGCGTGATCGGCGAAACCGGCCAGCGCGAAGTCGAGGTGGACGGTGGCCGCCTCCACGGGGTCCTCGCACTCGGCGGCGGCACGCGCCGCACGATGCGACTGGTTCGAACGGAACCGCAGCAGAGCCGCCTCCTGCTCGCCCTGCTTGGCCTCGGTGACGTCCTGGAACAGCCAGCCCACCCCGAGCGGCACCGGCTCCTCCGCCAGCGGCGACGCCAGCCGCAGGAACCCGCTGCGCCAGCACCGCCGCCGCTCGCCCTCCGCGGTCCGCACGCCCACCCACATCTCCGCGGGCGCCGGCGGCGCACCCTCGGCCAGGACGTGCGTGAGAGCGGCCTCCAGCTCCTCCACACCCTGCGCGAGCAGTTCACCGAGCGGCCGGCCCAGCGCCGAGGTCCGCCCGATCCCGAGCGCGCGTGCCGCGTGCGCGTTCATCACGGCGGGCCGCAGATCGGCGTCCACGAGCACGACCCCCCAGGCCGCGTCCTCGAACAGCGCCTCGCTCAGCGCGATCGACCGCTCCAGGTCGATCTGCGCGTGCACCTCGCTGAACGCGCAGTACACACCCGCCGGCTTCCCTTCCGGGCCCCGCACGGCGGCCGACTGTGTCCGCACCAGGACCCGCCCGCCGTCCTTGGTCACCAGGGCGAACTCGTGCACCTGCCGACCGGGCGCCTCCATCGCGGACATCAGCCGCGCCTGGACCTCCTCGGCGTCCGCGCTGCGCACCGCCCAGCCGGCGAACCCGTGCCGCCCCACCGCCTCGGCGGCGGTCCAGCCTAGGATCCGCTCGGCCTCCCGGTTCCAGTGCGTGACGACACCGTCCGCGTCGAAGGCGCACAGCGCCGCGTCCATGCCGTCCAGCAGCGCGGCGAGCAGATCGGAGCCGCCGGACTCACCGGGCTCGTCCGGCCCCAGCTCATCAGTGGTCCCACTCCGCCGGGAAGCACTCACCTGGACCCCCTGGAGGCTGCGTCGGCGCACTCACGTACGGCGCTCGGTTCGCTCACTGGGCTTCATTCAACTGGAACGTGACGGAGCACACATCCTGTTCCCGCAAGTTCGGGGGAATCAATCCGCCGCCCCCTCCGCCCGCAGCCGCAGGTCGACCCACTCGTCGTGCTCCCCGTCCAGCACGTACCGGTCGATCTCCACGAACCCCCGGCGCACCGCGAACCGCAGTCCGTCCTCGTTCGCCGCCAGCACACATGTCTCCACCACTCCCGCGCCCAGCGCACGCGCCTGCCCCAGCGCGCTCTCGTAGACGGCCGTCCCGAAGCCCCGCCGCCGGAACTCGGGCAGCACGCGCGCGATGACGGTCGACACGGCCTCCTCCCCCACCGGCGGGCGCACCGTGGAGCACCCCACGAGCACGTCCCCCAGGTACGCGTTCTCCAGCCGGTACCGCCCGAGCCGCACCCGGGCGTCCGCGACCGACATCGCGGCGGCCGGCACCACCGTGTTGTGCACGAACCGCCACTGCTCGAGCATGCCGTCGCCCGTGACGAGTGCTGTCCGAAGATCCGTCATGCCTGCGACGCTACCGAAAAAACGGTTGAGACCCTCCGGCCGCCTTCCTAGGGTGTGGAGTACACAAGAAGGGAGGTGGTTCGGCAGATGTATGAGAACCGGACGCGTGAGGTGACTGCGGGCTAGCGGCCCGCCACCACACCAGTGCGGTGCCGGACCAGCGCGTGAAAGACGCGTAGCCGGCCCAATCCCAAGCAGTCACCCGACCCGCGGGCTGCCGGTTTCGTCCGGCCGGCTCCTCTTCGAGGAACCCAGCCCGCGGGTCGTCTGCGTGCTCAGGGGCTGAGGCGTTCGACCTGCCAGGTGCCGTTGGGCCGGGTGGCGTAGCGCAGGCGGTCGTGGAGGCGGTTCTCGCGGCCCTGCCAGAACTCGATGGTGGCGGGGGCGACGCGGAAGCCGCCCCAGTGCGGGGGCACCGGGACCTGCTCGTCCTCGGGGTAGCGCTCCTCCAGTTCGGCGTAGGCGGTGTCCAGCTCGGTGCGGGAGGCGATGACCGAGGACTGGGCGCTGGCCCAGGCGCCCAGCCGGGAGCCGTGCGGGCGGCTGCGGAAGTACGCGGCGGTCTCGTCGCGGCCGGTGCGGCGGGCGGTGCCGGTGACGATGACCTGGCGGGCCAGCGGGTGCCAGGGGAAGAGCAGGCAGACGTGCGGGTTGGCCGCGAGGTCGCGGCCCTTGCGGGAGTCGTAGTTGGTGTAGAAGACGAATCCGTCGGTGTCGAACTGCTTCATCAGGACCGTGCGCGAACTGGGGCGCCCGGTGGCGTCCGCGGTGGAGACGATCATGGCGTTGGGTTCGTAGATCGTGCCGTGGAGGGCCGCCCGGGCCGCGTCCTCGAACCAGCGGGCGAACTGGTCCATGGGGTGCGTGGCGAGGTCCTGTTCTGCGAGTCCTTCGGCCCGGTACTGCTTGCGCATGGCGGCGGGGTCGAGCACGGGGTCCAGGATGGGGTCGCGGTCGGTCACGCGGTCATCTTGCCGTATCGAATGCGCGTGGCACTCAGTGTCGTAGCGTCTCCCCAATCCTGGCACTCGGGGTTATGGTGCAGGTTCCCCCGCGGTTTGGGTGACCACCGGATGACCACTGGACGATCGGGGCATCACCGGGGTGTCCGCCGCCGCCTCCGACACATCACGAGGAGCCGCCTGATGTCCGATTTCGTACCCGGGCTCGAGGGAGTCGTAGCGTTCGAGACGGAGATCGCCGAACCGGACAAGGAGGGCGGCGCCCTGCGGTACCGGGGCGTCGACATCGAGGACCTGGTCGGTCACGTCTCGTTCGGGAACGTGTGGGGGCTGCTGGTCGACGGCGCCTTCAACCCCGGTCTGCCGCCCGCCGAGCCGTTCCCCATCCCGGTGCACTCCGGGGACATCCGGGTGGACGTGCAGTCGGCGCTGGCCATGCTCGCGCCGGTGTGGGGGCTGCGGCCGCTGCTCGACATCGACGAGCGGCAGGCCCGGGAGGACCTGGCGCGGGCCGCGGTCATGGCGTTGTCGTACGTCGCCCAGTCGGCGCGGGGGCAGGGGCTGCCGATGGTGCCGCAGCGGGAGATCGACAAGGCGAAGTCGGTGGTCGAGCGGTTCATGATCCGCTGGCGGGGTGAGCCGGATCCGAAGCACGTGGCGGCGGTGGACGCGTACTGGACCTCCGCGGCGGAGCACGGGATGAACGCGTCGACGTTCACGGCGCGGGTCATCGCCTCCACGGGTGCGGACGTCGCCGCGGCGCTGTCGGGTGCGGTGGGTGCGATGTCGGGGCCGCTGCACGGTGGTGCGCCGTCGCGAGTGCTGGGGATGATCGAGGAGATCGAGCGCACCGGCGACGCGGAGGCCTATGTGAAGAAGGCCCTGGACCGGGGTGAGCGGCTGATGGGGTTCGGGCACCGGGTGTACCGGGCGGAGGACCCGCGGGCGCGGGTGCTGCGGCGTACGGCGCGGGAGCTGGGCGCGCCGCGGTACGAGATCGCGGAGGCGCTGGAGAAGGCGGCGCTGGAGGAGCTGCACAGCCGCAGGCCGGACCGGGTGCTGGCGACGAACGTGGAGTTCTGGGCGGCGATCATGCTGGACTTCGCGGAGGTTCCGGCGCACATGTTCACGTCGATGTTCACGTGCGCGCGGACTGCGGGGTGGTCGGCGCACGTTCTGGAGCAGAAGCGGACGGGCCGGCTGGTGCGGCCCTCCGCCCGGTACGTGGGGCCCGGGCCCCGGCGGCCCGAGGACATCGCCGGGTACGCGGACATCGCCCGCTGAGCGGGGTGGTCCGGGAGCGTGGGCGGCGCGGGTGCCCTCGGGCGTCCCGCCGGGCCGGCCGCGCTCCTGGGCTCATACGGCCGTCAGCAGGTTTCCGTGGTGCCTCTCCGCCACCAGCGGGTGTGCCCGCAGCTTGCCCTTCAGTTCGTTGTAGCCGTACTCGGCGTAGAGCGGGTTGGTCGGGTCGGTGGTGATGCCGGGGGCCTGGGAGGCGTGCGGGAAGGGCAGCGGTTCGACCCTGGCGTCGAGGCGCGGGTTGTAGAAGAAGGGGACCGAGAACCGCTCGGTGGCGCCGGGCGGGCTGACCACCCGGTGGTTGGTGGCCAGCAGGTAGCCGTCGGTGGCGACTTCCAGCAGTTCGCCGAGGTTGACGACGAAGGCGTCCTCGATGGGCGGGACCTCGTGGAAGCGGCCGTCCTCGCGCAGGACCTGGAGGCCGCCGACGGTGTCCTGCAGCAGCAGGGTCAGGAAGCCGTAGTCCTTGTGGGCGCCGACGCCCTGGTCGGTGCCGTCGCCGGCGCTGCCGGGGTAGCGGACCAGCTTGAGGTGCGGGTGGGCGTGCCCGCCGAAGATCGGGTCGTAGAAGCCGGCGGGGGCGCCGATGGCCGTCAGCAGCTCGTGCAGGAGGCGCTGGGCGACGGCGCTCAGCCGGTCGATCCAGGTGAGGGCCGCGGTGCGCAGTTCGGGGAGGGCGGACGGCCACTGGTTGGGGCCCTGCAGCCACCAGTAGGGGGGTTCGCCGGGGCCGGGGGCGTGGGCGGGGCGTTCGGCGCCTATGTCGAGCTGGTCGCGCCAGTCGCGGGCGCCGCCGGTGCGTTCGTCGCCGGTGCGGGTGTAGCCGCGGAAGTGCGGGGAGTTGACGTTGTCGAGGGCGAGCCGGTCGGCCTCGGGGAGGTCGAAGAAGGCGCGCATGGCGGTGAGCAGGGCGCGGGTCTCGGCCGGGGTGACGCCGTGTCCGACGAGCTGGAAGAAGCCGACGTCGTGGGCGGCGCTGTGCAGCTGGGCGTGGAGGAGGGCCCGGGCCTGGGGTCCGCGGTCGGCGGCCGACAGGTCGATGATGGGCAGCTGGTCGTACGACGGGGTCGTCGCGGGGTGCGTCGTCATGAGTGCGTCCACAGGGGTGTGTGGGCCACGGGCAGGCCGCCGGGGGTAGGGGGCGGCGCCCAGGATGCCGTAAGAACGGAAGGAAGAAAGGGGCTGATTCAGGCCGAAGGCCGACAGCCCATGCTCGTGACGCGCACGTAGTCCACGTGTCGGCGTCGAACAAGCATCGGAGGCATGCGGCAAGGGTACTGCGCGCCGCGCGATACGGATGTGGCCCGGATCACGCCGCGCGGGTCCCGGCCGTGCGGGCCGTGCCGGTCGGTGGCGGCGGGACGGGCGGGCGCCGGTTCAGCTCAGGGTCCGGGTCAGCAGGTCGGCCCACTGGGCGACGACGCGGTCGCGGCGCGCGGTGTCGTCGGTGAGGAGGTTGGCGAGGCCGAGGCCGCGGGCCATGTCGAGGAAGCCCTGGACGGTTTCGCGGACGCCGGGGCGGGCCTCGTCGGCGCCGAGGAGGTCGACGGCGATGCGGTGGGTCTCGCGGCCCACGCGGGCTTCCAGCTCGGTCACGCGGGAGCGCAGTTGTTCCTCGTTGGAGGCGGCGACCCACAGGTGGAGGGCGGCGCGGAAGAGGGGGCCCGTGTAGAGGTCGACGACGGCGGTGACGACGGCGCGGCGGTCGGCGGTGCCGTCGGGGAAGAGGTCCCTGAGGGCGGTGGAGCGTTCCTCGGCGACGTACTCGACGGCGGCGGTGAAGAGGTCCTCGCGGGTGGGGAAGTGATGCTGGGCGGCGCCCCGGGAGACGCCGGCGCGTTCGGCGACGACGGAGACGGTGGAGCCCGCCCAGCCGTGCTCGGCGAGGCAGGCGACGGCGGCCTCCAGGAGCCGCTGCCGGGTGGCCCGGCTGCGGTCCTGTTTGGGCAGGCGGTCGCGTTCCGCCGTCGTGCTCATGTGGTCACACCACCCATGCCGCGTCGCGCCGTTCGAGGAAGGCCGTCATCCCCTCCCGGGCCTGGTCGGAGGCGAACAGCCGGGCCGAGAGCGCGGTCAGCTCGGCCGCGTCCCGGTCGAATGTCTCCAGCACCCTAGCCGTGAGCAGCCGTTTCGTCTCGGCGAGGGCCTCTGGTGCGGAGCGGCGCAGGCCGTCGAGGAGCGGGGCGAGCGCCTCGTCGGCGTCGTCGGCCGTGACCGAGAGCAGCCCGAGGCGCACGGCTTCCCCGGGTCCGAAGCGTTCGCCGGTGAGGTAGTAGCGGGCGAGGGCGCGGGGGTCGGCGCGGGGCAGCAGCGGCAGGGAGATCACCGCGGGGGCGACGCCGATGCGGACCTCGGTGAAGGCGAAGGTGGCGGTGTTCGAGGCGGCGGCCAGGTCGCAGGCGGCGAGCAGGCCCAGGCCGCCGGCCCGGACGTGTCCGGTGACCCGGGCGACGACGGGTCTGGGCAGTTCGACGATCGTCCGGAGCAGGCCGACGAGCGCGTCCGGGTGGGGCGGGTCGCGCAGGTCGGCGCCCGCGCAGAAGGTGTTGCCGGTGTGGGTGAGGACGACGGCGCGTACGTCGTCGTCCTCGGCGCAGTCGGTGAGGGCGGCGGTGAGTTCGTGGACGAGGGCCGCGGAGAGCGCGTTGCGGGTGTCGACGGCGTCCAGGCTGAGGGTCTGGACGCCGCGTGCGCGCGTGCGGCCGATCGGTGCGGTCATGCGAGCTCCCTGAGTTCGCGGCGCAGGATCTTCCCGGAGGCCGCGCGGGGTACGGCGTCGATGAAGGTGACCCGGCGGACGCGCTTGTAGGGGGCGACGTGTTCGGCGACGTACAGCATGACCTCGTTCTCGTTCAGGTCGTCGGCGGTGGTCTGGCGGACGACGAAGGCGTGCGGGACCTCGTTGCCGTCGTCGTTGTAGGCGCCGACGACGGCGGCGTCGGCGATGCCGGGGTGGGTGAGCAGCAGGGCCTCCAGTTCGGCGGGGGCCACCTGGAAGCCCTTGTACTTGATGAGTTCCTTCACCCGGTCGACGACGAAGAGCCAGCCGTCGGTGTCCACCTGGCCGACGTCTCCGGTGTGCAGCCAGCCGTCCGTGTCGATCATGGCGGCGGTGGCGTCGGGGCGTCCGAGGTAGCCCTTCATCACCTGGGGGCCGCGGATCAGGATCTCGCCCGCCTCTCCCGCGCCGAGGTCCTTGCCGGGGTCGTCCAGGGAGACGATGCGCATCTCGGTGCCGGCGATGAGCTTGCCGACGGTGCCGGCGGGTGCGTCGTGGAGCCGGTCCAGGGGGACGACGTGGGTGCCGGGGGACAGTTCCGTCATGCCGTAGGCCTGGCCGATCGGGGGCAGGCCGAGGCGGGCGGAGCAGGCCGCGGCGAGGCTCGCGTCCAGGGGGGCGGCCGCGCTGATGACGTGTTTCAGGGACGACAGGTCGTAGCGGGTGACCGCGGGGTGTTTGGCGAGGGCGAGGACGATCGGCGGGGCGACGTAGAGGTCGGTGATGCGGTGGGTCTCGATCGCCGCGAGGAACGTCTCCAGGTCGAAGCGGGGCAGGACGACGACCGTGGCGCCCCTGCGCAGGGGCGCGTTCATGAGGGCGGTCAGGCCGTAGATGTGGAAGAAGGGCAGGACGGCGAGGACGCGGTCGCCCGGTCCGGCCGGGACCGCGGGTTCCAGCTGGGCGAGGTTGGTGGCGATCTGCCGGTGGGTGAGCATGACGCCCTTGGGGACGCCGGTGGTGCCGGAGGAGTAGGGCAGCGCGGCGATGTCCTCGGCCGGGTCGAGGTCGACGCGCGGTTCGGGAGCGGCCGAGCCGAGCATGTCGATGAGTGAGCGGTGTCCGGGCGCGCTGTCGCACACGAATATCTCCCGTACACCGCCCGCGAGTTCGGCCGCCCGGCGGGCGGTCTCCAGCAGCGGGGAGACGGTGACGATCCAGCGGGCCTCGCTGTCGCGCAGCTGCTTGGCGAACTCCTCGGGGGTGGCGAGCGGGTGCACGGTGGTGACGGCGGCGCCCGCGCGCGTGGCCGCGTAGAAGGCGGTCGGGAAGGCGATCGTGTTGGGGCTGTGCAGGGCGAGGACGTCGCCCTTGCGGACGCCGGTGTCGGCGAGCGCGGCGGCGATGCGCCGGTGGAACCGGTCCACCTGCTCGTACGTGAGGGTGGTCCCGTCGGTGCCGTCGATCAGGGCGGGCAGCTCGCCGAAGCTCGCGGCACGCCCGAGGACGGCTTCGTGGATGGGGAGTTCGACGAACGGAACGTCTGCGTACTCGCTGTGGAACACGGTTCCTCCAGTGACGGTCGCCTAGTACGACTTGGGCAGGCCCAGGGTCTGGTGGGAGACGTAGTTGAGAATCATCTCCCGGCTCACCGGAGCAATACGAGCCACACGTGCGGCTGTTATCAACGAGGCGAGTCCGAACTCGCGCGTGAGGCCGTTGCCGCCGAGGGTGTGCACGGCCTGGTCGACGGCCTTCACACAGGCCTCCCCGGCCGCGTACTTGGCCATGTTGGCGGCCTCGCCCGCGCCGACGTCGTCGCCCGCGTCGTAGAGGTGGGCCGCCTTCTGCGTCATCAGGCGGGCCAGTTCCAGGTCGATGTGCGCCTGTGCGAGGGGGTGCGCGATGGCCTGGTGGGCGCCGATGGGGGTCTTCCAGACGCTGCGGTCGCGGGCGTACTCGACGGCCCGGGCGAGTGCGTACCGGCCCATGCCGATGGCGAAGGCGGCGGTCATGACGCGTTCGGGGTTGAGCCCGGCGAACAGCTGGAGCAGGCCCGCGTCCTCGTCGCCGACGAGCGCCGCGGCGGGCAGCCGTACGTCGTCCAGGGTCAGCTCGAACTGCTTCTCGGCGGCCTTGAGCTCCATGTCGATGGGCCGCTTGTGGAAGCCGGGGGCGTCCGTCGGGACGATGAACAGGCACGGCTTGAGCCGGCCGGTGCGGGCGTCCTCGGTGCGGCCGACGATGAGCACGGCGTCGGCCATGTCCACCCCGGAGATGAAGACCTTGCGGCCGGTCAGGAGCCAGTCGGTGCCGTCCCGGCGGGCCGTGGTGGTGATGCGGTGGCTGTTGGACCCGGCGTCGGGTTCGGTGATGCCGAAGGCCATCAGCCGGGATCCGTCGGCGATGCCGGGGAGCCAGGCGCGTTTCTGCTCCTCGGTGCCGAAGCGGGCGATGACCGTGCCGCAGATGGCCGGGGAGACGACGAGCATGAGCAGGGGCGAGCCGGCCGCGCCCAGTTCTTCGAGGACGATGGACAGTTCGGCTATGCCACCGCCGCCGCCCCCGTACTCCTCGGGCAGGCTGACGCCGAGGTAGCCGAGTTTCCCGGCCTCGGCCCAGAGTTCGGTGGGGTGGCGGCCCTCGGCGACGGTGCGGGTGATGTAGTCGCGGCCGTAGCGCTTGCCGAGGGCGGCGACCGCGGCTCGCAGTGCCTTGTGCTCTTCGGGTTCGACGAGAGTCGTCATGCGGTCCTCCGGGTGCGGGTGGTCCGTGGCTGGGCGCGCTCGCGGGGCGGGGGCCGCATGTGCATACGGCCCCGCGCCCCTCACGTCCTTACGTCGGCTGCACCACCGCCAGCAGCAGGCCCGGCTCGACCTGCTGTCCCGGCGCGGCGTGCAGGGCGGTGAGCGTGCCTGTGGCGGGTGCGGTGATCCGGTGCTGCATCTTCATCGCCTCGAGCCAGATCAGGGGCTGGCCGGCCGTCACGGCGGCTCCCTCGGTGAGTCCGTCGGCGATGCGTACGACCGTGCCCGGCATCGGCGCGAGCAGGGAGCCCGGGACGAGCTGGGCCGCGGCGTCGGGGAAGCGGGGCAGGGCGGTGAGGCGGGCGGCGCCCACGTACACCTGGTCGCCGTACCGTGCGACCTCGAACCTCCGTTGCACGCCGTCCACTTCGAGTACGACCGTGCGCGCGTCGGCGTGCACGACGCGGACGCCGTCGGCCGCAAGGCCCTGCCGGGTGTGCCGGTAGCGGACCTCGTGCTCCCGCCCCGCCATCTCGTACCGCTTGACCTGCGGCTGCGAGGGGAGATTGCGCCAGCCGCCGAGGCGGGAGCGGCCGTGGGCGTCGGCGAGGGCCGCGGCCAGGGGGGCGTGGGCGTCGGGCGCGGACCCGGTCAGCTCGGCGAGGTGACGGTCGTAGAAGCCGGTGTCCATGCGGGACGCGGCGAACTCGGGGTGGCGCAGGGAGCGCACCAGCAGGTCGCGGTTGGTGACCGGGCCATGGAGTTCGGCCCGCTCCAGGGCGCCCGCGAGCCTGCGCAGCGCCTCCGTGCGGGTGGGGGCGTGGGCGACGACCTTGGCGAGCATCGGGTCGTAGTGGACGCCGATGGTGTCGCCGTCGGTGTATCCGGTGTCCAGGCGGACGCCGCCCGGCACGGTGAGGCGGTGCAGGGTGCCGGTCTGCGGGGCCCAGTCGCGGGCCGGGTCCTCGGCGTAGAGACGGGCCTCGATCGCGTGCCCCTGCGGGCGCGGCGGCTCGACGGGCAGGGCGTGACCCTCGGCGACGCGGATCTGCCCGGCCACCAGGTCGATGCCGAACACCGCCTCGGTGACGGGGTGTTCGACCTGGAGCCGGGTGTTCATCTCCAGGAAGTGCGCGCGACCGTCGGCGACCAGGAACTCGACGGTGCCGGCGCCGGTGTAGGAGACGGAGCGGGCGGCGCGGACGGCGAGGCCGTACAGCTCCTCGGTGAGCCGCTCGGGGAGCCCGGGGGCCGGGGCCTCCTCGACGACCTTCTGGTGGCGGCGCTGGAGGGAGCAGTCGCGGGTGCCGAGCGGCCAGACGGTGCCGTGGGTGTCGGCGAGGATCTGCACCTCGACGTGGCGGCCGTGCTCGATGTACGGCTCCACGAAGACCTCGCCGTCGCCGAAGGCGCTCGCGGCCTCGGCGCGCGCGCCCTCCAGCGCGGCGTCCAGCTCTTCCAGGCGGCGCACGATCCGCATGCCGCGCCCTCCGCCGCCCGCGGCCGCCTTCACCAGGACCGGCAGGTCGGCGTCCGTCACCTCGGCGAGGGGCGCGAGGCCCATCAGTTCCTTGGCGCGGGTCTTGGACGCCATGGCCTCGATGGCCTCCGAGGGAGGGCCGATCCAGGTCAGTCCCGCGTCGAGGACGGCGCGGGCGAAGCCGGGGTTCTCGGACAGGAAGCCGTAGCCGGGGTGGACGGCGTCCGCGCCGGCGGACAGGGCGGCCTTCACGATCAGGTCGCCGCGCAGGTACGTCTCGGCGGGCGCCGCTCCCGGCAGACGTACCGAGGTGTCGGCCAGCCGCGTGTGCAGCGCGTTCGCGTCGGCGTCCGAGTGCACGGCCACCGTGCGGATGCCCAGCTCGGCGCAGGTGCGGAAGATCCGGCAGGCGATCTCGCCGCGGTTGGCGACGAGCACAGTCGTGATCATGTGGTCCCTCACATCCGGAAGACGCCGAAGCCGCCGCGCGCGCCCTCGTAGGGGGCGGTGTGGATCGCGGACAGGCACAGGCCGAGGACGGTGCGGGTGTCGCGCGGGTCGATGACGCCGTCGTCGTACAGCCGCCCGGACAGGAACATCGGCAGCGACTCGGACTCGATCTGCTGCTCCACCATGGCGCGCAGGGCCGCGTCCGCGTCCTCGTCGTAGGGCTGCCCCTTCGCCGCGGCCGACTGCCGGGCGACGATCGACAGCACGCCGGCGAGCTGCTGGGGGCCCATGACGGCCGACTTGGCGCTGGGCCAGGCGAACAGGAAGCGCGGGTCGTACGCGCGCCCGCACATGCCGTAGTGCCCGGCGCCGTACGAGGCGCCCATGAGCACCGACAGGTGCGGGACCCGGCTGTTGCTGACCGCGTTGATCATCATCGCGCCGTGTTTGATGATCCCGCCCTGCTCGTACTCCCTGCCGACCATGTAGCCGGTGGTGTTGTGCAGGAAGAGCAGCGGGATGTCGCGCTGGTTGGCGAGCTGGATGAACTGGGCGGCCTTCTGCGACTCGGCGCTGAACAGGACGCCCTGGGCGTTGGCCAGGATGCCGACGGGGTAGCCGTGCAGGGCCGCCCAGCCGGTGACCAGGCTCGTGCCGTACAGCGGCTTGAACTCGTCGAAGTCGGAGGCGTCGACGACGCGGGCGATGACCTCGCGCGGGTCGAAGGGGGTCTTCAGGTCGCCGGGGACGATGCCCAGGAGCTCCTCCGGGTCGTGCCTGGGCGGGGCGGCGGGGCCCGGATCCGGGTACGCCTTGCGGTGGTTGAGCCGCGCGACCACCCGCCGGGCCTGGCGCAGCGCGTCCGGCTCGTCCACGGCGAAGTAGTCCGCGAGGCCGGACACGCGCGCGTGCATCTCCGCGCCGCCGAGGGACTCGTCGTCGCTCTCCTCGCCGGTCGCCATCTTCACCAGGGGCGGGCCGCCGAGGAACACCTTGGCCCGCTCCTTGACCATGATGACGTGGTCGGACATGCCCGGGACGTAGGCGCCGCCGGCGGTGGAGTTGCCGAAGACGACCGCGATCGTCGGGATGCCGGCGGCCGACAGCCGGGTGAGGTCCCGGAAGATGGCGCCCCCGGGGATGAAGATCTCCTTCTGCGAGGGTAGGTCGGCGCCGCCGGACTCCACCAGGCTGATGCAGGGCAGCCGGTTGGCGAGGGCGATGTCGTTGGCCCGCAGGGCCTTCTTCAGGCTCCAGGGGTTGCTGGCGCCGCCGCGCACGGTCGGGTCGTTGGCGGTGATCAGGCACTCCACGCCCTCGACCACCCCGATGCCGGTGACCAGGGAGGCGCCCACGGCGTGGTCGCTGCCCCAGGCGGCGAGCGGGGACAGCTCCAGGAACGGGGTGTCCGGGTCGAGCAGCAGCTCGATGCGTTCGCGGGCGAGCAGCTTGCCGCGCTCGCGGTGGCGCTTCACGTACTTCTCGCCGCCGCCCGCGAGCGCCTTGGCGTGCTCGCCCTCCAGCCCGGCGAGCTTGTCGAGCATGGCCTCGCGGTGGGCGCGGTAGTCGGGGCCGGCGGGGTCCAGGGCGGTCTGCAGAACCGTCACAGCAGGGTCTCCGGGATGTCCAGGTGTCGGGAGCGCAGCCATTCGCCGAGTGCCTTGGCCTGCGGGTCGAAGCGATGCTGGGCGGCCACGCCCGCGCCGAGGATGCCCTCCACGACGAAGTTCAGGGCGCGCAGGTTCGGCAGCACGTGCCGGGTGACGGGCAGGTCCCGGCTCTCGGGGATCAGCTGCCGGAACCTGTCGGCGGTCAGCTCGTGCGCGAGCCACCGCCAGGCCTCGTCGGTTCGGGCCCAGACGCCCACGTTGGCGTCGCCGCCCTTGTCCCCGCTGCGGGCCCCGGCGACCAGGCCGAGCGGGGCACGCCGCACCGGGCCGGGCGGAAGGAGCTCGGGCAGGGGCGGCGGGTTCACGCCCGCCAGGGGCCGTGCGTCCCGGGGCGCGGGCACCGGCACGCGGCGCCCGTCGTGGAGGACGGCCACGTGGTCGACGGCGTCGTGCGGCACGTACACGTCCTCGAAGACACCGTAGGGAGCGCCCTTCCCGGGTGGTGCCGCCACATGGAACCCCGGGTAGCCGGCCAGTGCCAGCTCGATGGCGGCCCCGCTCAGCGCCCGCCCCACCAGCCGCTCGTCCGGATCCCGTACGACGAGCCGCAGCAGGGCGCTCGCCGTCTCCTCGGTGTCGGCGTCCGGCCGGTCGGTGCGGGCCAGGTCCCAGCGCACCTCGGCGGGCGGCGACTTGGCGAGCGCGTCGGACAGCTGCTCGCGCACCAGGGCCGCCTTCGCCTCGATGTCCAGCCCGGTGAGGACGAACACGACCTCGTTGCGGAAGCCGCCGAGCCGGTTGAGCCCGGTCTTCAGGGTGGGCGGCGGGGCCTCTCCGCGCACCCCCTCGATCCGCACCCGGTCGGGCCCCTCCTGGCTCAGCCTCACGGTGTCCAGCCGGGCGGTGACGTCGGGGCCCGCGTACCGGGCGCCCGCGGTCTCGTACAGCAGCTGGGCCGTGACCGTGCCGACGTCGACGAAGCCGCCTGTGCCGGGGTGCTTGGTGACGACGCTGCTGCCGTCGGCGTGGATCTCGGCGAGCGGGAAGCCGGGCCGGCGCACGTCCCCCTTCTGGAAGAACGCGTAGTTGCCGCCGGTGGCCTGCGTCCCGCACTCCAGGACGTGCCCGGCGACGACGGCGCCCGCGAGGCGGTCGTACGCGTCCGGTCCCCAGCCGAAGTGGGCGGCGGCGGGACCGGTGACGAGGGCCGCGTCCGTCACCCGCCCGGTGATCACGACGTCGGCGCCGGCCCGCAGGCACTCGGCGATGCCGAAGCCCCCGAGGTAGGCGTGGGCGGCGAGGGTGCCCGGGTGCCGGGCCGTGAGGTCGTCGCCCTCGACGTGCGCGACCCTGACCGGGAGGCCGAGCCGGTCCGCCAACTCCCGGATGTTCTCGGCGAGTCGGGCCGGGGCGAGGCCGCCGGCGTTGGTGACGATCCGTACCCCGCGCTCGTGGGCGAGGCCGAGGCAGTCCTCCAGCTGGCGCAGGAAGGTGCGGGCGTATCCGGCGGAGGGGTCCTTCAGCCGGTCCCGGCCGAGGATCAGCATGGTCAGCTCGGCCAGGTAGTCGCCGGTGAGGACGTCGAGTTCGCCGCCGGAGAGCATCTCGCGCAGGGCGTCGAAGCGGTCGCCGTAGAAGCCGGAGAAGTTGCCGACGCGCAACGGGTTCACCGGCCGGCCTCCCGTGCCGGGCGGCCGGTGCCGGGCGGCCCCGCGAAGGCCTGGGCGATGTCCAGCCAGCGGTCCGCGTCCGCGCCCACGGCGCTCAGCGCCAGGTCGTCACGGTGGGCGCGCTGGGTGACGAGCAGACAGAAGTCGAGGGCGGTCCCGGTGACGCGCTGCGGGGCGCCCTCCGGGCCGTACGCCCACACCTCGCCCGAGGCGGCGGTCAGTTCGACGCGGAACTCCTCGGCGGGCGGGGTGAGGCCGTGGACGCCGAAGGCGAAGTCCCTGGTGCGGATGCCGAGGCGGGCGATGTGCCGGATCCGGTCGGTGGGGGTGCGGGTGACGCCGAGCGCCTCCGCCACGTCCAGGCCGTGGGCCCAGGTCTCCATGAGGCGGGCGGTGGCCATGGACGCGGCCGACATGGGCGGCCCGTACCAGGGGAAACGCGCGCCGGGCGGTGCCGCCCGCAGGGCCCGGTCGAGGGCGGCGCGGCCTTCGCGCCACGCCGCGAGGAGGTCGGCGGCCGGGAGCCGGGCGCCCTCCTCCGCGCCCTCGTCCACGAACGAGTCGGGGCGGGCGAGCGCCTTCTCGACCAGCGCGTGGAAGGCGTCCACGTCGGTGACGGCGAGCAGCGCCGAGCGGTCGGTCCAGGCGAGGTGGGCGATCTGGTGGGCGACGGTCCAGCCGGGGGCGGGCGTGGTGAGCACCCACCGCTGAGGAGTCAACTCGGCTACGAGTGAGTCCAGTTCGTCGCTCTCGGCACGCAGGTCGTCGATGACGGGCGTCGGGTCGGCCATGAGGTGGAGCATGGCAGCGCGGCCAGAAACAATCAAGCGTGCTTGCATGAATTCGCCGACCCGCGATCCGGCCGCGATCCACCCTCGGCGTGCGGCCGGTTCACGGCTCCGGGCCGGTTCATGCTCCGCCCTATACGCCCCCGGCGGGCTCATGCCCCCCGACCGGCTCACACCTGCGGCGACCGGCTCACACCCCCGGCGGCCTGCTCACGCCCCCCCGCCTGCTCACGGCTCCCGGTCGGTCAGGGGTTGTGGAGCAGCGAGGTCAGGGTCTCGGTGAAGGCGGCGGCCGAGTGGTCGGCGTGATCGCGTATGCGTGCCGCGACGGCGCCGGCCCCGCCGCCCTCCACCAGGCGGACCAGCAGGTCGGCGCGGCGGTCGAGGGCCTCCGGGGTGTCCGGCAGCGTGGACAGGTAGAAGTCCGTCGCGTCGTACGCCATGTGGAACACGTGCTTCTTCACGTCGCTCAGCGTCAGGTAGTCCCGGTCGGTCGTGGGCCTCGGCTCGGGCGCGCCGACGCAGACCACCGGGGTGCCGCCGCCCCAGGAGTTGACGGCCAGGTGGTAGGTGTCGGTGATGACCAGCCGATAGCGGGGCAGGACCTTCACCAGGTCGCCGACGGTGGGCTCGCCCGGGCGCACCGGGATGCCGGCGACCTCGGCCGGGACGTCCCGGTCGAACCAGGGCAGCCATTCGAGCGGGGCGCCGAAGCGGTCGGAGAGGGTCCGGCAGAACGCGGGCAGCCATCCGGGGACCGGAGTGCGGGCGCCGAGGAAGACGCCGATCGCGCCCGACCGCGGGACCTCCCGGGACCACAGGGTGTCCGGAAGGTGGTCGAGATCGCCCGGGCGGGACAGCAGCGCGGCGTCCGAACCGAAGTGGTCGGTCATCCGGTCCCCGCGCAGGTGCGTGAGCTTCGCCGCCGACAGCGGATCGCGCACCCAGACCCGGCGGCTGCGCCTCATCAGCCGCGCGAACAGGGGCCCGTACTCCTTGTCCTCGCGGTCGGAGTAGTCGGACTGCGTGTTGTGCAGGATCGTCCCGCCGTAGCTGAGGGTGCGGGTGAGGAGTTCGTCCGGCTGGTCGGCCAGGAGCAGACAGCGGTGGAGCAGGGTCCGGGCCGCGTCGCGGTCCCCGGCGAGGCCGAAGTCGAGCAGCCGGTTGGTCGCGTCCTGCGTCAGATAGTGCCGGGCGTGCAGGAAGTCGCCCCAGAACACGACCGCGTCGTGGTCACGGAGGGTGTCGAGGTGGTCGGCCAACGGGCGGAACCGGAAAGGTAATTCGGCACCCCGCGCGGCTGTGCGCAGGGGCACGGTCTCCGGCGGGTGCAGGGTGAACCAGGTCGGGTCGATCCCCCCGCCCATGCGCCGTCGCAGGGACTCGAAGGCCAGGTCGACGGTGAGCATTCCCGTGTTGCGGTAGCCGATGTTGGGCGCGGTGATGACGGCGACGCGTGCCATGTGCTGGTGATTCCCCCAGGTGTTGCCGGCGCCGCGGCGGGTGGCGCGGACCCTCCACGCCAACGTACACAGCGGCGCCCGGCGCGGGGCGGCCGTCGCGGGCCACCCGGGAAGCATGGCTTGATCCGGTCGCTCAGACCGCCTCCACCGGCGGGTACACCGGCTCCCATCGCGCCGCCCGCACCGCCGCCTCGACGTCGTCCGGGCGGGCCCTGGCCACGCCCTCCTCCGCCGCCGCGCGGACCACGGCCGCGGCGACCGCCTCCGAGGTGGCGCGCAGGTCGCGGATCGGCGGGAGGACCGGCGCGTTCAGCCGGGCGACGTCCGTGTCGTCGGTCCGGCGGGCCACCGCGTCCGCCGCGGCACGCAGCATGCGGTCGGTCACCCGGGCGGCCCGCGCCACGATCACGCCGAGGCCGAGCCCGGGGAAGATCAGGGCGTTGTTGGCCTGCCCGGTCTCGTACGTCGTCCCGTCCCGCTCCACCGGCGCGAAGGGGCTGCCCGTGGCGACCAGGGCCTTCCCGTCCGTCCAGTCGAGCAGGTCGGCGGGGGTGGCCTCGGCGAGGTCGGTCGGGTTGGACATGGGCAGGACGATCGGCCGCCCGGTGTGCCGGGCCATCTCCCGGACGATGTCCTCGGTGAAGGCGCCGCCCTGGCCGGAGGTACCGATGAGGACGGTCGGCCGGACCCGCCGGACCACCTCGTCGAGGGGGATGCCGTGCACGTCCTCGTCGCGCCGCCAGCCGGCGACCTCGTCCGCCGGGCGGGCGTACGGCTCCTGGAAGTCGCGCAGTCTCTCGCCCTGCCCGGCGGTGAGCAGGCCGTACCGGTCGACGCACCAGAACCGCGCGGTGGCCTCGGCGGCGGACAGCCCCTCGGCGACGAGCGCGTCCCTCAGCTGGTCGGCGACGCCGATACCGGCCGTGCCCGCGCCGAAGATGACGATCCGGTGCTCGGGCAGGGGCACACCGGCGGCCCGTACACCGGACAGGACGGCGGCGAGGTTCACGGCGCCCGTGCCCTGGATGTCGTCGTTGAAGGTGCACACGCGGTCGCGGTAACGCTCCAGGATCCGGCGGGCGTTGGCGGTGCCGAAGTCCTCCCAGTGCAGCAGGGCGTTCGGGAAGAGCCGCGAGGCGGTGGTGACGTACGCGTCGACGAAGGCGTCGTAGGTCCCGGGGTCGGCGCGCGCGTGGCGGTTGCCGGGATAGAGGGGGTTGTCGAGGAGTTCCCGGCGGTTGGTGCCGACGTCCAGCATCACCGGCAGGGTGCGGCGCGGGTCGATGCCGGCGGCGGCCGTGTAGACGGCGAGCTTGCCGACGGCGATGTCGATGCCGCCGACGCCCCAGTCGCCGATGCCGAGGATGCCCTCGCCGTCGGTGGCGACGATCAGGTCGACGTCGTCGGCGCCGTGGCCGCTCGCGCGCAGGGAGCGCTCGATGTCGTCGGGGGCGTCGACGGAGAGGTAGACGCCCCGGGGGCGCCGGTACTCGTAGCTGTAGCGCTGGATGGCCGTTCCCACGGTGGGCGTGTAGACGATCGGCAGCATCTCTTCGAGGTGGTCGCGGACGAGCCGGTAGAACAGCACCTCGTTGCGGTCGTGCAGATTGGTCAGGTTGACGCTCTTGGCCAGGTCGTTCGGCTGGTCGCGGAACTGGGCGTAGGCGCGTTCCGCCTGCTGGTCCTGGCTGAGCACCCGGGACGGGACGAGCCCCACGAGGTCCAGGGCCCGGCGCTCCCCGTCGGTGAACGCCGTACCGCGGTTGGTCCGGGGGTCCGCGAGCACGGCTCGGCCGCGCGCGGTGACCTTCAGGGGGCGGGGCGTGCCCGCGACGTCGTCCATGGCACCCACCTACCCGCCCGGCCCCGCACGCGGACCGTCTTGCACCGACCATGACTCCCCTGCGCACGCATGTCACTACTCTGGGTCACTGGAGGCGGGCTGCTCCAGACGGACGCCTACGCACGCGCGGTGCTCGGCCTGCGGGACGACGGCGACGTCGACGCCCGTGTGGCGGCCGATCCCGAAGCCGCCAGGGAGGGTTCGGTCCTTACGATCATTTGCAGGCCGCCGCGCTCTCCGTGGACGACTCGGCGGCACTGGTCGCCCGCGTGCTGGAGGAGCGTTACGGAGACGAGCCGGAACCTGACGGGCGCAATGTGACGTAAGTCCTCGTACAGCGGCGACACCGGCGGCGAAGTCCGTCAAGGGCTGACGAAAAGCGGGGGCGTCTTCGAGGGGTGGCGCAGTAGCGTCGGTCCGTGGTCGATGACGACGGTTACTTCGGGGAGTCGGTGGCGGCGGGGTACGACGAGTCCGCCGCGGAGATGTTCGAGGCGGGGGTCGTGGAGCCCGCCGTGGAGTTCCTGGCGGAACTGGCCGGGCGCGACGGCCGGGCGCTGGAGCTGGGGATCGGTACCGGACGGATCGCGTTGCCGCTGGCGCGGCGCGGGGTCGAGGTGCACGGTGTCGATCTGTCCCGGGCGATGGTGGAGCGGTTGCGGGCCAAGCCGGGCGGGGACGCGATCGGGGTGACGATCGGGGACTTCGCGACCACGAGGGTCGACGGCGGCTTCTCCCTCGCCTACCTGGTCTTCAACACGATCATGAACCTGACCTCGCAGGACGCCCAGGTGGAGTGCTTCCGCAACGTCGCGGAGCACCTGGCGCCCGGCGGCTGTTTCGTGGTCGAGGTGGGGGTGCCCGATCTGCGGCGGCTGCCGCCGGGGCAGGACACGGTGCCGTTCCGGGTGGACGGACAGCGGCTGGGCTTCGACCTCTACGACGTGGCGACGCAGTCCGTCAGCTCGCACCACGTGTCGGTCGTGGACGGCCGCGGCACCTACCGCGCCGTCCCGTTCCGGTACGTGTGGCCGGCCGAGCTGGACCTGATGGCCCGCCTCGCCGGGCTGCGGCCGCGGGAGCGCTGGGACGGCTGGACCCGGGAGCCGTTCACCGGTGACAGCCGGCAGCACGTGTCGGTGTGGGAGAAGCCCGCCCGCTGACCGCGCGCGGGCCCCCGCGGCTACTGGCCCTCGGCCGGGAGCGGCGGCATCTTGCCCCGTCCCACCTGTGTCCGCACCGCCCCGATGCTCGCCGCGATCACCAGGGTGATCGCGACGGCCTCGGTCGGGGAGAGGGACTGGCCGAGGATCAGGAACCCGGCCGTCGCCGCGATGGCCGGCTCCAGGCTCATCAGGATGGCGAACGTGGACGCGGGCAGGCGGCGCAGCGCCAGGAGTTCCAGGGTGTAGGGCAGCACCGAGGAGAGCAGGGCCACCGCCGAGCCGAGGCCCACGGTGACGGGGTCCAGGAGGCGGGTGCCGGCCGCGGCGACGCCGATCGGCAGGAAGAGCAGGGCCGCGACCGCCATGGCCAGCGCCAGCCCGTCCGCCTGCGGGAAGCGGCGGCCCGTACGGGCGCTGAAGAGGATGTACGCGGCCCACATGGCGCCCGCGCCCAGGGCGAAGGCCACACCCACCGGATCGAGTCCGGTGAAGCCCCCGCCGCCGAGCAGGAACACGCCCCCGACGGCGAGACCCGCCCACAGCAGGTTGATCGCGCGCCGGGAGGTCAGGACCGAGAGGGTCAGCGGGCCGAGGACCTCCAGGGTGACGGCGGGGCCGAGCGGGATGCGGGACACCGCCTCGTAGAAGAGGCCGTTCATGCCGCCCATGGCGATGCCGAACACGATCACCGTGCCCCAGTCGGCGCGCGAGTGGCCGCGCAGCCGGGGGCGGCACACCACCAGCAGGACGACCGCCGCGGCGAGCAGGCGCAGGGTGACGACGCCGGGCGCCCCCGCCCGGGGCATCAGGGTCACCGCGAGGGCGCCGCCGAACTGCACCGAGATGCCGCCGGCGAACACCAGGCCGAGTGAGCCCAGGCGGCCGGAGGTAGGGGCCCCCACCGGCGTCGTCGCGGACGTCGAGGGGGTGGTGCTGCTGGGGGTTTCGACGGGGTTCACGGCGGTCCTGGTGCTCGGATCAGATCATGTACATCTCCATGTACTGCACGGTCCAGGGTAATGGACTCCGTCAGGAGTGTGAACCCCTGACGGAACTGTCCTGGATGGTGAGACGCGGCCCTCTCAGATGCCGGGCCAGGGGCCCTGCCGCGCGGGCGGGGGCGAGGCCGTGGCGTGGGCGGCGTACGGGTCGTTGCCGTACCCGTGGCCGTACGGCTGCCGCCGCCCCGGGACGCGCTCCTGCGCCGGCCACTCCTCCCACAGCGGCAGCCGCAGCTCGCCCGTGTCCATGACCGCGTTGTTCTGGGAGCGGTGCAGCCTGGCGTACGCCCCGCCCCGGGCGAGGAGTTCCTCGTGGCGGCCGGTCTCCACGACGCGGCCCCGGTCGACGACGAGGATGCGGTCGGCGTCGGGGGCGAGGTTGAGGTCGTGCGTGATCATGATCGTCGTGCGGCCGGCCATCAGCCGGCGCAACGGCCTGACGACGCGGCGGGCGGCCATCGCGTCCAGGCCGGCCGTGGGCTCGTCCAGCACCAGGACCGGCGCGTCGCGCAGGATCGCGCGGGCGACGGCTAGGCGCTGGAGCTGGCCTCCGGACAGCCTGGCCGAGTGGGGGTCGACCTCGGTGTCGTAGCCCTCGGGCAGCCGCACGACGAACTCATGGGCGTCGGCCGCCCTCGCCGCGTCCTCGATCGCCCGGTCGCTGGCGCCGGGCCGGCCGCAGGCGATGTTGGCGCGGACCGTGTCGCGCAGCACGAGCGTCTCCTGCGGGAGCAGGGTGACGTACTCGCGCAGGCGGGCGAGCGGGAAGTCGCGCAGGGGGACGCCGTCCAGCAGGAGGTGCCCGCGGTCGGGGTCGTAGAAGCGCAGGAGCAGCTTGGAGACCGTGGACTTGCCGGCGCCGCTCGGGCCCGTGACGATCACGAGTTCGCCGGGCGCGGCCGTGAAGGACAGGCCCTCCAGGGTCGTCCGCTCGGCCCCCGGGTAGCGGAAGGACACGTCCCGGACCTCGACCCTGCCGTCCGGGCGGCCGGTGTCCGCGGGCCGGCGCGGATCGGTGACCGAAGGGCCGGCGTCCAGGATCTCGATGAGCCGCTCGGCGCCCGCGGTGGCCGCGGTGACGGTGAGGCCCAGCTGGGCGAGGCCCCGCACGGGCGGGTACAGGTAGCCGAGGAAGGCGGCGAAGGCGAGCAACTGGCCGAGGGTCATCCGGCCGGTGGAGATCTCCCAGGCGCCGATGCCGATCACGGCCAGCACGCACACCGTCTCGATGACCTGGACGAGCTGCTCGTAGGCCTCGTTCAGGCGGGTGGAGCGGACCGAGGCGCGGAACCACGCGGTGGCCTCCCCGTGCAGCCGGCGGCGTTCGGCGTCCCGGCGGTCGTAGGCCTGGGTGAGCACGATGTTGCCGAGGGACTCCTCCACCACCGAGGTGATCGCGCCGTCGGCGACCCGGCCCGCACGGGAGACGTCCTTGAGGGAACCGGAGAAGCGGCGGGCGGCCAGCCAGAACAGGGGTGCCAGCACGAAGGTGGCGGCGGCCAGGTCCCAGCGCAGCCAGAACGCGGCGGCCGCGTAGAAGAGGGCGGAGAAGGCCGCGGAGGCGGCGCCGACCAGGCCGGACACGACCATCGTCTCGATCGCCTCGACGTCACCGGTCAGCCGGGAGAGCAGATCGCCCTGCCGATGGCGCTGGAAGAAGTGCGGGGGCAGCTGCTGGACGTGGTCGAACACGTGCTCGCGCAGCCGCATCACGAACCGTTCGGTCACCCAGGCGGCGAGGGAGTTGCCCGCGTAGGCGATGACGGCACCGGCCACCGCGACCCCCAGCCACTGCGCGGCCGGGCTCCAGAACGCGGCGAGCGAGCCCCTGCGCAGGGCGTTGTCGGTGAGGTCGCCGAACAGCAGGATGGCCCCGGTCTCGGCGAGCGCGGCGAGCACCGCGCACAGCCACACCAGCAGCAGCCGGTGGCGCAGTCCCGCCGTCAGTGGCCAGAAACGGCGGAAGGCGGTGCGGGCCGAAATGGTCGGGGCATCCTCGCATTCGGCCCCGCCGTCCTCTTCGAATTCCATTCGCATTCCCCTCGCTTTCCGTCGGATGTCCCGGACGCCCCACTCGGCACGGCAAAAGGAAAAGGGGCCGACGGTGCACCGTCGACCCCTTTCGGTTCACCGCCGGATCAGTGGTTCTGGCCGGGCAGCGGCTTCGGAAGCGGCTTGTGGGCGTGCTTCTTGTGCTTCGGCGGGGGCGGCGGGGGCAGCTGCTTCGACTTGGGCTTGGGGGGCAGCGGGGCAAGCTTCTTGAAGCTCATTCCGACTCCTGTGTTCGCAGTTCTGTTTTCCGAGAATTCCGCGTCCGGCTCTCGACAGCAACGAACCTACACGCCCCCCGGGCGCCCGAAAGGCAAAAACAGCAAAGGACCGCTGTGAATCCCCTGGGAAAAGCTGGGAGTTGCTTTACGAACCTGAGAAAACGCTCAGCGCCGGGCCATGTAGACGTCGAACGCCTTGTGCAGCAGCCGGTTCAGCGGGAAGTCCCACTCCCCCACGTACTCGACGGCCTCCCCGCCCGCGCCCACCTTGAAGCGGAGCAGGCCGAGCAGGTGGTTCGACTCCTCCAGGGTGTCGGTGATGCCCCGGAAGTCGTAGACGTGCGCGCCGAGTTCATGGGCGTCGCACATCATGCGCCACTGCATCGCGTTGTTGGGCTGCACCTCGCGCCTGCGGCCCGTGGAGGCGCCGTAGGAGTACCAGACGTGGCCGCCGACGACCAGCATGGTGGCCGCGGCGAGCACCTCTCCGTCGTGGTGGGCGAGGTACAGCCGCATGCGGTCCGGGTCCTCGGCGGTGAGCGCGGTCCACATGCGCTGGAAGTACGGCAGCGGACGCGGCAGGAACCGGTCGCGCCCGGCGGTCTCCGTGTAGAGGCCGTAGAAGGCGGGCAGGTCCTCGTAGCCGCCCCGTACGACCTTCACCCCCGCCTTCTCCGCCTTCTTGATGTTGCGCCGCCACTGCTGGTTCAGCCCCCGGTGGATGTCCTCGAGCGACCGTCCGGCGTACGGCACCTGGCAGACGTAACGGGGCTGCCCCACGGCGAATCCGTCCTCCCCGCCGGGCTCGCTCTGCCGCCAGCCCATGCGCCGCAGCCGGTCGGCGAGAGCGAGCGCGCCCGGTTCCTCCGAGGTCGCGGGCACGTCCCGCAGCCGGTGCGCGCCGGGGTCGGCGATGGCGGCCTTGACCGCGTCGGGGCTCCACCGCCGTGCGACGACGGGCGGACCCATCTTCACGGAGAAGGCGCCCCGGCTCCTGAGGTGGGCCAGCATCGGCTCCAGCAGGCGCTCCAGGTCCGGCGCGGCCCAGTCGATGACCGGCCCCTCCGGCAGGTACGCCAGATACCTCTTCACCCTGGGCAGCGGCCGCAGCAGCACCAGCCCCACCCCGACCAGCCGGCCGTCCCCCTCGAACCAGCCGAGGCTCTCCGCCCGCCAGTCCGGCTTCACGTCCCCCCACGACGGCACCTGCAGATGGCTGACCGAGTCGCGCGCCGCCACGAAGGCGAGATGCTCGGCGCGGGTGATCGGGCGGACGGCGAGGGTCATGCGCGTGGCTCCTTACGGATCGCGGATCACCTCACCCTACGAAGCACTCACCCCGTCTTCCTGTCCAACGCCTCCGCCAGTACCTCCGCCAGGTGGCGGCCCCGTACACCGGCCAGCTGTGCCAGTTGGGTCCGGCAGGAGAAGCCGTCCGCGAGGACGACCGCGTCCTCGGGGGCCCGGCGCACCGAGGGCAGGAGCTGGTCCTCCGCGCAGGCGCGGGACACCTCGAAGTGACCCTTCTCGAAGCCGAAGTTGCCCGCGAGGCCGCAGCAGCCGCCGGAGAGCTCGCCGGTCAGGCCGGCCGCCGTGCGCAGCCCGCGGTCGGCGGTGTCGCCGAGGACCGCGTGCTGGTGGCAGTGGGTCTGGCCGGCGGCCGGGCGGTCGACGGCGGGCGGGGTCCAGTGCAGGGCGTGCCGCTCCAGGGTCTCGGCGAAGGTGCGGACCGCGGCGGCCAGCCGGGCGGCGCGCGGGTCGTCGTGCAGCAGTTCCGGGAGGTCGGTGCGCAGGGCCGCCGCGCAGCTCGGTTCCAGGACGACGACCGGGACCCCGGCCCGGAGCACCGGCTCCATCAGGTCCAGGGTGCGGCGCATGACCGCGCGGGCGCGGTCGAGTTGGCCGGTGGAGACATAGGTCAGGCCGCAGCAGACCCGGGCCCGCCGGGCCCTGAGCAGTGCGGTCGCGGACCGGGTCCGGCCGTCGCCGATCGCTCCCCGGCGCGTCAGCAGCGTCGGCGGCAGGGCGACCCGCAGCCCGGCCGCCTCCAGGACCCGGACGGCGGCCCGGCCCACCGACGGGGACAGGTGCTCGGTGAAGGTGTCCGGCCACAGCACCACGAGGTCCCCGGTGTCCGGGCCGGGTCCCCTGCGCCGCCACCAGCCGCTGAACGTCCGCGTGGCGAGCCGGGGGATCTCGCGCTCCGGCGCGATCCCGCCCAGGCGTTTCGCCGCGTAGGCGAGCGGCCGCACCGAGGCGAGCGCGTTGAGCAGGGGCGCGGTGCCCGTCCGGGCGGCCAGGCGCAGCCACTCGGGCAGCCGGCCCATGCTGAGGTGGGCGGCGGGGCGCCGGCGGCCCGCGTAGTGGTGGTGCAGGAACTCCGCCTTGTAGGTGGCCATGTCGACGCCCACCGGGCAGTCCGAGCGGCAGCCCTTGCAGGACAGGCACAGGTCGAGGGCGTCCCGCACCTCGGTGGCGCGCCAGCCGTCGGTGACCACCTCGCCCGCGAGCATCTCGTGCAGCAGGCGGGCCCGGCCGCGGGTGGAGTGCTCCTCCTCGCCGGTCGCGCGGAAGGAGGGGCACATCACGGCGGGGCCGTCCGCCGTGGCCGTACGGCACTTGGCGACGCCGACGCAGCGGCGGACGGCCGCGCGGAAGTCGCCGCCGTCGGCGGGGTAGCCGAAGGCCACGTCGACGGGCCGGCGGGGCAGCACCGCGAAGCGGAGGTTCGCGTCGAGCGGGGCGGGGCGGACCAGCATCCCGGGGTTGAGCAGGTCGTCGGGGTCCCAGACGGCCTTGGCGCGCTCGAAGAGCCGGACGGTCTCCTCCCCGTACATGCGTGGCAGCAGTTCGGCGCGGGCCTGGCCGTCGCCGTGCTCCCCGGACAGCGAGCCGCCGTGCGCCACGACCAGGTCGGCCAGCTCCTGGGAGAAGCGCCGGAAGCGGCCGACGCCGGACGCCGTGAGCAGGTCGAAGTCGATGCGGACGTGGATGCAGCCGTCGCCGAAGTGGCCGTACGGCGTGCCGCGCAGCCCGTGCGCGGCGAGCAGGGCACGGAAGTCCCGCAGGTAGGCGCCGAGCCGGGCGGGGGGCACCGCGCAGTCCTCCCAGCCGGGCCAGGCCTCGCTGCCGTCGGGCATCCGGGTCGCCGTACCGCTCGCGTCCTCGCGGATGCGCCACAGGGTCCGCTGGGCGGCGGGGTCGGTCACCACGAGCGAGCCGGCCACGTCGGCCGCGCGGGCGATCTCCTCCGCCCGCGCGCGTGCCTCGGCCGTGGTCTCCCCGCCCGTCTCCACGAACAGCCAGGCGGCGCCCCTGGGCAGCCCGGCCCCGGGCGGCACCAGGTCGGCCGCCATGCCCTCGACGGTCAGCGGGCCGTACGGGAGGAGTCCGGCGGCGGCCTTGGCGGCGGCGCCCTCGTCGCCGTACCCCAGCACCGCCAGGGCGCGGGCGCGGGGCGCCTCCACCAGCCGTACGACCGCCTCGGTGAGGATGCCGAGGGTGCCCTCGGAGCCGCAGAAGGAGCGGGCGACGTCCGCGCCCCTCTCGGGCAGCAGGGCGTCCAGCGCGTATCCCGAGATGCGGCGGGGCAGGTCCGGGAAGCCGGTGCGCAGCCGGGCCAGGTCGCTCCCGGCCAGCTCCCGCAGCCCCTCGGGCGCACCCGCCCAGTCCCGGCCGAGCCGCAGCCTCTCACCGCGCGCGGTCAGGACGGACAGTTCCCGCACGCTGTCCGCGGTGGTGCCCCAGGCCACCGAGTGGGAGCCGCAGGAGTTGTTGCCGATCATCCCGCCGAGCGTGCACCGGCCGTGGGTCGAGGGGTCCGGTCCGAACCGCAGGCCGTGCGGCGCGGCGGCCTCCTGGAGCCGGTCCAGGACGAGCCCCGGCTGCACGACGGCCGTGCGGGTGTCCGGGTCCAGCTCCAGCAGGCCGTTCATGTGCCGGGTGAAGTCCAGCACCACGCCGGTGCCGGTCGCCTGCCCGGCGATCGACGTGCCCCCGCCACGCGCCACCACCGGCACCCCGCGCGCCCGGCACACCTCCAGCGCCGCCGCCACGTCGTCGGCGTCCCGCGGGGCCACGACTCCCAGGGGGACGCGGCGGTAGTTGGACGCGTCCATGGTCACGAGCGCCCGGGCGGTGGCGCCGAAGCCGACCTCCCCCCGGACGGACCCGCGCAGTTCCGCTTCGAGACCCGAGTGATCCGTCATGCGTCCAGGATGCATCCGCTCACCGACAGTCACCGTGGGTTGTCCACAAGTCGGCCATGATCGTCGTACGACCCGACAACATCATCTCTTTGCGATCTCGTCTCATCCGACGGACACGGTTCCGTCCCGTTTCGCCCAGCGGCTAGCCTCGGACCCGTGGCCGACATCCAGATTCCCGCTGACATCAAGCCCGCCGACGGACGTTTCGGCGCGGGCCCCTCCAAGGTGCGGACCGAGGCGCTGGACGCCCTCGCCGCCACCGGAAGCTCCCTGCTCGGCACCTCCCACCGCCAGGCTCCCGTCAAGAACCTGGTGGGCAAGGTCCGCGAGGGGATCTCCGAGCTGTTCTCCCTGCCCGAGGGCTACGAGGTGATCCTCGGTAACGGCGGCTCCACCGCCTTCTGGGACATCGCCACCCACGGACTGATCGAGAACAAGTCCCAGCACCTCAGCTTCGGCGAGTTCTCCTCGAAGTTCGCCAAGGCCGCCAAGCTCGCCCCCTGGCTGGCCGAGCCCACGGTCGTCGCCGCCGACCCCGGCACCCACCCCGAGCCGCGGGCCGAGGCGGGCGTCGACGTCTACGCCTTCACCCACAACGAGACCTCCACCGGTGTCGCCATGCCGATCCGGCGCGTGGCCGGTGCCGACGAGGGCGCGCTCGTCCTCGTGGACGCCACCTCCGGCGCGGGCGGCCTCCCGGTCGACGTCGCCGAGACCGACGTCTACTACTTCGCCCCGCAGAAGTCCTTCGCCTCCGACGGCGGCCTGTGGCTCGCGGTCTTCTCACCGGCCGCGATCGAGCGCGCCGAGCGGATCCACGCGAGCGGCCGGCACGTCCCCGAGTTCTTCTCGCTGCCGACCGCGATCGACAACTCGCGCAAGAACCAGACGTACAACACCCCTGCCCTGTCCACCCTGTTCCTGCTGAACCAGCAGCTGGAGTGGCTCAACGGCCAGGGCGGCCTGGACTGGGCGGTGGGCCGTACGGCCGCCTCCTCGCGAACGCTGTACAACTGGGCGGAGGACGTGAAGTTCGCCAGCCCCTTCGTCACCGACCCGGCCAAGCGCTCCCAGGTCATCGGCACGATCGACTTCTCCGACGACGTCGACGCCGCCGCCGTCGCCAAGGTGCTGCGCGCCAACGGCATCGTGGACACCGAGCCGTACCGCAAGCTCGGCCGCAACCAGCTGCGCGTCGCGATGTTCCCGGCGATCGACCCGGCGGACGTCGAGGCGCTGACCAAGTGCATCGACCACGTGATCGAGAAGCTCTAGCAACTCCGGTACGGACGCCGTCGGTTCGCGCGGAAGGCATGGCCGAGGCAAAGCCTTCCGCAAGCCGTTGAGTCCCCTTCGTGGCCCACCCGAGACTGTGAGCCCCATGCGCTCGGTACGGGCCATGCGAACGAAGGGGAACAACGGGGTATGAACAGACCGATACCCGGCACGGTCGAGGTGGCGGTGCGCCACGTCCTCAGCGACCGGACGACCGGCTTCCTCGTCCGGACCCGCCGGATGACCTGGCGGGACAGCGTCTTCCGGGTGCGCCGGCCGGGCACCGGCAAGCAGACGGTGGAACTGACCTGCCCCGTGTGCGACGCCTCCCTGCTGGCCGAGGTCCGCACCGAGGCCCGGACCCGGACCACCGGCACCGTCCTGCTGGCCCTGGCCGCCCTGTGCGTGGTCGTCTTCTGCGTGGCCCTCGGTTACACCGTCCACGTGGGCGGCCGCACGCTGCCCGAGGGCCAGTCGCTGCCGGTGCTGTTCCCCGTCAGCGTCGTCTCGGTCTTCGTCACGTTCGTCGCCGCCCCCGTGCTCTTCCTCCGGGGCCGCGTCTACAACGGGGTCAGCCTGCTCGACGCCCCCAAACCCCGCCGGACGCACGGCCTCAGGCCGGTGCGCGGCTGAGCGCCGGGCACGACGACGGGGGGGCGTCCGCCGGCTGTTCAGCCCTTGCGCCGCAGCCGGCTCAGCCCGAACAGGGCGGCCGCCCCGACGGCGACGACGGCCGCGCCCACCTTGAGCCCCATACCGCCGCTGCTCCGGATGCCGTCGGAACTCCCGCCGGGCGAGGGCGACTTGCCGGCCTGTCCGGGCGTGTCGCGCACCTCCACGGCGCTGTCCGCGCCCTCGCTGCTGTACAGCAGCCTGGTCCCGTCGAGGGAGTACGTGACGCCCTCCCCCTGCCCCTGCAGGGGCACGTCGAGGCGTCCCTTCCGCCGGATCCGGCCGCCGTTGAAGTCGTAGTAGATCCCCCCGAAGTAGCCGCGCACGGCGAGCTGTCGGCCGTCGGGCGAGAAGGCCGCGTCGGTGGCCCACAGGTCGACGGTGGCGATCGGCCGGAAGACGTTCGTACCGGAGGTGGAGAGGGTCGCCGGGCCCTCGTAGAGGTGCCCGCCGTCCTCCTTCTTGTCGATGATGTAGACGCGCCCGGTCTTCGGATGGACCAGCAGCGACTCCGCGTCGCGCGGCCCGTTCGCGTACTTCACCACGTACTGCCGGGCCGTGATCGTCTGGTTCCTGAGCACCTTGGGCTCGGGCAGCCGGTAGATCCACACGTACGGCCACCTGCCGCCGTAGTTGTCGCCGATGTCGCCGACGTAGATCTCGTCGTGCGGTCCGATGGAGATGGCCTCGACGTCGCGCGGGGAGCCGACGCCCCGCAGGGTCACGGTGGCGACGGTCTTCCCGGTGCGGCCGTCCACGGCGTAGATGTACGGCCCGTCGCCGCTGTCGTTGTGCGTCCAGTAGACGCCGGGGTGGAGGTGGGAGGCGGCGAGCCCGCTGGACTCGGTGATCCGGGGGTCCTTGATGGTGAACCCCTGGTCGCCGCCTCCGTCGTCGCCGTCGGCGGCGGAGGCGGGCAGCACGCAGGCCCCGGCGAGCAGCACGGAGGCCAGGACGGCGAACGATCGGCGCATGTCCCCAAGACTGCCACCCCGCACGGGCGTTCAGCGGGGAGACCACCGGGGCGCACGCCACGTGGTGGGCCTCACACCCCACCCGGGGTCGTGATCGTCCATTATGAGCGGATGCTTAGGTTCATGCCCGTGGGCGACTCCATGACGATCGGGAGCGCGGGCGAGCACACGTGGCGCTACCGGCTGTGGCGGCACCTGTGCGCCACGTACGGCGCCCCGTTCACCTTCGTCGGCCCGCGCGAGGAGCTGTACGACCAGGGGGCCGAGGCGCCGACGTCGACCGCCTACGCCGAGCCGGGCTTCCCCCGTGGCCACCTGGCGGGCTGGGGCGAGGGCTGGCTGCACATGGCCCCGCTGATCGGCGGCGCGGTACGGGAGAGCCGGGCTGACGTCCTGCTCGTCTCCCTCGGCCTGATCGACCTGGGCTTCTACACCAACGCCGAGCAGACGGCGGACAACGTACGGGCGTTCGTGGCGGCCGCCCGGGAGGCGCACCCGCGGATCCGGATGGTGCTGCTTCCGGTGATCCCGAACATCCGGGCCGCGGCGGACCCTTCCTTCGCCGAGCAGGTCGACCGGTTCAACGTCCTGCTCGCCAAGGCGGCCGCCGACCTGGACGAGCCCCGCTCGCCGATCCTGCTGGCCTCGCCGCCGAAGGCGTACGACATCCACGCCGACACCTACGACGGCACGCATCCCAACGCGAGCGGCGAGCACCGGATCGCGGAGGCCTTCGCGGGGGCGATGTGGGAGGCGTGGGGAGTCGGACACGCGTACGCGGCCGGACCGGCCTGACCGGTTTCCGGCGCACCCCGGTCACGGTGCGTATCGTTGTACCGCGCGGCTGCACTCGTCGACGGAGCAGCCGGGGAGCAGCGCCACGATGACCGTCCTGGAGGACAGGATCGAGATCAAGATGGCCGACGAGAACGCCGAGTTCCTGGACCAGTGGTTCGAGCGACTCGAGCGCATGCCCGTCCCCGAGGGATACAAGCTCGAGATCGTCGGGGGCAGCGTCTGCATGACGCCGCAGCGAGACATCCACTGGCAGACCATCCGCCACATCCTCTGGGCGCTCGAGGACCGCCTCGGCCGGGCCGCCCTCGTTCTCTCGGACGTCCGCATCGACTTCCCCGGGCCCTACCAGGGCCGATGCCACGTGTACACCGAGCCCAAAAAGGGCGACTGCACATGCGAACTGCGGGTGGACTACGGAACCGACGTCGACATGACCACCACCCCCTTGCGCCTCACCCTCCGAAGCGACGACTTCCCCCGCGACTAGGACCTTGCCTGGAGCGCACTCCAAGACGTTGGCTGGGGGACCATGAGGTACACGCAGCTCGGACGCACGGGACTCAAGGTAAGCCGGCTCGTCCTCGGCACCATGAACTTCGGACCGCAGACCGACGAGGCGGACAGCCACGCGATCATGGACGCGGCGCTGGACGCGGGCATCAACTTCTTCGACACCGCCAACGTGTACGGCTGGGGCGAGAACAAGGGCCGCACCGAGAGCATCATCGGCAACTGGTTCGCCAAGGGCGCGGACCGGCGCGACAAGGTCGTCCTCGCCACCAAGGTCTACGGCAACATGGCCGCCGACGGCGACGCCTGGCCGAACCACGACAAGCTCTCCGCCGTCAACATCCGGCGGGCGGTGGACGCCAGCCTGAAGCGGCTCCGGACGGACCACATCGACGTCTACCAGTTCCACCACATCGACCGGAACACTCCCTTCGAGGAGATCTGGCAGGCCGTCGACGTACTCGTCCAGCAGGGCAAGATCCTGTACGTCGGCTCCTCCAACTTCCCCGGGTACAAGATCGCCCAGGCCAACGAGACCGCCGCCCGCCGCGGCGGCACCATCGGGCTCGTCAGCGAGCAGTGCCTGTACAACCTCGCCGAGCGCCGCGCGGAGATGGAGGTCGTCCCGGCCGCCCGGGAGTACGGCCTCGGGGTCATCCCCTGGTCGCCGCTGCACGGCGGCCTGCTCGGCGGAGTGATCAGGAAGGAGGTCCAGGGCGGGCGCCGCGCCTCCGGCCGGGCCGCCGACACCCTGGCCGACCCCGCCGCCCGCGCGCAGATCCAGGCCTACGAGGACCTGCTCGACAAGCACGGTCTGGAGCCCGGCGAGGCGGCCCTCGCCTGGCTGCTGACCCGGCCCGGCGTGACCGGACCGATCGTCGGCCCGCGCACCGCCGAGCAGCTCGGGTCGGCGATCAGGGCGGTCGAGCTGGAGCTGGGCGAGGACGTGCTGACCGGCCTGGACGAGATCTTCCCCGGCCCCGGGCCGTCGCCGGAGGCCTTCGCCTGGTAGCCCTCCGAGGGCAGCCGCCAGGAGCGCGGGGAACCGCGCGGCCGGCCGCGGGACGGCCCACGGCCGCCCGGCGGCGCGCGCTTCCCCGCCCCTGGGGCGGCCGGGGCGACCGCTACTTGACGGCCGCTCCCAGGGCCACCACGACGAACATCAGCACAAGCACACCGGCCATGATCCGGTTCCGGGTTTTCGGGTCCACACCAACGAGCCT
Organism: Streptomyces sp. NPDC037126; assembly: GCF_055605965.1. Lineage (NCBI taxonomy): Bacteria > Bacillati > Actinomycetota > Actinomycetes > Kitasatosporales > Streptomycetaceae > Streptomyces > Streptomyces sp. NPDC037126. Next base: position 95,550 of record NZ_JBVJTD010000014.1, read on the forward strand.
AACCAACGCCGCCAAACGGCCAGCGGCCCACCGCCTCGTAGCGGGGCTGCTCCCCCGGCACCCCGGACCTCGGCAGGTTGCTGCGCACCAGCGCCAGCTCGCTCACCGTCCAGGTGCTGCTGGTGAACTCCCCGAGGCCGGCGACGTACGGCCGCACGTCGAGCGTGTCCCGGCTGCGGGCCACCGTCAGATGGGCCTTGTAGCGGCGGTGCTCGCCCATCGGCACGCCGGCCTTCCTGGCCGCCGACTCCGCCCGGTCGGCCAGCAGCCGCAGGGCCTCCACGTCGCCCGACGCCCCGGTCCACAGCGCCTTGCCGCGGCCGAACTGCCCGCCGCCGCTCAGGGCCAGCTCGAAGGGGGCCGACCGGTGGGCCGCGCGGGCCAGGCGGTCCGACAGGCCGGGTACGAGGTCGTCGGCGACCTCGCCGTAGAAGGCCAGGGTGAAGTGCCAGCCGGGGCGGCCGGTCCAGCGCAGGCCGTCGGCACCCGGCAGCTGCCTCAACAGGGCCAGTTCGGCGGCGAGTTCACCGGCGACCGCGTCCGGCGGCAGCACGGCGGCGAAGAGTCTCATGCCTTCACCTTCCCAGACGGGTGCCGCCATGATGAGCGCATGACGATCACCATCCGCCGAGGCGGCCCCCAGGACGCACCGCTGATCCTCGCCATGCTCGACAGCGCCGTGGAGTGGCTGGTCTCACAGGGCCGCACCGGGCAGTGGGGCACCGAGCCGTGGTCGGCGAACGCACGGGGCGTGGAGCTGGTGCGCCGGTACGCCACCGAGGGCATACCGTTCTTCGCCGAGGTGGACGGCACGCCCGCGGCCACCCTCACCCTCGCCGAGGGGCCCGGACCCTATCTGGAGCCCGCCGGGGAGCCCGAGCGGTACATCCATCTCCTGGCCGCCGACAGCCGCTTCCGGGGCCTGGGTGCCGGTGCCGCGCTGCTCGCGCACGCGGCCGAGGAGACCCGGCGGGCCGGGATCTCCCTGCTGCGCGTGGACTGCTACGCGGGCTCGGACGGCAAGCTGGTCGAGTACTACGAGCGCAACGGCTTCACCCGCGCGGAGGCCTTCACCGTCGGCGAGGACCGGTGGCCGGGGCAGGTGCTGGCCCGGAGGGTCCGCTAGGGACCCTCCGGCCGGCGGCGCTCACGCCGCCGTCGCCAGCTCCTCGCGCTCCCGGGTCACGAAGCGGACCTGCGGGTGGCCGTGGTGCCAGCCCAGGGACAGCCTCAGGCCGCCGATGCGGACCAGGACCAGGCCGATCGCGCCGGCCGCCGCGGCGGAGACGAGGCCGCCGAGCGCGAAGCCGATCCGGGCGCCGTAGGTGTCGGTGATCCAGCCGATGACCGGCGCGCCCAGCGGCGTGCCGCCGGTGAACACCATCATGAACAGGGCCATCACCCGGCCGCGCATGGCCGGGTCGGTGGCCATCTGCACGCTGGTGTTCGCGGTGACGTTCACCGTCAGGCCGCAGATCCCGATCGGGACCATGAGCAGCGCGAACAGCCAGTACTGCGGAACCAGGGCGGCCACCACCTCCAGCGTGCCGAAGGCCAGCGCGGCGGCGATCAGGACGCGCTGCCGGGCCGTGCCGCGCCGGGCGGCCAGCAGCGCCCCGCACAGGGAGCCGACGGCCATCAGGGTGTTGAAGAGGCTGTAGGCCCCGGCACCGGCGTGGAAGACGCCGCCCGCGAAGGCCGACAGCCACACCGGGAAGTTGAACCCGAAGGTGCCGATGAAGCCGACGAGCACGATCGGCCAGATCAGCTCCGGCCGCCCCGCCACGTACCGCAGGCCCTCGCGCAGCTGCCCCTTGCCGCGCGGCGCGCGCTCGACCACGTGCAGCTCGCGGGCGCGCATCAGGAGCAGACCGGCGACGGGCGCCGCGAAGGACAGCCCGTTGGCGAGGAACGCCCAGCCGGTGCCCACCCCGGTGATCATGATGCCGGCCACGGCGGGGCCGACCAGACGGGCGGACTGGAAGTTCGCGGAGTTCAGGCTGACCGCGTTCTGCAGCTGCTCGGGTCCGACCATCTCCGAGACGAAGGACTGCCGGGCCGGGTTGTCGACCACCGTGGCCAGTCCGACGGCGAAGGCGGCGACGTAGACGTGCCAGACCTGGACGTGTCCGGAGAGGGTCAGGAAGGCGAGCGCGAGACCCGTGGCGGCCATCGACGTCTGGGTGACCAGCAGCGTCGGGCGCTTGGGCAGACGGTCGACGAGCACACCGCCGTAGAGGCCGAACAGGAGCATCGGCAGGAACTGCAGGGCCGTGGTGATACCGACGGCCGCGGACGAGCCGGTGAGGCTCAGTACGAGCCAGTCCTGGGCTATGCGCTGCATCCACGTGCCGGTGTTCGAGACGACCTGGCCGAGGAAGAAGAGCCGGTAGTTCCTGACCCTCAGCGAGCTGAACATCGAGGACCGGGTGGAAACGGGGGTGGTGGGGGTGGTCGGTGCGGGGGCGGAAGCTGCTCCGGATCCCGTACTCAAAGGGTCGCCTCCTCGATAGCGGTCTTACAGGTGTGCAAGCTTCTCCAGCACGGGGGCGGCGGCGCGCAGTTTGGCCCACTCGTCCTCGTCGAGGCCCTCGACGAGGCCCGCCAGGAACGCGTTGCGCTTGCGGCGGCTCTCCTCGAGCATCACTTCGGCCTGCTCGGTCTGGGTGACGACCTTCTGGCGCCGGTCCTCGGGATGCGGCTCCAGCCGGACCAGGCCCTTGGCTTCGAGCAGCGCGACGATGCGGGTCATCGACGGCGGCTGGACGTGCTCCTTGCGGGCCAGTTCGCCCGGCGTGGCGGAGCCGCAGCGGGCGAGGGTGCCGAGCACCGACATCTCGGTGGGGCTCAGCGACTCGTCGACCCGCTGGTGCTTCAGCCGACGGGACAACCGCATCACTGCGGAGCGGAGGGAGTTCACGGCGGCAGCGTCGTCGCCATGGGTGAGGTCCGGCATGTTCTTTAGCTTAACTCATTACTCTCGCTAAAGACCACCACGACACGCCTTTTTACCCGTGATACCCGCCACTGCGCCCGACGATCACCCGAACGAGTGAGTCGATTCCGGAAAGTGACGCACGGCACGGCCGGATGTGGCGACCCTCGTAGGCATGGGGACCACTGTGCTCAGCCTGCGGATGGACGGGGAGCTGCTCGAAAGGCTCCGGCACCATGCGGCCAGAAGGGGAATGAGCGTGCAGGACTATGTGGTCCGCACGCTCATTCGGGACGACTTCGACGAACGGTTCCAGGCCGCGGTCGACGAGACGGAGAGGTTCTACGGGGTCACCTGAGGGCTCAGGTGAGGCCGAGGGCCGGCATCAGGTAGTAGAAGACGAAGACCGCCGAGACGACGTACATCGGCACCGGGATCTCCCGGCCCCGGCCGGCGACCAGGCGCATGATCGTGAAGGTGATGAAGCCCATGCCGATGCCGTTGGTGATCGAGTACGTGAACGGCATCATCAGCATCGTCACGAAGGCCGGGATCGCGATGGTGTAGTCGGCCCAGTCGATCTCCTTGACGGAGTTCGAGAGGATCAGGAAGCCGACCACGACCAGCGCCGGGGTGGCCGCCTGGGACGGCACCATCGTCGCGACCGGGGTGAGGAACAGCGCCACCGCGAACAGCGCGCCGGTGACGACGTTCGCGAGGCCCGTACGGGCGCCCTCACCGACACCCGCGGTGGACTCCACGAACGCGGTCGTGGCCGAGGAGGAGCTGGCGCCGCCCGCCGCGACCGCGAGGCCGTCGACGAAGAGGACCTTGTTGATGCCCGGCATGTAGCCCTGCGCGTCGGTCAGCTTGGCCTCGTCGCTGATGCCCATGATCGTGCCCATCGCGTCGAAGAAGCACGACAGCAGGACCGTGAAGACGAAGAGGATGCCGGTCAGCACGCCGACCTTGGAGAAGCCGCCGAAGAGGCTGACCTTGCCGACCAGGCCGAAGTCGGGGGTGGCGACCGGGTTGCCCGGCCACTTCGGGACGGTCAGGCCCCAGGTCGTGACCTTGGCGACCGAGTTGATGATCATCGCGAGGACGGTCATGCCGACGATCGAGATCAGGATCGCGCCCGGCACCTTGCGGACGAGCAGCGCGAAGGTCAGCAGCGTGCCCAGGATGAAGATCAGCACCGGCCAGCCGACCAGGTGACCGCCCGTGCCCAGCTGGAGCGGGACGGTGGTCTGGGCGGCGTCCGGCATACGGGTGACGAAACCCGCGTCGACCAGGCCGATCAGCATGATGAACAGGCCGATACCGATCGAGATCGCCTTGCGCAGACCGAACGGCACCGCGTTCATCACACGCTCACGCAGACCGGTGGCCACCAGCAGCATGACCACGAAGCCGGCCAGCACGACCATGCCCATGGCGTCCGGCCAGGACATGCGGGGCGCCAGCTGGAGGGCGACGACGGAGTTCACGCCGAGGCCGGCGGCGAGGGCGATCGGCACGTTGCCGATGACGCCCATCAGGAGCGTGGTGAAGGCGGCCGTCAGCGCGGTCGCCGTCACCAACTGGCCGTTGTTCAGGTGGTGCCCGTACATGTCCTTCGCGCTGCCGAGAATGATCGGATTCAGCACGATGATGTACGCCATCGCAAAGAAGGTGGCGAGACCACCGCGGATCTCCCGGGGCACGGAGCTGCCGCGCTCGGAGATCCTGAAGTAGCGGTCGAGTGCGCCGCCGGCGGGCGAGCCGCCCGGCTTCTCGGGGGTGGGCGCCTTGGCGGGTGCCGAGGTGGGCATGGAGGACCTCATCACCGACGGGGGTCCCCCGAGCCCCGTTGGAGTTTCATACGAGCAGAAGTGGTCAAAGACAAACGGCTTCAGTATGAACGTATGAGTTCTAGATCGCTATCTCCGCGCGTAGACCTGATCGCCTCGTAAGCTGTCCTCCATGACCAAGTGGATCCCCGAGCACGAGGCGCCCGAGCCCCTGGAGGGACCCGTGGTCGCCACCGTCACCGGCGGCACGATCGTGTGGTTCGTGCTCTTCCTCGTCCAGCTGCCCTTCTACGGCTGGTTCGACGACCACGGCCACCTGTGGTGGCTGTGGACCTGCCTGGCCGGGGGCGGTCTCGGGCTGATCGGCATCTGGTACGTGCGCAGGCGGGACGCGGCTATCAAGCGGGCGGCGGCCGAGCCGAGAACGGCGTCGGCCGGACAGAGCTGAACGGCCCCGCGGGCGGGCCGGGCCCCGGCGGAAGTCGGGTGGGCGGGTGGACGAACCCCACGTACCGTCGAATACATGACGCACATCGACGCGGGTGCCGAACTCGATCCTGTGCATCCGGTGGCCCTGCCTGCCCTCCCCGCGACCGGGCTGACCCGTGCCGAGGTCGCGGACCGCATCGCGCGTGGGCAGGTCAACGACGTACCCGTGCGCAGCAGCCGGTCGCTGGGCGAGATCGTCCGGGGCAACGTGTTCACCCGGTTCAACGCCATCATCGGCGTGCTCTGGCTGATCATGCTGTTCGTCGCGCCGATCCAGGACAGCCTCTTCGGCTTCGTGATCCTCGCCAACACCGGCATCGGCATCGTCCAGGAGTGGCGGGCGAAGCAGACCCTCGACTCGCTGGCGGTGATCGGGGAGGTCCGGCCGACGGTGCGGCGGGACGGCGTCGCCACCGAGGTGCCCACGAACGAGATCGTGCTGGACGACCTCATGGAGATCGGCCCCGGCGACAAGGTCGTCGTGGACGGGGTGTGCGCCGAGGCCGACGGGCTGGAGATCGACGAGTCGCTGCTCACCGGTGAGGCGGACCCCGTGGTCAAACGCCCCGGCGATCCGGTCATGTCCGGCAGCTTCGTCGTCGCCGGCGCGGGCGCCTTCAAGGCGGCCAGGGTCGGCCGGGACGCCTACGCGGCCAAGCTCGCCGAGGACGCCTCCCGCTTCACGCTGGTCCACTCGGAGCTGCGCAGCGGCATCTCCACGATCCTCAAGTACGTCACCTGGATGATGGTCCCGGCCGCGATCGGCCTGGTCGTCACCCAGCTCGTGGTCAAGAACAACGACTTCAAGGACGCCGTGGCGCGCACGGTCGGCGGCATCGTCCCGATGGTCCCGGAGGGGCTGGTGCTCCTCACCTCCGTCGCCTTCGCGATAGGGGTCATCCGGCTGGGCCGCAAGCAGTGCCTCGTGCAGGAGCTCCCGGCCATCGAGGGCCTCGCCCGCGTCGACACCGTCTGCCTGGACAAGACCGGCACGCTCACCGAGGGCGGTATGGACGTCACCGCCCTCAGGCCGCTGGACGGCGCCGACGAGACATACGTGCGCAAGGTGCTGGGCGCGCTCGGCGAGTCCGACCCCCGGCCCAACGCCTCCCTCCAGGCGATCATCGACGCCTACCCCGACAACGAGGAGTGGCGCTGCGTCGAGTCGCTCCCGTTCTCCTCGGCGCGCAAGTACAGCGGGGCCGCGTTCAGCGAGGGCGACGGCGAGACCAGCAGCTGGCTGCTGGGCGCCCCCGACGTGCTGCTCGGCCCCGACGATCCGGTCCTGGCCGAAACCGAGCGCCTCAACGAGCAGGGACTCCGGGTCCTGCTGCTGGCCCGGGCGAGCCGCGACCTGGACGACCCCGCCTCCGCCAAGGGCGCCCGCCCCACCGCCCTGGTCGTCCTGGAGCAGCGGCTGCGGCCGGACGCGGGCGACACCCTGCGCTACTTCGCGGAGCAGAACGTACGGGCCAAGGTCATCTCCGGTGACAACGCGGTGTCGGTCGGCGCGGTCGCCGCCAAGCTGGGCCTCGAAGGCACGGCGGTGGACGCGCGGCACCTGCCCGCCGAGCCGGCCGGCATGGCGGACGCGCTGGACGCGGGCACGGTCTTCGGCCGGGTCAGCCCGCAGCAGAAGCGGGACATGGTGGGCGCGCTGCAGTCGCACGGGCACACCGTGGCGATGACCGGTGACGGGGTGAACGACGTGCTCGCCCTGAAGGACGCCGACATCGGGGTGGCGATGGGCTCGGGCTCGGAGGCGACGCGGGCGGTGGCGCAGATCGTGCTGCTGGACAACAGCTTCGCGAGCCTGCCGTCCGTGGTCGGCGAGGGCCGCCGGGTGATCGGCAACATCACGCGCGTGGCGACCCTGTTCCTGGTGAAGACCGTCTACTCGGTGCTGCTGGCGGTGCTGGTGGTGTGCTGGCAGGTCGAGTACCCGTTCCTGCCCCGGCACCTGACCCTGCTGTCCACCCTCACCATCGGCGTCCCGGCGTTCTTCCTGGCCCTGGCCCCCAACAAGGAGCGGGCGAAACCGCACTTCGTCCGCAGGGTCATGCGCTACTCGGTGCCGGGCGGTGTGGTGGCCGGGGCGGCGACCTTCGTGACCTATCTGCTGGCCCGCGGGTACTACGCGGGTCCCGGCGAGCTGGCCGCGGAGACCAGCGCGGCCACCCTGACGCTGTTCCTGGTCTCCATGTGGGTCCTGGCGATCATCGCCCGCCCGTACACCTGGTGGCGGGTGACGCTGGTGGCCGCGATGGGCGTCGCGTTCCTGCTCGTGCTGGCCGTACCCACCCTGCAGGGCTTCTTCGCGCTGAAGCTCGTGGGCGTCGCCATGCCGTGGACCGCCGTCGGCGTGGCGGTGGTGGCGGCGGCCGCCCTGGAGTTCCTGTGGAAGTGGGTCGACCGCCGCTTCCCCGACTAGCTTCCCCGACTAGGGGATGACCGACCGGGGGACGGCTACCGCACGTCCACGTAGTCGCCCGTGGCGCTGACGGCCGGGGTGGTCGAGGTGCCCGCGAAGCTGAAGCGCCAGTAGCCGTCGGAGGTGGCGGTGACCGTGGTCCTCAGGTTGCCGGACGAGTCGGTGTCCACCGTCTTGACGGTGGTGTACGTGGTGCTGCCCGCCTTGCGGAACTGCAGCTCGACCGGCTGGCCCGTGTAGCCGTGGTACTGGTGGTCCTCCCAGTTGGCCCGGGACAGCTTGCCCGTCACCGTCAGGGTCTTGCCCTTGGCGATCGGCTCGGGGCCCGCGTCGGCCGTGAGCTTGGAGTAGCGCTGCACCAGGCTCGTGCCGAGGCCGGACTGGTCCTTGTAGCCCACCTTGCTCAGGTCGGGGCTGGTCTGGTTCTGGCCGTTGAAGGCGACGGCCTCGGCGGCCACGTTCCAGCCGCCGGACATCGCGTTCTTCAGGTCGCCGTCGGCCGGGTAGATGTCGACCGTGCCCGTGCAGGTGGCCGTCGTCGCGGAGGTGGCGGTGCAGCTCGCCGGGTTGTCGCCGAGCAGCTCGGGGGACGAGTCGCTGTAGGAGCCCTTGTAGAGGAAGGCGTCGGTGTAGAAGTCCTTCGCGGTGATGTCCACGTCGGCGCCGTGCGTCAGCGTGTACGTGTACTTGGTGCTGACCTCGTTGGTGGTGCCGACCTTGATCGCACCGGCGATCGAGACCTTCGAGAAGCTGACGTTCAGCGTGTACGGCGTGCCCGAGTCGGCGGCGGCCTGCGCGGCCGGGACTGCGAGGGCGGTGAGGGCCAGGGCGCCGGTGACGGCGGCCACGGTGGCACGTATGCGCATGCGTTCCCCTGGAGGGAGAAGTGATCGTGGAGTCGGTCGACTCACGCGATCAGATCCGTGACACCCGGGGCTGGTTGTACGGCGAGAACATGTTCCGGCCAGATTTTGTGGCTGGATTGCTTCCCCTTGGCGCAAGTGAGAGGAAACGTTCCGGCCCCGGGCGCGTACGCGTCCGGGACCGGAACGGTGCCACTACTTCACGTCGACGTAGTCACCCGCGGCGCTGACCGCCGGGGTGGTCGTGGTGCCCGCGAAGGAGTAGCGGAAGTAGCCGTCGACCGTGGCCTTGGTCGTCGTCTTCAGGTTGCCCGTCGAGTCCGACGTGATGGTCTTCAGCGTGGTGTAGGTGCTGGAGCCCTTCTTGCGGAACTGGAGCCTGACCGCCTGGCCGGTGTAGCCGTGGTACTTGTTGTCCTCCCAGTTGGCGCGCGAGAGCTTGCCCGTCACGGTGACGGTGGCGCCCTTCCGCACCGGCTCCGGCGAGGCGTTGACCGTCAGCTTGGAGTAGCGCTGGACGTTGGTGGTGCCGAAGCCGCCCTGGTCGGCGAGGCCGACCTTGGTGATGTCGAAGTCCTTGCTGGTCGGGTCCTGGCCGTTGTACGCGATGGCGAGGGCCGCACCGTGCCAGGTGCCGGCGTCGGAGTTCAGGAGGTCGCCCTCGGCCGGGTAGACGTCGATGTCGCCCTTGCAGCTGGCGGTGGTCGACGAGGTGGCCTTGCAGGTGGCGGGGTAGTCGCCCATGAGCAGGTTGTCCGGCGTGGCGAACGAGCCCTTGTAGATGTAGGGCCCCGTGAGGAAGTCCGCGGCGGTGATGTCGACGTCCGCGCCGTGGGTCAGCGTGTAGGTGACCGTGGTGGCCACGTGGTTGGTCGTGCCGACCTTGACCGCGCCGGCGAGCTTGACGTTGGAGAAGGCGACGTCCATCGGGTACGGCGCGTCGTCCCCGCCCGTGGCGGCGAACGCGGTCCGGCCAAAGGAGGCGGGGTGAGCGGCCTTGAGGATCTTCAGGACGTCGGCCTTGGACGGCGACGCGGAGCCGTCGGCGTGCGCGGCCGGCACGACGAAGGCGGAAAGGGCCAGGGCGCCGGAGACGGCGGCCACGGTGGCGCGAAGCTTCATGAGTTCCCCTGTCGGAGAAATGTGGACCCGGGGTCCAATCGATCGTGGAGTCAGTCGACTCGCGTGATCAGACCGGTGACAGGGGCTGGTGGTTGTACGGGTGTTCCCATGAACTTCACGAGTGGAACACCCGTACGTGACCAGGTCACCCTCAGTCGAACCAGCGGTCCCGGGCCAGCTCCTGCGTCCGGGACGGGTCCTCCAGCAGGGCCGCCACCTCGAAGCGGCGCGGCCACTGTCCCGCCGCCCACGCCAGCCCCGCGGCGACGCCCTCCAGGGTGGCGGCGTGCAGCAGCCCGTCGTCGGTCAGCCGCCAGTCGATCTCGACGCCGTCCACGACCAGTTCGTCGTGCTCGACGTACGTCGCGGGCGTGCGCGGTCCGAGCAGCACCCGCACCGGGTCCGGTACGTCGTGCTCGGTGCCCTCGGAGTGCACCTCGCCGGTGACGGACTCGCTGAGCCGCCGCACCTGGAACAGCTCGGCCAGCTCGGCGGCCCGGGCGGGCCGTACGGGCAGCAGCGGCACCCCGGAGGTGAACGGCAGCAGATCGGGCGAGTCCACCACCACGGCATCGGCGGCGTCCACCACCTCCACCCGCCCGTCGGCCACGGCCCGCAGCTCGTCCGGCAGGGTCACCTGGTCGGGGTCCAGCTCCGCCAGGGCGCCGTACAGGGCGTGCAGTTGGGCCGGGGAGACCCGTCGCTCCGGATCGGCGAGCCGGTCGAGGAGTTCGGCGGCGCCGCCGGGCTCGTCCAGCAGCGCGGCGACGGAGGTCCGCACGCCCAGCGCCCGCAGCACCTGCTCGTCCTCGAACCCGGTGGCGTCGGCCTCGTCGTACAGACCGCGCAGCACCGGATCCCCGCCGGCCGCGAGCAGGCCCGCCGGGCGACGGCCGTCCAGCACGGGGTGCCCGCGCAGCCACCACGCCGTGTACGGGCGGACCACCTCGTGCGTCCCGTCGGGCAGCAGGATGCGCACGGGCTGGGTGAGGGCGTCCCGCAGCGGGGGCCTGGCGAGCAGGGAGAGCGCCTCGGGCCAGTGGTCGTCGTCGACCAGGTCGAGGTCGCGGACGGCGACGAGTTCGGTGGCGACCGGCGGCACGGGGCTGTCGGGGAAGCGGTCGAGGATGTCCTCGCACCACACGTCGACGGCGTCCAGCAGCCCGGCGTCGTCCGGTTCGGCGAAGTCGCCCTCGCGGGGCTCCAGTTCGTCGGGGTCGAGGACGACGTCGGTGGCGCGCACCAGCGCGAAGCCGGCGAGCACCCCGCACGCGGTCAGCGGCTGCTCTCCCCACTTCTCGGCCAGGTCCTGGTCCACGGCGGCCAGTTCGCCCTCGCGGATCACACGGGCGAAGGGGCTGCCGGGGAAGACCAGTTCACCGGCGGGGGCGAGCTCGCCGTCCTCGTCGGGCAGCGCGAGGGCGCCCAGCCAGGGCTCGTCGCCGGGTTCCAGCGCGGCGTCCCGGACGAGCGCGAGGACGGTGTCGGCCAGTTCCTCGGCGTCCGGGGCCTCCTCCTCCCAGCCGATCCCGCCGTCCTCGTCCAGGGAGGCGGCCACGGCCGCACGGACCTGCGGGGTGGTGAGCACCGCGCGCGGGCTCGCGGGCAGCGCGCCCAGCTTCTCCAGGAGCGGGTGCGCCGCGTCCTCGTGGGCGACCTTCAGCCCGAGCCGGCCGAGCACGTCCGGGTCGACGCGGGCGCCGTCCGGGGTGGGCAGCAGCACCTGGCGGGGGCCGATGGTGGTCCGGCCGTCCGCGAGCGGCACCGGCAGTCCGGACAGCCGGTCGGGGTCGGTCCCGGCGAGGCTGTCGTAGAGCCGCCACCACCAGTCGGGGTCCTTCTCCAGGCCGGCGAGCCGGTCGACGGCGTCGGCGAGCGGCAGCCGGGCGACCCCGAGGGTGCGCAGCTCGACACGCCTTTCCAGACCGGCGGGCAGCAGGGTGGGCAGCACCTCGGCGAGCACCCGTACGGTGTCGGCGCCGGCGCCCTCCACGACCTCCGCGTCCCGGGGCCGGATGGCCTCGGGCAGTTCGTCCTCGCCGCCCTCGCCCGCGACGGCGGGCGGCAGGAAGGCGGTGCGCGGCAACCGCTCCAGGATCGCCTGCCGCAGCGCGCCGTCCAGCTCGCCCTTGCCCAGCGGGCCGGGCACGAGGTCGATGATCCCGTCCGTCACGGGCCGCCAGCCGGCGAGCAGTTCGGTGTACCCGTCGGCCGCGCGCTGCACCAGGAAGTCGGTGAGCGGCCCGGGGGCGGCGTGCCGCCGGGTGGTGTCGAGCGGGAAGGAGGCGATGAGCAGCGCGGGGACCCCGAGGGGTTCGTCGCTGGGGGTGGGGGCGTGCACGACGGGGGTCGTACGGGGCCGCACCGGGCGTCCCGCCTCGTCCTCCGGCACGGCCCAGGTCACCGACCAGTGCGGGCGCAGCCGTTCCTCCACCGGCCGGTCCGCGAGCAGGTCCGGGGTGAGCGGTCCGTGGGCGGATCCGGTGCGCCAGCGGGTGGTGCCGTCCCGTGAGTCCTCCACGACGGTGACGGCGCCCTCGGTACGGCGGCGCAGGGTGCGGGGGGTGTCGCCGCCGACCTCCACGACGACCTCCTCCAGGCCCGGCAGGGCGAGGAGCAGCGCGTCGTCGACGGCGTTCAGCAGCCGCTCGGCGAGATCGGCGGCGGCGGCGTCGCGCAGGGGCAGGATGACCGCGGTGTCGTACGGGTCCGGGGCGGAGCCCTCGGCGGCGAACGGCAGCCGGAGCAGCGGCACATGGCCGTCCCGGCGGCGGATCTCGTCACCGAGGCCGGGGCTGTGCCGGGCGGTCCCGGCGGCCAGCTCGCGGGCCTCGGCGAGGGACCAGCGCACTCCGCCGTGCCGGCCCACGACGGCGGGCTCGTCCGTCACCGCGAGGACGGCGGCGAAGCCGACGCCGAACCGGCCGACGGCACCGTGGGTGGCGTCGGGGTCCCGCTTGGCGGAGGCCCGCAGGGTGGAGAGCGACTCGACGCCGGCCGCGTCCAGGGGCGCACCGGTGTTGGCCGCGACCAGCACGCCGTCGCGGAGGGTGAGGCGCAGCCGGCCGGGGGCCTTGGCGCGGGCGGCGGCGTCGGCGGCGTTCTGCGCCAGCTCGACCACCAGCCGGTCCCGGTAGCCGCCCAGGACCAGGTCCTCCTCGGCGTTGGCGTCCTCGCGGAACCGGGCGGGGCTGGTGGCCCAGGCGTCGAGGACACCACGGCGCAGACGGGCCGTTCCGAACGGATCGGCCCCTTCGGCCGCCGGCCGCACGAACTTGCTCACGTTGACTCTCCTCTACGACGTGAGGACGACGGTACAGCGCGCAAGGGGAGCGGACCGACGACGGAGCGACCACGGAGCCCGGCCCACCGGGGCCCGCCGGTGGCACCGCACGGACCCGGCCGGGTCGCCCCGCCGACCACACCCGGGTGCACCCCACCCGCCCCGGTTGACCAAAGGCGCGGGCACGACCCACCCGAGCCGGTCGGCCGAGGCCGCGGGGACGGCCGGCCGAGCCCGGACACGGGAGGGGGGCTGCTGCTCTTCGTGCGGGGCGGCGGCCCCGGCCCGCGGGTGTGGACCGGGGGGCCGCCGGTGAGGACGTCCGGAGTTACGAGTGGCCGAGTTCGGCGCTCGCCTCGTCGTCGGCCTCCGGGACCGAGCCGGAGTCGCGGGCCGGGCGGAGCGGGAAGGGCTCGACCCGGGTCTCGTCGATGACCGGCGGGGCCGGCTGCGGGGGCTTCGGCATGACCGCCGCCTCCGAGTGGCCGCCGCAGCCGTAGGAGAGGGAGACGATCCGGCCGTCGGCCGGGGAGAACTCGTTCGCGCACACGCCGAAGGCCTGGCCGAGGGAGCCGCCGATGGGGTTCAGGAAGCCGCAGCTCACACAGGTGGCCGGGGCTGCCTGGGCCATGGCCGTCTTCGGGCCGAACGACTCCTCCCAGCGGTCCGCCGCGCTGTGCAGGCCGTAGCGGGACAGCACCCGGGCCCGGCGCATGCCCAGTTCCTCCGCCACCGAGGCGATCGAGCCGCGGGAGGGGGTCGTGGGCTGGGCGGCGGGGGTGCCCGGGGTGACGTCGGCGTCCTCGGCCTCCGCGAGTTCCGCCATCTCCTCGGACACCGCCGAGGTGGGTGCCGGCTGGTCCTCCCCGGTGTAGCCCGGCTCCAGGCGCAGGTCGTCCTGGTCGGTGGGGAGCAGATCGCCGGGCCCGAGGTCACCGGGGCGCAGACGCTCGCTCCACGGCACCCACTCGGGGGCGAGCAGGGCGTCCGGGCCGGGCAGCAGGACCACCTCGTCCAGCGTGACGACCTTGGCGCGGGAGGCCCGGGCCACCGTCACCGCCCAGCGCCAGCCCCGGTAGCCCAGTTCCTTGCACTCGAAGAAGTGCGTGACGACGCGGTCGCCCTCCGACACGAGGCCGGTGTGCTCGCCGACCACGCCGGGTGCGGCCGCCTCCTCTGCGGCGGCCCGGGCGAGGTCGATCGCCTCGGCGCACAGACGGTCGGGGGTGCGGCTTCGCGTGGTCGCTGCGCTCACAGGTATCGCTTCTCTCCTACGCCGTCTCGTCGAGTGCGGCTGCCTCCGGCGGGTTGGCCGACGGAGCGGACCTGGGGACCGCATCGACGTCTGCTTCCGCGCGCTCGGGCGCACCTCTGCCATCCATTCTGCGTTATGGCTGAGATACGCACGCTACACCGAACGGGATTCGTTACCCCTCCGCGGCATTCTTTCCGACCCGCCCACCCGTCGCCACCGGCCGGGAAGGCACCGGATCATCGCACGGTTCGCCGCCATACGTGCCGGATCCGCACTATCCGGGGCCTTCTCGGGGCACTATGAACCACGTGGCGACCGCGGACAAACGTGGGGTTCGGGGTGGCGGCGCGAGCCGGGTCGGCGGTGCCGTCCGGTCTGTCGGGCGTGCCCTGCACTTTCCGGTGACCGGTACCGCGCGCGGCATCCGCAGGGCCACGCACGCGCACGGCGCGGGCGAGTCGGGGCTGGGCAAGCTGATCGAGTTGCACGCCGTGAACGGCGCGGGGGACGTGATGGTCACCGTGGCGCTGGCGTCCACGGTGTTCTTCTCCGTGCCCACCGACGAGGCGCGGGGGCGGGTCGCGCTGTACCTCGCGATCACCATGGCGCCCTTCACCGTTCTCGCCCCCGTCATCGGCCCCCTCCTGGACCGGCTGCCGCACGGGCGGCGCGCCGCGATGGCGGGGGCCATGCTGGCCCGGGCGCTGCTCGCGCTGGTGATCTCGGGCGCGGTGGCGAGCGGGAGCCTGGAGCTGTATCCGGCCGCGCTGGGCGTGCTGGTGGCGTCCAAGGCGTACGGGGTGGTGCGCAGCGCGGTCGTGCCGCGGCTGCTGCCGCCCCGGTTCTCGCTCGTGAAGGCCAACTCCCGGGTGACCCTGGCCGGGCTGCTGGCCACCGGCGTCGCCGCGCCCGTGGCGGCGGGCCTGCACCGGATCGGCGACCCCTGGCCGCTCTACGGCGCCTTCGTGATCTTCGTGGCGGGTACGGCGCTGTCGTTCTCGCTGCCGCCCACGGTGGACTCGGCCAGGGGCGAGGACGTGGCACTGCTCGCGGCCGACGACCGGCACTTGCACGGACGGGAACGCAAGCAGGCCAGGCGGCCGGGCCTGCGCACGGTGGGGCCGGCCGTGACGCACGCGCTCGGCGCCAACGCGGCGCTGCGCTGCCTGACCGGCTTCCTGATCTTCTTCCTCGCCTTCCTGCTGCGCGAGCACCCGCTGACCGGCGAGAGCGCGGCGGTCTCCCTGGGGATAGTCGGGGTCGCGGCCGGTGCGGGCAACGCGCTGGGCACGGCGGTGGGGGCATGGCTGAGATCACGCGCCCCGGAGATCATCATCGTGACCGTCGTCGCGGTGGTGCTGGGCACGGCGATCGTGGCCGCGGTGTTCTTCGGGGCCTTCCTCGTGGCCTGTCTCGCGGCGGTCGCCGGGTTCGCGCAGGCGCTGGCCAAGCTGGCGCTGGACGCGCTGATCCAGCGGGACGTGCCGGAGTCGGTGCGCACCTCGGCGTTCGCCCGCTCGGAGACGTTGCTGCAGATGGCGTGGGTGTTCGGCGGGGCGGTCGGCATCGTGATGCCGCTCAACGGCACGGTCGGCCTCCTGGTGGGCGCCGCGTTCGTGGCCGTCGGCTGGCTGACCACCCTGCGCGGACTGGTCGCCTCGGCCCGCCACGGCGGCCGGCCCCGGGCACGCGTGGCGTAACGAACCGGACATAGGCTCCCGGCCGAAGGCGCAGGTGGCGTAACGAACCGGGCACGCCGTACCCCACGTGGGCGGACGGCTCGGGACGCCCGATAGCCTTCGGCCATGACCACGCTGCAATCCGCTGTGCGACGCCGCCGCGCCGTCGCCGCCGCCGGCGCCGTTTCCGCCGGACTGCTCGTTCTGTCCGCCTGCGAGAAGCCCACGCCCGTCGCGACGATCACCATCGGCCGGGACTCGGTCAACTCCGAGGCGGTCTGCTACAACGACGGCAACGCGCTGGACGCCAAGTCGCTGGTCTCGTGCGCCAAGAAGGCCAACGAGGCGAAGACGATCACGGTGGGCCAGGACCAGACGGTCCGCATCGGCGTCGACCCGAAGATCGCGGACGCCGGCTGGATCCTCCTGGTGAACGGCCGCCAGTTCACCGACACCAGCAAGGAGACGTACCGGACGATCCCGAGCAGCGCGTTCTTCAACTCGCAGTACGGCACCGAGGGCGACACCAACACGGTCCTGATCCAGATGGGCAGCAGCCCGGCCAAGGGCGTGTGGTCGTTCAAGCTCAAGAAGGCCTGATCACGACGTCCGCCCGCGTTCTCGTCGCCACCGCGGTACCCGCCGAACGGGACGCGGTGGCGCGGGCGTTCCCGGGCCCGACCGGCGAGGTGCCGCTGCCGGGCGCGCCCCTGCTGCGCACGGCCTCGGGTGTCGACCTGCTCGCCGCCGGGGTCGGCCCGGCCCTCGCCGCCGCCTCCACCGCCGCCGCCCTCACCGCGGCCGCGCTCGCCGGGGCCCCCTACGGCCTGGTCGTCTCGGCCGGGATCGGCGGCGGCTTCGCCCCCGGGGCGCCCGTCGGCTCGCTCGTCGTCGCCGACGCGATCACCGTGGCGGATCTGGGCGCCGAGACCGCCGACGGCTTCCTCCCGGTCACCGAACTCGGGTTCGGGACCGTCACCCGTCGCCCGCCGGAATCACTCGTACGGGTCGTGTCCGAGGCCGTCGGGGCCCGTACCGGCACCGTCCTCACCGTCTCGACCGTCACCGGCACCGCGGCCCGCGCCGCCGAACTGCGCGCCCGGCACCCCCGGGCGCTCGCCGAGGGCATGGAGGGCTTCGGGGTCGCGGAGGCGGCCGGCGCCCAGCGGGTGCCCGTCCTGGAGATCCGCGCCGTCTCCAACCCGGTCGGCCCGCGCGACCGCGCCGCCTGGCGCATCGGCGACGCCCTCGCCGCCCTCACCGTGGCCTTCGGGAAGCTCGCGCCCGCATTGGAGAGTTGGAACCCACATGAGCCCACTGAGCCCTGAGAGCCGACCGCTGCGGATCGCCTACTCGCCCTGCCCCAACGACACGTTCGTCTTCGACGCCCTCGCCCACGGCCGCGTCCCGGACGCGCCCGCGCTGGACGTGACCTTCGCCGACATCGACATCACCAACGGCATGGCCGAGCGCGGTGAGTTCGACGTGCTCAAGGTGTCGTACGCGGTCCTGCCGTACGTCCTCGACGAGTACGCGCTGCTGCCCTGCGGCGGCGCGCTCGGCCGGGGCTGCGGGCCGCTCGTGCTCACGCGGGAGGCGGGCGCCGACCTCGCGGGCCGCACGGTGGCGGTGCCGAGCGAGCGGTCGACCGCCTACCTGCTGTTCCGCCTCTGGGCGGCGGACACCCTGTCCGGCGGGGTCGGGGAGATCGTGGTCATGCCGTTCCACGAGATCATGCCGGCCGTGCGGGACGGCAAGGTGGACGCGGGGCTGGTGATCCACGAGGCCCGCTTCACGTACCGGAACTACGGGCTGCACAAGCTCGCCGACATGGGCGAGCACTGGGAGCGCACCACCGGGCTGCCGATCCCGCTGGGCGCGATCGTCGCCAAGCGCTCGCTGGGCGGACCGGCGCTGACGCGGCTCGCCGAGTCCGTCCGCGCCTCCGTGCGGGCCGCCTGGGACGACCCGGAGGCCTCCCGGCCGTACGTCATGGCGCACGCGCAGGAGATGGACCCGGCCGTCGCCGACCAGCACATCGGGCTCTACGTGAACGAGTTCACGGCCGGCCTCGGCGAGGACGGCTACGCCGCGGTCCGCGGCCTGCTCACCCGCGCCGCGGCCGAGGGGCTGGTGCCACCCCTCGGCCCGGACGCGCTCGCGTTTCCCTGACGGCCGTTCAGACGTCCAGCTGGTCGGCGACCGCGCGCAGCAGGCCGGCGATCTTCTTGCCCGAGGTCTTCTCCGGGTAGCGGCCCTTCTCGAGCATCGGCGTGATGTTCTCGAGGAGGGTCGTCAGGTCCTGCACGATCGAGGCCAGCTCGTCCGGCTTCTTGCGCTGGGCCGCGGCGACCGACGGGGTCGGGTCGAGCACGACCACCGACAGCGCCTGGTCACCGCGCTGACCGGCGACGACGCCGAACTCCACACGCTGTCCCGGCTTGAGCGCATCGACTCCGGCGGGGAGAACCGAGGAATGGACGAAGACGTCACCGCCGTCGTCGCGGGAGAGAAAGCCGAAGCCTTTCTCGCTGTTGAACCACTTGACCTTGCCGGTAGGCACGTCTGTCCTCGTCCTCGTACTCGTCGGGAAAACTGCTGGGGAAACGGCTCTTGATAGCACTAGAGCGGGTCGACCACGACCCGCCGCTACCAAGGCTAATGGTCTTCGACCGGGTGACAAGACGTCCCCCGGTCGTTCTCTCGGGCAGGGAACTACCCTGGTCCGGTGCGTGACAAAACCCAAACGAATTCCGCCGGGCCCGGTGACGGACTGATCCGTGCCGGTGCCGTCGTGTTCTTCATCGGAGCCCTGGCCACCCTGGTCACGATGGTTCCGCTGTTCCTCGGCGCCAAGCCGTTTCCGACCTACATGTACGGACTGAGCATGCTCATGGGTGTCGGCTTCCTCGTCGCCGGCGCGGGTGTGCTGCGTTCGATCGCCGCCGGGCGGCGTCAGGCGCGCAGCGCCTCGGCCTCGCGGTAGCCCGCGAGCCACGCCGGGAAGGCGGACAGGTCGTCCAGGACCACGTCCGCCCCGGCCGCGCGCAGCTCGCCGGCGGGGCAGGGGCCGGTCGCCACGGCGACCGACAGCGCGCCCGCCGTGCGGGCCCCGCGCACGTCCCCGGTGTGGTCGCCGACGTACACGCCCGCGCCGTGCTCGCGCAGCGCCACGGCCTTCTGCTCGGCCCACAGGTCGCCCACCAGCACGTCCGGCTCGATGCCCAGGTGGGCGAGGTGCAGCCTGGCGCTCGGCTCGTACTTCGCCGTGACCACCATCGTCCGCCCGCCGGCCGCCCGCACCGCCTCGATCGCCTCCCGGGCGCCCCGCATGGCGGGGGAGGCGGCGACGGCCAGGGCCGGGTACAGCTCCCGGTACAGGGCGGTCATCTCGGGCACCAGCTCGGCGGGGAACCAGTTGCCCAGCTCCTCCGCGAGCGGCGGCCCGAGCCGGGTCACCGCCAGGTCGGCGTCGATGTGGGTCCCCGTCCGCTCCGACAGCGCGACGTAGCAGGCGCGGATGCCCGGCCTGGAGTCTATGAGGGTCATGTCGAGGTCGAAACCGACGGTGAGGGAGGCCATGGGGGTCATTCTGCCGGGTGGGTACGACGGCCCGGCGGCCGGTGGTTCAGCCCCTGCGCTGTGAGCGCCACACCAGGTACAGGGCCGAGGCCACGGCGGCGCCGCGGACCACCCAGGGCCAGGTCTGGGCGAGGGCGTCGCTCATGTGGCCGTGCGCGATCGGGGTGCCCCAGCGGCCGTTCTCCCGGCCCCAGAGCCACACCAGGCCCGCCGCGGCCGCGGTGCCGGGCAGGACCAGGACGGCCCACTTGCTCTCCGCCGGAGTCAGGCGCCGGGAGCCGTAGGCGATCAGCCAGCCGCCGAGCAGCGCGAACCAGTTGCCGAGCACGGCCCCGGCGACCAGCGCGGCGGCGGCGAGCAGCAGCAGGGGGTTGGACCAGCCGGTGGCGGGCCCGGGGAGGAGGCGCCGGGTGGGCACCGGGACCTCGACGGGCGCGACCTCCGGAGCGGGGCTCCGGCGGGAGAACAGGCGCCGGCGACGCGGGGGCGCGGCCTCGGTCCCGGCGCCCGCCGTCTCGGCCGGCGGGTCCTCGGTCTTCTTCTCCGTCTCGTGCGGCGGCCGTTTGAGCAGGTCGGGGATCTCCACCCCGCCGACGAACCCGGGCACCGGATCGGCGTCGTGGAAGGTGCCGGGGAGGGGGCCGCCGGCCACCCGCCACCAGTCGGGCCCCGCGTCGGCGTCCCCGAGCTCGTGCGCGGCGGCGAGGTGCGGCGGGGACGGGGCGGCGCCCGGTGCGGGCGGCTCAGGGCGCTTCTCGGCGGAGCGCGGGCGCGGCACGACACGCCGCAGCCCCTTGGGCCGCTCCTCGTCGGCCGGCTCCGGCCCGGGCCCCCGGGGGGCGGGCTGCACGGGCACGGCGGCCCGCGCTCGCCCGGGACCCGCGGTGGCCGCGCCGCCCGCGGTGCCGCCCGCCGCCTCGACCACCTCGTCCGGGGTGCCGAGGCGCTCCAGGATGCGGCGGACGGCCGCGGGACTGTCCACCGTCGCCCCGGCCCGGCTGCGGTCGATCTCGTTGCGCAGCTCCGACACCAGCCGCATCCGCGCGGCCGACGGCAGCTGCCGCTGGTGAGCGATGTCTCCGACGCGGCTCAGATACTCGTAGACGACCTGGTCGCTCTCGATCCCCACGGAACCCCTCCGGGGTGACGCCGACTGAAACCCCGTGAGGACGGTAGCGCAGAGCCGGGCCGCACCCGCCACGGCTGAACCGGCGGAGGTAACCCGCTACCGTTGGCCGGATGAGCCAAGAGGCCAACCCAGCCCCTCGGTCCCTCGCGGAAGCGCTCCGCGCCAGGGACGACGCCTCCCTGGCCGTGCTGCTGCGCAGCCGCCCGGACCTCATCACGCCCGTCCCGACCGACCTGACCCAGCTGGCCACCCGGGCCGGCACCCGTGCCTCCGTGCTGCGCGCCCTGGAGCGGCTGGACCGGTTCGCGCTGCAGACCGCGGAGGCGCTGGCCGTGGCCGCGGACCCGGCGTCGTACGCCACACTGCTCGGTCTGATGGCCGGGGACGCCGGCGAGGAGGCGGTGGCCGCCGCGCTCCCCCGCGCCCTCGGCACCCTGCGCGAGCAGGCGCTGGTGTGGGGCGACGACGAGCGGCTGCGCCTGGTCCGCACCGCCCGCGAACTGCTCGCGCCCTCCGCGCAGCACCCCTCCCCGACGGGGCTCGGGCCCACCGTGCAGGAGGCCACCTCGGGCATGTCCCCGGGGCGGATCCAGGACATCGTCGCCACGGCCGGGCTGTCCTCGACCCATGACCCGGTGTCGGCCGCCGCCGCGCTGACCGGGCTGTTCACCGCCCGGAAGAAGATGGCCCGGCTGCTCGCCGAGGCCCCGGAGGCCTCCCGGGAGGTGCTGTCCCGGCTGGTGTGGGGGCCGCCGTACGGGCAGGTCACCCCGGAGCCGGCCGCGCATCTGCGCTGGCTGCTCGACCGGGGGCTGCTGCTGCCGATCGGTCCGGGCACGGTCGTGCTGCCCCGCGAGGTCGCCCTGCATCTGCGCGAGGGCCGCGCCCACCGGGAGCCCGAGCCGCTGCCGCCTGCCGTGGAGCCGGCCGCGATCCACCATCCACAGGTTGTGGACGCGACGGCGGCCGGACAGGCGTACACCGCGCTCGCCACCATCGAGGAGCTGCTGAAGGACTGGGACGAGGGCGGCCCGGCCGTGCTGCGCGCCGGGGGCCTCAGCGTCCGCGACCTCAAGCGGACCGCCGTCGCCCTGGACGTGTCCGAGCCGGTCGCCGCCTTCTGGACCGAGCTGGCGTACGCGGCGGGCCTGCTGGCCTCCGACGGCGAGGCCGACGAGCGGTACGCGGCCACCCCCGCCTACGACGAGTGGGTCGACCAGCCGCCCGCCGAGCGCTGGGCCCGGCTCGCCGAGGCCTGGCTGGCGGCCACCCGCACCTCGGGACTGGTCGGCGGCCGGGACGCGAAGGACCGCACGCTCTCCGCGCTCGGCCCGGGGCTGGACCGCTCGGCCGCGCCCGAGGTACGGCACCGGGTGCTGACCCTGCTGGCCGGGCTCCCGTCGGGCGCGGCCCCGGACCATGAGTCGGTGCTGGCCCGGCTGCGCTGGGAACGGCCCCTGCGCGGCCCGCAGGCGGAGGGCGGCGACGACCTGCGCACCCGGCTCGCCCGCTGGACCCTGTCCGAGGCGGAGCTGCTCGGCGTGACCGGGCGGGGCGCCCTGTCCGCCCAGGGGCGCGCGCTGCTCGGCGCGCCGGCGCCCGCACCCGCCGACCCGGACGAGCCCGCCGGACCGGGCGCGAAGCTCCCCGTCCACCACCGCCCGCCCGCCGAGCCCGCGCCCCTCGGCCCGGCCGAGCAGGCGGTGGCGGCCGCCGCCGCTGCCCGGCTCCTCGCCCCCCTGCTCCCCGAACCCCTGGACCACGTCCTGCTGCAGGCCGACCTGACGGCGGTGGCCCCGGGCCCGCTGCAGCGCCCCCTCGCCGACATGCTGGGCGTGCTCGCGGACGTGGAGTCCAAGGGCGGCGCGACCGTGTACCGCTTCACCCCGGCCTCGGTGCGCCGCGCCCTGGACGCCGGCCGTGCCGCGGCCGACCTGCACGCCTTCCTCGCCCAGCACTCCCGCACCCCGGTCCCGCAGCCGCTCGCGTACCTGATCGACGACGTGGCGCGCAGGCACGGCCATCTGCGGGTGGGCGCCGCCTCGGCGTACGTGCGCTGCGACGACGACACCCTGCTGAACGAGATCCTCGCCGACAAGCGGGGCTCGGCCCTGCGGCTGCGCCGCCTGGCCCCGACCGTGCTGGCCGCCCAGTGCGACCCGGCGACGCTGCTGGAGGGGCTGCGCGCGATGGGCTACGCGCCCGCCGCCGAGTCCGCCGAGGGCGACGTCCTGATCACCCGCGCGCACGCCCACCGCACCCCGCCCCGGACCGCGCCCGAGCCGGTCCCGGACGGGCCGCCGCCGCCCGACTCCACGCTGCTCACGGCCGCGATCCGCGCGATCCGGGCCGGTGACCTGGCCGCCACCGCCCCCCGCAAGCCCGCCGGGACCTCCCTGGCGGGCGGGGAGCTGCCCCGCACCTCCTCCGCAGAGACCCTGGCCACCGTGCAGGCCGCCGTCCTCACCGGCGACTCGCTGTGGATCGGCTACGTCAACGCCGAGGGCGCCGCCAGCCAGCGGGTCATCGCCCCGATCCGGGTCGAGGGCGGCTTCGTGACCGCGTACGACCACACCGCGGACGAGGTGCGGACCTACCCGCTGCACCGCATCACCGGGGTCGCCGAGCTGGCCGGGGACTGACGGGAGCCCCCGGGCCCCCGGGCGGCTCCCGCCCTGATCGTCGGCGGATAGGGCAGACTGGACGTTTGGCCGTTGTCGAAAGGCCGTTGTCCGAAAGGGTGTGCCGCGCGTGAATGGTCCACTGATCGTCCAGTCCGACAAGACCCTGCTCCTGGAGGTCGACCACGAGCGGGCGGACGACTGCCGGCGTGCCATCGCCCCGTTCGCCGAGCTGGAGCGGGCGCCCGAGCACATCCACACCTACCGGGTGACCCCGCTCGGCCTGTGGAACGCGCGGGCCGCCGGGCACGACGCCGAGCAGGTCGTGGACGCGCTGGTGCAGTACAGCCGCTATCCGGTGCCGCACGCGCTGCTCGTGGACATCGCCGAGACGATGGACCGCTACGGCCGCCTCTCCCTCAGCAAGCACCCCGCGCACGGACTCGTCCTCAGCACGACCGACCGGCCCGTGCTCGAGGAGGTCCTGAAGTCCAAGCGGATCGCCCCGCTGGTCGGCGCCCGGATCGACCCGGACACCGTCGTGGTGCACCCCTCCGAGCGCGGGCAGATCAAGCAGGTGCTGCTGAAGCTCGGCTGGCCGGCCGAGGACCTCGCCGGATACGTGGACGGCGAGGCGCACCCCATCGAGCTGCGCGAGGACGGCTGGGCGCTGCGGCCGTACCAGAAGCAGGCCGTGGAGAACTTCTGGCACGGCGGCAGCGGTGTCGTGGTCCTGCCCTGCGGTGCGGGCAAGACGCTGGTCGGCGCCGCCTCCATGGCCGAGGCGAAGTCGACCACCCTGATCCTCGTCACCAACACCGTCTCCGCGCGGCAGTGGAAGCACGAGCTGGTGAAGCGGACGTCGCTGACCGAGGACGAGATCGGCGAGTACAGCGGCACGCGCAAGGAGATCCGCCCGGTCACCATCGCCACCTACCAGGTGCTGACGACCAGGCGGAAGGGCGTCTACCCGCACCTGGAGCTCTTCGACTCCCGCGACTGGGGCCTGATCCTCTACGACGAGGTGCATCTGCTGCCGGCTCCCGTCTTCAAGTTCACCGCCGATCTGCAGGCGCGGCGGCGGCTGGGCCTGACCGCGACGCTGGTGCGTGAGGACGGCCGCGAGTCGGACGTGTTCTCGCTGATCGGGCCGAAGCGGTTCGACGCGCCCTGGAAGGAGATCGAGGCGCAGGGCTACATCGCGCCCGCGGACTGCGTCGAGGTCCGGGTGAACCTGACGGACTCCGAGCGGCTGGCGTACGCGACGGCCGAGACGGAGGAGAAGTACCGCTTCTGCGCCACCACGGCCACCAAGCGGAAGGTCACCGAGGCCCTGGTCCGCCGCTTCGCGGGCCAGCAGATCCTCGTCATCGGCCAGTACATCGACCAGCTCGACGAGCTGGGCGAGCACCTGGACGCCCCGGTGATCAAGGGCGAGACCTCCAACGCGCAGCGCGAGAAGCTCTTCGACGCCTTCCGCGAGGGCGAGATCAGCGTGCTGGTGGTGTCGAAGGTGGCCAACTTCTCCATCGACCTGCCCGAGGCCACGGTCGCCATCCAGGTGTCCGGCACCTTCGGCTCCCGCCAGGAGGAGGCCCAGCGCCTCGGCCGCGTCCTGCGGCCCAAGGCCGACGGCCACCAGGCCCACTTCTACTCGGTCGTGGCCCGCGACACCATCGACCAGGACTTCGCCGCCCACCGGCAGCGCTTCCTGGCCGAACAGGGCTACGCCTACCGGATCGTGGACGCGGACGAGGTCCTCTCCGAGGGGTGAGGCCGGCGGGTGCCGCCGAGGAGCGGGCGGGGTGCCGTCACTTGCGGCGTATGCCCGTCTCCTCGCCGTACTCGCCGAGGACGACCACGCCGAACGCCGCCTCCGCGAACACCTTGATCGCGCGCAGGGCGCTGCCGAGGAGGTGGCGGGGGGCGCCGTCGACGGCCGTGGCTCCGGTCGGGGGATGGACGGGGACGGAGGAGATGGTTGCTGCGCTCATGTCTCCATGGTGGAACTTCACACCCCTGTCCCGCATCGGTCCCCGGAGCCAATCCGGGACGGCTCCGTGTGCGCCCCTGGATGGACACGGACCCCTACTCCGCCCAGTCCCTTT
The DNA here is from genome assembly GCF_055605965.1 of Streptomyces sp. NPDC037126. Taxonomy (NCBI): domain Bacteria; kingdom Bacillati; phylum Actinomycetota; class Actinomycetes; order Kitasatosporales; family Streptomycetaceae; genus Streptomyces; species Streptomyces sp. NPDC037126. The sequence continues at coordinate 120,840 of NZ_JBVJTD010000014.1, forward strand.
CCCCTAGGGGACGCGTGGGGGCGGAGGCGGAGACGGGGACCGGGAAGAGGACGCGGAAAAAAGGGCGGGAAGAGGCGCCGGGAAATTCATTGGCCCCCGCTGCGCCCTCTCGCCTAGAATCTCCGCTCTTGCCCGCCTCCCCTCAGCGGAGTGCCGTCGCCCGGTCGGAAACCGGGCGGCATCGTCGTAGCCACCCAGCAGGTCTACCGGAGGCACCCCCTTGTCCATGCCCGCCCGCGACCCCCTGACCGACCCGCACGACGCGCCCCTCGACGATCCCCTGGCCCGCGAGCGCTCCCACCTCGCCGCGTCCCGCTCCGCCCTGCGCGCCATGCGCGAGGACGTGGAGTCGCTGGACATCAAGGACGTCACCGCGAACTGGGTCAACGCCGAAGTGCTCGCCCGCCAGATCGACGACCGCATCAAGGCGCTCGCGGACCTCAGCGACACCCCGCTGTTCTTCGGCCGGCTCGACTACCTCCACGAGCCGGGGGCGGAGCGTGCGGAGGGGGCCGGTGGCGAGCGGTTCTACATCGGGCGGCGGCATGTGCACGACGCGAGCGGCGACCCCATGGTCATCGACTGGCGTGCGCCGGTCTCGCAGCCGTTCTACCGGGCGTCGAAGCGGGACGCGATGGACGTCGGGCTGCGCCGCCGCTTCGGCTACACCGGCGGCGACCTGACCGCGTACGAGGACGAGCACCTCTCCGACCCCGCCGAGGCGGCCGGTGCCAGCAAGCTGCTCCAGCAGGAGATCGAGCGGCCGCGCGTCGGCCCGATGCGGGACATCGTCGCCACCATCCAGCCCGAGCAGGACGAGATCGTCCGCAGCGGGCTCGGCGGCACCGTCTGCGTGCAGGGCGGGCCCGGCACCGGGAAGACCGCCGTCGGCCTGCACCGGGTCGCCTACCTGCTGTACGCGCACCGGGAGCGGCTCGCCCGCACCGGCACGCTGGTCATCGGACCGAACCGGTCCTTCCTGCACTACATCGAGCAGGTCCTCCCGGCGCTCGGCGAGCTGAGCGTGCGGCAGGCCACCGTGGACGACCTGGTCGCGCACGTGGAGGTGCGCGCGGTGGACGACGCGGCGGCCGCGGTCGTCAAGGGCGACGCCCGGATGGCGCGGGTGCTGCGCCGGGCCCTGTACTCCCACGTGACCGTGCCGACGGAACCGGTCGTCGTCGTCCGCGGCTCGCGGCGCTGGCGGGTGGCGGCATACGAACTGGAGGATCTGGTCAGGCAGTTGCTGGAGCGGGACATCCGGTACGGCGCCGCCCGCGAGGCCCTGCCGCAGCGGATCGCGCACGCGGTGCTGGTGCAGATGGAGCGGGCCGGGGAGGCCCCGGACGACCGGGTCCAGGACGCGGTGGCGCGCAACAGCGCGGTCAAGGCGGCCGTGAAGGCGGCCTGGCCGGCCGTCGACCCGGCGAAGCTCGTGCTGCGGCTGCTCACCGAGGCGGACTTCCTCGCCGAGCACGCGGCGGGCGTCCTCGACGAGGACGAGCAGAAGACGATCCTGTGGGCGAAGCCGGTGCGCAGCGTGAAGTCGGCCCGCTGGTCGGCCGCGGACGCGGTGCTGATCGACGAGGCGGCCGACCTGATCCAGCGCACGCACTCGCTCGGGCACGTGGTCCTGGACGAGGCGCAGGACCTGTCGCCGATGCAGTACCGGGCGGTGGGGCGCCGCTGCACCACGGGCAGCGCGACGGTCCTCGGCGACCTGGCGCAGGGCACGACGCCGTGGGCGACGCGGAGCTGGGACGAGGCGCTGGCCCACCTGGGCAAGACGGACGGGGTCGTCGAGGAGCTGACCGCGGGCTTCCGTGTCCCCACGGACGTCATCTCCTACGCCTCCCGCCTCCTTCCGCACATCGCCCCCGGCCTGACGCCGGTCGCCTCCGTCCGGGAGAACCCGGGCTTCTTCGAGGTCCGTGAAGCCGTCTCGGCGGACGAAGTCGTTGCCGCGTGCGCGCAGTTGCTGCGCAACGAGGGTTCGACGGGCCTCATCGCCGCCGACGCCCGGATCCCGGCGCTGGCCGAGGCGCTGACGGCGGCGGGCATCGCATGTCTCGCGCCCGGCGAGGAGACGACCCGCGATACCCGGCTGACCCTGGTGCCGGCCTCGCTCGCCAAGGGCCTGGAGTACGACTACGTGGTCCTGGACGAGCCGCAGGCGGTGGTGGACGGCGAGCCGGACGAGCGGACCGGGCTGCGGCGGCTGTACGTGGCCCTGACCCGGGCGGTGTCGGGCCTGATCGTGACGCACGCGGCGCCGCTGCCCGGCCGGCTGGCCCCGGGCTCCGCCTGACCGGTCCACCGGGCGCGGCGCGGCCGTCCACTCCGGGGCCTCCCGCCCGTTGGTCCCCGGCCCCACGGGGACTATCGTCTGAATCCTGAGGCCAGGGCGAGGAGGACGGCCGGTGATGCCGCAGGACGAGGCCGTGATCGGCTGCACGGGGAAGGTGCTCATCGGAACCCGGGGGACCGCCGGTCCCGGCGAGGTGCTGGTGCGGGTCAGGGGCGGCTCCGAGACCTTCCTCGCCTGGTCGGAGAATCCCCTGCCACCCGGGGCGACGGTGCTCGTGATCGAATCACGGGGATGCCGGGAGATCGGCGTCATCGAGTGGGTGGATCCATTGGACGCGCTCGGCGGAGACGCCGCCGGCGCCTGCTGAGGAGTACAAGAAAATGTTCGGATACCGCGTACCCGCGCCCGACGAGGCGATGTTGATCTCGGGCGGTCGGCGGGGACTGGGGGGCGCGCCGTTCCGAGTGGTGACGGGGCACGGCAAGTTCGTCGTCCCGTTCTTCCGCAAGACCCGCTTCCTCTCCCTCGCGATGTGCGAGTCGGAGGTCACCGAGACCTGCGTGACCAAGCAGGGCATCGCCCTGCACGTCCGCGCGGTCATCGCCTTCAAGGTCGGCAACGACCACGAGAGCATCATCAACGCGGGCCAGCGCTTCCTCTCCGACCAGGACCAGATGTCGGTCCTCACCGGCCGGATCTTCGCGGGCCACCTGCGGGCGATCATCGGCTCGATGACGGTCGAGGAGATCGTCACCGAGCGGCAGAAGCTCGCCGCCGAGGTCCTCGACACCTCGAAGGTGGAGATGGCGAAGATCGGCCTGATCGTCGACTCGCTGCAGATCCAGTCGATCGACGACGGCGACACCGGTTACATCGCCGCGATGTCCGCCCCGCACAAGGCGGCCATCCAGCGGCAGGCCCAGATCGCCCAGGCACAGGCCACGCAGGCCGCGGTCGAGGCGGAACAGGAGGCGGCCCGCAAGCAGGCCGAATACGCCCGGCAGACCGCCGTCGTCAAGGCGGAGTACTCCGCCGAGGTGGACCGCGCCCAGGCGCACGCCGCGCAGGCCGGACCGCTGGCGCAGGCGCACGCCCAGCAGGAGGTGCTGGCCGCCCAGACGGAGCTGGCCAAGCGCCAGGCCGAGCTGCGGCAGAGGCAGCTGGTGTCGGAGGTCGTGAAGCCCGCGGAGGCCGAGGCCGAGCGGGTCAGGATCCTCGCCGCCGCGGAGGCACAGCGCATGAAGATCCAGGCGGAGGCGGCCGCCTCCTACGACCGGGTCGCGCTCGACCGGATGCTGATCGACCAGCTCCCGCAGATCGTGAAGGAGGCCGCGGGCGGTCTGGCCGGCGCCAACGTCAACGTCCTGAACGGCGCGGACGGTCTCGGCGAGATCGCCGCGGGCCTGGTGTCCCAGGGCCTGACGATCCTCGACTCGGTCCGGCAGAACCTGGGCGGCCAGGACGGCGCCGACCGCCACCCCGAGGAGAACCGGGGCAACGGTCTGCTCCAGCTGCGCTCGGGCAAGGACAGGAAGTCGGACGACGGCCCGGTGGACGTCGACTAGCCGGCCGGCTCGTCCAGCACCCTGCGCCACTCCTTCACGGCGGCCTCCGACACCGGCCCGTGCCACCCCTGTGGCCGGGCCGCGCCGCCGATGTGGAAGGCGTCGATGCCGGCGGTGCGCAGCGCCGGGACGTGCTCCAGGCGGAGGCCGCCGCCGACCAGGATCGTCTGGTCGTAGCCCGGTTCGCCGCGCCGGCAGGTCTCGGCCACCAGGGTTCCCAGGCCCTCGTCCACACCGGCGGCCGAGCCGGCGGTGAGGTAGGTGTCGAGGCCGGGCAGGCCGGCGAGCCGCCTGCGCAGGGCGTCGCGGTCGGCGGCCCGGTCGATGGCGCGGTGGAAGGTCCAGCTGCAGCCGTCCAGGGCGCCGACGACCCGCTCCACCGCGGCCAGGTCCACCTCGCCGTCCCCGTCGAGGAACCCGAGGACGAACTGGTCGGCGCCGGACTCCCGCAGCTCGCCCGCCACCCGGACCAGACGCGCCACGTCACCGGCCGCGAACCCGTCCGCCAGGCGGATCATCACGCGCAGGTCGATGTCGACGGCGGCGCGGACACGGGCGACCGTGGCAGCGGCCGGGGTGAGTCCGTCGGCCGCCATCTCGGTGACCAGCTCCAGCCGATCCGCGCCTCCCGCCTGGGCGGCGACCGCGTCCTCGGCGTCGAGCGCGATCACCTCCAGGACTGCACGCTTGCTCATGGCACCCCATTCATCGCGGCTACAGGTCCAGCTACAGGTCTAGTCCAATTCAAGAGTACGCCTGTGCCGCGGCCGGCCGGGGCGGCACTCACCCGAAGAGGTTCAGCTCCCCCTCCGTCGCACCCGCCAGCTCGTAGGCGCGCCCGTTCAGCGGGCGCCCCGAGTACAGGCGTACGAGGGTGGCGGCGTCGCCGATGTACCGCGCGGGCGGGCCCTGCTCGGACGGCGCGCCCAGCCGCAGCGGCTCGTCCAGGTCGTCCAGGTCCGCGTGCAGGGACAGGTGCCCCCGCTCCCGGGTGAGCCACGCCAGCAGCGCGAGCGCGTGCGGCAGGCCCGCGCCCGCGTACGCGCCCGGCTCCTCGAACACCTCCCGCACGTCCCCGGCGTGCACCCACTCCCCCAGCGCGACCATGTCCAGCACCCCGCCGGACCGCGCGATCACCGGCCCCGCCTCGGTCATCCCGCGCTCCAGCTCGTCCACCACCCGCGCGTTGGTCCACTCCGCGCGCTCGGCGATGTCCCGGTCATTGGACTCGGGGCTGAAGACGCCCTTCTCGAACCGCCGCTCCACCACCCGGATCAGCGCGGCGGAGCAGTGCGCCAGCACGTCCCGCACGGACCAGCCGGGGCACGCGGCGGTCGGCAGCGCGAAGTCCGCGTCGGGGCGTGAGCGCAGCAGCGGTATCAGGGCGTCCCGTTCGATCGTCAGGAGCCGTCCGGGGAGTTCGGGGTCCCGTCCCTCGTGGAGATCAGTCATGGGCCCACGCTAAGGGCGCCGCCGCCCGGCCGTCCGCGGCACGCGCGAGAATGGCCGCATGGCCGACCTCGACGCCCTCCGCCTCCGCTTCGCCCGTGCCCTGGAGGCGGCCCGCGCCCCCGGCGGCGGCCCGGACCCCGCCCCGTACGCCGACAACCTGCTCGCCCGCTGGCAGGAGCCGCAGCGGCACTACCACGACGCGGCCCACCTCACCGCGGTCCTCGACCGCGTCGACGAACTGGCGGAGTACGCGGCCGACCCGGACGTGGTGCGGCTGGCCGCCTGGTTCCACGACGCCGTCTACCTGCCCGAGCGGTCGGAGAACGAGGAGCGGTCGGCACGGCTCGCCGAGCGTGCCCTGCCCGAGGCCGGCGTGCCGGAGGGCAAGGCGGCCGAGGTGGCCCGGCTGGTCCGGCTGACCGTCACGCACGACCCGGCCGGCGACGACCGCGACGGGCAGGTGCTGTGCGACGCGGACCTCGCGATCCTGGCCGCGCCCCCGTCGGCGTACGCCGTCTACACCGCCAAGGTCCGCGAGGAGTACCACTTCGTCCCGAACGACGCCTTCCGCGAGGGCCGTTCGGCCGTTCTGCGTCAACTCCTCGCCCTGCCGAGCCTGTTCCACACCCCGCACGGGCGCGAGCACTGGGAGGCCACCGCCCGCTACAACCTCTCCTCGGAACTGGAGATGCTGTCCGCCTGACGCGCCGGCCTCCCCCGCCCCCGTGCGGTGCCCGCGAAGTCTCGCCGCCCGGGCGGGAAATACCGTCGCCCCGGGGCGTTCGCACCCCTAGGGTTCGCCCATGCGACCGATAAACGGGGACCATGTGACCGAGGCCGTGGCGAGCTGCACGGGGGCGCTGCGGGCGGCGGTGGAACGGGACTGGACGGAGGTCCCGGCCGGGGGGCTGGAGTGGGACTGCCGCGCCACCGCGGTCCATGTCGCCGACGACCTCATCGCCTACGCCGCCAATCTGGCCGGGCGCGCCCAGGACGCCTACGTGCCCTTCGAGCTGACCCTCGACGAGGGCACCGACAACACCGGCGTCCTGCACGTCATCGAGACGACCGGCGCCCTGCTCGCCGCCGCCGTGCGCACCGCGCCGCCCGGCGTCCGCGCCTTCCACCCCTACCCGTTCCGCAGCGCCGACCGCGAGGGCTTCGCCGCGATGGGCGTCGCCGAGGTGCTGCTGCACACCCACGACATGACCGCGGGCCTCGGGCTCTCCTACGAGCCGCCGGCGGAGCTCGCCGAGGCCGTCCTGACCTGGCTGTTCCCGCACGTGCAACCCGGGCCCGCGCCCTGGCCGACCCTGCTGTGGGCGACCGGCCGCGGCGAACTGCCCGGACGCGCCCCGGTCACCGGGTGGCGCTGGCACAACAACCTCGTCATCCCCGCCGAACGCCTCACCCTCACCGGTCTGCGCCCGGCCGCCGCCCGCGATCTGCGCCTCGGCGGCGACGGCGGCTTCGACTGGGTCGGGGACGGCCCCTTCGAGGGCACGCGGGACGCCGCCGGGCTGCTGGTGAAGGCGTACGAAGCGGGCGTGCACCGGCCCGAGTTCAACGTCTTCGTGCTGGTCCGCACGGAGGACGGCCGCGCGGTCGGCGCCATGGGCTTCCACGGCGCGCCGGACGAGGACGGCTCCGTGGAGATCGGCTACGACCTCGTCGAGGCCGCCCGGGGCCGGGGCTACGCCACCGAGGCGCTGCGCGCGCTGGCCCGCTGGGCGCTGGACCGCGACGACGTGAAGACGCTCGTCGCGAAGATCGACCTGGACAACGCGCCCTCCCGTGCCGTGGTCACCCGGGCCGGATTCCGGGAGGTGTCCGCGGACGAGAAGCTCGTCGCCTACGAACTGCGCGGCTGAGCCCACCGCTTGCGCCGGCGCAGTCCCGAGGCCCGCAGCAGCCGCACCACCTCGCGGCTGCTCACCTCCACCGCGCCGGCGGCCACCGCGTCGGCGTAGCGGTGCGAGGGAACGTCGTAGTGGTCGCGCTCGAAGGCCCGCCGGGGCACGCCCAGGTCCGCCGCGAACAGGTGGAGTTCGTCGTACGACACGTCGCTCACCAGGTGCGACCACATGCGCCCGTGCCCGGGCCAGGCGGGCGGGTCGATGTACACCGTCACGGGCGCCTCACGAGGACGGCGTCCCGCCCGTGGCCGACCCCAGCGCACCCACCGCCGCGACCTTCACGCCCGCCTTGTGGCACACCCAGTGCGGGTGGGGCCCCAGTTCGGGCTCCACGTCCAGCGCGTGCGGGTCGCCCGCGCCGCACACCGGGCACAGCGGCCAGCGGCCGTAGCGGTCCAGCAGCGCGTCCTGGACGTCCTGCGCGACCAGCCCGGCCACATAGGCCGCGCCGTCCGGCCACTGCTCCACCCACCAGCGCCGCCCGGCCACGGCGTCCTCGACCAGCGAGACCACGTCCGCCTCCGCTGCCTCACCCGCGACCAGATCGGCCAGGACCAGGGCACGCGCCGCGTGCAAGGCCTGTTCAAGGGGACTGATGGGCTCCATGCAACCCATTGTGCGCACTCTTGACCCGGACACCGAACCGAAAATATCTTTCACTGGTGACCCAGGACGTGAAGGAAATTTTCGGCAGTCCCGGCGGCTCGCTCGCCGCCAAGGTGCGCACCCTCGCCCCGTCCATGACCCGGTCCATGCAACGCGTCGCCGAGGCCGTCGCGAGCGACCCGGCCGGCTGCGCCGCCCTGACGGTCACCGGCCTCGCCGAACTCACCGGCACCAGCGAGGCCACCGTGGTGCGCACCGCCCGGCTGCTCGGCTACCCGGGCTACCGGGACCTGCGCCTCGCCCTCGCCGGGCTCGCCGCGCAGCAGCAGTCCGGACGAGCGCCCGCCATCACCACCGACATCGCCGTGGACGACCCCATCGCCGACGTCGTCACCAAGCTGGCCTGCGAGGAACAGCAGACCCTCGCCGACACCGCCGCCGGACTCGACACCGCCCAGCTCGGCGCCGCGGTCACCGCGCTGGCCGGTGCGCGGCGCACCGACGTGTACGGCATAGGGGCGTCCGGGCTCGTCGCCCAGGACCTCACCCAGAAGCTGCTGCGCATAGGGCTCATAGCCCACGCGCACAGCGATCCGCACCTGGCGGTGACCAACGCCGTGCAGCTCCGCTCGGGTGACGTGGCGATCGCGATCACCCACTCCGGCTCGACGGGGGACGTCATCGAGCCGCTACGGGCCGCGTTCGAGCACGGCGCGACGACGGTGGCCATCACCGGCCGGCCGGACTCACCGGTCACCCAGTACGCCGACCACGTACTGACCACGTCCACCTCACGGGAGACCGAGCTGCGGCCGGCCGCGATGTCCTCGCGGACCAGCCAACTGCTCGTGGTGGACTGCCTGTTCGTGGGAGTGGCCCAGCGGACGTACGAGACGGCGGCGCCCGCGCTGGCCGCGTCGTACGAGGCGCTGGCGCACCGGCACCGCACCAGCTCCAGGTGAGTGAAACCACGCGAACGGCACCTGAATCGGAGAGAACCACCCCCCATGACCTCCCCTGACACCTCCCACGACCTGCGCAGCCAGCTGGCGTCCCTGACCACCGAGGCCTTCCGGCCCGAACTCGCCGGCATCGACCGCCTGCCCACTCTCGACATCGCCCGGCTGATGAACGGCGAGGACGCGGGCGTGCCCGGCGCCGTGGCCGCCCAGCTCCCCCGGATCGCCGCCGCGGTCGACGCCGTGGCCGAGCGGATGGCCCGCGGCGGCCGGCTCGTCTACGCCGGTGCCGGCACCGCCGGCCGGCTCGGCGTGCTGGACGCCTCCGAGTGCCCGCCCACCTTCAACACCGATCCCGAACGGGTCGTCGGCCTGATCGCGGGCGGCGCCGAGGCGATGGTCACCTCCGTCGAGGGCGCGGAGGACTCCCGCGAGCTGGCCTGGCGGGACCTCGACGCCCTGAAGCTCACCCCCGACGACACCGTGGTCGGCGTCTCGGCCTCCGGCCGCACCCCCTACGCCGTCGGCGCCGTCGAACACGCCCGCGCGCTGGGCGCCCTGACCATCGGTCTGGCCTGCAACGAGCACAGCGCGCTCGCGGCCGCCGCCGAGCACGGCATCGAGGTCGTCGTGGGTCCCGAGCTGATCACCGGCTCCACCCGGCTGAAGGCGGGCACGGCCCAGAAGCTGGTCCTGAACATGCTGTCGACCATCACGATGATCCGGCTCGGCAAGACGTTCGGGAACCTGATGGTCGACGTCCGCGCCTCCAACGACAAGCTCCGGGCCCGCTCCCGCCGGATCGTGGCGCTGGCCACGGGCGCGGGCGACGAGGAGGTCGAGCGGGCCCTCACCGAGTCCGGCGGCGATGTGAAGAACGCGATCCTGGTCCTGCTCGCCGGGGTCGACGGCCCGACGGCCGCCCGCCTTCTGGAGGAGTCCGGCGGCCATCTGCGTGCCGCGCTGGCGCACGCACCCCGCTGACCCGCACGCTCGGGGCGTGCGCAACGACCCCGCCTCCACCGCGACCGCGATCCTCGCCCGGGTCGGCGGCCCGGCCAACATCACCTCCGTGGCCCACTGCATGACCCGGCTGCGGCTCGGCCTCGCCGACCCGGGCGCGGTGGACACGCAGGGTCTGAAGACCCTGCCCTGGGTCCTCGGCGTGGTGAGCGACGGCCCCGCCTGCCAGATCGTGCTCGGCCCCGGAGCGGTCGCCGAGGTCACCGCGAAGGTGGAGACACAGGTGACGAACTGGGCGCGGGGTCCGGTGGAGGTTCCGGCGGCGGCCACGGCCGAAGGTCCGGCGGCGGACCCGGCGAACGAGACCACCGCCGACCGGGGTGCCCGGATCCGGCAGGAACAGCGGCTGCGCAACGCGACGCCCCTCAAGGCCGCCCTGCGCCGCGTCGCGAACGTCTTCGTGCCGCTCATCCCCGCCCTGATCGGCTGCGGCGTCCTCGCGGGGCTGAACGGCCTGCTGGTGAACACCGGCCTGCTCCCCGGCCTCACCCCCGCCCTGTCGGCCGTCGCCTCCGCCTTCATGGCGCTGATCGCGGTGTTCGTCGGCCACAACACGGCGAAGGAGTTCGGCGGCACCCCCGTGCTGGGCGGGGCGGTGGCGGCCGTGGTGGTGTACCCGGGCGTGGCGAAGGTGACGGCGTTCGGGGTGCACCTCGTGCCCGGGCAGGGCGGGGTGCTCGGCGCGCTCGCGGCGGCCTTCCTCGCCACCCGGGTGGAGAAGTGGTGCCGGGGCCGGGTCCCGGGCGCCCTGGATGTCCTGCTCACCCCGACGGTCACCGTCCTGGTCTCCGGCCTGGTCACGCTGTACGGCCTGATGTACGCGGCCGGCGTGGTGGCCGAGGCGATCGGCACGGCGGCGAACTGGCTCCTCGCGACCACCGGGGCACTTGCCGGCCTCGTCCTCGGCGGCCTCTTCCTCCCGCTGGTCATGCTGGGCCTGCACCAGGCCCTGATCCCCATCCACACCACCCTGATCGAGCAGCAGGGCTACACCGTCCTGCTCCCCCTGCTGGCCATGGCGGGCGCCGGCCAGGTCGGCGCGGCCCTCGCGGTCTACGTCCGGCTGCGCCACGACGTCTCCCTGCGCACGACGATCAGGTCGGCCCTCCCGGCCGGGCTGCTGGGCGTCGGCGAGCCCCTGATCTACGGCGTCTCGCTGCCCCTCGGCAGGCCGTTCCTGACCGCGTGCGCGGGCGGCGCGGCGGGCGGGGCGTTCGTCGGCTGCTTCGCCATGCTGGGCACCAGGGTGGGCGCGACGGCGATCGGGCCCTCGGGCTGGGCCCTGTTCCCGCTGCTGGCGGGGAACCGGGGCCCGGGGGTGACGGCGGCGATCTACGCGGGCGGCCTGCTCACCGGTTATGCCGTCGGCTTCGTGGCGACCTACGTCTTCGGCTTCGCCCGCCGCCCCCCGAGTGGCCGCGGCCGCGTGACGCGGCGCCCGGCCGCCTCGTTGCCCCGGGCATGATGAAGATGCTCCTGACCGCCGCCGCCCTCACCGCCTCCGCCGCAGCCCTGGCCGCCCCCGCCCACGCGGCCGGTCACGGCGACGGCCACTGGACGGCCACCGCCACCGCGCGGTGCGCCGGGGACCAGGCGGTGCTTCCCGTGCTCAAGGCCGTGGCCCCGCTGCCGGTGACCGGCGCCGCCCATGTGTGCGGCGACGGAAGCCTGCTGCGCCACCGCGGCTGAACGCCGGGCTCACGTCCGCGGGGGCCGAGCCGGTGCCCGCCACACGAGGGTGTACCGCCAGAAGAGCCGCCGCCGCAGCCGCGCCCCGGGCAGCAGCGACCGGGCCTCGCGGGCGATCTCGTCGAAGGACATGCCGGGCTCACGGACGGGGGCGGTCATGGACACGGGCCGCCGGGCCGCGGGCCGCCCCCGGTTCTTCATCCAACCGGTGAGCGCGTTGAGTGGTACGGACACCAGCCCGAGCGCGTGGTCGGCGGGGCCCGCGGCCCGGGAACAGCCGACGACGGCCAGCGTGCCGCCCGGCGCCAGCTCCCCGCGCAGCCGGACGAGGGTCTCCCCGAGGGGCAGGTGGTGGAGCACGGCGACACAGGTGATGACGTCGTACGGTCCCGGGGGCAGGCCGTCCGGGGCCTTCGCGAGGGCGTAGCCGACGCGGGGTGCCGGACCCGTCAGCTCCCTCGCCCGCTCCAGGATCCCGGCGTCCGCGTCGACGCCCAGCACCCGCTCCCCGCGCCCGGCCAGCAGCCGCACCAGGTCACCGCTGCCGCACCCCACGTCCAGCGCGCTGCCGAAGCGGCGGGGCAGCCGCCGCAGCAGCCAGCGGTGGTAGTGGGCGTTGTGGTCCCAGGGGTGAGCGGTGTTGAAGCGGCTGAGCGCGGCGAGCAGCCGGTGCGGCAGCATGGTCACATCCTCACACTGGACATACACGAACCGATGGACTACGCAGGCTGACCATGAACCACCCCCAGCTCGCCGCTCTCGGACGGGCCCTCCGGCTCCTCGGGGAGCACGGCGAGGCCCTGACCGCCGACACCCCGGACGCCCGGCTGCACGAGATCAAGGCCGATCTGCGCAGGGCGCTCGACCTGCTGGACGAGAGCGTCTCCTCCGGCGCGTCGAGCACCCGGTGCCCCGAGCATCCGCAGGGGCCGGTCGACGAGAGCGCCCCGGACCTCTGCCTGCTCTGCGAGACCCGGCGCCGCGCCGCCCGCCGCTCGGAGTACCAGAGCGGCAGGGACCGGTCCGCCGAGCCCGTGGCCACCGCCCCCTCCCGGTACGGCGTCCGTGCCGACCGGCCGCAGCCCCAGCAGCGCTGGCTGCCGGAGCTGTGGAACGGGCAGGAGTGGCAGCTGTGCGGGACGCCGAGGCGGGACCGGCGCGAGGCCGAGGCCTATCTCGCCGCCCAGCGCCGGGGGCCCCGGCCCGCCATGGCGTACCGGCTCGTGCACGAGTTCACCGACTACGAGGTGCTGCGGGTGTGGGGGACGCCGGTGCGGGTCGACATCGAGCCGATGGGGAACCTCTAGGGCCCCGCTCAGCCCAGCAGCGGCAGCGGAACCGGGTCGTGCCCCTCCCAGATGCGCCTGCTCGCCTCCTCCGGGTACGGCGCCACCTCGGGCTCCGCGTCCAGGATTCGCACCAGGCGGGACCCGGTGTCGTACTCCGGCCAGCCGGGGTCGCCGGTCCGCGCGAACGCCGTCCAGGAGCGGCGGAAGAGCGCCGAGAGCCGCTCCGCCTCCGGGGTGGGCGCGCCACCGGGGAAGAGCAGGGCGCCCAGGTCCGCGCCGAACGTGCCGAACAGCAGCGGGACGTCCAGGCCGTGGCAGGCGCCGAGCACACCGTCGCTGCCCGGGGCGGGCCAGGTCAGCTCGTAGACGTGGGCGCGGCCGCCGCCCGCGCGCTGCGCCTCGGCCAGGCGCAGGCTCGGCATGCCGAACAGCCAGTCCGTCTGGACGCGTTCGAAGAGCTGGGACGGTGTGGCGCCGGGGAAGGCCGCCCGGTAGGCCGCCTCGCCCGTCTCGCCACCCGGTGCGTACAGGCGCAGGGTGGCGGTCGCCATCTCGTCCGTGACCTTGTCGAGCAGTCCCGCCATGACCAGGAACAGGCGGCACTCGTCGCGGTTGTGGCCGACGAGGAGGTCCACGTCCCGCGCCTCGCCCGCTGCCAGGGCCTCCCAGGGGGTGGTGGGCAGGACGTCGCCGTCGACCACCGGTGAGAAGGGCACGGACGTGGGCGCCGCCTGACCCCATCTGCCGTTGTACTGGGACATCTTGACGCCCACGGCCTGGCCGGCCGCCGTGAGCCGCCGGGGGTCCGCCGCCGCCAGGTCCGCCGCCGTGGGCGCGAGGCCCGCCTCGGCCGCCAGGACCGCCGCCATGTCACGGGCCAGCTCGGGCGAGAAGAACGTGCCGGGCACGCTCTGTGCGACCGCCCGCCGGAACAGGCCCCGCGCCCTGGGCATGGCCAGCAGGGAGGCGATCGAGCCCGCGCCCGCCGACTCGCCGAACACCGTGACCCGGGCGGGGTCGCCGCCGAAGGCGCCGATGTTCTCCCGCACCCACTCCAGGGCCGCCACCTGGTCCAGCAGGCCGCGGTTGGCCGGCGCGCCCTCCCAGAGGCCGAAACCCTCCATGCCCACCCGGTAGTTGAAGGTGACCAGCACCGCGTCGCCGTCGCGGGCCAGCAGCCGGGGGTCGTAGCCCGGCTGGCCGCCGTGGCCCAGTTTGTACGCGCCGCCGTGGATCCAGACCATGACCGGGCGGGCCGAACCCGGGTCCGGGTCGGGGGTCCAGACGTTGACCGTGAGCCAGTCGTCGGACTCCGGGCCGGGGACCTGGGCCTTGCGGCCGAGGAAGCCCGCCTCCTGCGGGGGCGGCGGGCCGAACGCCAGGGCGTCGCGGACGCCGTCCCAGGGGCGGGGCGGGCGCGGCTCGCGGAAGCGGGCCTCGCCGACCGGGGGCGCGGCGAAGGGGATACCCCGGAACACCGACAGCCCCTGCTCACGCAGGCCGCGCACCGCGCCGTGGGCGGTGCGCACCACGGGGCCGTCGGTGTCCGGGGCCGGGGACTCGCTCGTCGTCATGCTCGCTCCTCACTGGTCACCAGGGGAACGCACGGCGACGATCACAAGTGCCCGTCCGCCCAGGCGGGTTCAGCTGAGCGTCTTCAGGGACGCGGCGTCGTACGGCTTCAGCTCGTCGAGGCGGTCGGAGAGCACCTTGGCCGCCCACTCGGGGTCCTGCAGCAGGGCGCGGCCGACGGCGACCATGTCGAACTCGTCGGACTCCAGCCGGTCGAGGAGGTTGTCGATGCCCTTGACCGGGGAGCCCTGGCCCTGGAAGGCGTTGATGAAGTCGCCGTCGAGGCCGACCGAGCCGACGCTGATGACCTGCTTGCCGGTGAGCTTCTTCGTCCAGCCCGCGAGGTTGAGGTCGGAGCCCTCGAACTCGGGGAGCCAGTAGCGGCGGGTGGAGGCGTGGAAGACGTCGACGCCGGCCGCGGCGAGCGGGGTCAGGATCGCCTCCAGCTCCTCGGGGGTCTCGGCGAGGCGGGCGGTGTAGTCCTGCTGCTTCCACTGGGAGTAGCGGAAGAGGACCGGGAATTCGGGGGAGACCGCCTCGCGGACCGCGGCGACGATCTCCGCGGAGAACTTCGTGCGGGCCACCGGGTCACCGCCGTAGGCGTCGGAGCGCCGGTTCGTGCCCTCCCACAGGAACTGGTCGAGGAGGTAGCCGTGGGCACCGTGGAGCTCGACGCCGTCGAAGCCGATGCGCTCGGCGTCCGCGGCGGCCCGGGCGAACGCGGTGACGACGTCGTCCAGGTCCCGCTGGGTCATCGCCCTGCCGGTGGCCTCGGCGCCCGCGGTGACGAGACCGGAGGGGCCCATCGCGGGGGCGCTCGGGAAGGGGGCGTCACCGTCCTTGCGGACCATGCCGATGTGCCACAGCTGCGGCACGATGGTGCCGCCCGCCGCGTGCACGTCCTCGGCGACCTTCGCCCAGCCCGCCAGCTGCTCCTCGCCGTGGAACCGGGGCACGCGGTCGCTCTGTCCGGCCGAGTCGTGGCCCACGTAGGTGCCCTCGGTGACGATGAGCCCGACACCGGCGGCGGCGCGGCGCGCGTAGTACGAGCGCACGTCCTCGCCGGGCACACCGCCCGGGGAGAACATGCGGGTCATCGGCGCCATCGCGATCCGGTTGGGGACGGTGAGGCCGTTGAGGGTGATCGGGCGGGACAGGATCCGGGCCGCGCGGGAGGTGGCGGGGGGCGTGACGGTCACGTGGGGGGCTCCTCGTGAGTGATCGATTAACCGTTCGGTATGTGAACACGCATTGTTGCAGCTCCTTAAGTAACCGCCTATGCGGTGCCCCACATTCCGTCTCCGGCGGGGCCTTCACGTGGTGCCGCTCACACTCTCCCGGTTCAGCCGCCGCACCCGCTCCCGCAGCACCTCGTCCGGCGGGGCCGGCTCGACCGACCCGGGCGGACAGTCCCACTCCCGCCCGCCGCCGACGGGGCGCAGCTGCACCCGGCCGCCCACCCGCCCCATCACCTCACCGATCCGTCCGCTGCGCGTGTCGACGGCGTACTCGGGCGCCTTCGCCCGGAGAGCCGCCGCGAGCCGGGAGGCCACGCCGAGGTTGCAGCGGCCGAGGTCGACCAGGGCGTACGGGTCCTCGTCCGAGACGCTCAGCGGGTCCACCCGCAGGGACGGGAGGACGACGCCGACTCCCCGCAGGGCCGCGCGCAGCCGCTCGACGGCTTCCGCGGCCGTCCGGGCGGGCCGCTCCTCGGCCGCCGTTTCCTTCATCTCCATTGCGCCAATTCCTCCACGCAGAGTGCTGCCGTTCACCACACAGCGTGTCCGCCCGCGCCCTAGCCTGGCCAGATACGGCGTCCCAACAGACTCCGCTGTCGGATCAGGAGCTGCCATGGCAGGACCGAAGGACCTCGACCCGTCGTCGTCGCCGCGCGCCCTCCTGGGGGCGGAGTTACGGCACGCCCGCGAGCGCAGGGGCCTGAGCCAGGAGCAACTGGGCCAACGGTTGTTCGTGAGCGGGTCGTTCATCGGCCAGCTGGAGGCGGGCACGCGGCGGATGCAGCCGGAGTACGCGCGGATGCTGGACGAGGTGCTGGAGACGGACGGCTTCTTCCAGCGGAACTGCCGGGCGGCGGCCAGGTCGAAGTTCGAGGAGCACTTCGAGGTGGTGGCGGAGGCCGAAGCTCAAGCCACTGCGATCAGGGAGTACACACCGCTCCTGATCCCCGGACTGCTGCAGACGCGCGCGTACGCACAGGCCGTGAACCGCGCGCACGACCCGATGGCATCGGAGGAGACCATCGAGGAGTGGACGGAAGGCCGGATGGAGCGCGTCCGTCTACTCGACCATCCAACAAAGCCTTTGTTGTGGGCGGTGCTTGACGAGGCATCGTTGCGCCGGGAGACGGGAGGACGGGCTGTGATGGCGGAGGCCCTGCGTCACGTCGCCGGACTGGCCCTCCGTAACCGGGTCATCGTGCAGGTGCTGCCGTTCAGCGCGGGTGCACACGCGGCGATGCAGACCGACCTGAAGTTGATGGAGTTCGCGGACGCCCCTCCGCTGGTCTACTACGAGGGGGTACGCACCGGGCGGGTGGAGGACGATCCCGCCACCGTCGCCCACCTCAGGTTCAGGTACGACCTCCTCGTGGCCTCAGCGCTCTCGCGGGACAAGTCCCTGGCTCTCATCGAGGCGTTGGCGGAGGATTACGCGCATGAGGAACACCCCTGACCTGAGCACGGCCGCATGGATCAAGTCGAGCTACAGCGGCGGCGGCAACAACTGCTTGGAAGTCGCCACCGATCACCCCGCCCTCGTCCCCGTCCGTGACTCCAAGACCCCCCAAGGCCCGACGCTCGTGTTCCGGCCGGAGGCCTGGTCCGCGTTCGTCGCGAACCTCAAGCCTTGAGCCCCGAGCCCTCTTTGCATGGAATGGGTGGAGGGCCTCAACCCACCCTCCCACCCCGCGAGTTGACGGCATGCGTCTGATTTGCCACGCACAGTCACGAGGCTCTAGCGTGCCCGCATAACGAACAGCCCCCGCCAGGCGCTACCAACACCTGCGGGGGCTTGACCTCCGAGATCGAAACACAGGCGATCCCGTGGCTGAAGCCAAGCTTAGTCCTGCCCTCCCGCCCGCGCACGCGTCCTCCCACCCGATGGCCAATCCGGGTTACGGAAAGCGCTCCGCGTCCGACCAACACCGCCGTACCAACGGCGACTTCGCGCACCTGCCGCCGCGCGAGGCCGCCATCGCCGCGTACGTCGACCGGCTCCCCGACGGCGCCGACATCTCCGTGAAGACGCTGGCCAAGCAGCTCCCGTACGGCCAGTGCGCGCTGCGCACGGCCCTCAACCGCATCCAGGCGGCGGGGCACTTACGGCGAGGAAGGGAGCGGCTGGAGACGGAGGAGGGCGGCTCGCGCTGGATCACCCGATCGTGGTGGTCCCGTACCGCACGCGACGACGCCTGGTGGGCGGCGTTCACCCGCGGCGACGTACCGGAGGACGCGCACCCGCCCGAACGGCCCGGCCCCACCCGCTCCCGCGCCCACGTCCTCCTCGCCGCCCTCGGCCGCACGGCCCCCGTCCTGTCCCTCTCCGCCGCCGACTGCGCCGCTCTCGCCCCGCTGCTCACGGAGTGGTTCGCGCGCGGGGCCACCGACGAGGCCGTACTGCGCGCCCTGACCGACGGGTTACCGGCGCCGGTCCACCACCCGGCCGCCCTGGTCCGCCGCCGTCTGACCGACAAGCTGCCGCCGGAACCGGTCCCGCGTCCGGTGTCCCGCCGGGTCCTGGAGTGCTCGGAATGCGGGGTGCCGGGGCGGCCGGAGGCACTGCCACGGGGCGTGTGCGGCGGCTGCCGGGGCGAACACGCGCCGACGCGCTCCCACGCGCCCCTGCCCCCTTCAGCGGTCCAGGTCCACGCAGCCGGGATCCGCGCTGCGATGTCCCTCAAACGACCGGAAAGGACAAAGGACTACGCCGACTGAACCCACCGCGAAAGCCCGAGGGCGGTACCCCCAGCCGGAAGCTGGACGTACCGCCCTCGGTCCACAGGACAGGCGATCAACCCTCAGGTCGATCAGAAGTCCATGTCACCGCCCGGCATGCCGCCGCCGGCCGGCGCGGCGGCCTTCTCCGGCTTGTCGGCGATGACGGCCTCGGTGGTGAGGAACAGCGCGGCGATGGAGGCGGCGTTCTGCAGAGCGGAACGGGTCACCTTCGCCGGGTCGATGATGCCCTCGGCGATCATGTCGACGTACTCGCCCGTGGCGGCGTTCAGACCGTGGCCGACGGCCAGGTTGCGCACCTTCTCCACGACGACGCCACCCTCGAGACCACCGTTGACGGCGATCTGCTTCAGCGGGGCCTCCAGCGCGAGCTTCACGGCGTTGGCGCCGGTCGCCTCGTCACCGTCGAGGTCCAGCTTCTCGAAGACCGAGGAGGCCTGCAGCAGGGCCACGCCACCACCGGCGACGATGCCCTCCTCGACGGCGGCCTTCGCGTTGCGGACGGCGTCCTCGATGCGGTGCTTGCGCTCCTTGAGCTCCACCTCGGTGGCGGCACCGGCCTTGATGACCGCGACACCGCCGGCGAGCTTCGCCAGGCGCTCCTGCAGCTTCTCGCGGTCGTAGTCCGAGTCGCTGTTCTCGATCTCGGCGCGGATCTGGTTGACCCGGCCGTTGACCTGGTCCGAGGAGCCGGCACCGTCGACGATGGTGGTCTCGTCCTTGGTGATGACGACCTTGCGGGCGCGGCCCAGGAGGTCCAGGGTCGCGTTCTCCAGCTTGAGGCCGACCTCCTCGGAGATGACCTCGCCGCCCGTGAGGATGGCGATGTCGCCGAGCATGGCCTTGCGGCGGTCACCGAAGCCCGGGGCCTTGACGGCGACGGACTTGAAGGTGCCGCGGATCTTGTTGACGACCAGCGTCGACAGGGCCTCGCCCTCGACGTCCTCGGCGATGATCAGCAGCGGCTTGCCCGACTGCATGACCTTCTCCAGGAGCGGGAGCAGGTCCTTGACGGAGCCGATCTTGGAGTTCGCGATGAGGATGTACGGGTCCTCGAGCGACGCCTCCATGCGCTCCATGTCGGTCGCGAAGTAGGCGGAGATGTAGCCCTTGTCGAAGCGCATGCCCTCGGTGAGCTCGAGCTCCAGGCCGAAGGTGTTGCTCTCCTCGACGGTGATGACGCCTTCCTTGCCGACCTTGTCCATCGCCTCGGCGATGAGCTCGCCGATCTGGGTGTCGGCGGCGGAGATGGACGCGGTGGAGGCGATCTGCTCCTTGGTCTCGACGTCCTTCGCCTGCTCCAGCAGGGCGGCGGAGACGGCCTCGACGGCCTTCTCGATACCGCGCTTCAGGGCCATCGGGTTGGCACCGGCGGCGACGTTGCGCAGGCCTTCCTTGACCAGGGCCTGGGCGAGAACGGTCGCGGTGGTCGTACCGTCACCGGCGACGTCGTCCGTCTTCTTGGCGACTTCCTTGACCAGCTCGGCGCCGATCTTCTCGTACGGGTCCTCGAGCTCGATCTCCTTGGCGATGGAGACACCATCGTTGGTGATCGTGGGGGCGCCCCACTTCTTCTCGAGGACGACGTTGCGGCCCTTGGGGCCGAGCGTCACCTTGACGGCGTCCGCGAGCTGGTTCATGCCGCGCTCGAGGCCGCGCCGCGCCTCCTCGTCGAACGCGATGATCTTGGCCATGTGAAGTGGTCCCTCCAGGACTGGGGGTGATTCCTTCGGACCGCGCCCGCGCCCGCGACGGACGGTTCGCCGGCCTGTGGTTCCTTGCCCCACATGGCCTGCGGACCTCACCGACCCGGTCCTTCTTTGTCACTCTCACCTTCAGAGTGCTAACGCCAATGATTAGCACTCGGCATGGTCGAGTGCAAGCGCCTCGGGGGTACGGCCGCCCCCGTCAGCCGCCCGCGAACACGGCGCCCACGGGCACGGCGAAGGGCCCGCACCCTGTGCGAGGTGCGGGCCCTTCGTACAAGAAACGTTCAGGCGCTGAGGCGAACCATGTCGGCCTGCGGGCCTTTCTGGCCCTGCGAGATCTCGAACTCCACCCGCTGGCCCTCTTCCAGGGTGCGGTAGCCGTCCATCTGAATGGCGCTGTAGTGGACGAATACGTCCGCACCACCGTCGACCGCGATGAAGCCGTACCCCTTCTCCGCGTTGAACCACTTGACGGTGCCCTGAGCCATGCCTAACTCCCCTATTACTGGCCCTTGCACAGATCCGCACTTCGCGGACCCGGGTCAGACCTCACCCCCCATGGGACGGGGGCGTGCGCCGGAACGCGTCGACCGCGGCTGAATGTATCTGTCCAACTGCCGTCTGCAACAGGTCAATCGGACGAGAATTCTGGACGAGCCGGGCCCGGAATGTGGCGAGAATTCACCCGAATTCAGGGCAAGTCGGGCCCCATAAAAGCCACAAAAGCCGCATAAGACCCGTGCACTTTGGCTACTTCTTATCGGGTGTGCGGCATGAATCAAGGGCTTCCGGTTGGCACTCCGGGAGCGCGTTCCCCAACTGTACCGCGCTCAATCACGCAGAATTGCCCCCTCCGCTTCTCTCACGGAGGGGGCAATCGGATGAACATTCGGTAATCACTGTTACCGAGGGTAATGTTCAGTCATTCGGTCAGCCGCCGGCGACGGCCGGGATGATGGAGACGCCGGCGCCGTCCGGGGTCGCGGTCCCCAGGCCCTGCTCGAAGCGCACGTCGTCGTCGTTGACGTAGACGTTGACGAACCGGCGCAGCTTGCCCTGGTCGTCCAGCACCCGGGCGGCGATGCCGGTGTGGTTCTTCTCCAGGTCCTCGATGACCTCGGAGAGGGTCGCCCCCTCGGCCAAGACCTCGGCCTTGCCGCCGGTGTAGGTGCGCAGGATGGTGGGGATGCGAACGGTCACGCTCATGCGAGGCCAGCCTCTCGGAAGGAGTCCAGGGTCGGGCGGATGGTGGCGCTGAGGCCGGTGCCGGCCACCGCGTCGAGGGTCTTCAGGCCGTCGCCGGTGTTCAGCACGACCGTGGTCTTCGCCGGGTCCAGCACGCCGGCCTCGATCAGCTTGCGGGTGACGCCGACGGTCACACCGCCCGCCGTCTCCGCGAAGATGCCCTCGGTGCGGGCCAGCAGCTTGATGGCGTCGACGACCTCCGCGTCCGTCACGTCCTCCACGGCGCCGCCGGTGCGGCGGGCGATGTCCAGGACGTAGGGGCCGTCGGCCGGGTTGCCGATGGCCAGCGACTTGGCGATGGTGTTCGGCTTCTGCGGGCGGACCACGTCGTGCCCGGCCTTGAAGGCCGTCGACACCGGCGAGCAGCCCTCGGCCTGCGCACCGAAGATCTTGTACGGCCTGTCCTCGACCAGCCCGAGCTCGATCAGCTCCTTCAGACCCTTGTCGATCTTCGTGAGCTGGGAGCCGGAGGCGATCGGGATCACGATCTGGTCCGGCAGCCGCCAGCCGAGCTGCTCGCAGATCTCGTACGCGAGGGTCTTGGAGCCCTCCGCGTAGTACGGGCGCAGGTTGACGTTGACGAAGCCCCAGCCCTCGCCGGCCGGGTCGCCGATCAGCTCGGAGCAGAAGCGGTTCACGTCGTCGTAGTTGCCCTCGATGCCGACGAGTTGCCCGCCGTAGACCGCGGCCATGACGACCTTGCCCTGCTCCAGGTCGTGCGGAATGAACACGCAGGAGCGGAAGCCGGCGCGGGCGGCGGCGGCGCCGACGGCACCGGCCAGGTTGCCGGTGGAGGAGCAGCTGAGGGTCGTGAAGCCGAAGGCGCGGGCGGCTTCCAGGGCCTGCGCGACGACGCGGTCCTTGAAGGAGTGCGTCGGGTTGCCGGAGTCGTCCTTCACGTACAGACCGCCGGTCACGCCCAGCTCGCGCGCCAGGTTGTCGGCCTTGACGAGCTTGGTCCAGCCGGGGTTCAGGTTCGGCTTCCCGGCCACGTCCGCCGGGACCGGCAGCAGCGGCGCGTAACGCCAGATGTTCGCGGGACCGGCCTCGATGCGCCGGCGCAGTTCTTCGGCGTCGTAGGCGGAGAAGTCGTAGGCGATCTCCAGCGGGCCGAAACACTCCTCGCAGGCGAAAACCGGGCCGAGCGGCACCCGGTGACCGCACTCGCGACAGCTCAGAGCGGCGGCGGGCCCGAGATCGACGGTGGAACTGCTGGTGCTTGCAACTGTCTGCACAGCCATGGAGGCGAGGCCCTTTCTCCTCATCTTCCTCACGACGCATCTCGCCGTGAGACGGATTTGGCACCTTCCCTAGCCGGGAGCCTCGCTGTGGAAAGACGAGTACCGACTGGAGGGTTGCCGGGGCTTCACCGGGCCGTTTCCCTCTGCCCCTCTGGATGAGCTGTATGTGGTTGTCAACGCGGGCGACCCCCGACATGCGATGGTCATCGGCGTTGTTCAAGACTGTAACCGAAGGCCAGGACAGTTGAGATAGTCGTCCGAACCGCGAGACAACCGTGAGGAGCCGGGGACCGTGCTGGAAGAAGTCGAGCGCTGGCTGAGCACCCGCTCCTGGTCCGTGTCCGATCGCCCGCTGCAGCTGCTCCTCGCCGCCAAGCAGCGTACGGGTCAGAAGATCAGCGTCGTGCTGCCCGCGCTCAACGAGGAGGAGACCGTCGGCGACATCGTCGCGGTGATCCGGCGCGACCTCGTGGAGCGGGTCCCGCTGGTCGACGAGATCGTCGTCGTCGACTCCGGTTCGACCGACCGGACCTCCGAGGTCGCCGCCGCCGCGGGCGCGCGGGTCGTCCACCGCGACGACATCCTGCCGCGCATCCCGGCCGTCCCGGGCAAAGGGGAGGTCCTGTGGCGCTCCCTGCTCGTCACCACCGGTGACGTCATCTGCTTCATCGACGCCGACCTGAGGGAGTTCTCCTGCGACTTCGTCTCCGGGATCGTCGGCCCGCTGCTCACCGAGCCCGAGGTGGACCTGGTCAAGGGCATGTACGACCGCCCGCTCGCCGGGGCGTCGGGGCAGGGCGGCCGGGTCACCGAGCTGATGGCCCGCCCGCTGCTGAACATGCACTGGCCGCAGCTGGCCGGGTTCGTGCAGCCGCTGGGCGGCGAGTACGCGGCCCGGCGCTCGCTCCTGGAGCAGCTGCCGTTCCCGGTCGGCTACGGCGTGGAGCTGGGCATGCTGGTCGACGCGCTGCACCTGGTCGGCCTGGACGCGCTGGCCCAGGTCGACGTCGGGGTGCGCAGGCACCGGCACCAGGACGGCCAGGCGCTGGGCCGGATGGCCGCCGCCATCTACCGCACCGCGCAGCTCCGGCTGGCCCGCGGCCATCTGATCCGCCCCTCGCTGACCCAGTTCGAGCGGGGCGAGGACGGCTTCGAACCGCGCACCTACTCGGTGGACACCGAGGAACGGCCGCCGATGACGGAGATCGCGGAGTACGCGCATCGCCGGGTGGCGTGAAAGCGGAGGTACGGCCGTATACAGCCGCCTTCCGGGGTGGTCCGTACGTTTGAGCGTTTCCGGGCCGGGCTAGGTTGAGGACCATGGCTTCCACGCACGGTGCAGAGGTGCTGGTCGCGTCCAATCGCGGCCCGGTTTCGTACGAGGTGCGCCCCGACGGCTCGCTGCACGCCAAGCGGGGTGGCGGCGGGCTGGTCTCGGGGCTGTCGGCCATCGGGCCGGACACCGACGCGGTGTGGGTGTGCGCCGCGCTCGGCGACGGCGACCGGGAGGCCGTGCGGCGGGCGGACGGCGGGCTGCTGCCGGCCGGGGACACCGGCGGACAGCGGGTGCGGATGCTCGACATCGACGCGTCCGTGCACGCCGACGCCTACAACGGCATCGCCAACTCGGTGCTCTGGTTCGTCCACCACATGCTGTACCAGACACCGCTGGAGCCGGTCTTCGACGCGGAGTTCCGCCGGCAGTGGGCGTCGTACGAGGCCTACAACCGGGCGTTCGCCGAGGCGCTGGCCGAGGAGGCCGCCGACGGCGCGGCGGTGCTGATCCAGGACTACCACCTGGCCCTCGCCCCGCGCATGCTCCGGCAGCTCCGTCCCGACCTGCGCATCGGCCACTTCTCGCACACCCCGTGGGCCCCGCCGGACTACTTCCGGCTGCTGCCCGACGACGTCGCGGCCGAGCTGCTGACCGGCATCCTCGGGGCCGACCGGGCCGCGTTCCTCACCCGGCGCTGGGCGGACGCGTTCACGGACTGCTGCCACGCGGTGCTGGGTCCCGGGATCCCCTCGGGCACCCGGATCGGGGTGCACGGGCTGGGCGCGGACGCGGACTTCCTGCGCAAGCGCTCCCACGAACCGGACGTGGACGAGCGGATGGCGGCGCTGCGGAAGGAGATCGGCGAGGGCCGCCGGACCGTCGTGCGCGTCGACCGCACCGAGCTGTCCAAGAACATCGTGCGCGGGCTGCTGGCCTACCGGCAGCTGCTCGACGACCACCCCGAGTGGCGCGAGCGCGTGGTGCACATCGCGTTCGCCTACCCGTCGCGGCAGGACCTGTCCGTCTACCGCGACTACACGGCCGAGGTGCAGCGGGTGGCCGGGGAGATCAACACGCGGTACGGGACGGCCGGCTGGACCCCGGTCGTGCTGCATGTGAAGGACGACTTCGCGCGGTCGCTGGCCGCGTACCGGCTCGCCGACGTGGCACTCGTCAACCCCATCCGGGACGGCATGAACCTGGTCGCCAAGGAGGTCCCGGTCGTCTCCGACGAGGGGTGCGCGCTGGTGCTGTCCCGGGAGGCGGGGGCGTACGAGGAGCTGGGCGAGGACGCGATCGTGGTGAACCCGTACGACATCCGGGGGACGGCCGAGGCCCTGCACACGGCGCTGACCATGCCGGCCGCCGAGCGGGCGGAGCGGTCGAAGCGGCTCGCCGCCGCGGCCACCGCGCTGCCGCCCGCCCAGTGGTTCCTGGACCAGCTGCACGCGCTGGACCCTCAGTCCAGCTGAGCCGCGAGGCCCCTCAGCAGCCGTACGACGCCCTCCGGGCCGTCCACGACCAGGTCGGCCCTTTCGGCCAGTTCGGTGACCTCCGTGCTGCCGCTGCAGACGAGGAGGCCGGGCAGGCCGTCGGAGCGGAGCTTGTCCACGGCGGCGAAGGCGGGCAGGTCGCCGAGGTCGTCGCCCGCGTAGACGACGGACTCGGCGCCGGTCGCGCGGACGTGGTCGAGGAGGGCGACCCCCTTGTCCATGCCCGGCGGGCGGAGTTCCAGGACCATGCGGCCCGGTTCGACGATCAGGCCGTGCCGGGTGGCGAGGTCGGTGAGCGGGGCGCGCAGGGCCTCGAAGGCGGCCCCCGGGTCCTCGGCTCGGCGGGTGTGCACCGCGACCGCCCGGCCCTTCTCCTCGATCCAGGTGCCCTGCCAGGCGCCGACGCGGTCGAGGACGCCGGGAAGCTCGGCGCGGACCGCGGCGACGCCGGGGTGCGGGGCGGGGGCGGTGACCGTGCCGGTGACCGCGTCCCAGCGCTCGGCGCCGTAGTGGCCGAGGACGGTCAGGTGCTCCAGGCCGGCCACGCCGGCGAAGCCGCCGTGCCGGACCGCCACGCCGGCGGGCCGGCCGGTGATCACCGCGACGGAGGCCACCTTGGGGGCGAGCGCGGCGAGCGCGGGGACGGCCTCCGGGTGGGCGCGGGCCTGTTCGGGGTCGGCGACGATCGGGGCGAGGGTGCCGTCGAAGTCGAGACCGACCACTGCGGTGCGGGGCCTCGCCAGCAGCGCCGCGAGGCCGTCGCGGCCGGGCCGGGTGGTGGGGGTCGGCAGGGGGTCCGGCGGGTCGGTGGGATCCGTTGCGTCCGTCGTATGGGTGCCCATACGGCGACACTATCCGCGCGGGGCCGCCCTCACTCCTCAGCGCTCGGAGCGCCGTGCCTCGCGGACCCGGCGCAGGCGGTTCACCGTGACCGGATCGTGCGCCAGCGCGCGCTCGTCGTCCAGCAGGGCGTTGAGGAGCTGGTAGTAGCGGACGGGGGCCAGGCCCAGCTCCTCGCGTATCGCACGCTCCTTGGCGCCGGGGCCGGTGAAGCCCCGGCGCTCCAGCGCGAGGATGCCCTTTTCACGGCTGCCCAGTTCCATGCCCGCCACCGTAACGCCGGGCACCGACAACCGGGTCAGCCGGCGTTGCTGCTGTCGACGGCCGTGGCGTTCGCCTCCAGACGGGTCAGCACGCCGGCCGGGTCGCCGCCGGGGGCGACGGCCTGGCCGATGTCCTTCTTCACGGCCGCGCTGACCGACGCCCAGGAGGTCTTGCCCACCGGGTACAGCTCGGAGGTCGACAGCTGGTCCAGGAAGGGGTGCAGGGCCTTGTCGGGGGCCGCCTCCGAGGCGCTCATGGTGTCGGAGGCGGACCCGGTGACCGGGAGCAGGCCGTACTCGCGGGAGAAGCCGAGGACGTTCTTCTCGCTGTAGACGAAGTTGAGGAAGTCGCCCACCTGGTCGGCGTGGCCGTTCTGCTTGAAGGCCATCATCCAGTCGGCGACACCCATCGAGGCCCTGGCCTTGCCGGTGCGGCCCGGCATCGGCACCATGCCGAACTGCACACCCTTCTTCTCGGCCTGCTGGATCAGCGTGGGGTGCCCGTTGAGCATGCCGACCTGGCCGTCGGCGAAGGCGGCGAAGGCGTCCGCGCGGTTGAGCCTGCCGGGCGCCACGGGACCGGTCAGGCCCTTGCCGACCAGCTCGTCCTTGAGCCAGGTGAGCGTCTGGACGTTCTGCGCGGAGTCGATGGTGTAGGTGCCGACGTCGTCGGTGAAGCCGGTGCCGCCGGTCTCCGTGCTGCCGCCGCTCAGCAGCCACTGCATGGTCTCGGCCTGGGCCTCCTCCGGGCCGAGGGGCAGCGCGTAGGGGTACTTCACCCCCTTGTCCTTGAGCGCCTTGGCGTCGGCGGCCAGCTCGTCCCAGGTGGTGGGCGGGGTGATGCCGGCCTTGGCGAACAGGGTCTTGTTGTAGAAGAGCACGCGCGTGGAGGCGGCGAAGGGGATGCCGTACTGCGTGTGGTTCCACTGGCCGGCGTCGGCCAGCGAGGAGAGCAGGTCGGCCTGGGTGCGGATGGAGATCAGGTCCGAGGCCGGGTAGAGCTTGCCCGCGGCCGCGTAGTCGGCGTAGGCGCCTATCTGGGCCATGTCGGGGGCGTGCCCGGCGTCGACCATCTCCTTGACCTTGCTGTCGACGTCCTTCCAGGAGTAGACGCTGACGTCGACCTTCACCCCGGGGTGCTTCGCCTCGTACTCCTTGACCAGGGAGTCCCAGTACTTCTGGGAGCTGTTGGCGGCCGAGTCGCCGTAGTCGGCCGCGACGAGTCTGAGGGTCACGTCGGAGGAGCCCGTACTCCCGCAGCCGCCCAGTACCGCCGTCATGCCCAGTGCGGACACCACCGCGATCACTCCTGCCGTTCCCCGACGCACCGTCAAAGCCCCAACCCTGCTGTCTGACCGTTCAATATATGGACACATAAGGTCTACACCACGCGAGTGGACTAGACCTCTCCCGGGTGTGCGGGCCACACTGTCCCCCGTGAGACATGTCATCGCCCTGGACGTGGGCGGTACCGGGATGAAGGCCGCCCTCGTCGGCGACGACGGCGCCCTGCTGCACCGCGCCCGCCGGGCCACCGGCCGCGAGCGCGGTCCCGACGCGGTGGTCGCGGGCATCCTCGACTTCGCCGCCGAACTGCGCGACCACGGTGTGGCGCGGTTCGGTGAGCCGGCCGCAGCGGCCGGCATCGCGGTCCCCGGGATCGTCGACGAGCAGCACGGCGTCGCCGTCTACGCCGCCAACCTCGGCTGGAAGGACGTACCCCTGCGCGCCCTGCTCACCGAGCGGCTCGGGGTGCCCGTCGCCCTCGGCCACGACGTGCGCACCGGCGGCCTCGCCGAGGGCCGGATCGGTGCGGGCCGGGGCGCCGACCGGTTCCTGTTCGTGCCGCTCGGCACCGGGATCGCGGGCGCCATCGGCATCGACGGCCGGGTGGAGGCGGGCGCGCACGGCTTCGCGGGCGAGATCGGCCACATCGTCGTACGCCCCGGCGGCACCCCCTGCCCCTGCGGGCAGCGCGGCTGCCTGGAGCGGTACGCGTCCGCCTCCGCCGTCAGCGAGGCGTGGGCGGCGGCCGGCGGGAACCCGGACGCGGACGCGGCGGACTGCGCCGAGGCCGTCGCGTCCGGTGACCCGAACGCCGTCCGGGTCTGGCAGGAGGCGGTGGACGCGCTCGCCGACGGCCTCGTCACCGCGCTCACCCTGCTGGACCCACGCACCCTGATCATCGGTGGCGGCCTGGCCGAGGCGGGGGAAGTGTTGTTCCAGCCCCTGCGGAACGCCGTCGGGCGCCGGGTCACCTTCCAGAAACTGCCGTCCGTCGTCCCCGCCGCCCTCGGTGACACCGCGGGCTGCCTGGGCGCGGGACTGCTCGCGCGCGATCTCCTGACGACCATCCCTACGACTCCGGAGGTAAGCACCTGATGGCAACCGAGCGGGAAACCCCGGCCCCGGACGGCGCCCCCCGAGGGGCGCGGGCGACCTCGGCCCCCACCGGCCCGCAGGTGCTCACCGGCGCGCACGTGGTGCTTCCCACCGGAACGGTGCAGAACGGCCGGGTGGCGGTCGACGGCCGGCACATCACCGCGGCCGCCCCGGCCGGCGCCGCGACGATCGACGTGACCGGCCACTGGCTGGTCCCCGGCTTCGTCGACATCCACAACCACGGCGGCGGCGGAGCGTCCTTCTCCGGTACGGCCGACGACGTGCTCACCGCCGTCCGCACGCACCGCCGGCACGGCACCACCACCCTCGTCGCCTCCACCGTCACCGACGAGATGGACCTGCTGGTGCGGCAGGCCGGGCTGCTGAGCGAGCTGGCCGAGCAGGGGGAGATCGCCGGGATCCACTTCGAGGGGCCCTTCATCTCGCCGTGCCGCAAGGGCGCCCACTCCGAGAAGCTGCTGCGCCACCCGGAGCCGGCCGAGGTCCGCAAGCTGATCGACGCGGCCCGCGGGCAGGCGCGGATGCTCACCCTCGCCGCCGAGCTGCCGGGCGGCATCGACTCCGTACGGCTGCTCGCCGAGCACGGCGTGATCGCGGCGATCGGGCACACCGACGCCGACTACGAGCAGACGGTCGAGGCGATCGACGCGGGCGCCACCGTCGCCACCCACCTCTTCAACGCCATGCCCGCCCTCGGCCACCGCGCGCCCGGCCCCGTCGCCGCGCTGCTGGAGGACGAGCGGGTGACGGTCGAGCTGATCAACGACGGCACGCACCTGCACCCCGCCGCGCTGGAGCTGGCCTTCCGGCACGCGGGCGCGGACCGGGTCGCGTTCATCACGGACGCGATGGACGCGGCCGGCATCGGCGACGGCCGCTACATGCTCGGCCCGCTGGAGGTGGAGGTCAGCGAGGGCGTGGCGCGGCTGGTCGAGGGCGGCTCGATCGCGGGCTCGACGCTCACCCTGGACCGCGCGTTCAAGCGGGCGGTGACCGTCGACCGGCTGTCCGTGGAGGACACCGTCAAGGCCCTGTCCGCGGGCCCGGCCCGGCTGCTCGGCCTGTCCGACCGCGTCGGCTCCCTGGAGCCGGGCAAGGACGCCGATCTGGTCCTGCTGGACGACAACTTCGACATCAAGGGCGTGATGCGGCGGGGCGAGTGGGTGGTGGCGCCGCAACTGGCCTGATACGCCCTTCTTTTCCCGCGACGGCGGCCGACCCGTGACTGGGCCGGCCGCCGTCTGTTTGGCATGATCGAGGCCCCGGAAACCGATGACGGGCACAGGGACTTCGAGGGAGGTCGGCACGAGTGATCCTCACGGTCACGCTGAACACCGCTCTCGACATCACCTATCGCGTACGGTCACTGCGCCCGCACGCCTCGCACCGGGTCTCCGAGGTCATCGAGCGGCCGGGCGGCAAGGGTGTCAACGTGGGCCGGGTGCTGGCCGCGCTCGGACACGAGGTGACGGTCACGGGGTTCGCGGGTGGGGCGACCGGGCGTGCGGTGCGTGAGCGGCTCGCGGGCACCGCCGGGCTGACGGACGCGCTGGTGCCGGTGGCGGGGGCGACCCGCCGCACGATCGCCGTCGTCGACGAACTCCGCGGTGACACCACCCAGTTGAACGAGCCCGGCCCGCAGATAGCGCCCGCCGAGTGGGGCGCCTTCCTGGGGCGGTACGAGAAGCTGCTGGCCGGTGCCTCGGCGGTGGCCCTGTGCGGCAGCCTGCCGCCGGGGGTGCCGGTGGGGGCGTACGCGGGCCTGATCCGTACGGCCCGCGCGCTCGGCGTGCCGGTGCTCCTCGACACCAGCGGCGAGCCGCTGCGACGGGGTGTGGCCGCCCGCCCCGACCTCATCAAGCCGAACACCGACGAACTGGCCGAACTCACCGGCTCCCACGACCCCACCCGAGCCACCCACGACGCCCGCCGCCGCGGCGCCCACGCGGTCGTCGCCTCCCTCGGCGCGGACGGCCTGCTGGCCGTCACCCCCGAGGGCCGCTGGCGTGCCACCCCACCCGTCCGCATCCACGGCAACCCGACGGGCGCGGGTGACTCGGCGGTCGCGGGCCTGCTGTCGGGCCTGCTCGAAGACCTCCCCTGGCCTGCCCGGCTGTCCCGGGCGATCGCCCTCTCGGCGGCGACGGTACGCGCCCCGGCGGCGGGCGAGTTCGACCCGGCCACCTACGAAGAACTGGTGGACCGGGTCGCGGTGACGGGAGATCAGAGCGCCGCGTGACGGCTCAGCCCGTGACGTGGCCCTTCTTGATCCAGAGCTGGTCGAGCAGGGCGTTGCACTTGTCGCCGGGCTGGCAGGAGATGGACAGCGTGTTCGATCCCTTGTTCAGGTCCGGCCACACGTAGGACCTGGTCCAGCCGTTGGTGAAGTCGCCGTCCTTGGCGTGCCGCCAGTTCTTCAGGCCCAGCTTGCTGCCGTACGGCTTGCCGTTGACGGTGAGCGTCATCGCCTGGTCGTCGCCAGCGGCGCTGTAGTTCACGAAGAGGGTGTACGGGCCGTCCTCGGGGATGTCGTTGACCGTCCAGGTCACCGAGGCGCCGGGCTGGTTGAGGCCGCCGATGTACTTGCCGTCCGCGGACCGCGCCCCGGTGACGTCGCTGGTGACGGCGGCACCGCCCGCGAGCTGGAGACCGCTGTTCGAGCCGTCCACCTTCGGCAGGTCGCCGGTCGGTGCCGGGCTGCTGTTCGACGGGCTCGGGTCGTTGCTCTGGGACTGGGTCGGGGTGTTGCCGGCCTGGTTCTTGCTCTTGTTGTCGTCCGAGCTGCCGTTGAGCATGGCGACGCTGATGCCGATGACGACCGCGGCGACCACCGCGATGGCGCCGATCAGCAGGCCCTTGGTGTTCGGACCGCGGCGGCCGGGCGAGGGCTGCTGCTGGCGGCTCGTCGGGGCGCCGCCGGGCAGCGTCTCGGGAGCCTGGTAGTGGGCGTTCGGCTGGCCGTAGGCGCCCTGCTGCTGCGGCACCGTCGGCTGGCCGTACTGGCGCTCGCCGACCGTGCGCACCCTGCTGACCGAGTTCGGGTAGCCGTAACCGCCGGACGGCGGCTGGGCCCCTCTGGCCTGGCCGTCTGCGTACAGGTAGCCGAACGGGTCGTCGTCCTCGGGCGTGCTCGCGCCGTTGTCGCCGGGCGTCATCCCTTGGTACTCCTCAACAGGTGCGGGCGGATGCGATACGGGTTGGAATGGCGAGCCTACCCGCTCTCGCTGGCCCAAACGGGTGACTCGGACCGCATCACTCCGCTGACCTGCGGCTCATCCGGCGCGTCGGTGCTGTTTGGGACGAGATCGTTTCTCTACGTACATCCGTTCGTCGGCTGACTTCAACACTTCGTCCGCGGTCATACCGCAGTGTGCCCAGCCGATGCCGAAACTCGCGCCCACCCGGACGGCCCTGCCCTCGGCCCGGATCGGCTGGATGATCTCGTTGCGCAGCCGTACGGCCAGGTCCTCGGCGTCGGCCCGGCCGAGGCCGTTGGCGAGGATCACGAACTCGTCGCCGCCGAGCCGGGCCACCGTGTCGCCGTCGCGCACGCCCTGGGACAGGCGCCGGGCCACCTCGATGAGGACGGCGTCGCCCGCGTTGTGCCCGAACCGGTCGTTGATCGACTTGAAGCCGTCGAGGTCGCAGAACAGGACCGCGAGGCCCTTGGCACCGTCGTCCCGCCCGTCCTCGGGGGCGACGGTGTGCACATGGTGGTCGTAGCCGTCGAACGCCTCCGCGCCCGGCACGAAGTCGAAACCGTGGCCGGCCGGGGGGTCGAACGCCGGATGGCCGTAGGCCGCGTCCAGGGACTCCAGGGCGCCGGTCTGGGCCTGGCGCCGGCACAGCCGGGCCGACAGGCGCGAGCGCAGCTCCGCGGAGTTCGGCAGCCCGGTGAGGGAGTCGTGCGAGGCGCGGTGGGCGAGCTGCAGCTCGCGGCGCTTGCGCTCCTCTATGTCCTCGACGTGGGTGAGCAGGAAGCGGGGTCCGTCGGCGGCGTCGGCCACGACGGAGTTGCGCAGGGACACCCAGACGTAGCTCCCGTCCCTGCGGCCGAGGCGCAGCTCCGCGCGGCCGCCCTCGGCGGAGGTCCTGAGCAGGGTGCCGATGTCCTCGGGGTGGACGAGGTCGGAGAAGGAGTAGCGGCGCATCGCGGAGGCGGGCCGGCCCAGCAGGCGGCACAGGGCGTCGTTGGTGCGCAGGATGCGACCGTGCTGGTCGCCGCCCATCTCGGCGATGGCCATGCCGGAGGGCGCGTACTCGAAGGCCTGCCGGAAGCTCTCCTCGCTCGCCCGCAGCGCCTGCTGCTCGCGCTCCAGACGGACCAGGGCGCGCTGCATGTTGGCGCGCAGCCGCGCGTTGCTGATCGCGATGGCGGCCTGGAAGGCGTACATCTGCAGGGCCTCGCGGCCCCAGGCGCCGGGCCGGCGGCCGTTGCGCGGGCGGTCGACGGAGATGACCCCGAGCAGCTCGCCGGAGGAGCCGCCCTGCACGCCCGGGGTGTACATCGGGGCGAAGAGGCGGTCCGAGGGGTGCCACTCGTCCTCGAAGCGCGGCGCGGGACCGTCCGTGTACCACTGGGGAACGTCGTCGTCGTCGAGGACCCAGCCCTCGGTGTGCGGTATGAACACCAGGTCGCCCCAGCGCTCGCCCATGTTCAGCCGCCGCTCCCAGGACTCGCGGGAGCCGACCCGGCCGGTGATCAGGGCCTCGGCGGCGGAGTTCCCGGAGAACGCGGCGACGACGAGGTCGCCGTCGGGGCGCACGAGGTTCACGCACGCCATCTCGTACCCGAGGGCGTTCACGACGCCGTCGGCGACGGTCTGCAGTGTGTCCGCCAGGCTGCGGGCCGTGTTCATGTCGGCCATGACCTGGTGCAGCTGTCGCAGGGACGCAAGACGGACGTACGGCTCCGACTCGGTCTCCATGCTCGCCCTCCCCCCGAGACCTCGCAGCGAATCAAGGGTTGTCGTCGGCGCTTCTCAACAATGGCTCTTACGGTGCTGTCGTGGCTTCCCAGCCACTGAATCACAGCGCGCTGCCCACTCGGTACACAGGGTCAACAATTCCTGCCCCTTGTGACTCAAGTCACAGGAGAACGTGAACAATTGAGTGGAGTTTCCGCGTTTTCTCTGTGCGTTTACTGAACGCAAACTTTGTGGATCTGCGCACATCATGCCTCAGTCGTCGTCCGCTGGTCCTAGGACCGGCCTCGGGCGGAGGCCCGATGCGGCCCGCGCGGGGCGGAGACTAGCGTTTCCGGCGTGCTGAAGACCCCTTCCCCCACCGCCTTCGCAGCTTCCGGGCATGCTGAGGGGGTGAGCAACGACGAGTTCCGGGCCGCGATGTCCCGGCTGGCCGCCGGCGTGGTCCTGGTCACCGCGCAGGAACCGCCGCTCGACCCGGACGATCCGCACGCGCCGGGCGTGGAGGACGTCGGCATGACCGCGACCGCCTTCATGTCGGTCTCCCTCGACCCGCCGCTCGTCCTGGTCAGCCTGCGTGACGGCTCCCGCATGGACGACCTGCTCGACGAGCAGCCGCTGTGGGGGGTGTCGGTGCTCGCCGAGAGCCAGCGGCACATCGCGGGCCGCTTCGCCATGAAGGGCCGCATCAGCGACCGGCTCCTCTTCGAGGACATCCCCTACGTCCGCGGCGAGGTGACCGGCGCCCCGCTGGTGGGCGGCGCGCTGGCCACCCTGGAGTGCAGGACCGAGCAGCGGGTGGCCGCCGGGGACCACACCCTGGTCATCGGCCGGGTGCTGACCGCGCGGGTCCCGAGCGCCGAGGGCGGTCCGCTGACGTATTTCCGCGGCCGGTACCGGCAGTTGGGCTGACATTCGGATTTCCCCGCCGTGCCCCTCGGATATTCCGTGGCCCGGCGGTGTCCGGCGCACTTACCGTGCCCGGATGACACCGCATCTGGAAGAAGTCACACCCCGGAACTTCGAGGACGCCCTCGGCATCCGGATCCGGCCCGACCAGGAGCACGCGGTCGAGCCCGTGGCGCATTCCCTCGCCGAGGCGTACGTCCACCCGGCCGGCGTCGCCTGGCCCCGGCTGATCGTCGACGGCGACCGCCCGGTCGGCTTCCTGATGGCCTTCCTCGACATCGACTGGTACGGCGACGGCAGCGTGCGCCGCTCGGGTCTGTGGCGGCTGAACATCGCCGCGGGGGAACAGGGCCGGGGCCACGGCCGGTTCGCCGTCGACGCGGTCGCCGCAGAGATCCGCCGCCGCGGCGGCAAGGAGCTCTACGTCACCTGGCACCCGGGCCCGGACGGCCCCGAGGACTTCTACCTCCGCCTCGGCTTCCGCAAGAACGGCGAGACGAGCGGGGGCCAGACGGTGGGAGTGCTGGCGCTGTAGCCCCGACGGACACACCGGGCACCGCGAACGCGAGCACCGGGCCGGGCGCCGTGGACGGGAGTGGAATGCAGGGCTTCCGTCGCGACGTGCGTGCCCGTCGGTGCGGGCGTCGGCGAACGGGGGTGCCGGCTTTGCGCCGCGGACGGGAGTGCCGGTCGGTCCGGGCGCCGCGGACGTGAGTGCCTGGCCGGGCGCCGCGGACGGGAGTGGAGTGCCGGGCTTCGCGTCGCGGACGGGTGTGGAGGTGCCGGGCTTTGCCTCGCGGACGAGGGTGCCGCGCCGGGCGCCGCCGGGCAGGGGTGCCGGGCCGGGTGTGGAGTGCCGGCCGGTCAGGGCGGCGGGGCGCGGCGGTGGGGGCTGGTCAGGTCCAGTCCCGGCCCGTTCGGCCGCGCTTGGTCTCCGCGCGCTGCTTCTTCTCCCGCAGCCGGCGTTCGTTGATGCCGCGCGGGATGCGGGTGGGCCTGCGGGGCTTGGGAGGCGGCGCGGTGGCCTCCGCGAGGAGGGCGGCGAGGCGCACGGCGGCGGCCTCGCGGTTGCGCCACTGGGAGCGGTGCTCGGAGGCCCGTACCGACACCACGCCGTCGACCAGCCGGCCGGCGAGCCGCTGCAGTGCCCGCTCCTTCCACACCGGCGGGAGCGCCTCGGTGCTCGCCAGGTCGAAGCGCAGTTCCACCTGGGAGTCGCTGGTGTTGACGTGCTGCCCGCCGGGCCCCGACGACCTGGAGAAACGCCACATCAGCTCGGCCTCGGGGAGCGAGACGGAGCCGCGGACGAGGTAAGGACCGGACATGCCCTCCATGTTCCCGGTCTCACCCGGCCCACGTCATCCGGATTTCGCACGGTAAAAAAGGTAAAGGGACCCGGAACCAGCGGCACCCCCCTCGACGTTCTCCCGGGTGACGGTAGCTTCGTCCGCACGCATCACCGATGCAGGGACATCAAGGAAGGGACTCCCAACATGGCTGTAAGCCTGTCCAAGGGTGGCAACGTCTCGCTGACCAAGGAGGCTCCGGGCCTGACCGCTGTCACCGTGGGCCTCGGCTGGGACGTCCGCACCACCACCGGCACGGACTTCGACCTCGACGCCTCCGCCATCGCGGTCAACGCGCAGGGCAAGGTCTACTCGGACGCCCACTTCGTCTTCTTCAACAACAAGCAGACCCCGGACAACGCCATCGTCCACACCGGTGACAACACCACCGGCCAGGGCGAGGGCGACGACGAGGCGATCAACGTCAACCTGGCCGCGCTCCCGGCCGACATCGACAAGATCGTCTTCCCGGTCTCCATCTACGACGCCGAGAACCGCGGCCAGAACTTCGGCCAGGTCCGCAACGCCTACATCCGCATCGTCAACCAGGCCGGCGGCGCCGAGATCGCCCGCTACGACCTGTCGGAGGACGCCGCCACCGAGACCGCCATGGTCTTCGGCGAGCTGTACCGCAACGGCGCGGAGTGGAAGTTCCGCGCCGTGGGCCAGGGTTACGCCTCGGGCCTGGTGGGCATCGCCCAGGACTTCGGTGTGAACGTCTGACACCCCTGCGCGGCGAGCGCGGGCCCCGGTTCCGTACGCGGCGCGGGGCCCGCGCCGCCCGGGCGGAAAACCCCGGGAAGGGCGGCCGGGTGGCGGGATAGGTTGCCCGCGTGATCCTCGCCCCCCTCTCCCCCGGCCGGGACGTCCCGGAGGCGGTGCTGACCGAACTCACCGCGCTGTACGCGTCCAACCGCGAGTTCCACCGGCTCAGCGGCGACTTCCCGGACCCGGACGACGTGCGGCCCGAGCAGGTCGCGCGGGCGCTGGCCGAGGATCTGGCCGTGCCCGGCGCCGAGGTGCTGGCCGCCCGCACCGAGGAGGGGCGGCTCGTCGGGCTCGCGACCACCCTCGCCCACCACCCCGACCCCGCCGACCCGGATCCGTGGATCGGTCTCCTGATGGTGCACGCGGCCGAGCACGGCCGGGGACACGGTCGTACGCTCGCGGGACTCGTCGAGGACCGCTTCCGCGCCCAGGGCCGCGAGGCCGTTCGGCTCGCCGTCCTGGAGAACAACCCCAAGGGCCTGGCCTTCTGGACCGCCCTCGGCTACATGGTCGTGGACCACCGCCCCGACCGCGCCCTCGGCCGGCCCTGCGCCGTACTCCGCAAGGTGCTGCGCACACCCCGGCGGGCGGCCCGGATCGCCGTGGTCGACCCCCGGGGCGCGGTGCTCCTCTTCCGGTACGACAACGCCGAGGCCGGGGTCCACTGGGCGCTGCCCGGCGGCGGCCTGGAGCCGGGCGAGGGCACGCGCGAGGGCG
The DNA here is from genome assembly GCF_055605965.1 of Streptomyces sp. NPDC037126. Lineage (NCBI taxonomy): Bacteria > Bacillati > Actinomycetota > Actinomycetes > Kitasatosporales > Streptomycetaceae > Streptomyces > Streptomyces sp. NPDC037126. The sequence goes on from NZ_JBVJTD010000014.1 coordinate 158,328, forward strand.
CCCTGCGCGAACTGGCCGAGGAGACCGGCTGGACCGATCTGGAGCCGGGCCCCCTGCTGTGCACCTGGGAACACGACTTCACCCGCATGGACATCCACGTCCGCCAGCACGAGCACGTCTACGTCACCAGCGGCCCGCACCGGGACCCGGCAGGCCCCGGGCTCGCCGCCGCGCACGCCGCCGACGGCATCCTCGGCTGGCGGTGGTGGTCCCGGCGGGAACTGGCCGAGGAGGCCGAGCCCGTGTGGCCGCCGGGGCTCGCGCGCCTGCTGGACGAGTGGGAGGCGGGCACCGGTCCCGCCGGTTCCCCCGCCTGAGCAGGTGACGGCCGGCGCGGGGGCGCGTCTCAGGGGTGCTTCGGCTTGCCCTGCCCGTACAGCCAGTCCTTCCAGATCTCACGGAAGTCCTGGCCGGGGTTCTGCTTCTCGACGTAGGCGGTGAAGTCGGCGGTGTCCGCGCTGCCGTAGCGGTGGGAGGCCGCCCAGCCGCGGATGAGGGCGAAGAAGGCCTTGTCGCCGACCTTCTGCCGGATCTTGTGCAGCACCATCGCGCCCCGCTCGTAGACGGGCGAGTCGGAGATGTGCGCGGCGCCCGACGGGTTCGCGGGCGGGAAGGCCCAGATGGCGTCGTTGTCGCCGTTGTAGTAGTCCATGAAGGTCTTCTGGGCGCTTTCGCCGCCGTGGTCCTCGTCCCACAGCCACTGCGTGTAGGTGGCGAAGCCCTCGTTGAGCCACATGTCGCGCCAGGACTTGGGGGTGACCGAGTCGCCGTACCACTGGTGGGCGAGTTCGTGCACGAGGGTGCTGGTCTCGGGAGCGCCGGGGAAGACGGGCCGGTTCTGGGTCTCCAGGGCGTAGCCGGCGTCGTCCGGGCGGTCGACGATCGCGCCGACGGAGGAGAACGGGTAGGGCCCGAAGGTGTCCTCCTCCCACTTGATGATCTCGGGGAGCTGCGCGAGGACCTTCGCGCTCGCCCCCGCCTGCGTGGGGTCGACGGCGGTGAGGACGGGCAGCCCGTTCGGGCCCTTGCCGCGGGTGATGTCGAAGTGCCCGATGGCGACCGTGGCGACGTAGCTCGCCATCGGCTGGGCGGTGTGCCAGCGGTAGGTGGTGCGCCCGCCGCGCGTGGACTGGCTCGTCAACTCGCCGTTGGAGAGGGCCTGGATGCCCTGCGGGACGGTGACGGTGATGTCGTAGGTGGCCTTGTCCGAGGGGTGGTGGTTGCCGGGGAACCAGGCCATGGAGCCGACGGGCTCGCCGAGGCCGAGGGCGCCGTCGGCGGTGGGCAGCCAGCCCTCCGCGGAGCCGTCGGGGTCGGTGATGGTGTGCGGGGTGCCCGAGTAGCGGACGGTGGTGCGGAAGGTGTGGCCCTTGCGCAGGTCGTCGTGCGGGCGGACGGTGAGCTCCTGTCCGGCGCGGTTGAAACGGGCGTCGCGGCCCCCGACGGTGACCGAGTCGACGTGCAGCCCGGACAGGTCCAGGTCGAAGGCGGACAGGTCCTTGGTGGCGCGGGCGGTGATCACCGCGGTGGCGGTCAGCCGACGGGTGGCGGGGGTGTAGTCGAGGGTGAGGCCGTAGTGGTCCACGTCGTAACCGCCATTGCCCGCCTTCGGGAAGTACGGGTCGCGCAGGCCCGCGCCGCCCGGGGTGCCGTGGACCCCGCCCGTGCACCCGGTGCCGGTCAGGGCGAGGACCAGCACGGCCGCGGCGGCCGGAACAAGGCGCACGGATCTGGACATGTCAGTGATCTTAGGTCGGGCGGTCCGGCGGCCGGTGAGCGGGCCGGGATGCCGGGGCCGCGGCGGCGGCGTGACACCATCTGCGGGTGCTCGACATCGGCTACGCCCTCTCCAACCGGTTCCCGGACCCGCCGCAGACCGACTACCGCCGCGCGGACGTCCACGCGCTGCGCCACGACCTGTTCAGCGGGGACGTCTACCTCGCGGACACCAAGACGGACCGGGAGCTGTCCACCGCCTGGGGATGGGTGCCGGTGCTGGACTTCGCCTGGGCGCTGTGCGACATCGCGGAGCGGCTGGACCGGGACCCGATGGGCTCCCGCGCCGCCCGGCCGCAGCACGCGGAGCTGGACTTCACCGAGTCCACCGACCGGATGCTCTTCGAGCGCCGCTTCGGCTGGGTCGACATCGCCGCCGACTGGCAGCCGGCCGAGGAGGCCCCGCTGTCCTTCGCCCACTCCGAACTCCGCCGCGAGGCCCGCGACTTCCTGCACGACCTGGTCGCCGACCTGACCGACCTGCACGAGGACCTGGGGGAGAACCCGGTGATCTGGACCCTGCAGGCCCGCTTCCCCCGGCTGCCGTAGGGGCTACTCCACGCGGATCCCCAGGGCCGACGCCAGCGCCGGGGCCAGGTCCAGCAGCTGGGCCGTGCTGATCACCGCACCGGACATCCGGTCCAAGCCGCCGGCGATCTCCAGCGGCGCGGCCCCGCGCAGGTCGACGTCGGTCAGGGTCGCCCCGGCGAACTCCGCGCCCTTGACCGCGCAGTCCACGAACTCCACACGCTCCAGCCGGGCGTTCCCGAAGTCCGGTTCGACCAGCACGCAGGACTCGAAGACGACGTCCCGCAGGCGGGCCATGCGCAGGTTGAGGTAGTCGATCTTGCCGCCGCGGACCACGACCCGCTCCAGCACGGCACCGTGCAGCTGGGTGCCGCCGAGGCGCGGGTCGACCAGCTCGACGTCGCGCAGGGTGGCCTCGGCGAGATCGGTGCCGACCCCGCGCAGGCCGCCGAGCACGCTGTCCAGCACCCGTGCGCGGTGCAGCCGGACCTCGTCGACCGCGCAGCCCGTCAGCGCGCAGTCCAGGAACCGGGCACCCGACCCGTCGTGCCCGGACAGGTCCGCGTCGCGGAACTCCAGCCCGTCGTAGTCGCCGTCGGGCTCCAGCTCCTGCCCGGCCCACGGCTCCAGGGGCGGCAGCCGCAGCTCCGGCCGTCGCGCGCCCTTCACCCGGTTCCCGCCCGTGCCCGTCGCTCTTCTCGCCATGGCCCCATGCTGCACCCCGCCACTGACAGTCCCCCGTCCCGGGCTTCCACCGCCCGGGCGCCACGAGCGGCCACGACCCGGGGCCGGATGCGTTACCTCCCGATTCGTGGTCTTCTGGTCGGATGAGCATCGGCCGAACGGGTGAGTCCGGGGCGGCCCCGGAGGGAACCGATCCGCACCGCTGGTGGGGCCTCGTGGTGATCGCCCTGGCCCAGCTGATGGTGGTGCTCGACGCGACGATCGTGAACATCGCGCTCCCCTCCGCCCAGCGCGCCCTGCACATGTCCGACGGCAACCGGCAGTGGGTGATCACCGCCTACACCCTCGCCTTCGGCGGGCTGCTCCTGCTGGGCGGCCGGATCGCCGACCTCGTCGGCCGCAAACGCACCTTCGTCATCGGGCTGGCCGGATTCGCCGCCGCCTCCGCGTTCGGCGGCGCCGCCACCGGCTCCGGGATGCTCTTCGGCGCCCGCGCGCTGCAGGGCGCCTTCGCGGCCCTCCTCGCGCCCTCCGCGCTGTCCCTGCTGACCACGACGTTCACCGACCCCCGCGAACGCGGCAAGGCCTTCGGCATCTACGGCGCCCTCGCCGGCAGCGGCTCGGCGATCGGGTTCATCGTCGGCGGTGTGCTCACCGAGTACCTCGACTGGCGCTGGTGCCTGTACGTCAACGTGCCCATCGCCGTCCTCGCGGTCTTCGGCGCCTTCACCCTGCTGCACGACCGCCCCGGCCACGGCGAGGTCCGCCTCGACGTGCCCGGCGCGGTGCTCGGCTGCGGCGGCCTGGTCGCGATCGTCTACGGCTTCAGCGAGGCCGAGCCCCGCGGCTGGACCGATCCTCTGGTCCTCGCCCTGTTCACGTCCGGGGCGCTGCTGCTCACGGTGTTCGTGTGGTGGCAGTCCCGCGCGCCGAGCCCGCTGCTGCCGCTGCACATCGTCCGGGACCGCAACCGGGCGGGCTGCTTCCTGACGATGATGCTCGCGGTGATCGGCATGTTCGGGCTGTTCCTGTTCATGACCTACTACCTGCAGGTCATCCTCGGCTACTCGCCGGTCAGGGCCGGCCTGGCCTTCCTGCCGCTGACCGCCGCGATCATCGTCGGCTCCACCCAGATCTCCGCCCGCCTGCTGCACCACGTGCCGCCGCGGATGCTGATGGTGCCCGGCATGGCCCTGGCGGCGGCCGGCCTGCTGCTGCTGACCCGCATGACCGTGCACTCCTCCTACACCGGGGAGATCCTGCCCGCCCTGCTGCTGATGGGCCTCGGCATGGGCCTGACCTTCATGCCGGTGTTCGCCACGGCCACCGCCGGGGTCGCCCCGCGCGACTCCGGTGTCACCTCGGCGACCGTCAACACCTCGCAGCAGGTGGGCGGTTCGATCGGTACGGCCCTGCTCAACACCATCGCCACCACCAGCAGCGCCGCCTACATCACCGCCCGTCTGCACCGCCCCGCCCAGAAGGCCACGGTGGTCCCGGCGGGCGTGGTGCACGGCTACACCGTCGCCATCGGCTGGGCGGCCGGGGTGATGGTCCTGGCCGGCCTGGTCGCGGGCCTCATGGTGACGGCACGGGCCCCGAAGCACGGGACTCCGGAGCAGGCACCGGTGGCGGAGTCGGTGGGCTGAGCCCGGCACGCCCGGCGTCCGGCGTCCGGCGTCCGGCGGAGTCAGTGGGCCGAGCCCAGTGCGGCCAGCGCCCCGTCGGTGAGCCGGTACACCGTCCACTCGTCCTGCGGACGGGCGCCCAGCGCCTCGTAGAACCCGATGGCGGGCCGGTTCCAGTCCAGCACCGACCACTCCAGCCGCTGGTACCCGCGCGCCACGCAGATCCGCGCCAGCTCGGTCAGCAGCGCCCGGCCGTGGCCGCCACCGCGCGCGGCGGGACGGACGTACAGGTCCTCCAGGTAGATGCCGTGGACCCCGCGCCAGGTCGAGAAGCTCAGGAACCACAGCGCGTAGCCCACGGCCTCGCCGGTGGCGTCGTCCACGGCCATGTGCGCGAAGACCGCGGGCCGCTCCCCGAACAGCGCCTCCCGCAGCTGCTCCTCGCTCGCCCTCGCCTCCTGCGGCGCCTTCTCGTACGCGGCCAGTTCCCGGACGAGGGCGTGGACGACGGGGACGTCGGCGGGGGTCGCGGCGCGGATCATAGGGCGACCCTAACGGCGGGGCCGGGCCCGGGGCCCGCGCGGTGGTGCCTCAGTGCCGCCCCGCCACCCGGTCCGCGACCCTCGCCAGCCGGGAGGACGCGTTGCCGGGGTGGAGGCGTTCGCGCTGGTCCGCGGCCCGGTAGGTGGCGTACATGCCCTGGACGCCGAGCCAGCGGAAGGGTTCCGGTTCCCATCTGCGCACCTTGTGGTTCACCCAGGGCAGGTCGGTCAGCTCGGTGCGGCCGCCCTGGCCGGAGTCCTGCTGGACCAGGTCGCGCAGGGTGCGGGCGGCCAGGTTGGTGGTGGCGACACCGGAGCCGACGTAGCCGCCGGCCCAGCCGAGGCCGGTGGAGCGGTCGAGGGTGACGGTGGCGCACCAGTCGCGGGGCACGCCGAGGACGCCCGACCAGGCGTGGGCGATCCGGAGCCCGGCGAGGGCCGGGAAGAAGCGGGTGAGGATCTCGCGCAGCGCCTCGACGGTCGCCTGCTGGGTGCGGCCGTCGTTGTCCGTGCGGGAGCCGAAGCGGTACGGCACCCCGCGTCCGCCGAGCGCGATCCGGCCGTCGGCGGTGCGCTGCGCGTACATGTAGGCGTGGGCCATGTCGCCGAGGGTCTCCCGGCCGTCCCAGCCGATCGCCGCCCACTGCTCCTCGGTGAGCGGCTCGGTCGCGATCATCGAGGAGTTCATCGGCAGCCAGGTCCGCCGCTGGCCCTTGAGGGAGGCGGTGAAGCCCTCGGTGCAGCGCAGGACGTAGGAGCCGCGGACGGTGCCGTAGGGAGTGACGGCGTGCCCCGGCCGGATCTCCGTCACCGGGGTCGACTCGCGGAGGGTGACCCCGAGGGCCTCCACCCTCGCCGCGAGGCCCTTGACCAGCTTGACCGGGTGCAGCCGGGCCCCGTGCGGGGTCCAGGTGGAGCCGACGGCGTCCGCGATCCGGATCCGCCCGGCGGTCTCCCGGGCGCCGTACAGCTCGCGGTCCTTCTCCCCGTACGACAGCTCGTGCTCGTGGAAGGCCTTCAGCCGGGCCAGCTGGGCGGGGGTGGTCGCCACTTCGAGGACGCCGCCCCGGTGGACGTCGGCGTCGATGCCCTCCGCCGCCGCGACCGAGACCACCTCGGCCACGGTGTCGTTCATCGCCTTCTGCAGCCGTACGGCGGCCTCGCGGCCGTGCAGCCTCGCGTACCGGTCGCGGCCCGCGATGCCGTTGTACAGCCAGCCGCCGTTGCGGCCGGAGGCGCCGTACCCGCAGAACTTCTGCTCCAGGACGGTGATGCGCAGGAAGGGGGCGGCCTTCTTCAGGTAGTACGCCGTCCACAGGCCCGTGTAGCCGCCGCCGACGATCACCACGTCGGCCGTGGCGTCCCCGGCCAGCGGTTCCCGCACCGCGGGGAGGCCGTCGTCCGCGTACCAGAAGGAGATGCCACCGTTCACGACACTGCTCGCCGAGCTGCTCATGGCCGGGACGTTAACCCCTCAGACCGGCCAGTGTCTCCTTCGGATTCCATGCTTTTCCGCGGCCCCTGACCAGCGGATAGCAGGCAAGTCCGATCAGTACCGACAGGAAGTGCCCGATGTCGGTGAAGGTCGGCGACTCGGTCAGCGGCAGCGCGTAGACGAGCAGGACCACGGCGAGATAGGCGTACCGCCAGGGCGCCGCGATCCGGTAGGTGAGCACCGAGACGACCCCGGCCAGCGCGTAACTCACCCCGATGTCCAGGGTGTTGACCGCCGAGTGCGGGGCCATGCCCTCCCGGATCGCCCTCAGCAGCAGTCCCTCGCTGATCAGGGTCGCCAGCACGTGCGCGGCCACGCACACCGCGAGCCAGCGGACGGTGCCCAGCCAGCGCTCGGCGGGGGCGTGGAAGACCGTGTACAGGAAGGCGTACGGCAGCCAGCGCCCGCCGTCGATCCACATCGCGCTGGTGATGAGCACCCGCACCGGATTGCGGGACAACTCGTGGATGTTGGTCGACCTTCGGCGCAGGAAGTGCTGCTCGAACCCCGGCGACATGCGGTGCAGCGCGACGGTCGTCAGGAACAGGATCGCCAGCCAGACGTAGGCGCCCGGGGCGCTGCGGACGTAGGCCGCGGCCGCCCCGAGCACACGCCGAAAGCGGATGGCCCGGTTCACACCCGCCAGTATGGGCGGCGGGGTGATCGAGGTGCCTGGTGAGCAGGCCATTTCTCAGGAGAAATTCAACGGGCGGCCGAGGCGGGCCCCTTCCTGGCCACCGCCGTGGACCGGGGCCGTCGGCCGGTGGGGGCTGACACGCCGCCGTATGGCCTATCCGGACGAGTAGGGATTAATAGGTCATACCGTACGCGATATGAAGAAATGTCACATCGCTTACGCCGCGTGCGCCGCCACCCTCCTCGGCACGGTGCTGAGCGCCTCCCCCGCCGCGGCCGCCCACCGGACCTACCTGGTCCACCAGGGCGAGTCGATCCAGAAGGCGGTGGACCGCGCACAGCCCGGCGACACCGTCCTGGTGCTCGCGGGCACCTACAAGGAGAGCGTCACCATCAGGACGCCCCAGGTCACCCTGCGCGGTGTGGGCAGCCGTACGGTGATCAAGCCCGCCCCGGCGAAGTCGGCGCAGAAGCCGGCGAAGACGGGCACGAAGAAGGCCTCCATCAGCTGCGCCGAGGGCGGCAACGGCATCTGCGTGCTGGGCACCAAGACCAGGAACGTCAAGGACGTCACCGTCGCCGACCTGAAGGTCACCGGCTTCACCCGCACCGGCGTGTTCGGCATGGCGACGGACACCATGACCGTGCGCGGTGTGCAGGCCGTGAAGAACGGCGTGTGGGGCATCGCCCAGGAGCGGTCCGTGCACGCGCGCATCCTGGGCAACTACGCCGCGGGCAACGGCGACGCCGGTGTCTTCCTCGCCAACACCATCAAGGAGGAGGCGGGGGCCACCGACGCCGAGCGGACCGTCGTCGAGCGCAACCGGCTGGAGAACAACCGGATCGGCGTCACCGTACGGCGGCTGCGCGACCTCGCCGTCGCGGAGAACTACATCACCGGCAACTGCGCCGGCGTCTTCGTCGTCGGCGACGAGAACAAGCCCAAGGCCGGCGACATCGAAGTGGCCGCCAACGACGTCAGCAGGAACAACAAGTCCTGCGCGAAGACCGACAAGCTGCCCGCGCTCCAGGGCTCCGGCATCGTCCTGACCGGCGCCGAGAAGACCGTGGTGGACGGCAACCGGGTCGTCGGCAACACGGGCAAGTCCCCGCTGTCCGGCGGCATCGTGCTCTTCAAGAGCTTCGTGGGCGCCACCAGTGACCAGAACCGCATCAGCGACAACGCGCTGACCGGCAACTCCCCCGCGGACCTCATCAACACCGAGACCCGCGGCAGGGGCAACACCTTCCAGCACAACTCCTGCCGGGTCTCCAAGCCCGCGGGTCTGTGCTGACCGCCCGACCCCTGCCCCTGCTGGACAGACGCAGGCCGAAGAACGAAGGAAGGCGGCAGATGACCACCGCTGAGACAGCCCCGCCCCCACCGATGCGGCTGCGCGAGCTCGTGTTCGGAGCGGCCCTGGCCGCCGCCGTACGGGCCGCCGCCCGGCTGGGTGTCCCCGACGCCCTAGGGGACACGCCGATGACCGCCGAGGACCTCGCGGCCGCGGTGAAGACCGAACCCAAGCCGCTGCGCCGGATGCTGCGGGCCCTGACCTGCTACGGCGTCTTCACCGAGCAGCCGGACGGCGCGTTCGCCCACACGGACATGTCCCGGCTGCTGCGCGAGGACGACCCGGGCAGCCTCCGCGCCATCGCGCTGTGGTGCACCGAACCATGGACCTGGGCCGCCTGGCCCAGGCTCGACGAGGCGGTGCGCACCGGCAGGAACGTCGTGGAGGGCATCTACGGCAAGGAGTTCTTCACCTACCTCAACGAGGACGCCCCGGAGTCCGCGGACGTCTTCAACCGGGCGATGACCCGCTCCAGCGAGCAGTCGGCGCGGGAGGTCGCGGCCCTGCTGGACCTGTCCGGGGCCAAGTCCGTCGCGGACATCGGCGGCGGGCAGGGGCACGTCGTGGCCTGCCTGCTGGACAAGTACCCGGCCATGCACGGCAGCCTGCTCGACCTGCCCCGGGTGGTGGAGAACGCGCTGCCGCGGCTGCGCGAGGGCGGCGACCTCGCCGCGCGCTCGCGGATCGTGCCCGGCGACGTCCGGGAGGCCGTACCGGTCCAGGCGGACGTCTACGTCATCAAGAACATCCTGGAGTGGGACGACGAGAGCACGGCGCGCACGCTGGGCAACGTCGTCGAGGCGGGCGGCCCCGGCACCCGCGTGGTGGTCATCGAGAACCTCGTCGACGACACCCCGTCGATGCGGTTCAGCACCGCCATGGACCTGCTGCTGCTCCTCAACGTCGGCGGCGCCAAGCACACCACCGACAGCATGGTGGGCCGGCTGACCTCGGCCGGCCTGGTCGTGGACGACATCAGCCCGGTCAACCCCTACCTGCACGCGTTCGACTGCCACGTGCCCGGGTGACCGGGCGCCCCGCCCGGACACGTCGGCCGCCGGGCCCGCGACACCGCGGGCCCGGCGGCCGACGACCGTCCGGTGAGGAGCCCCGATTTCAGGGGCGCTCCCAGACGTAGAAACGCTGCGCCATCGCGTCCTTGGGGGACCGCCAGGTCTCCGGGTCGTACGCGCTGACGTACGCCGTCAGCCGCTCGCTGACGTCCTTGAACTCGGGGTGGGCCGTGACCTTGGCGATGGCCGGGCCGGGGTCGCGCTCGGACTCGATGAGGTGCATGTACACATCGCCGAACTGGAACAGGCTGCGCCGTACGACGCCCACGAGGTGGGGCAGTTCACCGCGGTCGGACTCCTCGAAGACCTTGGCGATGTCGGGGGCGGAGCCCGGAGCCATCCGGGCGACGATCAGGGCCTGGTGCGTCACGTGTCGTCCTCTCGTCCCTCTTCTCGGTCCTTGCCGGTCTCTCTCGGTCCTTCTCGGCTTCTCGGGTACGGCTCAGTCGGCGAGCGCCGGCGCGGCCCGGTGCCCGGCGGCGGCCTTCTGGATCTTGTCCCGGATCAGGGCCATCTGGACCTTGGAGTTCCTGTTGATGTTGTCGGTCATCCAGTCGTCGTCGACCGGGGCGTCCGGCTTCATCGCGAAGTCCTGCGTCCACACCATCCGGGTGCCGGAGGGGACCTCCTCGTAGCTCCAGTGGATGTTCATGTGGTCGAAGGGCCCGGTCTCCACCCGGCGCGCCCGGACGGTGAGGCTGTCGCGGTCCGGCTCGCGCTCGGAGACCCAGCTCCAGACGGTGCCGTTGTCGTCCGGATGCATGGTGAGCCGGAAGGTGGTCTTGTTCCCCTGCCGTTCGAGCACCTCCACCGAGGCGTACTCGCTGAACAGCTGGGGCCAGCGCTCCAGGTCGTTGGTCATGTCCCAGACCAGGTCCAGGGGAGCGGCGATGGTGATCTCGTTCCGGGTGTGTCCTGCCATGTCAGGCTCCTGCCATCAAGGTGCTGTTGACGAGGTTGAGGAACTGCTGGGGCGTCTTGCAGCGCTCGGCGTCGACCGGCATCGGGGTGCCGTGCGTGTTCTCCAGTTCGCCGACGATGCCGAGCAGGCCCAGCGAGTCGACACCGAGGACGTCGAAGCCGGTGTCCGGCCCCTCCTCGAGCTGCTGCGGGCTGACGGTGACCCCCGCGGCCTTCTTCATGAGCGCCGCGAGTTCTTCCACGGTGATCTTGGACATGTGCCTTCCTCCTTTGCTGTGCTCACTGCTCGGCGCCGTGCCGCAGCACCAGCGCCGCGTTCGACCCCATGAGGCCGCGGCTCAGGACCAGTGCCGTCCGCAGCTCGGCGACCCGGGCACGGCCGGTCACGAGGTCGAGGTCGTGGCAGACGTCGACGACGTTCGGCGTCGGCGGGATCAGGCCCTGCTCCATCGCGAGCACGGCCGCCGTGGTGTCCAGCACGGGGGCCGCGCAGTACCCCCGGCCGAAGCCGGTCTTCGGCGCGGTGACCGGCACCCGGGTGCCGTGCGCGCCGAGGGCGTCGGCGAGCGCCAGCGCCTCGGCCCGGTCCGCGTCCGGCACCCCGAGGGCGTCGGCGAAGACGACGTCGACCTCCTCGGGCGCGACGCCGGCGTCGGCGAGGGCCGCCCGGATCGCGTGGGCGAGGCCGTCGCGGGACTCGGCCCAGCGGGAGGCGCCGGTGAAGGTCGCCGCGTGCCCCGCGACGAGGGCCCGGACGTCGGCGCCGCGCTCCCGGGCGGCACCCACCGACTCCACGACGAGCATCGCGCCGCCCTCGGCGGGCACGAACCCGCACGCGCTGTCCGTGAACGGCCGGTACGCCCGGGCGGGATCCTGCTCCCTGCTCAGTTCCTCGTAACCGAGCTGGCAGACCATCGAGTACGGCGCGAGCGGCGCCTCGGTGGAGCCGGCGACGATCACGTCGGTACCCCGGCGCACCGCCCGCGCCGCGTGCGCGAGGGCGTCCAGGCCGCCGGCCTCGTCGGAGGCGACGACCGAGCAGGGGCCCTTGAAGCCACGGCGGATGGACACCTGGCCGGTGCTCGCCGCGTAGAACCAGGCGATGGACTGGTACGGCCCGACGAACCGGCTGCCCTTGCCCCACAGTCGCTGCAGCTCGCGCTGGCCGAACTCGCCGCCGCCGGAGCCGGCGGCGGTGACCACGCCGATGGAGTACGGCGAGTCGGCGGTGTCGGCCGGCCCGAGCCGGGCGTCGGCCAGCGCGAAGTCGGCCGCGGCCATGGCGTAGTGCGTGAACCGGTCGGTCTGGACGAGGAAGCGCTCCTCGATCGTCTCCGCCGGGTCGAAGGCGCGGACCTCACCGGCCACCTTCAGCGGAAGGTCCTCACAGCCCTCCCGGGTGACCGGGCCGAGGACGCATCGGCCCTCCTGGGTGGCCTTCCAGAACGCGTCGGTGGTGGTGCCGTTGGGTGCGACCACACCGATGCCGGTGACGGCCGCACGCCGGTCTGTCGGTTCGCTCATGGTGTCCTCACTCCCTCGGCCGGGTCAGGATCACGGCGGACTGGAAGCCGCCGAACCCGCTGCCCACGGACAGCACGCTGGCCAGCTTTCGTTCGCGGGCGACGCGCGGGACGTAGTCCAGGTCGCACTCGGGGTCGGGAATCTCGTAGTTCGCGGTCGGCGGTACGACCTGCTTGGCCATGGCCAGTACGCAGGCGACCAGCTCGATGGCACCGATCGCCCCGAGGGAGTGCCCCACCATGGACTTGATGGAGCTCATCGGGGTGCCGTAGGCGTGCTCACCGAGCGCCCGCTTCACCGCGGCGGTCTCGTGGCGGTCGTTCTGCCGGGTGCCGGAGCCGTGGGCGTTGACGTAGTCGATCGCCGTCGGGTCCAGCCGGGCCTGGTCCAGGGCCGTCGATATGGCCCGCGCCATCTCCAGGCCCTCCTTGGTCAGACCGGTCATGTGGTAGGCGTTGCCGAAGGTGGCGTAGCCGCCGAACTCGCAGTACACGTGCGCACCGCGGGCCCGTGCGTGTTCCAGCTCCTCCAGGACGAGCACCGCGCCGCCCTCGCCCATGACGAAGCCGTCACGGTTGTTGTCGAAGGGCCGGGAGGCGTGCGCGGGGTCGTCGTTGTTCGGCGACGTCGCCTTGATCGCGTCGAAGCACGCCATGGTGATCGGGGAGATCGGCGAGTCCGACGCGCCGGCTATGCAGATGTCGGCCCGGCCCTCCTGGACGGTGTGGAAGGCGTACCCGACCGCGTCCAGTCCGGAGGTGCAGCCGGTGGACACGGTCTGCACCGGGCCATGGGCGCCGAAACGTTCCGCCACCGCGGAGGCCACGGTGCTCGGCGAGAACGCCCGGTGCAGCTGCGGCTCCGCCTCGGTGTGGTCCACGTCCCAGCGCTGCCCGCGGTGGCTGACCAGGACGTAGTCGTGCTCCAGCCGGGTCGTGCCGCCGACCGCGGTGCCCACCGACACCGCGATCCGCCACGGGTCCTCGCGGGCCATGTCCAGACCCGAGTCCCGGACCGCCTCGTCGCCGGCGGCCAGGGCGAACTGGATGTACCGGTCCGCCCGTTCGACCTGGTCCACGTCCAGGCCGTGCGCCGCCGGGTCGAAGTCGCACTCCGCCGCTATCCGTGACCGCAGCCCCGCGGGGTCGAAGAAGGTGATGCCCCGCGTCGCGGTCCGGCCGTGGGCAAGCAGGTCCCAGAACGCGGGTACGCCGATGCCACCCGGAGCCACGATGCCTATGCCAGTGACCGCCACGCGCCGGGTCATGACCGGACCTGTCCCCGGTCGGCACCCGCCGCGGCGGGTTCGGTGACCACGGCGGCCGCGCCGATGACCGACGTCTCCTCGGTGTCGACGTGCCCCAGCTGCGGGCGCGGCGCCAGCGGACCGAGGTGGAAGACGATCCGCGCCTCCACGTTGCCGACGTTGCGGAACCGGTGCCGCATGTCGATGGGGATCATCAGCCCCTGCTCCGGGCGGAGCACGTGCGGCTCGCCGTCCAGGTCGACCTCCAGCTCGCCGCAGACGACGTAGACGAACTCCTCGGAGTACGGGTGGTAGTGCTCAGCGATGCGGTCGCCGGGCTGCACGATGGCCACACCCATGAAGCCGCTGGTCGAGCCGACCGTGGCCGGGGTGAGCATGGCGCGCAGATCACCGCCGCGCCGCGTGTTGGGCTCGACCTCGCTGAGGTCCACGATTCTCGGACGGGGTTTGATCACGACATTCCTCCGATGGGTGTGATCGGGCTTCCAGAGGGGCTCGGGCGTCCGGGCACTCAGGCCTCGGGCGAATGACGGTCGGTGACCAGGGCCATGCGGACGGCCTCGCCGTCGAGCAGCGCCCGCAGCTCCGCGGCCTGCCCGGCGTCCCGCGGCAGCGGCTCCACGTCCCGTTCCTCGCGCAGGTCCACCAGCCGCACCACGACGTCCTCGCGCTCGAAGACCGTGCTGCGCAGCACCGGGCCCTCCGGGTCGTCCGCCGCCGCCGAGTCGTGCCGCGCGAGCAGCTCGGCCAGCTTCATGCCGCACCCGGGGCGCGCCGGGTAGTAAAGGGCCTGCCGCGCCCCCTCCGGCCGGTCGTCCACCAGCACGTGGTGCACCGCCGGCAGCGCCGCCCGGGTGAAGAACAGGCGCGCCGACTCCTGGTCGTTCAGGTCCCGGTCCTGCTCCAGATAGGGGTTGATGGCCTCCTCCACGGCCCGCACCTCGGGCTGCCGCGCCACATGGCGCAGGGCCGCCAGCAGGTCACCGCGCACCTCGATGGCCCGCACCACCCGGTTGCCGTGCATGAACAGCGAGGTCCGGCACAGCCGCGTGGTGTCGTCGACCCGGGCCTCGGGCGACTGGTAGTCCGCGAGCAGCTTGGCGACCCTCTCCTCCGTGCCCGGCTTGACCGTGAAGGTCAGCGCGTGCCGGATGACACCGTCGCCGATGCGCACCTCCGTCTGCAGCCGGCCCCGGGACGGCACCGCGGTCTCGAACGCGCTGCCCGTCTCACGGACGATGTGGAAGCGCAGCGACCTGGTGTTGCGCACGCAGGAGTGCAGCGGCTCCACCATCCGCACGTGCTCCTCGCTGTTCACCCAGGTGAGGAACGGCGGAGCACTCTCCCACTCGCTGGTGATGAGCCATTGGGATGGATTCTCGATGGACTGGCAGAGTTGGTCGCTGACATGGCCGGGCACGGACGCAACCTGGTTGCACAGCTGCTCGTAGGCCTCCAGGAACTGCTGCTGCGCGCCGTCGAAGACGTCGACCAGCAGAACGACCCGGAGCCGGGAGCCGTCGAACACGGACTGGGAGACTCGCTTCGACACCTCGCGTGCCGACGCTTCTGACAGACGTTCAGAGATTGTGGTCATCCTGCGGACATCTCCTTGGCGGGGGATCTCGGGGTGCGCCGGTCACCGCCGTGACGCGACGTCAGCGCTTTTTGATCCTGTGCCGATGGCCGAAAGCCCGCGACTCGTAGGAACCACGTGGGTGATCTGGCGCGCAAATGGGCCCAAATAAGCCGACACCGGGCATGAACCTCACAGGCGCCCCACACGCACCCTGCCTCTGGAGGCCTCGATGCATCACAAAGCCGACCACCGGGTTCCCGTCCTCATCGTGGGCGGCTCTCTGGTGGGCCTGTCCACATCCCTGTTCCTGGGCCGCCTCGGCGTGCGCCACCTGCTCGTCGAGCGGCACTCCGGGACCTCGATCCACCCCCGCGGGCGCGGCAACAACGTCCGCACGATGGAGCTCTTCCGGGGGGCCGGCATCGAGCCGGACATCAAGGCCGCGGCCTCACTGCTCGCTGACAACCACGGCATCCTGCAGACCCCGACGCTCGTCGGCGACGCCGGGGAGTGGCTGTTCAAGGAGATCGACCCCGGGGGCGGCCTGAGGCGGTTCAGCCCCACCTCCTGGTGCCTGTGCAGCCAGAACGACCTGGAGCCCGTGCTCCTCGACAACGCCCGCGAACTCGGCGGCGACCTGCGCTACCACCACGAGATGGAGTCCTTCGAGCAGGACGCCGACGGAGTGACCGCCGTCGTCCTCGACCGCGGCACCGGCGAGCGCCACACCGTCCGGGCGGACTACCTCGTCGCCGCCGACGGCCCCCGCAGCCCCGTCCGGCGCGCCCTCGGCATCGGCCAGAGCGGCCCCGGCGACCTGTTCGCCAACGTCAGCGTCACCTTCCGCTCCGCCCAGCTCGCCGAGGTCGTCGGCGACCGCCGCTTCATCTGCTGCTACCTCACCCACCCCGACGCCGACGGCGCCCTGCTGCCCGTCGACAACAAGGAACACTGGGTCTTCCACGCCCCCTGGCACCCCGAACTCGGCGAAGCACTGGAGGAGTTCACCGAGGAGCGCCTCCAGCGGCACATCGCGGGGGCCGTCGGCGTACCGGGCCTCGACGTGGAGATCACCGGGATGGCCTCCTGGCGCGCCGCCGAACGGGTGGCCGACCGCTACGGCGCGGGCCGGGTCTTCCTCGTCGGCGACTCGGCGCACGAGATGTCCCCCACCGGCGCCTTCGGCTCCAACACCGGCATCCAGGACGCCCACAACCTCGCCTGGAAACTGGCCGCCGTGCTGGACGGCTGGGCCGCCCCCGCCCTGCTGGACACCTACGACGCCGAACGCCGCCCGGTCGCCCTCGCCACCAGCGCCCGCGCCTCCGCCCGCTCCGTCGAGCACAGCCACCCCGGCTTCGCCCCCGCCCCCGGCGTCGGCGGCGCCAAGCGCGGCGGCATCCTCAACGTCGTCCTCGGCTACCACTACGCCCAGGGCGCGGTGCTCGGCACCGACCCCGAGGCGCCGATCGTCCCCGACGGCCTCGCCCTCAGCGGCCGTCCCGGTACCCGCGCCCCCCACCTGTGGCTGCGCCAGGCCGGCCGCCGCCTGTCCACCCTGGACCTGTACGAGGCCTCCCTCGTCCTGCTCGCCGACGCCCCGGACGACGCGGGCTGGCACGCCGCCGCCCGCCGCGTCGCCGCCACGGACGGCGTACGCCTCGACGCCTACCGGATCGGCCCGGGCGGCGACGCCGACCTGACGTACGACACCGACGGCGCCGACGACCCCGACTGGGCCCGGCTGCACGGCGTCACCGCCGACGGCGCGGTGCTGGTACGCCCCGACGGCTTCGTGGCCTGGCGCACCTCCGTCGCCGCGCCCGACCCGGAAGGCGTGCTCCGCGAGGTACTGAGGTCCCTGCTCCAAACGGCCTGACCCGCGCATACGACAAGGGCCACCCGCGCGCGGCGCGGGTGGCCCTCTCCTGTGGAGCCCCCTGTCGGCAAGGGCCGGCCGTCCTTGTCGTAGCCCGTGCGCGTGTGGACAGCGACCGGAGTCGCCGAAGGCAGCGCGAGCTTCTCGATCTCAGCGCGAGTAGGCATGCGAACCGTGATCTCATCGCGGTACCGGGCCTGCACGAGGCCCACGCGGGCCAGTACGCCACCCGGTGCTGAGACGTCCTCGGGAAGCATCAGCGGGGTTCCTCGGACGAACTCCTCGGGGAAGTACGAGTCAGCCGGTGCGTACGGATCCTGGTCCACTATGCGCACGCGCTCTCGCACGACAGTCAGTGCCGACTCAGGCTCATCACCGAGGCCGGCAAGGCCAACGCCGCGAAGAAGTCGTCCAGGTGGTGGTGACCATGCGGCCCTGACCGGTTCCACAGGTGTGGGCGGCCGGGAAGGGAAGTCCGGCCGCCCACGCTCACGCGGACACACGAGGGCCCGTCGGGCCCGTTGGGTCTGTCCGATCAGATCAGCCGTTGTCGCAGGCGTTGGCGCCGCTGGGATTGAGCAGGCCGACGACGTCGGCGGTGAGGCCGCAGGCATTGACCGGGACGTGGACCGGGATCTCGATCACGTTGCCGGAGAGCACGCCGGGAGAGCCCGTTGCGGTGCCCTGGGCACCGGCGTCGGCGGCCGCGAGGCCCGCTCCGCTCAGGACGACGGCACAGGCAGCGCCGGCAACCGCAAGCATCTTCTTCATGGCGATCATGACTCGCTTTCTTTGAGTCCGAACGGGCGAGGGTTCGTCTCGGGCAGCTCCCGGAGCGCCGTTCCGGCGCGAGGAGCGCAGCCCGCTCGGACGACTTCCCGGCTCAACAGGCAGCCGACGCCTCGCACGCGGACGTTCACCCGTCTGGTCGGCACTCCCCCCCGCCAACCGGACCAGCGCCACACCGCGCACGCCTCTGATCGAAGCACTTGCCCTGACCGAGGACGTACAGCCCACCCACATCCGCGTCGCCCCCGGATTCGACGGCTCGACCTGGGCCGCGACGACGGCCGTTCCGTCCGTATCCACCCCACCGGCTGGGGCATCCGCACCCCCGACCCGCAGGAAGTCTGCTGGCGGCGCACCCAACTCACCAGCGAACTCCCCCTGCCCGCCCGGGACACCGACGGCAAGGGCATCGACCTCCTGCTGCGCCTGTGCAACTTCGCCGGCGCCGAGACCGAGTGCCTGGCCCTGGCCTGGCGTGGGGAGATCCTGGGATTGCAGTGGAAGGACGTGGACCTTGACCGGCGCACCGTCACGGTGCGGACCACGCTGCACCGGGGTGGCACGGAGCTGTACCTGGACACGACCAAGAACCGGCGGGCGCGGGTCATCCCGATTCCGCTGATGTGCGTGGCGCCGCTTCGGTGGCAGCGCCTACGGCAGGCGGACCGGCGTGCGGCTGCCGGCGCGCAGTGGCACGAGAGCGACCAGGTGTTCACCACAAGGAGCGGTCGGCCGATCGAGCCGCCTCGCTGCTGTTCGCGGCCGGGGTCGCGCCCCGCACCGTCATGGAGAGTGAGCGACGGCGACCGACGGCAGGCCATGGGGCCCATGGACCGACTGCTCAAGCGACGCCGTTAGGCCGTTTCCTTCGGATCATCTGCTGCGCAAGCGGGCTAGCTCAGAAAGCGGCTGGGGGCGTCCCGTGTCTTCCTGGTCATGAGATCCATCCATTACGAACTGGAGGAGAGTCATGTCTGGTGCGAAGGACAAGGCGAAGGGCCTCGCGAACGAGGCGGTCGGCAACGTCAAGAAGGGTGCCGGCAAGGTCACGGACAACGACGAGCTTCGGGCCAAGGGCAAGGCGCAGGAACTTAAGGGGGAAGCGCAGCAGGTCAAGGGCAACATCAAAGACGCCGTGAAGAAGCCGTAGCTCCGCGGCTCCTGAGCCGGACCCGACAGACGCGACTGCCGTCAAGAACTACCGTCAACGCCCTCACGATCATGGATCGTGAGGGCGTTGACACAGGTAGATCAAGAGCCCCCTGTCGGATTCGAACCGACGACCTTCGCTTTACAAGAGCGGCGCTCTGACCAGCTGAGCTAAGGAGGCCTGCACGCGCGTGGCGCGTCCGTGCCTGTGCAGTGTACCCAGGTCCCACTCCGGCCCCGTCGAAAATTTCCGCGAAGTTCACAGGGGTCCGGGTACTGACAGATCGAGTGGACGCCAGGTACGGTCCTGAGCCAGTCCACTCGTGTGGACTACACCAACCACCTTCCTACAACGGATCGTCCGGCACGTTCCTGCCGGTAGAAGGGGGCCCATTCACCATGGCCACTGTCACGTTCGACAAGGCGACCCGGATCTACCCGGGTTCCACCAAGCCCGCCGTCGACGGTCTCGACATCGCGATCGAGGACGGCGAGTTCCTCGTCCTGGTCGGCCCGTCCGGCTGCGGAAAGTCCACCTCCCTGCGGATGCTCGCGGGCCTGGAGGACGTCAACGGCGGCGCCATCCGCATCGGTGACCGCGACGTCACGCACCTGCCGCCCAAGGACCGGGACATCGCCATGGTGTTCCAGAACTACGCCCTGTACCCGCACATGACCGTCGCGGACAACATGGGCTTCGCCCTCAAGATCGCCGGCGTCAACAAGGCGGAGATCCGGCAGAAGGTCGAGGAGGCGGCGAAGATCCTCGACCTCACCGAGTACCTGGACCGCAAGCCGAAGGCGCTCTCCGGCGGTCAGCGCCAGCGTGTCGCGATGGGCCGCGCGATCGTGCGCGAGCCGCAGGTGTTCCTCATGGACGAGCCGCTGTCCAACCTGGACGCCAAGCTCCGCGTCTCGACCCGCACCCAGATCGCCTCGCTGCAGCGCCGACTCGGCATCACCACCGTCTACGTCACCCACGACCAGGTCGAGGCCATGACGATGGGCGACCGCGTGGCGGTCCTCAAGGACGGTCTGCTCCAGCAGGTGGACTCGCCGCGGAACATGTACGACAGGCCGGCGAACCTGTTCGTCGCCGGCTTCATCGGCTCCCCGGCCATGAACCTGGTCGAGGTCCCGATCACCGACGGCGGCGTGAAGTTCGGCAACAGCGTCGTCCCCGTCAACCGGGACGCCCTGAAGGCCGCCACCGACAAGGGTGACCGCACGGTGACCGTGGGCGTCCGCCCCGAGCACTTCGACGTGGTCGAGCTGGGCGGCGGCGCCGCCACCGCCCTGACCAAGGACACCAGCGACGCGCCGGCCGGCCTCGCGGTCTCCGTGAACGTCGTCGAGGAGCTGGGCGCCGACGGCTACGTCTACGGCTCCGCCGAGGTCGGCGGCGAGACGAAGGACCTGGTGGTCCGGGTCAACGGCCGCCAGGTGCCGGAGAAGGGCTCCACGCTGCACGTCGTGCCGCGCCCGGGCGAGACCCACGTGTTCGCCACGTCCAGCGGCGAGCGCCTCTCCGACTGACCCGCCGGACACGCTCCGCGAGGAGGGCCCCGCGCACCGGCGCGGGGCCCTCCTCCGTGTGCGCGGACCCCCCGGCGAAGTGATCGTTCCAGGTGGCGGCGTCAACCCCTTACCCAGAAAGCAACGCGTTCTCATCCCCCATAAGGGTGACTGAATGTCTCCAAATCATTACCGGGCGCTACCCTCACACGCGTGAAGCACTCCACCACCACTCAGACGCGACGCAGCCACCGGGGCCCTGCCCGCCGGATCGGCCGCACCCTCGCCCTCGTCCTGCCCGTCGTCCTGGTGCTCTCCGGGACCCTCGCGGTCACCCGGGTCAACTGGACGGGAAGCTCCTCCAGCTCGGTGCTCACCGCCTCGGACGTCTCCTCGGCGGAGGTCGCCACCAGGTCGGTCGCCCGCGCCCCCCAGGACGTGCTGCGCGACCAGCTGATGGGCGAGCTGCAGGACAAGAACCCGGGCGTGGTCCTCACCCACCTCCAGGAGGCGGTGAACGGCCACCCGTCACTGGCCCGGCACTGCTCCTCCATCGCCCGCTCCCTCGGCAGGGCCGCGGTGCGCATCTACGGCGCCTCCCGCGCCCAGTCGTACGCCCGCCCGGTGTGCGACACCGCCTTCGCCTCCGGCGTGCTGGCCGCGCACAGCTGAACCCGGCGCCCCGGCCGGACACGGGCCGGCGCGCCGATGACGGCTCCCCGCGGAGCCCGCTCGGCCGCGCGTGCCCGGACGGGGCGCCACGTACAGTGCGGTCATGACCCATCCGAACGCCGCGTCGCGCCCCACTCAAGCCGTGATCCTGGCCGGTGGCCAGGGATCGCGGTTGCGTCCGTACACCGACGACCGGCCCAAGCCGATGGTCGAGATCCCCGGCACGGGCACCCCGATCATCGGCCACCAGCTGACCTGGCTCGCCGAGGAGGGCGTGACGGACGTGGTGGTCTCCTGCGGCCACCTCGCCGACGTCCTGCAGAAGTGGCTGGACTCGGCCGACCTGCCGGTCTCCGTGCGCACCGTCGTGGAGACCGAGCCCCTCGGCCGCGGCGGCGGCCTGAAGTACGCCGCCGCCCACCTCCCGCGCCCGGACAGTCCCTGGTACGCCACCAACGGCGACATCTGGACCCGTTTCTCCCTGCGGGACATGGCCGACTTCCACACCGAGCGGGACGCCGTCGCGACCCTGGCGCTGGCCCGGCCGCGCATCCCCTGGGGCGCGGTGCAGACCGACGGGTTCGGGCACATCACCGACTTCATCGAGGCACCGCCGTCCACCTTCGAGATCAACGCCGGTGTGTACGTCTTCTCGCCCGAGTTCGCCGGGATGCTCCCCGAGCGCGGTGACCACGAGCGGACCACGTTCCCCGGACTGGCCCGGGAGCGCAGGCTCGCGGGCTTCCCCCTCCCGCAGGGGGCGTACTGGCGGGCCATCGACACCGCGAAGGACCTGACCGAGGCGGCCAAGGAACTGGCGGCCCTCGGACGCTGACGGCCCCGGCCCCCACACCCCGAGAAGGCCCCGCACCGGGTGGTGCGGGGCCTTGTGCTGACGGGACGGGCTAGCCCAGCAGGCCGCCCACCAGGCCCGGCTGGCCCGTGGAGGAGCTGCCGCCGGAGCTGGAGGTGCCGCCGGTCGACGAGCCGCCGCCGACGCCGCTGCCGCCCGTGCTGGTCGGCCCCGCCGTGGTGCTGGGGACGCCGCCGGTCGGGGCGGACTGGCGGGGCGGGACCTGACCCGTGGTGCCCTGGGTCTGACTCGGGGTGGTGGTCGTACCGCCGATGGTGCGGGTCGCGCCCGGGGTGGTGGCCGCGCCGGACGGACTGGCGCCGGCCGTGGCGCCCCCGGAGGGCGAGGTGGAGGCCGCCGGGGTCCTCTTGTGCCGGGTCCCGGGCTGCTGCGGCAGCGCGGAGCCGGGGAGGTTGTTGCGGGGGGCCTCGCCGGGGCCCGGGACGACCACCCGGCTGGAGTCGCGCACCGCGCCGCCGAGCAGGGAGCCGACGAGCAGGGTGAGGCCGACGGTGACCGCGGTGACGAGGGCGCCGCGGCGCAGGACGTAGCGGCGCAGCTCCCAGATGTCGGAGCGGGGGCCGAGGCGCCGCCAGGCGCTGCCCGCGAGGCGGCCGTCGACGGAGTAGACGGGCGCGCCCGCGATGACCAGCGGGGACCAGGCGGCCATGTAGATGAAGTCGGGGGCGTCGTACGCGGGGACCGTCTTCCAGCTGACGGTGACGATCAGTGCCGCGGACAGCAGGGCGCCGACGACCGCGGCGACACGCTGCCAGCAGCCGAGGATCGTGAGGACGCCCACCACGACCTGCAGGAAGGCGATGACGAGACCGCAGCCGACCGGGTGGTGCAGGGCGAGCTGGCGCAGCGGCTCGGCGACGTCCCACGGGTGCAGGGTGTCGAGCCACTTGACCATGGAGCCGCGCTTGCCGCCGTCGAAGTAGACGGGGTCGCACAGCTTGCCCATGCCGGCGTAGATGGAGATGAAGCCCAGGAAGATGCGCAGCGGGAGCAGGACGACACCGAGGTTCATCCGGCGGCCCGGGTAGTACGCGTGCCGGGCCGGGTCGTCGCCGTGCCGTCTGGCGCGCCGGGCGTCGGGGTCGGTGTCCGCGTACTCGTCGTATTCGTCGTAGTCGTCGGGGCCGTCGTAGTGGTCGGCGCCGTCGTAGTGGCCGGGGTCGTCGTAGTCGCCGTACGACCCGAAGTCGTCGCCCGCGTAGGCCGGTTCGCCGTAGGCGCCGCCGCCGCTGCGCATGTGCGGCAGCAGGCGGGTGCCCTCGGCGTCGGCGGCGGTGCGCTGGTGGCCGACGACGGGGGTCTCGACGGTCCGGTCGAGCTCGCCGTAGGTGTCGGCGTAGCCGGTGGTCCCGACGCGCGGGATGACCTGGGTCGCGCCGGCCTCGGCCTCGTCGGCGTGGCGGACGCTGCTGCCCCGCACGGCCTGGAGGAGCCGGTGGGCCCCGGTGTCGTCGGGGGCGGACCTGCCGCTCCACACGACGGGGCGGCGGCGGCCGGCGGCGGCGCCCGCCCGGCCCGCCGTGCCCGCGACGGGCATCCGGGCGGTGTCCTGGGCGGCGCTCAGATGCCGTGCGATCCGCGGGGACTGGGTACGCCGCGTCGCCGTGCCCAACTGCACGCGGAAACTGGCGTGATTGACGATGACCTGCGCCGGATCGCTCGGCACCTTCACCATGCTCAGCGCGGGAGCGTCGTCGAATCCCGACGAGCGGTCCCCCGTGGGTGTGCGGGGTGTTCTGGTGTCCACACTCATCTAACCGAGTGACGTGACGTTAGGACACTGCTTTGACCGGGCGGATGTGTCCGGACCGCGTCAAAGCAGCCCGGAACACCGTACGGACACCAGAATTACCCCGTACGGGTGAGATTCCGGACGGGTGTTCAGTCCCGTCGGCGTGGCATCCCGTCAGGCACGCCTGCGGGCGGCCTCGTAGAGCACGATGCCCGCGGCCACGCCCGCGTTGAGGGACTCCGCGCCACCCGGCATCGGGATGCGCACCCGGTAGTCGCAGGTCTCGCCCACCAGACGGGACAGGCCCTTGCCCTCGCTGCCGACCACGATGGCGACCGGGCCGCCCAGGGCCTCCAGGTCACCGAGTTCCATCTCGCCGTCCGCCGCCAGGCCGACGACCGTGACGCCCGCCTTCTTGTAGGCCTCCAGGACCCGGGTGAGGTTGGTGGCCCGGGCGACCGGGGTGCGGGCGGCCGCACCGGCGGAGGTCTTCCAGGCGCCCGCGGTCATGCCGGCCGAGCGGCGCTCGGGCACGACGACGCCGTGGCCGCCGAAGGCGGAGACGGAGCGGACGACCGCACCGAGGTTGCGCGGGTCGGTGACCCCGTCGAGCGCGACGACCAGCGGGTCCTCGCCCTCGTCGGCCGCGGCGTCGAGCAGGTCCTCGGGGTGCGCGTACTCGTACGGCGGGACCTGCAGGACCAGGCCCTGGTGGTTGAGGCCGTTCGTCATGCGGTCCAGCTCGGGCCGCGGGGCCTCCATCAGGTTGATGCCGCCGCGCTCGCCGACGAGCTGGAGGGCCTCGCGGACCCGCTCGTCGTTGTCGATGAACTGCTGGACGTACAGCGTGGAGGCGGGGACGCCCTCGCGGAGCGCCTCGACCACCGGGTTGCGGCCGACCACCAGCTCGGAGGTGGACCTGCCGCCGCCCCGGCGCTGCTGCGGGCGGCCCTGCGAGCGGCGGACCTTGGCCGCGGCGGCGCGCTGCTTGGCGTGTCCCTTGCGCATCTCGGCGGGCGGGGTCGGGCCCTTGCCCTCCAGGCCCCGGCGCCGCTGGCCGCCACTGCCGACCTGCGCGCCCTTCTTGCCGGACATGCGGCGGTTGTTCGCGGCCATGACCTACCTGTTCTCTGCGGAAAATGTGTGTACGTCTATGCAGTGTGCCGCCCGGGGGGCCGGGCGGCACAATCGATCAAGGGCCGGGGCTACCGGGACCCGAGGGTCCAGCGGGGTCCCTGGGGGCTGTCCTCGATGACGAGGCCCGACTGGCCCAGCTGTTCGCGGATGGCGTCGGCGGTGGCCCAGTCCTTGCGGGCGCGGGCGGACTCGCGCTGGTCGAGGACGAGCCGTACCAGGCTGTCGACGACGCCGTGCAGCTCCTCGCGGCGGCCCGCCTCGTCACCGGCCCAGCGCGCGTCGAGCGGATCCAGGCCGAGGACGCCGAGCATGGCCCGCACCTCCGCGAGCCGGGCGACCGCGGCCTCCTTGTCGTCGGCGGCCAGCGCGCTGTTGCCCTGCCGGACGGTGGTGTGCACCACGGCGAGGGCCCCGGGGACGCCCAGGTCGTCGTCCATCGCCTCGGCGAAGGCGGGCGGGACCTCGGCGGCGGGCTCGACCGCGCCCCCGGCCTTCTCCACCACGCGCTGCATGAAGCCCTCGATCCGCGCGAACGCGGACTCGGCCTCGCGCAGCGCGTCCTCGCTGTACTCGATGGTCGAGCGGTAGTGCGGCGTGCCCAGGTAGTAGCGCAGCACGATCGGCCGCCACTGCTTGACCATCTCCGACACCAGCACCGAGTTGCCGAGCGACTTGGACATCTTCTCGCCGCTCATGGTCACCCAGGCGTTGTGCACCCAGTACCGGGCGAACTCGTCACCGAAGGCCTTGGCCTGGGCGATCTCGTTCTCGTGGTGCGGGAAGATCAGGTCCAGGCCGCCGCCGTGGACGTCGAACGCGGAGCCCAGGTACTTGTGGGCCATCGCCGAGCACTCCAGGTGCCAGCCCGGGCGGCCGCGCCCCCAGGGCGTCTCCCAGTCGGGCTCACCCGGCTTGGCGGCCTTCCACATGGCAAAGTCCCGCGGGTCCCGCTTGCCGGAGATGCCCTCCTCGGCCGGCTGGCGCATCTCGTCCAGGTCCTGCCGGGACAGCTCCAGATAGGACGGCCAGGAGCGCACGTCGAAGTAGACGCTGCCGTCGGCCTCATAGGCGTGCCCGCGCTCGATCAGCGTGCGCATCATCTCGACCATCTCGGTCACGTGGCCGGTGGCCCGCGGCTCGTAGGTCGGCGGCAGGCAGCCCAGCGCGTCGTAGCCCTCGTTGAACGCGCGCTCGTTCTCGTACCCGATCGACCACCAGGGCCGGTCCTGCTGCTCCGCCTTGGCGATGATCTTGTCGTCGATGTCGGTGACGTTGCGGACGAACGTCACCTCGTAGCCGCGGTACTCGAACCAGCGCCGCATGATGTCGAAGTTCAGATACGAGCGGACGTGCCCGATGTGAGGCGCCGCCTGCACGGTGGCACCACACAGGTAGATCGAGACACAACCCGGCTTGAGCGGGGTGAAGTCACGGATCTGCCGGGCGCTGGTGTCGTACAGGCGAATAGTCACCACTCCAGGGTAGTGGGCGCCAGGCAGTGCCTCACGCCCCTTCCCCGCAATCCCGGCGCCTCAGATCACCCCGACGACCTTGCGCGGGGTGATCCGCACGACCACCCGCTGGGCGTCCTGCGCGGAGGACGGGTTGAATTCGGCGTACTTCCTGCCGGTGTACTTCAGGCTCAGTTCCTCGATGAGGTCCGGGCCGCCGGCGGTCGTCATGTCGGCGGTGCCGCGGATCTCGGCGTACTCGTAGGGCTGTTCGGGATTCATGACGACGACCGTCACCCGGGGGTCGCGGTCCAGGTTCTTCTTCTTGCGGCGGTCGACCGTCGTGGAGAAGAGGAGGTCGTCGCCGTCGCGCTTCACCCAGACCGGGGACAGCTGCGGACTCCCGTCGGGCTGGACGGTGGCGACGGTGACGAACACCTTGTCGTCGAGCAGGGACTTGAGCCGGTCGGACAGGGCTGCGGACACGGGTACCTCCGGAAAGCCATGGTCAGCGGTGACTCTCCGGGTACCCTCGCACGCTCTCAGCCCACCCGCACCACGAGTGCCGTCGCCACCGCCATCAGCCCCTCGTCGCGGCCCGGGAAACCGAGCCCGTCGGTGGTGGCGCCCGAGACGGACACGGGCGCGCCGGCCGCCTCGGAGAGGATCTTCTGGGCCTCGTCGCGGCGCTTGCCGATCCTCGGGCGGGGGCCGATCACCTGGACGGCGACGTTGCCGATGGTGAAGCCCGCCGCGCGGACGATCCGGGCGGCCTCGGTGAGCAGGGTGGTGCCGGAGGCCCCGGACCACTCGGGCCTGCCGGTGCCGAAGTGCTGCCCCAGGTCACCGAGCCCGGCGGCGGAGAAGAGGGCGTTGCACGCGGCGTGCGCGACGACGTCGGCGTCGGAGTGCCCGGCCAGACCGGGGCCCTCGCCCTCCCACCGCAGGCCCGCGCACCACAGCTCGCGGCCCTCCTCGAAGGCGTGGATGTCGGTGCCGATGCCGACCTGGGGCAGCGGCAGGGGACGGTCAGAAGCCATCGTTGAGCCTCCTGCGGGCCAGGACCGCCTCGGCGAGGACCAGGTCGAGGGGGCGCGTGACCTTGAAGGCCTCCTCGTGCCCGGGGACGGTCACGACCCGCAGGCCGAGCTGCTCCACCATGCTCGCGTCGTCGGTGACGTCCTCGGTGACGGTCTCGTGGGCGTGCAGCAGGGTCGCGCGGTCGAAGCCCTGCGGCGTCTGGACCGCGCGCAGCCGGGCCCGCTCGGGCGTGGCGACGACCGGCTCGGGCGCGCCGGGCTCGGCCGCGGGCTCGACCTCCTTGACGGTGTCGGCCAGCGGCAGCGCGGGCACGACGGCCGGGGCGCCGTCGCGCACGGCCTCGATGACGGCGTCGACCGTGTCGACGGGGACGAGCGGGCGGGCCGCGTCGTGGACGAGGACGACGCCGTACTCGGGGGGCAGGGCGTCCAGGCCGAGCCGCACCGACTCCTGGCGGCTGTCCCCGCCGGGGACGACCAGGAAGTCGGTCCGCTCGGGCAGCGCGTGGACGTCGAGCAGGGACTTGACCTCGGCGGCGCCGTCCGGCGGGGCGACGACGATCACGAGGGAGACGTGCCGGGACGCGGCGAGGGCACGGACGGCGTGGATCAGCATGGGCGTGCCGTTCAGCGCCCGGAGCGCCTTGGGGGCGCCCGGACCGAGGCGTACGCCCCTGCCGGCGGCCGGAATCACGGCGGCGACGGGGGTCGGCGCGGACGAGGGGCGCGATTCGTCAGACATCGGTTCCTGTCAGGTTTGTGTGCTCGACCTAGGTGGGTATGGCCTGGAGGAGTGCCGGGCGCGACGCCTTGACCGGACCCCTTCCGTGACCCTGGTCGAGCCATCCGCCCGGGCCCGGCACATCAAGTATCGGGGGGTTTGTTCCGTGGGCTTCCCGACGTACCGCAACGCACGTACCGGTTTGCAATGCATGTACCGGTTTGCGGGGACGAACATGCCGCAGCGCCCGGCGACAGGTTCAGTGTCATCGGGCACCGCGGCATTGTGACTGTGCTGAGCGTGCCGGGAGCGGGAGACCGCTACCCATGGCGTGTCAGGAGGCGAGCACCTCGTCGAGCAGGGCCTCGGCCTTGTCCTCGTTCGTGTTCTCCGCGAGAGCCAGCTCGCTCACCAGGATCTGGCGGGCCTTGGCGAGCATGCGCTTCTCACCGGCGGACAGTCCGCGCTCGCGCTCACGACGCCACAGGTCACGCACGACTTCCGCGACCTTGATGACATCGCCGGAGGCGAGCTTCTCCAGGTTTGCCTTGTAGCGGCGAGACCAGTTCGTGGGCTCCTCGGCGTACGGCGCGCGCAGCACCTCGAAGACCCGGTCCAGCCCGTCCTGACCGACCACATCACGCACGCCGACGAACTCCGCATTGTCCGCTGGCACACGTACCGTCAGGTCACCCTGGGCGACCTTCAGCACCAAGTAGGTCTTGTCCACGCCTTTGATCTGGCGAGTTTCGATGGCCTCGATCAGCGCGGCCCCGTGATGGGGATAGACCACGGTGTCGCCAACCTTGAACGTCATGTGACAGGTACCCCTTCCGTGGCTATCCAGGGTAACACGGAAACCGGCGGTTCTGAATGGCGTTTTCGCAGGTCAGGGCATATCTCGGGGCTTGACAACAGCAACCGGAACGTGCTTCGACCGGCCCGCGGAAGCGGGTATTCGCAGGTGGGAGGGGCTCTCCGGGCGAGGTGAAACGCGTACGCCACACACCCCCGGAGGCCTCTCCAAGTGGATGAACATCCCGATTTGTCCGGTTCCAAGCGTACGACTTCCGCTACTCCGTTCGGTGGCCCGAGGCGGATGTGAGCCGAATCCGGAATTGATCAGCGGCCTCCGGGCGGGTGCCCCGTGATCAATTTCGGGGGCGCCCGCGCATTCCTTCACGGAAATTTTGCGCGTGGTTATGTGAATGGCGTACGAGCCCCGGGCAAAGTGACTGAAGGGTCACCTGTGACAGGGGTGACGAGTGGGCCGAGGTACCCCCACCGGGTGGGAAGCCGGGGCCCGGAGGAGGGTCGGGTGCGGACGCTCGGGAACGGCTCGGTAACCTAAGGCCGCTGACAGACACTTAGGGTGGCTTTATAAGGAGCCGCCCGTGCGTTCAAGGAGTTGCCGCCGCCGTGAGCAGCAGCCTTCGACGCGGCGCCCTCGCCGCCTCCGCCATTGTCTTCTCGATCGCGTCGCTCGCCGCCTGCGGTGCCGGCAACCACTCCCAGACCCTGGAGGTCAAGCCGGACAACGCGGCCACCAGCGTCGGCGACATCAAGATCCAGAACGCCACGATCATCACCCAGCCCGACCTGAAGTCGACGGGCCCGGCCGCGGTCTCCGCGACCCTGTTCAACATGGGCAACGCCGACGAGACCCTGCAGTCGATCAGCATCCCGAACTCCACGGAGACGGTGAAGCTGACCGCGGCCAAGGGCCAGAGCCTGACCGTCCCGGCGCACGGTTCGCTGATCCTCGGCGGCCAGGGCAACGCCTCCGCCGAGATCCCCAGCGGCCGCACGGCGGTCCAGGACGGCAACGCCCAGCCGATCACCTTCACCTTCAGCAAGACCGGTGCGGTGAGCCTGCCCGCCTTCGTGGTCCCGGCCACCAGCTACTTCGACAAGTGGGGCCCGAGCCAGATCCCGTCCGGCCCGGCCACCGCCTCCCCCGCCCCGGGCGCCACCGCCTCCGGCAGCGCCAAGCCGGGCAAGCACGGCAAGGCCACCGCGTCGGCGACCGCGAGCACCACCGCGACCACCGGCACCGGCGCCAACCCGAGCGACTCCGCGTCGCAGTCGGCCGCCGGCCACTGAGCGGCCGTACACGCCGAACGGCCGCCCACGCCGAACGGCCGCCCGCGCCGGGCGGCCGCACGCGCGTCGGGCGGCCCGGACGCCGCTCGCGGCCGTGAACGCGCGAGGGCGGCACCCCTGCCGGGGTGCCGCCCTTCGTCGTGCCTGGCGCAGGGGCCGGTCTACGGCTCGAACTTGTAGCCCAGGCCGCGCACGGTCACCAGATAGCGCGGCGCGCCCGGGTCCGGCTCGATCTTGGCCCGCAGGCGCTTGACGTGGACGTCGAGGGTCTTGGTGTCGCCCACGTAGTCCGCACCCCAGACCCGGTCGATCAGCTGCATACGGGTCAGCACCCGGCCCGCGTTGCGCAGGAGCATCTCCAGCAGGTCGAACTCCTTCAGCGGGAGGTCGACCTTGGAGCCGGCGACGGTGACCACGTGGCGGTCGACGTCCATGCGGACCGGGCCGGCCTCCAGCGCCGCCGGGGTGACCTCCTCCGGCTCCCCGCGGCGGCGCAGCACCGCGCGGATGCGGGCGACCAGCTCGCGCGAGGAGAAGGGCTTGGTGACGTAGTCGTCGGCTCCTATCTCCAGACCGACGACCTTGTCGATCTCGCTGTCCTTCGCGGTCACCATGATCACGGGTACGTTGGAGCGGCCGCGCAGCTGGCGGCACACCTCGGTGCCGGGCAGCCCCGGCAGCATCAGGTCGAGGAGGACGAGGTCGGCGCCGTTGCGCTCGAACTCGTCGAGTCCGTCGGGGCCGGTCGCCGCCACGGCGACCTCGAAGCCCTCCTTGCGGAGCATGTACGACAGGGCGTCGGAGAAGGACTCCTCGTCCTCGACGACGAGCACTCGGGTCACGGAAGGACCTCCGGGGCGGGAAGCGGTTCGTACGGGGATGACTCGGTGGGGCCGCCGGCCTCGTCGTCGAGGTCGGGGTCGGGGTGCTGCTGTGCGCGGTCACGGGCCAGACCCGCCTCCGGCAGCCTCAGGGTGAAGGTGGAGCCCTGGCCTTCGGCGCTCCAGACCGTGACCTCCCCGCCGTGCGAGGCGACCACGTGCTTGACGATCGCGAGACCCAGGCCGGTGCCACCGGTGGCCCGGGAGCGGGCCGGGTCGACGCGGTAGAAGCGCTCGAAGATGCGCTCCTTGTCCCTGTCGGAGATGCCGATGCCCTGGTCCGTGACGGCGAGCTCGATCATGTCGCCGCCGGAGGCGCTGACCCGGCGCGCGGCTATGCCGACGCGGGTGCGGGCCGGGGAGTAGTTGACGGCGTTCTCGACCAGGTTGCCCAGGGCGGCGGCGAGCTGCCCGCGGTTGCCCCAGACATGCAGGTCCGCCGTGCCGCCGGCGGCCATGGTGATCTGCTTGGTGCCCGCCTGGTGGCGGCAGCGGTCGATGGCCTCGGCGACCAGTTCGTCCACCCGGACGGGCTCGGCGTCCTCGAGGGGATCGTCGTTCTGCACCCGGGAGAGGTCGATCAGTTCCTGGACCAGGTTGGTCAGCCGGGTCGCCTCGATCTGCATGCGGCCGGCGAAGCGCTGGACGGCCTCGGGGTCGTCCGACGCGTCCATGACGGCCTCGGAGAGCAGGGAGAGCGCGCCGACCGGGGTCTTCAGCTCGTGACTCACGTTCGCGACGAAGTCGCGCCGCACCGCCTCGATCCTGCGGGCCTCGGTCAGGTCCTCGACCAGCAGCAGGACCAGGCGGGAGCCGAGCGGGGCCACGCGGGCGGAGACGGCGAGGGCCTCGCCGCGTCCGGTGCCGCGTCTGGGCAGGTCCAGCTCGACCTGGCGTATCTCACCGTCCCGTCTGGTGTCCCGGGCCATCTGGAGCATCGGTTCGATGGCCAGTTTTCCTCCGCGGACCAGCCCGAGGGCGTAGGCGGCGGAGCTGGCCTTGACCACGGCGTCGCCCTCGTCGAGGACGACGGCCGAGGAGCGCAGCACCGAGAGCACGGTGTCCACGCCGGGCGGGAGTACGGGATCAGTGTGCAAGGAAGTCCTGGTAGGTCGCTTCTGGTCGCGTTCGCTCCAGCGGAACGCCAGCATGGCGATGACACCGGTCAGCACCCCGGCGATCGCTGCCGCTGCGGCGACCGCCGCGTTCACGTCCATGCCTCAAGGTTAGGCATGACGTACGACCTGACCACAGCCGTGGGAGTGCGACCTCGAACACTCGTCGCCCAGAGTTCACCTTGGAGCCAGTATTGGTTCATTTGGGGTGGCGGAAACGGACGCGTACGAGCCAGAACGTGGGAGCGTGGGGTTCGCACCGCCGGTTTCGCCACGGGGCGCGCGCGTGCTGCGACGGCCCCCGGAACCCCCGAAGCACACGTAGGAGAGGACCCCTGATGCGGGACGCGTACCACGAGGAACTGGACTCGATCGGCGACGGCCTGGTGGAGATGACCCGGCTGGTCGGCTCCGCGATCGGACGCGCCACGACCGCGATCCTCGACGCCGATCTGAAGCTGGCCGAGAGCGTGATCGAGGCCGACCAGAAGGTCGACGAGCTCCAGCACGACCTGGAGGCCCGGGCGATAGCCCTGCTGGCCCGGCAGCAGCCGGTGGCCACCGACCTGCGCATCGTCGTCACCAGCCTGCGCATGTCCGCCGACCTGGAGCGCTCCGGCGACCTCGCCCAGCACGTGGCGAAGCTGGCGCGGCTGCGCTTCCCCGAGCGGGCGGTCCCGCAGGACCTGCACGCCACCATCCTGGAGATGGGCCAGCTCGCCCAGCGCCTGATGGCGAAGGCCGCCGAGGTCATCGTGACCAAGGACGTCGACCTCGCCCTCCAGCTGGAGCAGGACGACGACGAGATGGACCTGCTGCACCGCACCCTCTTCCAGCACCTGATCGACGAGCGCTGGCGGCACGGCATCGAGACGGCCGTGGACGTCACCCTGCTCGGCCGCTACTACGAGCGCTACGCCGACCACGCCGTGGCCGTCGCCAAGCGCGTCGTCTTCCTGGTCACGGGCGAGCACGCGGACGACCTGCAGGCGGACATCCAGCCGGCGACGGGCGTCGAGGGCGCGTAACCCCGCCGGGGCCGGGTCACCGGGGCGCTCGGGCGCCTCCGTGCGCCGTTGATGCGCCGGGCGGAACGGGCATGAAATGGACGAGGGCACCCTGCCCCAGCGTCTAGGAGGGACCCATGGCCGATTCCCCCAGCACCACACCCGACCCCACCCAGGAGCGCGAGACCGAGCAGCCCGCCGAGATCAGGAGCCTGCCGCTGGTCGCCGCCTGCGGCTGCGGCTCCGGGTGCGGCTGCGGCTGCCAGTCGGGCGGCCCCTGCCAGTGCGGCTGACGGACGTCACGACGTCGTAGGGCCGGTGTGAATCGACTTCACACCGGCCCTACGCGTGCACCCGGTGCGCCCGGCCCCGGGGTCACGGCCCCTGGGCGCGCCGGTGCAGCTCCTCCAGTGCGTCCCGGAGCGTGCTCGCCCGGTACCAGTCCAGCCACACCCCCGCCTCCCGGGCGACGGTGTCCAGCGCGCCCAGTTCGGCCCCGCTGTACAGGTGCCCCGGCTGTTCGTAGTGGGTGGAGAGCATGCCCTGCGGCCGTCCCGACGCGCCCGGGATGGGGGTGCTCTGCACGGAGCGGCTGTGCGCGGCGAGCATCATCGCCCGGGAGGGCTCGTCGAAGCACGGGTCGGTGACGACGTCGTCGACGACGACCCGTTCACTCTTGCGGGCCGCCTCCCCGCAGCAGGTGCAGGTGTCGTCGATCACCGCGAAGAAGCGCACGAACTCGGCGGGGAGACCGCAACTGGACTCCAGCCACAGCGTGTTGTCGCTGGGGTCGATGAGCTGGACGCTGGCCATGTGCGAGTGGGTGATCGCGCAGACGGCGTCCCGCAGCGCGTCCAGGAACACCGGCAGCGGCAGCGGCCGGCCCGCGGGCGCGGTGACGAAACCGACCGTGGGCGCGGCCGCCCGCCCCTGGGCGGGGAACCACGGCTCGCCGGTGCGCGGCGGCGGGGTCTGCGCGAGGGCCGCCGCCAGCCGCACCGGCTCGATGCCGTGCGCCCGGCCGACCTCGCGGAGCAGCCCGTCGGCCGCCGCCGCGTCCGGCAGGCCGTAGCGCTCCATGAGGATGCCGTGCGCACGGGCGAGGAGGGCG
This sequence comes from Streptomyces sp. NPDC037126, assembly GCF_055605965.1. NCBI lineage: Bacteria > Bacillati > Actinomycetota > Actinomycetes > Kitasatosporales > Streptomycetaceae > Streptomyces > Streptomyces sp. NPDC037126. The sequence continues at coordinate 192,512 of NZ_JBVJTD010000014.1, forward strand.
CGGCCGAGCAGCGCGTGACGCAGTTCCACGGCATGGCGGCGCAGTTCCAGGGCGCGCGGGCGCAGCATCGGGCCGACCGGTGCCGGGTCGCCGGCGGCCGAGGCGAGGACGGCGGCGAGGGCGTCGGACACCGTCGCGAACAGCTCGGGCTCCCGGGCGCCGGCCGGCCGCGCGCGGGCGAGGACGGCCGCGACGCCGGCGGAGCAGGCGGCGAGGAACAGCCCCCGGCCGTGCCCGGCGGCGGCCCCGGTGAACCGGTACAGGGTCGCGGCGGCGGTGGGCGACAGCCGGTCCAGGCCGCCGAGGTCGAGGACGAGTTGGGCGGGGCCCGCGGCGCGGAGCGCGGAGTCCAGCTCGGCGCCCGCGTCGGCGTCGCCGTGCAGGGCCAGGACCGTCAGCCGTCCCGTCACCAGCCCGGGCACGACCAGATCCGCCACGGTCCGGCAGGTGAAGTGCTCCATCGCGGGCCCCCTGCCTGCGCGCCACGGGATCCGGTCCCCTGGCTTGGCCCCACTCTCAGCGTAGTCGCGCCGGGGTGGCGCGTCAGCCTCGTGCGCCGCCGTACAAGGCCGCGCCTCGTGCGCCGCCGTATACGGCCGCCGCCCGGCCGTGCACGGGTACGGTGCCCGCCGGGTACGGCTCGTCATGGGCCCCCGGGGTCACGTCCGTTCGGCGGCGAGTACGTCCTCCGGGCGCAGGGCGCGGCCGACCAGGGCGTGCGCGGTGTCGATCAGGCGCCGGTGGTGGCGGACGGCGTAGGCGCGCAGGGCCGCGCGGGCCGCGGACGGGCCGAGACGGCCGGTCTCGGCGTGTCGACGGCCGCCTTGGCGGCGAGGGCGGCCTGGACCCGGCTGGTGACGTCGGTCGCCCGCAGCGGCTCGGGGCTCCAGTTGATCAGGGCGACGGCCGTGACGTCGGCGAGCGCCTGGGCCAGCTCCACGTCCAGCGCCGGCAGCCCGCCCGGTCGGCGCGCGAGGAGGTTCACGCGCCCACGGTCTGCTGGTGCACCCGCAGCGGCAGACCGTGCAGGGAGCGGTAGCCGCGCCCGAGCGCGTACGGCGCCACCGCGGGCCAGCGGTCCGTGCTGAGCCCCAGATCGGGCACGTCGACGCGGCGGCCCTCGCGGAAGCTGTCCGGGCAGGGTCCCTCGTCGGCCTGGAGCTGGACGAACTCCATCAGGGCGGCGTCGTCCTCGGTGACGGCCAGCGGGCGCAGGTCGCCCCGGGCGGACACCCCCGGAACGCCGACCCCGTCGGCACCGGTGACGCGGACGCAGTGCCGCGCGAGGCGCTCGACGAGCACCACGGGGTCGATGTCGTCGGCGAGGGAATCGGCCAGGCCGACGAGCGCCTCCGCGAGTTGCTGTTCACGGCCCATCACCGATCACCGTCCCTTCCTTCGTCACCGCGGTCATGTCCGTCCTCGCCCACGTCGGCCCCGCCCTGCCCGGCGGGACGCCCCCTCCCGCCGTCGCCACCGGCGTCCCCGCCACCCGGTGCCGGTTCCGGTTCCGGCTCGAAGCGGAGCCTGCGGGTCAGTACGTCCCGGGACACCTGGCTGACCGTGCGGCCGTCGGCGTAGGCGCGGGCCCGCAGCCGGTCGAGGGCCTGTTCGGGGTCCACCTCCAGCAGCACCATCACCATGCCGACCGCCTGGTAGACCTCGGTGTGGTCGGACTCCGAGGCCGCCATCCAGGAAGCCACCCCGTCGTCGTCCGTGTCGTCCGCGGCACCGCCCTGCTCGACGGTCTGGCTCATCAGCGCGTAGGTGACCGCGTCTCGTACCCACAGCGCCGTCCGCAGATCCGGCTCAGCGAGCCCTCCCGTACCTTCGCTGTACAGGTCGAGGGTGCCGATGGCGGCGCCGTTGACACCGAGGGGCAGGGAGAAGACCGCGCGGACGCCGAGCCCCACCGCCTCGATCGCGAAGATCGGCCAGCGGCGGGCGTCGCGGCCCTGGGTGAGGTCGGCCGCGATGACGGGGGCACCATGGTCGAGCGCGGTCTGGCAGGGACCGTCCCCCACCGTGTACTGCAGCTCGGCGAGCCGGGAGGCGACCCGGTCACTGGCGCACCAGGTGACGCGGACGCCCTTGCCGCCGGAGATCGACACCGAGGCGCCGGTGGCCGGCAGCAGCCGTACGCACGCCTCGCACAGGGCGGCCGGGACGCCCTGCGGATCCTCCGCGCCCCGCGCGGCCGCGGCCAGCATCTCGCTCACCCGCAGGCGCGCCTCGGCGTCGGGCGGCACACCACCACCGTCCGACGGCCTGGGCTCCTCGGGCGGCACGGTCATCACCCCCGGCCACTCGCGCGATCAGCAGACATGATCCACCAGTATCCCGTCCGGCCCGTCCAAGCACCGCTGAAACGGTCCGCGTGCCGGGTTCCCCGCCAGGGGAAAGCAATCGCACGGACCACCGGACCGCAAAGACGCCCACGCCCGACGGTCGCCGGACCACCCGTGCAGGCCCGGTGCCGGGGGGGACCGGAGAGGCCGGCCGGCACCGTGGCCGCGTTCGCGGCGACCCTCGCGGAGACCCCCGGGCAGGCCGACACGGATTGACCCGCGCCGGTGGTGCTCCGGGCCCCGCGTCCAGGTGTCGCTCCTGACCCGGAGGCGGGGCAGGTATCGCGCATGTCCGCCGGGGACCCGACTCCCCACAGCAGGCGCTACACGAGGGAAGCGGCCCGGACGGACCGGGAGACCCCGGACTCCATGCCCGAGGCCGGCCTGGAGACGTTCTACCCGCCCTGCACGGGCGCCGGGACCCGCGGCTGAACCCACCGCGAACGCCCCTGCGGGACCCGGTTCAGTCCTCCCGCTTGATCCACTCGCTGCCGCCCAGCGGGTAGTCGTAGCCCGGGCGGGCCACGTCGGCGCTGGTGCGGAACGGGGTGCCGCCGTCATCGATGTGGACGGTGCCGCGGCGGCTCCCGCTGGACCAGTCCAGGGTGAGGTCCCAGCGGACGTCGTGGGCCTTGCTGTGGGCGGTGACGTAGAAGACCTCCGGGTCGGACTCGCTGACCTTGTACGGGAAGTCGCGCTGGCCGTTCTTGACGGTGATCGCGGGACTGCCGTTGTCGAGGTCGATGTCGAACGACTTGGTCTCGACGTTGCCGCCGCAGCCGACGCCCATCGCGTAGTCGTTCCAGGCGAGCGGCGCGTCCTTGGTCAGGAAGCGCACGTGCAGCGCCTCCAGTACGACGGTGTCGCGGCCGGTGCCCTGGACGGTGAGGGCGATCTCCTGGTCTCCCGAGGACACCGCCCCGTACGCGGCCGCCCAGCGCGGCGCGTCCTGCTCGCCCGCCGGCGGCCCCACCTGCTGGGGTTCGCTGTCGACCAGGAAGTGCTGGCTGCACGGGTTGTCGTACACGAAGGGACGGGTGGCGACGGTCAGCGGGTCGGCACCGGTGGCGCTGCCGTCGGTGCCCTGGGCCCCGTTCGAGGTGCGGGAGCCGGTGCTCCCGGACTCGGTGGCGGTGGCGGAGGCCGACGGGGACGGCTTGTGCCGCTTCGCGCTCGGGGACGGGGTGACGGAGGGCTTGCCGGTGTCCGTCGCCCGGGTGGTCGTGGCGGCGCCGGCCGCCCTCCGGTCGCCGGTGTCCTTCCCGCCGCCCGGCGGACGCACGCTGAACACGACGGCTCCCAGTACGGCGACGACCGCGGCGGCGATCAGCACGGCACGGCGGCGGCGCGGCGGCGCGGGCGCGCGCGGCACGTCGACGACGACCGGCTCGCCGTCCTCGCCCTGCCCCGGGCCGGGACCGCCCGGACCGGCCGTCCCCGTCGCATCGGCCGTATCCGCCGTACCAGCCGTACCAGCCGTACCAGCCGTACCAGTTGTATCTGCAGCAGAGGTGTCGGACGCGCCGGTTGCCCCGCCCGTGTCGGCCGAACCGGCTCCCCGCGCCGAACCCGCCGCCGCGACCTGCTCCGCCCTGCTCCCCCGTGCGGCGTCCGCCAGGATCCAGCGCCGGTGCAGCTCCACCAGCTCGTCCGGCGTCGCCCGGCAGACCCGCGCGAGGCGCTCCACCGGCGCGTACTCGAGGGGCACCGCCGTTCCGTTGCAGTAGCGGTGCAGCGTCGACGTACTCATGTGCAGCCGCTTGGCGAGCGCCCCGTAGCTCAGTCCCGAGCGGTCCTTGAGCTCCCGCAGCAGCCGCGCGAAGGCCTCCGTCCCGCCGGCCCCTGTTGCCCCTGGCACCCGTTCCCCCATCCCCTCGTGTTCCAGTCACGCGTTCCAGGGCCACCGAATTCCGCCTGGTCAGAGCGGGTTTTGTTGTCCCGTCGTCCCCAACTGCCCGCCGGGCATGGCGGTTGGGACAGAACGCCTCACAAGCTTCGGTCATCCAATCACCACCCCGTTAACGAACACCGAAGGGGCACGGCCAATGTCCAACCTCCGCACCTCCCGCACCCGTCTCGCCGCCGCGGCCGCGACCGTCGTCCTCGCCGCGCTCTCGCTGACCGCGTGCGACGACGGCACGGGCGTCCACAGCGAGGGCGCCGCGGCGTCCGTCCCGCAGGGCGCGCACTCCTCGGCCGGCGCTCCACAGTCCGGCTCGGGCTCCCGTACCTCCCCGGAGGCCAGGCCCGAGACCGCCACCACCCGGCCCGCGGCGCACACTCCCGCGTCGAAGGCGCCCGTCTCCTCCGGCAAGCCGGTCACCTGCGAGGGTTCCAACACCAGGACGGTCGCGGCCCCGCTGAACCGACCCGTGAACCACATGCTGCTCACGGTGACCAACACGGGCAGCAGGACCTGCTTCCTCTACGGTTACCCGGCCGTCCGCTTCGGCGAGGCCCAGGCCGTGCCGCCGGTGATCGAGGCCTCGCAGCCGCAGGCGGTCGTCACGCTCCGGCCGGGCGAGTCCGGCTACGCGTCGGTGAACCTGTCCGCCACCGACGGCAGCGCCGCCCACGGCCACACCGTGAAGTCCCTGGCCGTCTACTTCCAGGGCCGCTCCGGCAGCGAGAGCGTCGGTGCGGGCGCCCACCCGTCGCTGCCCGCCAAGGGCGTCTACGTCGACGACTCGCTCAAGGTCACGTACTGGCAGCAGTCGATGGACGACGCCGTCACCTGGTGACGCCTGCGCGCCCGTTCGAGGGCCCGGGCTCCCGACCCGGGCCTCGGCCATGGGGGTACCGCGCCGCCCCGCCGGGAGACCGGGTCGCCTGCGGCGCGGGTGCGCCTGGATCGGTCCCGGACGTCAGTCGAGCATCCGGCCGGCGGGCATCCGGCCGTCACGCATCCGGCTGTCGCGCATCCGACCGTCGCGCATCCAGTCGTCGAACATCCGGCCGTCGGCGTCTCGCCGCGGCCGGAAACCGGCGGCGCCAGGATCACGGTGCCGCTCGACGCGGTCATCGAGGTCGACGGGTGGTCGAGGGGCCGCACACCGGGGCGCAGGACCTGCGCGGGAAGGTCCCGCGGCGTTCCGGCCCGGGCGGGCCGAAGATCCGGATCTCCCGGAGCATGGGGTTCGGGCATGGGGTTCGGGTGGCGGGGGAACCGCCACGCCCGGCGCTGAGACTCCTGCCCCGCGCCAGAGCCTCGGCGGAGGCTAGGCCGCCTTGGAGTGGCTCGCGCGTGCGTCCGGGAAGGGCTCCTGGGCGTCCTCGGGGAGGAAGGTGTCGTCCTCCCCGAAGTCGGGGGCCTGGAAGGGGTTGGTCGCCGGAGGCGGTGATGCCGCCGTGGAGCGGCGGGGTTGCCCTTCCAGGGCGGAGAACAGCGCTGTCGTGTCGATGGGAGGACTCTCTTTCGTTACAGGTCCCCAAGGGGACCCGGGTGTGCCGTGACCGGGCACAACGGTCCTACAACTTGGTCATCTTGGCGTACGGGCTCAAGATCCGCATCTGCGCGGAGCCGAAGTCCACGAGCGCGGCGATTCCGTCCTCGATGCCGATGACGCGGCCGAGGCCGTACACGTCGTGTGTCACCTGGTCGCCGACGGCGAAGTGCTTGGGAGCCGGTGTGACCGGGGCCTTGAAGGGGCTGGTGGGCAGATGACGCTTCGGCGCAGCGGGCTTAGTCATGGTTCAGTATGGGCCCACGCGCATCCCGTTCGCTGTGGCCATGGGCACAGATCCACAACGCTGCAACCGCTTCGTGCCACTGACCTGGGGTTTCAGGACGAGGCAGGAACAAAACCGGACCGCGGGTCTGCGGCATCCGCCAAAGTCTTCGCGGGGCGCGATGAGTTCCGGACCCGCCGCCGGTACGTATCCGCGGAGCCGCACCAGGCTCCCGGTGCGCCGCAGACCGCGGCGATCCGCACCAGGACGACGAAGCGAGGGAAACCTTGACCGCGCACCAGACCCACTCGGCGGACGAGTCCGCCGTCCTCGATGTGCTCAAGGGCGTCTACGCCGCATGGGACGCGCACGACGCGGACGCGTTCGTGACCGACTACACCGAGGACGCCAGCGCGATCCTGCCCGGGTCCTACCGGAAGTCCCGCGACGAGATCCGCGCGAGCATGGAGGCCGGCTTCAGCGGCTTCCTCAAGGGCTCGACCACCACGAACAAGGTGCTGGACATCCGCTTCCTCGACGACGACGCCGCCATCGTCGTCAGCGAGACGAACATCCTCTTCCCCGGCGAGACCGAGGCACCGGACGACCGCCTCGCGATCGCGACCTGGGTACTCACCCGCAGGAACGGCAGGTGGCTCCTCGCCGCCTACCAGAACTCCCCCGCCACCCCGCCCACGGCCTGACACCCCCCCCCCCCCCCGCCGATGCACGCGTACCTCATGCCGGGCAGCCGGCGCCGAGCACCGGGCCCCCAAGGGCCCAGCAGGGTCCCCAGGCCATGAAAACGCCCCTGAGCCGCGCCGTCCGCGCAGCTCAGGGGCATGTTCGCGAGAACTACTTCTTCTTGCCCTGGGTTTCGACCGCCCGTTTTTCGACGCTGATCAGCGGGCTGGGCACCCGGCTGACCTGCGGGTGAGCGGTTGTTGGCGGTCGTTGTCTGTCGTTGTTTGTTGACCTCGGAGGTTCCAGAGAGGTTCCGGCTCCGCCCCAGCGAGGGCCGTCCGCCGACCGCTCAGGCATCGCTCTGGGCTACCCGGTATACCTCGTACTGAGTCCAGGCGCGTTCGAGCGCCTCGGTAGCCGCCTCGATGGCGCCGCGCTCTTCAAGGTAGTCAAGCTGGCCCTGCCTTCCCTTGCGTGAGGGCCAGTCTGGATCAGCGGAGACATCCCGAGCGAGATCCCCGATGGCGTTGTGCTGATCGACATGAGTCTTCAACCACGCGGTGAAACTTTTCGGCTTGGGCATGTCCGCATCCTTCCGCCGCCCCATCGGAACTAACCCAATGGCTGGCGTTCACTTATCGGCCAGCGTCGGGCTAGTCGGGAGATCCCGACTCCGGCTGAGTTCCCGGCCGCATGTCGCGTCGCTTGTCGCCTGGCTTGTCGCTTGTCTTGTCTTGTCGCTTGTCGGCTCGCAGGTCAGACGTGGTTTTCGCCCCCATGGCGCGCATGAGGGGCGGCCATGTCCTGAGGGCGACAAGCGACAAGACAAGCGGGCGCCGGCAGCGCAGGGCGACGGCCGTCGCGAGGGAAGAGCAAGAAGGACCGCCCTTCGGGCGGGCGCTCTTCGGGCGCCCACTCGCCACGGGAGCTCCCGCACGCGGGCGCCTACTGGGTAGTGGGTAGTGGGGCCCCAGTAGAAACACCCCAGTAGAAGCCCTGTGGGGCGCTACTGGGGTGTCCTACTGGGTAGTGGGGTGCTGCGCCCCACTACCCAGTAGCACCGCACGGAGGGGCATTCACGGGCGTCGGGCCCGGCCGCCCACATGCCGTCTGGCGCCCTGACGGCCGCTCGCTGCGGCCTACTGTCTACTGCCTACTGCCAAGGTTGCCAGTAGGCAGTAGAGACGTCTCACAGGCCGGTAGCGGGCCCCGGAACGGTCATCTCGACTTGCCACTAGGCAGTAGCCAGTAGAGCCGCCAGGCCACCCGACATCCGTGCACGGTCCCCTCGCACACCTGCGGGAGGCAGTCCAGGGGCGGCGGCATCGAGCACCCCCGCCTTGGAAAGCGTCCGGCGGCACCACGACCGCCCTGCACATCCAAGAAGAGCACGGCGCCGCCCGGGGTGCTCCTCTTGCTTATACAGGCGCCTATACCTGCCGGGGACGGCCCCCCTGGACTGCCGCCTCACAGGCCTTCCAACGGGCAGACGGCACGCGTGGGCGCCGCCGACGGGCCTCCTCCGCACAGTGGGGCGCACCACGGCTTTTCAGGAGGCGGCCGGATGCGGCCGCGCCCCCCTCTGAAAAGCCGCCCTCCCCATCTCTCTCCTAGAGATGTAAGGAAAACAGCGTCCGCAGCGTCCGCCGGTGCATCTACACCCGCCCTGACCTGCATGTTTCCTGCGGACGCTAAACAATTTGTTTAGCGTCCGCCAGCGTCCGCAGCGTCCGGTCACCCCGAGTTACTAGGAGCAGGTTTCCGCAGGTCAAGGAGGCTCTTAGTAGGGGGCGGGTTGCGGACGCTGCGGACGCTGAACCCTCCGGAACGGCGAAGAGACCACCCCGCCGCCGCGCCGGGTGGTCTCTTTGTTCCTCCGGCGAGGCGCCGGGTAGAGGGGGTTCCTTACCTCGGTGGCGGGCCGGGTAGCGCCCGCGCCCTCCGACCTGCGGGTAAGGCCGGTAAAGCGGGTTCTGCCGCAGGGGCGCAACGGCCGTCGGACCCCCACGGCGCCGCCGCGCGAGCGCAGCGAGCTGCCAAGGGTCGTGCGGCCGTGGCCGCTCCTAACAGCTCACTGTGGGAGAAAGCCAGGAGCCGACTGCCCTAGATCACGCAGATGGGCAAGGTAGTTCTGAGCGGCAGGCTCCGTCGCGTAGCTTCGCCTCATCTCTGCCGCCAGTTCGCGGCTTGTCATGATGAGTGACGGCACCGATCGGCGCTCTCCTTCGAGGGCCCGTTCTCCCATGATGAGGGCTTGTTCGAGGTCGCCCTCCCGCGCGGCCGTCACGCCCAAGGTGACCCGCGCTTCCGCGTTACGCATGGGCGATCGCTCCGTGCCGTCGAAGTCCGTGCCTGTGCGCAGAACCTCCTCAGCGAGCGTGCGTGCCAACTTGTCCTCGCCCACCAGGCGGTAGCAGTCCATCGCGTAGAAGTCGAACTTTGCCGGGTCTACCACGAAGTGGTTGTCCAGGTTCTCGGGGTGCGGCATTGCTTCGAGCAGGTTGCGGCCCCGATCGAGCGCGACCTCAACCCGTCGGCGGTCTCCGAGTCGGGCCCACGCCTTGGCTTCCTGTCCGGCGAGCTGAACGGCTACGCCCTGGTGGGCGGCAACCTCGGTTCCGGCCTGCGCTGCGGCGATAACCCCTCGATAGTCGCCAGTCGTGAGAGCGAACCAGGCTCGCATCTCGTGGGCCCAACCGGCGACTTCGGCATGCTCAGACTCAGTCGCCAACGAGAGCGCGGCCCGACGCGTCGACTCGGCAGCGTGCCGGTCGCCCATGTCGTACTCGACGCACCCCACAAGGAGGGCGAGCCATCCGGAGAGCGCCAGCACTTCGCGGTGCTGCGAGAGAGTGAGGCTCTTCGAGTGCAGCTCAACGACCCGACGGAGCCACTGGCGCCCTTCGATGAGGAGCTGTGCGCTCGGCATGTACGGGTACTCCGAGCACAGCCGATCGGTCGTGATTCGTAGCGCGTCAAGCGTGGCCGTATCGACGTCGGACCGATTGAGGCGACTCACGATTTCCAGCGTCTCCATACCGCTCACGGCCAGGATCTCCTTGCCCCCGTCGCGGCGCGCCGGCGCGGGGAAGAGGGCGTGCGTCACGGTGCCGAAGACCGCCGCGATAAGCGGCCGGTAGAACTCGTTGGGGATCTGTCCAGACTCCCACCGCTTCCACTGCCGGATCAGGCTTTCATCGGCCGGAAGCTCTTCCTGAGCGTGCGCTCGAAGCGCCTTTACTGCGTCCCGCTGAGACCAGTCACGCGCAGCCCGCTCAGCCGCGATGCGCTGCGCCCATGCAGGCCTGCCGTCGCTCATACGCTCCTCCTCCGAGTGCTTACCTGCCGAGTCTCGCGCTTCGCCCCCGGGGACAGGGAAGGGGACAGCTAAGGGACAGTGGACATGTCCCCAGCTCTCCCGTCTGCCCCCTCGGTGTCACTTACCGGACGCACTCCGTTCCCCGCATGCTGGTTGCAGATCAAGCACCACTCGCGGTGGCGCGCTTTTCGAGCGCTTCCACCCGTTCAGCCAACGTCTGAATCAGGGAGCGGATTTCATTGATCTCGGCCCGCACGTCGTCATGCGGAACGGTCCCGTCACCAACGAAGTTACCGAGGTTGCCGGCCGACACAATGAGCCCTTCAGCCCTGAGCGTGGCCAACCCGTTCTGGATGGTCTGGCTCGCGAACCCGAAGCGCTCGATCAGCTCCCGTTGTGAGGGGAGTTTGTCACCAGGCTTCATCCGCTTGACTTCCTCGCGCAGCGCGTCGGCGACCTGCACCGCCTTGGGCTTGGGCCCTCCTGTGACAGTCATGCCCTGAGCGTACCCACCACAGCGAACTAGTGCACACCACTCCATAGGGGTTGTGCACCACAGCAGACTAGTGCAAGCTAGTTAGCAAGCGGTCTCGGAACCACTCGGGAATTCCGCGAAAACGCCCTGGCCAACGCCAGGAAAAGCAAGGAGCGGCCTCCACCGCCAAGCAGATAGCCGCTCCCTGACCCTCGAAGGGGTATATCCATGATGCCTGCAACTCTCATGTCCGGTCTTCCGGCGCTGCCCGGCCGTCGCGTGAACGTCTTCGGTGAGCCGGACGAAGAGGAGTTCGTTCGGGTCGCGGTCCCGGTCGTGGCGCACCTGTCGTTCGCCGACATGCTCGGACTGCTGATGGAGTCGGGCGGTCTCGTGTACGAGGAGCTGGACGACGACCAGGCCGTTCGGGACGCGCTGAACTTCGCGATCCTGGCCACCGACGTAGTCATGTTCGAGGACCAGGCGGCCAACGCCCTGGCGGCCCTGCACGGCCGTGGGAACCGGGCCACCGTGAAGTGGGCCCGCGCTCTGGCCGCCGCGATCACCCGCGTGTACGGGGTCGCGGCGTGACGAACACGACGGACGCGCTGTACGCGCAGGTCGCTCCGAGCGCGGCGCCGGTCTTCTCCCTCACGGAGATGGACCGGCGCCCCGCCGGGGAGGACTTCCCCACCATCCCGGTCATGGGTCTGGAACTGACGGTCACGGAAGCCGCCGCCGCGCTCTTCGAGACGGCCGCCGACGAACTCGCCGTTCCGGTGCCCGACACGGACACCCTGTACGACGCGCTCAACGGCGCCGTGCGCACGCTCGGTCCGGCCGGGATCGCGGGCATCACGCCCACATTCGAAGACCTGCCCGCCGGGGAGTTTCCCGAGGTGGCCGACTGCCGCAGGTTCGCCTACCGGCTGGCCTTGTCGTTCTGGTACGAGGGCGCCCGTGCCCGCCCGATGACGGCCGGGGAAGTCGGCGTGGCCATCTACCTCTCCAGCCTGGACCGGTACCGCGTGGCGGAGTTCCGGGAACTCCCGCGCCGCAAGCTGATGGTGGCCCGTGCCATCCACGAGGGTGTGACGGCCGTGCCGACCGACACCCTGATCCGTCTCGGTGCCGTCATGTCCGGTGAGTTCGGCCGGACCGCCGACCGCGACCGGGACCGTGAGTGGCTGTACAAGCAGGCTCTGCCGGACTACCACCGCCGCCGGTTCGCGTTCGACCTGGTGCGCTGGGACCGCAGCCAGCCCGCGCCGCTGATCGTGCGTCCGGATGCCGGGGGCTACCTGGTCGGTCTGACGCCGCCCGCCGCGCCTGATGGCCTGTGGCTGCGGTCGGCCCGGACGGAGTGGTGAGCGTGGGCGTTCACCCGATCAACTCCGCCAAGCGGCGCGTGCGCAAGGAACAGCTCGCGCGCCGCCACGGGCAGCACTGCGCCTACTGCCGCCGCCCGTTCCCGGACCTGGCTCAGGCCACCCTCGATCACATCGCGCCCAAGTCGCTGTGGTGGACGTGGTCGGTCACCTCACTGATGCTGGCGTGCCGCGACTGCAACCGGGCCAAGGCCGACCGGTTCCCGCTCTCGCTCGCGCTGTGCCTGCTGCGGTGGGCCGACCCGACTCGGCCGACCGTCGACCCGGCCGTCTGGCCCCTGCTGGCCCGACTCGCCCACGCCAACCGGTCGACCTTTGAGGCGGTTTGGGCGCCCGACTCGATCAACCGTCGATCGACCCCTGACCTGCGTGACGAGTCGGGTCACGCCCGGCGTCACGGCTCGGTGCGGTCGGCCCGACCGGTCTGCCGTGCGGTCGTGCGCCGTGCGTCGATCCGACCCGACTGCCTGCGCGCGCCCCGCCCGGTGCGGACGTGCGCGGGCCCGACTGGAGAGGCGGTGTTCGCGTGAACGCTGTGAACGGCAGCGTGAACGGATCGGCCCCGCGCGTGAACGGGTCGACCCGACCCGTGAGCCCGATGAACGGTCCCGTGAACGAGACCCCCGGTGGCGTGAACACCCCACGCAAGGCCGTGAACACCCGGCGCGGGTCGGCCGCGGGCACGGGTGACGACGGAAAGCCGCCGCCGGCCGCCGCTCGGATCGTGGCCATGGCGCGTGAGGACTACCGGTTCGTCATGTCCACCGACGGCCGCCCCTACGCAGTCGCTCTCAACGGCCCGAACATCGGGCTCCCGCTGCGAGGCAAAGCGGGGTTGCGGCAGCGTCTCGCCCGCCAGTTCGCCGACGCCTACCCCGGAGAGGTCGCCTCACAGTCCGCGCTCGCCGACGCCATGACGGTCCTGGAAGGCGTCGCCGAAGACGACGACCCGGTGGCCGTGAATCTGCGGGTGGGCCGCGACCCGTCCGGCGCGATCGTGGTCGATCTCGGCAGTGCCGACGGCCGCGCGGTCGTGGTCTCCGGGATCGGCTGGCAGGTGGTCGACCGGGCCCCGGTACTCTTCCGCCGCTCTGGAGCGATGGCCCCTATGCCCGAGCCCGTGTTGGACGGTGACGGCCTGGCCAAGCTGCATGCGCTGTTGAACATGGATGAGTCCGCGTTCCATCAGCTCGTTGCCTGGCTCATCGCCGCGTGGATCCCGGACATCCCACACCCGGCGCTGGTCTGCAAGGGCGAGCAGGGCACGGGAAAGTCCAAGGCCGCACAGATGTTCATCAACCTCATCGACCCGTCACCGGCCGCCAAGCGCAGCCAGCCACGGGACGAAAAGGCGTGGTCCCGGCAGGCGTTCAGCTCATGGGCGCTGTGCCTGGACAACATCAGCACGATCCCGCCGTGGCTGTCGGACACCCTGTGCAAGGCCGTGACCGGTGACGGTGTGGTCGACCGGGCCCTGTACACCGACGACGACGTCGTGGTGCTCACCTTCAAGCGGGTGCTCGCCATGACCACGATCGACGCCGGGGCGCTCGCGGGGGACCTGGCCGAACGCGTCCTCATGCTCGACTTGCAGCTCATCGACGCCACCCGGCGCCGGTCCGAAGAGGAGCTGGACACCACGTTCGACGTGGTCCGCCCGGCCGTGCTGGGGGCCCTGTTCGACGTGCTGGCGTGCGCGCTCGCCGTGCTGCCCTCGGTCCGGCTGGAGTCCATGCCGCGCATGGCGGACTTCGCCCGCGTGCTGGCGGCAGTCGACCAGACTCAGGGCTGGAACACCTTGGGCGACTACCTGGCCACGTCGGCGAACGTCGCCGTTGACGCGATGGAGGGCGACGCGTTCGCGCTGGCCATCGCACACCTAGTCGACCAGGTAGGTACCTGGCAGGGCACCGCCGGGCAGTTGCTCGAAGTGCTGGCCGTGCCGTTGGTGAGGCCGAAGAACTGGCCCGTGGACGCCACCCGCGCGAGCGGGCGCGTCAAGAGGCTCGCCCCGCTGCTGCGGTCCATCGGGATCACCGTGGACGACACGCAGCGTAGCCGGGACCGGGAGCGACACCGGCTCCTCACGCTCTCCCGCGCACCCGCCGAAGAGGAGTCAGCGTCCGCACCCGAACAGGCCTCTCTGTGGCGAGAGACCGGCCCGCCACGGGAGCGTGATACCTGGCCTGAACAGGGATGACGTAGCCGGAAGACCATCCGGGCCGGGCCGCGCACCAGCGGCCCGGACACGTCGAACGTGCGGACGCTACCGCCCTCCAGCGTCCGCAGTGTCCGCACTAGCGTCCGCAACCCTCACCCCAACTGAACTGCGCCAATCTGCCGTTGCGGACGCTAGGACGCTGCGGACGCTGAAATACACCAACTCTCTAGAACGGCGACCGGCACCACTCCCCCGCACCGCCCCCACGGACACGAGGAGTCATCAACCGCATGGCCACCGAAGAGCCGACCGACCCGCGCACCCTCCTGCGCAGTGGTCTCCCGGACCGCTACCTGACCCCCGAAGACCTGGTCACCATGTTCAGCCTCCCGAGCGTCGAGACGGTCTACGCCTGGCGGCGCAAGCGCATCGGCCCGCCTGGCTTCCGCGTCGGCCGCTACCTCCGCTTCAACCCGGCCGCCGTACAGGCGTGGGAGGCAGACCGGACCGCACTCGAAGACGCGGCGTGAACCGCTGCTAGACCTAGCACCCGCCCCTGCTAGGTCTAGCAACCCCACTAGCGGCTCATTCCTCCTCTGGCCTGCGATCTAGCGTCTAGCGGCCCGTCCGTCAGCACCCCCGAAACCGGCCCGGACGGACGGGGGAGGCAGTACCCGTCTCGCTGGGGAGGCGGGGAGAACTCCCCACCCGCCTCCCCACCCCGCATCCCCCGCACTGATCAGCGCAAAGACCCGTTCGGGGAGGCGGGGAGGCACCGCCGTCACCGCCACCGAACCGCCCTCTACGAGCCCTTCGGGATCCCTGCCCCAGCCTCCCCACCGCACCCGGTCGATGCGGCGCGAGACAGGGACGCACGGCCCGCCGGCCAAGGGAGGCAGGGAGAACTCCCTGCCCCCCTCCCTGACCCGCCTCCCTCCACCTGATCAGCACAGATGGCCCCTCAGGGAGGCAGGGAGGCACGCCCCCAGCACCCCCGAAAACCTCCTCAGGAAGGCACCCGACACCCCCTGTCTCCGCCTCCCTGAACCCCCGCCGGGGCCTGCTACCGGTAGGAACCCCACCCGCTACCGGTAGCAACCCCGCTAGCACCCCAAACCCCACGTGATCAGGCCTTAAGCAAGTAGCAGGCCTGGCCCAGCACACCCCGAAACCGGCCCGACGGGACCCGCCCTTCCTCGCCGCGCCCTACTACCGAGAAGGGACTCAGCCCACATGGCTGGCCACATCTTCGACCGCTGGATCAAGACCACCACCGACGCCGACGGCAAGGCCGTCCGCGTCAAGACCGACCGTTACGGCACGGGGATGCGCTACCAAGCGCGCTACCTCACGCCCGACGGCAAGCGGAAGAACAAGTCCTTCCCCGACGGACAGAAACGCCTCGCTGAGCAGTGGCTGAGCACCATGCAAGCGGACGTGGCCCGCGGCGACTTCATCGACCCGAACGCGTCCCGTACGACGTTCCAGGAGTTCGCGGAGAAGTGGCTCGCGAGCCAGAGCGGCGACCCCAACACTCGCGCGTCGATGGAGTCTCAGCTCAAGCTGCACGCCTTCCCCCGCATCGGGTCGCGTCAGCTCGGGTCGTTCCAGCCGAGCCACATCCGCGAGTTCGTGACCCAGCTCGAAGAGACCGGCATGTCCGGCTCGTACGCCCGCGTCATCTTCTCCAACGTCCGCTCCGTGCTCTCCGCCGCTGTGGAGGACGGATGCCTACGCCGGAACCCCTGCAACTCGCACACGGTGACCCCGCCGGCCATCGGTGCGCGCCGTGTCGTCCCCTGGGAGCCTGAGCGCGTCTTCGCCATGCGCGCGGCCATGGTCGAACGCTTCCGGCCCATGGTCGACGTCGGTGCAGGGTGCGGTCTGCGCCAAGGCGAGATCCTCGGTCTGTCCGTCGATGACATCGACTTCGACAACGGCACCGTGCACGTGGTGCAGCAACTGAAGTTGAGCCTGAGCAAGGCAGTGTTCGCGCCCCCGAAGGGCGGCAAGCTCCGTGACGTACCGCTGCCCGACCCCGTGGCAGAGGCCCTACAGGCGCACATCAAGCGGTTCCCGCCTGTGGAGATCAAGCTCCCGTGGATGCGAGCGAACGGCCAGCCGGTGACCCGGCGCCTCATCTTCTCGGGCCCCAACGGTGGGCACGTCTGGCGCACGTCGCTGAACGAAGACCACTGGAAGCCCGCGCTCGCCAAGGCCGGGGTCATCCCCAAGGCCAAGAGCCGCGAGCACGCCGCCGCGCGCGAGCACGGCATGCACGCGCTCCGGCACTTCTACGCGTCCGTGCTCTTGGACGCCGGGGAGAGTATCAAGGCCCTCGCGGAATACCTCGGGCACTCCGATCCGGGGCTGACGCTGAAGGTTTACGCGCACCTCATGCCGAGCAGCCGGGACCGCGCCCGGAAGGCTCTCGGGCGAGCGCTCCGACCGCAGGGCCCCACGGGCTGAGGTTCCAGGGAGGTTCCAGCACATGAAAATGCCTCCCATCCGCGCCGTTCGCGCAGGTGGGAGGCATGATCACGTTCTCTACTTCTTCTTGCCCTGGTTCTTGACCGCCTCGATGGCTGCTGCGGCCGCCTCGGGGTCGAGGTACCTGCCGCCGGGGGTGACCGGCTTGAAGTCGGCGTCGAGCTCGTAGTACAGCGGGATGCCCGTCGGGATGTTCAGGCCCGCGATGTCGGCGTCGGAGATGCCGTCGAGGTGCTTGACGAGGGCGCGCAGCGAGTTGCCGTGGGCCGCGACCAGGACCGTGCGGCCGGCCAGGAGGTCGGGGACGATGCCGTCGTACCAGTAGGGGAGCATCCGGACGACGACGTCCTTCAGGCACTCCGTGTCCGGGCGCAGCTCCGGCGGGATGGAGGCGTAGCGGGCGTCGTGCGCCTGGGAGAACTCGGAGTCCTCCGGGAGCGGCGGCGGCGGGGTGTCGTAGGAGCGGCGCCAGAGCATGAACTGCTCCTCGCCGAACTCGGCCAGCGTCGCCGCCTTGTCCTTGCCCTGGAGGGCGCCGTAGTGGCGCTCGTTCAGGCGCCAGCTGCGGTGGACCGGGATCCAGTGGCGGTCGGCGGCCTCCAGGCCCAGCTGCGCGGTACGGATCGCGCGCTTCTGGAGGGACGTGTGGACCACGTCGGGCAGCAGGCCGGCGTCCTTGAGCAGCTCACCGCCGCGGACCGCCTCCTTCTCGCCCTTCTCGTTCAGGTTGACGTCCACCCAGCCGGTGAACAGGTTCTTCGCGTTCCACTCGCTCTCGCCGTGGCGGAGGAGGATCAGCTTGTACGGTGCGTCGGCCATGGTTCAGAGCGTAATCGACGCCTCCGGGACATCGCCCGGCCCGACCGGTGGGTGGACCGTTGACGGCATCTGTTAATCCGGTGGCCCCTGCCAGACCCTCTCTGTAAGTTGTGCTTACCGCTTGAGCGGCTTACGGCGCCCCTACCGGGGGCGCCCGTCACCTGGGGGTCCTGTCATGTCCGCCGCCCGTCTCAGACGTGCTGCCCGGGAAACCGTCTCCGGGCTCCCCCGTGAGTTCTGGTGGCTGTGGACCAGCACCCTTGTCAACCGGCTCGGCGCGTTCGTGGCCACCTTCATGGCCCTCTACCTCACGCTCGACCGGGGCTACTCCGCCTCGTACGCCGGTCTCGTCGCCTCGCTGCACGGGCTCGGCGGTGTCGTCTCCTCGCTGGGCGGCGGGGTGATGGCCGACCGGCTGGGACGGCGGCCGACCCTGCTCGTCGCCCAGTCGGCGACCGCCGCCTCCGTGGCGCTGCTCGGGTTCATGACCGACCCGGTCGCCATCGCCGGTGTCGCCTTCCTCGTCGGCATGGCCTCCAACGCCTCCCGGCCGGCCGTGCAGGCGATGATGGCCGACATCGTCCGGCCCGAGGACCGGGTGCGGGCCTTCTCGCTCAACTACTGGGCGATCAACCTCGGGTTCGCGGTGTCCTCCACGGCCGCCGGGTTCATCGCCGAGTACAGCTACCGCGCCGGGTTCCTGATCGAGGCCGGGATGACGGCCCTGTGCGCGGCCGTGGTGTTCCTGAAGCTGCCCGAGTCGCGGCCCGCGGCCTCGGCGAAGCACGCGGACGGCGACGTCGGCCTCGGCACGGTGCTGCGCGACGGGCGGTACATGGCCGTCGTCGGGCTGTCCTTCCTCGTCGCGCTGGTCTTCCAGCAGGGCTCGGTCGGGCTGCCGGTGGCCATGGGGCGGGCCGGGTTCTCGCCCGCCGACTACGGCATGGCCGTCGCCGTCAACGGCGTCCTGATCGTCGCCCTGCAGATCCCGGTCACCCGGTTCATCGAGCACCGCGACCCGCGCACCCTGCTGGTCGTCTCGTCCGTCCTCGCTGGCTACGGCTTCGGGCTCACCGCCTTCGCCGGTTCGGTGGGCGCCTTCATGGTCACGGTGTGCGTGTGGACCCTCGCCGAGATCGTCAACGCGCCGACCCAGACCGGGCTCGTCGTCCGGCTCTCGCCGGTGCACGGGCGCGGGCGCTACCAGGGCGTGTACACCCTGTCGTGGTCGTTGGCCGCCCTGGTCGCGCCGCTGATGTCGGGCGCGGTCATCGACCGGTTCGGCGCCCGGTGGCTGTGGATGATGTGCGCCGCCGTGGGCACGGTCGCGGGGCTCGGGTACGCGGTGCTCATGCGCCGCCTCCCGCCGGAGCGCACGGCGCCGGCCGCGGCGCCGGCGGAGGCCGGGGCGGAGCTCAGTACCGCCTGACGGGGGATGTGCCGCGCGTCACAACCAGCCGTGTCACATCCCGCCGGGCCGTCCCGTCGTAGAGGTGTAAGCAGCGGCTACCACACAGGAGCAGACCATGGACGCTCGGCTGAACCTCCACACCAACCCCGTCGTCGGCAAGATGCTCAAGCACTTCAACGCGGCGGGCAAGGTGATCTCGGACTCCACGCTGCCCGCCGCCACGCAGGAACTGGTGAAGATCCGCGCCAGTCAGATCAACGGGTGCGCCTTCTGCACCGACATGCACACCAAGGACGCCACGGCCGCCGGCGAGACCGCCACCCGGCTGAACCTGGTCGCGACCTGGCGGGAGGCCACGGTGTTCACCGACGCCGAACGGGCCGCGCTGGAGGTGGCGGAGCAGGGCACGCGGATCGCGGACGCGGCGGGCGGGGTGTCGGACGAGGCCTGGGCGAACGCCGCCAAGCACTACGACGATGACCAGCTCGCCGCCCTGGTGGCCCTCATCGCCCTGATCAACGCCTACAACCGGGCGAACGTCATCGTCCAGCAGCCCGCCGGCGACTACGTGCCGGGCATGTTCGGCTGACCCGCGGCGGCGGGCCGCGAGACGGTGGTCACGGGTGCATCCGCGCGCCCTTCAGCACCTTGTCCACCGCGTTCCGCGGCCCGTACACGGCGAGCCCGGCCAGGTCCAGCTCCGCGGTGGGCACGGCGCGGACGGCCGCGCGGTTGTCGCGGTCGTTGCCCGTGGCGAACAGGTCGCTGCGGCTGGGTGTGGGCCGGCTGCACTCCGCCCTGGCCAGGCCCGGCGACGAGCTGGAGGCGGAGAGCCGGCTGACCCTGGTCGGGGAGCGGCTGCGGGACCATCTGCGGCGCCGGGCCGGGGCGCCGCGGGCCGCCCGGGACCCGGGGCTCGCGCGCGAGCTGCGGGAACTGCTCGACGCCCGGGTCGTGGCGGGGGTCTCGCTGGAGGAGGCCGCGCGGCTGCTGCACGCCCATCCCGCCCATCTGGTGCGGGCGTTCAGCACCGCGTACGGCATCCCCCCGCACCGGTACCTGATGTCCCGCCGGGTCGGCCGGGCCCGCCGGCTGCTGCTGGACGGGCTGGCGCCGGGCGAGGTGGCGGCGGTGGCCGGGTTCTACGACCAGGCCCATCTCACCCGGCACTTCAGGAAGCTGGTCGGGGTGACACCGGGGCGCTATCGCGGCAGCGCGCGCTGAGCCCCGTACGGCCGTCGCGGCCGGACGTCCGGGCCGGTGGCGTCAGTTCGCCGGGCGGTCGATCAGGTGCATGAACGCCTCCAGGTTCCGCGTGGACTCGCCGCGGGACACCCGCCAGGCGTACTCCTTGCGGATGGAGGAGGCGAAGCCCAGCTCCAGCAGGGTGTTGAAGGCGCCGTCGGCAGCCTCCAGGACCTGGCCGAGGAGGCCGTCGATCCCGTCCGGGGTGACCGCGGACAGCGGCAGGCGCGCGGTGACGTAGACGTCGCCGAGGTGGTCGACGGCGTAACTCACGCCGTACAGCTTGAGGTTGCGCTCCAGCAGCCAGCGGTGGACGCCCGCTTCGTTCTCGTCGGGGTGGCGGACGACGAAGGCGTTGACGGAGAGGGAGTGGCGGCCGACGAGGAAGGACACCGTCGTGTTGAGCTTGCGGGTGCCGGGGAGTCTGACCACGTAGTTCCCCGGCTCGGGGCTCTCCCACTCCAGTTCGGCGTCCTTGAACACGGCCTCCAGGACCTGTCCGGCCTTCTCGACGTCACCCATGGTGGGAGCGTACGCGACGGCGGTGCGACTGGGTCGCGGCCGCGTAGACGTCGGCGGTCGCCGCGGCGGCCGCGTCCCAGCCGAAGGACCGGGCGTGCCGGGCGGCGGCGTCGCCCATGCGGGTGGCGAGGGACGGATCGTCGGCGAACCGGCCCAGCACGCGCGCGTAGTCGGCCGGGTCGTGGCCCTCGACGAGGAAGCCGGTGCCGCCGTCCCGCACGGCCACCGGCAGGCCGCCGACGGAGGCGGCGAGGACCGGGGTCCCGGCCGCCTGCGCCTCTATGGCGACCAGCCCGAAGGACTCGCTGTAGGACGGCATGACGAGCACCGACGCGGCCCGGAACCAGTCCGCCAGCTGCTCCTGGCCGACGGGCGGGCGGAACCGTACGACGTCCGCGACGCCCAGCCGGGCGGCGAGCTTCTGCAGGCCCTCGGGCTTGGCGAGGCCGCTGCCGCTGGGGCCGCCGACGACGGGGACGAGGATGCGGGAGCGCAGCTCGGGGCGTTCGTCCAGGAGGACGGCCACCGCGCGCAGCAGCACGTCCGGGGCCTTCAGGGGCTGTATGCGGCCCGCGAAGAGGGGGATCAGGGCGTCCTGCGGGAGGTCGAGGCGGGCGCGGGCGGCGGCCCGGCCGTCGGCGGGGCGGAAGCGCTCCAGGTTGACGCCGGGGTGGACGACGGCGACGTTGCCGGGGGCGGCCGAGTAGTGCCGGACGAGTTCGCCGGCCTCCTCCGCGGTGTTGGCGATCAGGCGGTCGGCGGCGGAGACGATCTGGGTCTCGCCGATGACCCGGGCGGCGGGCTCCGGGGTGTCGCCGTCGGCCAGGCTGGCGTTCTTGACCTTGGCCATGGTGTGCATGGCGTGCACCAGGGGGACGCCCCAGCGCTGGGCGGCGAGCCAGCCGACGTGTCCGGAGAGCCAGTAGTGGGAGTGGACGAGGTCGTAGTGGCCGGGGCGGTGGCCGGCCCACGCCTGCATCACGCCGTGCGTGAAGGCGCACAGCTGGGCCGGGAGGTCCTCCTTGGCCAGGCCCTCGTAGGGGCCGGCGTCGACGTGCCGGACCAGGACGCCGGGCGCGAGCTGGACCGTGGGCGGCAGGTCGCCGGCGGTCGCCCGGGTGAAGATCTCCACCTCGATGTTGATCGCGGCGAGCCGCTGGGCCAGCTCCACGATGTAGACGTTCATGCCGCCGGCGTCACCGGTGCCCGGCTGGTGCAGCGGGGAGGTGTGCACGGAGAGCATGGCGACCCGGCGGGGCCTGCGGTGCAGCCGGAGCCGGGACGCGGCGGACGGGGAGCGTCGCCCGAGCCTGCTGACGTACTGGCTCACGTGGCGGTCCTCCTTGCTGCGGGCATGCCGGACGGAGGGCCTGTCTCGCCCTCCAAGGGAGTCCAACAGCGCCCGGGTGCCCAGCCATTTCCGGCCGGGACCGCTTTACCGAATCATTACCCTTGATCGATCAACCGTTCGATGACGGTGTGCGTGGGCAGGGGCAGGACGCCCCTACCCTCGTATGCATGACAGCCCGCGCCGCCTCCCGCCCCGTGGGGAACGTGACGCGCGGGACCACCAACCCCAACCGGCTGCGCCGCATGGACCGCTGGATCGCGGCGACGCACGGCGCGGAGCTCCGGCGTGCCGGGGAACCGGTGGCGGTCGACCTCGGCTACGGGGCCGCGCCCTGGACCGCCGTGGAGCTGCTCGGCCGGCTGCGGACCGTAGCCCCCCGCGCGCGGGTGGTCGGGATCGAGATCGAACCGGAGCGGGTGACGGCGGCCGGGCCGTACGAGCGCGACGGGCTGGTCTTCCGGCACGGCGGCTTCGAGGTCCCCGTCCCCGGGCGCCCGGCGCTCATCCGCGCCGCCAACGTGCTGCGGCAGTACGACGAGGCACAGGTCGCCGCCGTGTGGCAGCGGCTGCGCGCGCGGCTCGCCCCGGCGGGCGGCGGCTCGCGGGGCGGCCTGCTGGTCGAGGGGACCTGCGACGAGATCGGGCGGCGGCACGTGTGGGTGGCGCTCGGCCCGGAGGGGCCGCGGACCGTCACCTTCGCCACCAGGCTGGGTTCGCTGGAGCGGCCCTCCGACCTCGCCGAGCGGCTGCCGAAGGCGCTGATCCACCGGAACGTGCCCGGCGAGCCGGTGCACGCCTTCCTGCGCGACTTCGACCGCGCCTGGGCCGCCGCCGCGCCCTACGCCTCCTACGGCGCCCGCCAGCGCTGGCTCCGCACGGTCCGCGACCTGACGGCCGACTGGCCGGTGACGGACACCCCGGGCCGCTGGCGGCAGGGCGAAGTGACCGTGGCCTGGGCGGCTTTGGCGCCCCGCGTCTGACATCACCCGTTCGGGGAGCCGGGAGCGGAACGATCTCCGCGCGTCGCACGTCACATCGGCGAGGAGATCGTCTTACGGGCGGGGCGCGGGGGGAAACACGACTTCCGACGCCCTCTGTCGCTTTGCGCGCGGCCGTGGCACGATCCCTCGGGCGACCGTAAGTTACTGACGGTAAATCAGTTTGGGGGAAGAGGTATGGGTACGGGCAAGCGCGGTCTGCTCACGGCCGCCCTGACGGTCGTCTGCGCGGTGACCGTGCTCACGGCACCCGGTACGGCGTTCGCGGCCCCGGCGCCGACACCCGCACCGACGACGGGCGGCACACCGACTCCCCCGCCCAGCAAGGACCTTGAACAGGTCCGCGTGAAGCTCGACAAGCTCTACCACGACGCGGCCGTCGCCACCGACGCCTACAACGCGGCCCAGGAGAAGGCGAAACAGCAGTCCGCCCAGATCGTCGCGCTGGCCAAGAAGATCGTCGAGGGGCAGCAGAAGCTGACGAGGCTGAAGGACCAGGCGGGCGCGACGGCCCGCGAGCAGTACCGCAACGGCGGACTGCCGCCCACCGCCCAGTTCCTGTTCAGCAACGACCCCGGCCAGTTCCTCGACGGCGCGGGACTGGCCCTCCAGGGGCAGCATGCGGCCGGCCGGCTCATCAGCGAACTGAGCGTCACCCAGAAGCAGTTGGAGGACTACGCCGACGACGCGGCCGCGCAGTGGAAGAACCTGGACGCGGACCGCAAGGAGAAGGCCGCCGCCAAGAAGAAGATCCAGCAGCAGATCGACGCCGCCGAGAAGCTGGAGTCGAGGCTGGAGAAGAAGGACAAGGAGCGGCTCGCCCAGCTGGAGGCGCAGGCCGCCCTGAAGGCCCAGACCGCCTGGCTGGACACCGGCATACTCAAGAAGATCCACGGCAAGGCCTCCGCGCAGGGCGAGAAGGCCGTGGCGTTCGCCACCGCCCAGCTCGGCAAGCCGTACGTGTGGGGCGCCGAGGGACCCGC
Organism: Streptomyces sp. NPDC037126; assembly: GCF_055605965.1. Lineage (NCBI taxonomy): Bacteria > Bacillati > Actinomycetota > Actinomycetes > Kitasatosporales > Streptomycetaceae > Streptomyces > Streptomyces sp. NPDC037126. The sequence continues at coordinate 216,375 of NZ_JBVJTD010000014.1, forward strand.
GTCCTTCGACTGCTCGGGCCTGACCTCCCAGGCCTGGGCCGCGGCCGGCCGTCCCATCCCGCGCACCTCGCAGGAGCAGTGGAAGCAGCTCAAGCACGTCGACGTCAAGGACATGCGCCCGGGCGACCTCGTCATCTACTTCGACGACGCGAGCCACGTCGCCATCTACGTCGGTGACGGCGCGATCATCCAGGCCCCGCGCCCGGGACGCACGGTGACGGTGGCGGGCGCCGGTTCCATGCCGATCCTGGGCGTCGTGCGCCCCGACGCGTGAGGCAGGTCATGTCCGGCCATGCCCCCGTGATGTGTGCCGTGTGACCCAGTGCACCGCCAACACCGGCCCAAACCCGGGCCCGACGTGAGCTTCGTCATCCCCCCTTCCGGGGCGGGCTGTCCAACTGCGGTATAGAACGCGGCATATGACAAGGGCCTGCTCCGGAGCGACGCGGCTCACACCATTCCATCGGGGTGGGAGCACCCGCTATGGTCACCCGTCGGTGGGTCGAGACCCCTCGACGCCGCCGTGCCCTCGGGGGGAGGGAAGGAACCCAGACCATGCCCGTACCCGTACCGCGGCAGAGAGCGATCCCGGCCGTGGAGAGTGGTCAGGCGCAGGCCGCCTCCGCAGTCGGCGGCCCCCTCAAGGAAGAGGCCCACCGCGACGCCGCGCCCGCGAACGGCACCGGCGCCACTCTCACCCTGCTGCTGATAGAGAACGACCCGGCCGGCTCGCCGATCGTGCCCGACCTGCTGGACTCGGACGGCAAGCCGATCCGCGTCCGCACCGCGCGCAACCTCACCGAGGCCGAGCGGCTGCTGACCGACGACGTCCACTGCATCCTGCTGGACCTGGCGCTGCCGGCGCCGGGCGGCGGCGACCCGGACGACGAGCTGGCGGTGCTCCGGCACGTGCTCCGGCTCGCGCCCCGGCACGCCGTGCTCGCGCTGACCGCCTCCGCCGACGCCGAGCGCGGCGCCGAGGCCGTGCGCGTGGGCGCCCAGGACTACCTGTTCCGGGACGAGCTGGACGGCCGGCTGCTCAGCCGCGCCATCCGGTACGCGGTGGAGCGGAAACGTTCCGACACCGCCGAGCGGCGGCTGGCCGAGGGCAGGCTGCGCGCGCAGGAGAACCGCCGCCTGGAGCGCGGTCTGCTGCCCACCCCGCTGCTGGACGGCTCCTCGCTGCGCTTCGCCGCCCGCTACCGCCCGGGCCGCTCCCGGGCGCTGCTCGGCGGCGACTTCTACGACGCCGTCCGCACCCCCGACGGCACCGTGCACGCCATGATCGGCGACGTCTGCGGCCACGGCCCGGACGAGGCCGCGCTCGGCGTGGAGCTGCGCATCGCCTGGCGGGCGCTGACCCTGGCCGGGCTGTGCGGGGACGAGCTGCTGGGCACCCTCCAGGAGGTGCTGGAGCACGAGCGCGCCGACGAGGAGATCTTCGCGACGCTGTGCACGGTGGACATCGCCCCGGACGGCCGCAGCGCGGGCCTGTGCCTGGCGGGCCACCCGGCCCCGCTGCTGTCCGGCCCCGGCCGGACCGCCCGGCTGCTGCCGTACGACAACAACGGGCCCGCCCTCGGCCTGCTGCCCGGCGCCCGCTGGCCGCGCATGCAGGTGGAGCTGGGCGCCGAGTGGAGCCTGATGCTCTACACCGACGGCCTGATCGAGGGCCGGGTCGGCACGGAGGGCGAGCGGCTCGGCCAGGACGGCATGGTCGACATGATCCGGCGCCAGCTCGCCCAGGGCCTACGGGGCGAGGAACTGCTGCGCGCCGCGGTGAGCGAGGTCCGCGACCTCAACGGGGGCGAGCTGACGGACGACGTCGCGGTGGTCCTGCTGGACCGGACCGGCTGAGACCGGGCCGGGCCCGGCGCCCCCGTGAGGGGGCGCTCAGCGGCCGCCGTTCCAGGGGCCGTACGGGCCGTCGCTGCTGCTTCCGCCGCGGCGGCGGCCCCAGCCGTTGCCGCCGCCGGAGACCTGCTTGAGGGCGGGGCGGACGTCCACGATGTAGACGATGCTCGCGACCACACCGGCGATCGGCAGGATGGACAGGATCGTGAACAGGTAGCTGACCACGAGCGCGATGGCCAGGATGATCAGCCAGAAGACCTTGTTCTGCTTGCCGGCCGCGCGGAAGGCGTCCTCACGCCGGAACGCGGCGTCGAACAGCCCGAACGCGGCGAGGGCCATGAGGATGATCTTCAAGATCCCCAGGAACCCCGCAAAGCCCAACATCAGCATGCTGCCCACCGCCCGTGCCTCCCGGTCCGTGTCCCCATCAGTGCGCGTCCCCCGGTCCGTACGCCGCCACCGTACCCATAGAACGGGCCGGGCACCCCATAGGTGCCCGGCCCGTACGCGCCTCGTTCCGCACGGTCACTTGGCCGGCGGGACCGTCTTCTTCGCCGGGGTGGCCTTGCGGGCCGCCGGAGCCTTCTTCGCGGCGGGCTTGCGGTCCGCGGCGGCGGTGCCGGCCTCGGCGGGCCCGGCGCCCTCGCCCTCGGCCGAGTCGGGCTTGCCCTCGACGACGATGGCCAGGTCCTCGATCTCCTCGGCGGCCTCGCCGCGCCAGGTGCGCACGGTCAGCTCGCCGTGCTCGGCGACCTTCTCGTAGGTCTCCCGGGCCTTGACGGCGTACTCGGCGGCGACGCCCACCCCACGCAGGGCCAGGTCCTGCGCCTGCTCGCCCAGCTTCTTCAGGTCGACGTCGAGGGTGCCGATCAGCTCGTTGACCTTGGCCTGCAGGGTCTCCTGCGCCTCCTTGGCCCGGGCCGTGGCCTTCTCCTGCACCGCCTTCGGGTCGGTGTTGCGCACCTTCTCGATGCGGGACGGCGCCTCGGTGCGCAGCTGCTCGACCAGGGCGGGCACCTTCCGGGCCTGCTGCAGGGCCAGGTCGGCGGTGCCGGCGGCGAAGTAGAGCGGAGTCGGGTCGCTGAGGGTCTTGCGCAGGTCGTCGGTGATGGCCATGGTGATGGTCCTCCCGGATTCGCGTTCGGCTGAGGTTGTGTGGTCCGCGGTGGGCGTCCGGTGCCCTGGTCCGGCGTTATCCGGCCGTCCGCCGCGGGCCGGCATCGTCTGGGTCGGCCGTGCGGGTGCCGCGCACGGCGGTGCCGCCGGTCCCCTCGTCCGTGAGCCCGGCGCCGTTCTCGTCGTCCTCGGCCGCGGCGGGTTCGCCGATCCCGAATCCGTTCTCCTTGCGGAAGGACTCGTAGATCTGGAGCAGCACCTGCTTCTGCCGCTCGTTGAGCGAGGGATCGGCGAGGATGACGGCACGCGTCTCCACTTCGTCCCGGTCCCGCTCGGCGTCGAGGATCCCGGCGCGGACGTACAGCGTCTCGGCGGAGATGCGCAGGGCCTTGGCGACCTGCTGGAGCACCTCCGCGCTGGGCTTGCGCAGCCCGCGCTCGATCTGGCTCAGGTACGGATTGGACACCCCGGCGGCGTCGGCGAGCTGCCGCAGCGACAGCTGGGCGTTGCGCCGCTGCTCGCGCAGGTACTCACCGAGATTGCCGACGTTCAGCGATGCCATGCCTCCACCTTGCCCCACTCCCGCTAACAATTGCAAGCAGCCTGCTTGCAAGAGTGTGTCGCGCCGGTCCCACCGGTGGACGGGCCGGGTTCGGGAACGGTCAGGAATCGAGAAGCGCGGCGGCGCGGGGCGCGGATAGCGTGGCCGGCATGGACGACGCCATCGCATCGCACGCCGCCGACAGCCACGACCTGATCCGGGTGCACGGGGCACGCGAGAACAACCTCAAGGACGTCAGCGTCGAGATCCCCAAGCGCCGGCTGACCGTGTTCACCGGCGTCTCCGGATCGGGCAAGAGCTCGCTGGTGTTCGACACGATCGCCGCGGAGTCGCAGCGGCTGATCAACGAGACCTACAGCGCCTTCGTGCAGGGCTTCATGCCCACGCTGGCCCGTCCCGAGGTGGACGTGCTGGACGGGCTGACCACCGCGATCATCGTCGACCAGCAGCGGATGGGCGCCGACCCGCGCTCCACCGTCGGCACCGCCACCGACGCCAATGCCATGCTGCGCATCCTCTTCAGCCGGCTCGGCCGGCCGCACATCGGCTCGCCCAAGGCGTTCTCCTTCAACGTCGCCTCGATCAGCGGGGCGGGCGCGGTCACCGTGGAGCGCGGCGGGAAGACCGTGAAGGAACGGCGCAGCTTCAGCATCACCGGCGGCATGTGCCCGCGCTGCGAGGGCCGGGGCACCGTCACCGACCTCGACCTCACCCAGCTCTACGACGACTCCAAGTCGCTGAACGAGGGCGCGCTGACCGTGCCCGGCTACAAGTCGGGCGGCTGGAACTACCGCCTCTACACCGAGTCCGGCCTCGTCGACCCAGACAAGCCGATCCGCAGGTACACCAAGAAGGAGCTGCACGACTTCCTGCACCTCGAGCCGACCCGGATGAAGATCGCGGGCATCAACATGACCTACGAGGGCCTGGTGCCGCGCATCCAGAAGTCGATGCTCGCCAAGGACCGGGAGGGCATGCAGCCGCACATCAGGGAGTTCGTGGACCGGGCCGTCACCTTCACCATCTGCCCCGACTGCGCCGGCACCCGGCTGACCGAGGCGGCCCGCTCGTCGAGGATCGGCGGCCTGAGCATCGCCGACGCCTGCGCGATGCAGATCAGCGACCTCGCCGCATGGGTCGCCGGCCTCGCCGAGCCGTCGGTGGCGCCGCTGCTCGCGTCGCTGCGGCACACGCTCGACTCGTTCGTGGAGATCGGCCTCGGCTACCTCTCGCTCGACCGGCCCTCCGGCACGCTGTCGGGCGGCGAGGCGCAGCGCGTGAAGATGATCCGCCACCTCGGCTCCTCGCTCACCGACGTCACCTACGTCTTCGACGAACCCTCCATCGGCCTGCACCCGCACGACATCCAGCGGATGAACGACCTGCTGCGGCGGCTGCGGGACAAGGGCAACACGGTGCTCGTGGTGGAGCACAAGCCGGAGGTGATCGCGATCGCCGACCATGTCGTCGACCTCGGTCCCGGCGCGGGTACGGCGGGCGGCACCGTGTGCTTCGAGGGCACCGTCGAGGGCCTGCGGGCCGGTGGCACCCTCACCGGCCGCCACCTCGACGACCGGGCCGTCCTCAAGGAGTCGGTGCGCAAGCCCACCGGGGCGCTGGAGATCCGCGGCGCCACGACGCACAACCTGCGGGGTGTGGACGTCGACATCCCGCTCGGGGTGCTGGCCGTCGTCACCGGCGTCGCCGGGTCCGGCAAGAGCTCGCTCGTGCACGGGTCGATCCCGGCCGACGCGGGGATCGTCTCGGTCGACCAGGCCCCGATCCGCGGCTCCCGGCGCAGCAACCCGGCGACGTACACCGGACTGCTCGAACCGATCCGCAAGGCGTTCGCCAAGGCCAACGGCGTGAAGCCGGCGCTGTTCAGCGCCAACTCCGAGGGGGCGTGCCCCACCTGCAACGGCGCGGGGGTCGTCTACACCGACCTGGCCATGATGGCCGGGGTCGCCACGACCTGCGAGGAGTGCGAGGGCAAGCGGTTCGACGCGTCGGTGCTGGAGTACCACCTCGGCGGCCGGGACATCAGCGAGGTGCTGGCGATGCCGGTGACCGAGGCGGAGGAGTTCTTCGGGGCCGGCGAGGCGCACACCCCGGCGGCCCACCGGATCCTCGGGCGGATGGCCGACGTGGGCCTCGGCTACCTCACCCTGGGCCAGCCGCTGACGACGCTCTCCGGCGGCGAGCGGCAGCGGCTGAAGCTGGCGACCCACATGGCGGACAAGGGCGGCGTCTACGTCCTCGACGAGCCGACCACCGGACTGCACCTGGCCGACGTGGAGCAGCTCCTCGGCCTGCTCGACCGGCTCGTCGACTCGGGCAAGTCGGTCGTCGTCGTCGAGCACCACCAGGCGGTCATGGCGCACGCCGACTGGATCATCGACCTCGGCCCGGGCGCCGGCCACGACGGCGGCCGCGTCGTCTTCGAGGGCACCCCCGCCGACCTGGTCGCCGACCGCTCCACCCTCACCGGCGAGCACCTGGCGGCGTACGTGGGCGCGTGAGCCGCACGGCCGGCCCGGTCGTCAGCCGGGCCGGCCGAGCCACTCCGCCATGATCGTGAAGTCGGTCGCCGTCAGGCCGTAGCGGTGGTCGACCCGGTGGAGGAGGGCGGAGCCGGGGTGGTGGACGGCGGTCCAGGCGCGGTCGGCCTCGGTGATCTCGTCGTCCACCCAGACGAAGGAACGGCCCGCGGCCCAGGTGACCAGCGGCCGGGTCTTCCAGTGCAGCAGCTCCGGCGGCTCGTCCTCGTCGGGCCATTCCACGACCGGCAGCCGGGGCAGGCCGAGCCAGGGCGCGAGGCAGGTGTTGGCGTCGTCCATCCACGTCGTGGCCCACACCAGCTCGCAGCCCAGCGCGGCGAGACGCGGCCCGAGGCCGGGGTCGACGCGGGACAGCAGGGGGTGGTCACCGGTGGGCGCCGAGGGGCCGCCGTAGACCGGGTACGCGCGGTCCGCCGCCCCGAACGGGATGAGCGGGCCGTCGACGTCGAGGAAGAGCAGCGTCACCGTCCCAGGATCGGCCCGTGGGGCCCCGCCCGGCCAGGGCCCCGCCGACGCGGTGCAGTGGGCACCGGCACCGATGCCGCCTCAGAAGGGCAGCGGCCGGGCGTGCACCACGTCGAGCCGGGACACCGCACGCGTGAGGACGACGTACAGCCGGTGGGCGCCGCGCTCCTCCGCCTCCGCGACGGCGGCCGGTTCGACGGCGACGACGTGGTCGTACTCCAGGCCCTTGACCATGCTCGCGGGCACCAGGGCCAGGCGGGCGCCGAGGACGTCGGGGGCGGCCGGTTCGACGCCGGCCGCGACCAGGGCCCGCCGCAGGCGGTCCACGTCGGCGTCCGCCGCGACGACGCCGACGGAGCCCTCGCGGGCGAGGGCCTCGCGCACGGCGGTCACGGTCGTGCCGGGCACGTCGCCGGTCGGGCGGATGGTCAGCTCGCCGTCGGCGCGCAGCGAGCCGGCCGGGGGCACGGAGACGCCCAGCCGGGGCAGCAGCCGGTTGGCCAGCTCGACGACGGCAGCCGGCACCCGGAACCCGGTGGTCAGCGGTACCACGGCCGCGTCCGGCCGGCCGAGGTGGCGCAGCTGCGCGGCCCAGTCACGGGCGGCCCAGGGGGTGGTGCCCTGGGCGAGGTCGCCGAGCACGGTCAGCGAGCCGAAGGCGGCACGGCGGGCGATCGCCCGGCACTCCATGGGCGAGAGGTCCTGCGCCTCGTCCACGACGATGTGGCCGTACCCCTCGGGGCGTTCGGTCAGCCCGGCCAGTTCGTCCAGGAGGACGAGGTCGGCGGCCGACCACCGCGCCGACCTGTACGAGCGCGGCGGGCGGGGCCACACCAGCGCGGCCCGCTCACCGGGGTCGAGCAGGCCGTCGGCGGCGCGGGCCAGGAGCGTGCCGCCGGTGAGGAGTTCGGCCAGCACCTCCTCGGGGCGGACCCGCGGCCAGACCGCGTCGAGGTGCGCGGTGAGCGCCCGGGCCCGTTCGACGCGGCGCGCCCAGGAGGCGGGCAGCACCCCGGAGTGCCGTTCGGCCCGGTCGCGCAGCCGCCGCACCAGACGGGTGCGCACCCGCTCGCGGCCCACGGCGTACGGGGGGTCCTCGGCACGCACCCCGGCGACGACGGCGGCCACCTCGGCGGCGGGCACCCGCAGCCGGCAGGAGCCGTCCGGTACGACGAGGTCGCCCACGCCGTCGGTCGTCACGCGCGCGTACAGCGCCCGGCGCAGCACCTCGGCCATCCGGGCGTCGTGCTTGGCCGAGGCGGTGGGCGGCGGGTCGGTGCCGGTGACCGGGTGGCGGGCGATCTCGTCCAGAAGGGTGGCCTGGCGCACGCCGGTCTCACCGAGCGACGGCAGCACCTCGGCGATGTAGTGCAGGAAGGTGCGGTTGGGGCCGAGGATGAGCAGGCCGGCGCGCTGGAGCCGCTTGGGGTGGGTGTACAGCAGGTAGGCGGCGCGGTGCAGGCCGACGGCGGTCTTGCCGGTGCCGGGCGCGCCCTGGACGCACACCGAGTCGGCGAGGGCGGCCCGCACCAGGTCGTCCTGGTCGGGCTGGATGGTGGCGGCGATGTCCCGCATGGGCCCGACGCGGGGCCGCTGGATCTCGCGGGCCACGATGTCGCTGGTGCGCGACTCGCCCCGGGCCAGGTGCTCGTCCTCCAGGCCGGTGAGGTCGGCGGAGCGCCCCCGGCCGCCCGGCGCCCAGCCGAACCGGCGCCGTACCCCGACGCCCCGCGGGTCGCGGGCGCTCGCCTGGTAGAAGGCGCGCGAGACGGGGGCCCGCCAGTCGACGACGAGGGGCGGGGCGGCCGGGTCCTCGGTGATCCGGAGCCGGCCGACGTGGTAGCTCTGCCCGCCGTGCCCGGGATCGCGGTCGGTGAAGTCCAGGCGGCCGAAGAACAGGGGGCCGGGCGGGAGTTCGCGCAGCGCCTTGGCCCGGCTGCGCAGCCGGTACCCGAGGACCTCGGCGTCGGCTCCGGAGGCGGACACGTCCTCGCCGACGACGACCTGCTCGGCGGCGCCCTCGACCATCGCGGCGAGGGCGGCACGGCAGGTGTCGTGGTGGGCGCGCTCGGCACGGAGGGCGGCCGTGAGGGCGGGGTCCGGTGCGGTCATGGCGCCAGCGTACCGCCATGTCGTTACCGAGTTACATTTTTAACCGTGTCTCATTCCGGGTCGCGGCCGTCGGACCTCAGCTCCGGCAGCCCCCGCGCCAGCCGGCCGAACGCCCGCCCGGCCGCCCGTACGGCGTCCGGCGCCACCCGGGCGACCGGCTCCCCGGCCGCGATCCGCCGCCAGTTGTCCTCGGCGAGAATGCGCTGGACGGCGATGATCTGCCCGGCGGCCAGCCGCGCCTCGAGGCCGCCCCCGAGCGCCCCGGCGAGCGCCTCCTCCGACCGCCGCTGATGGCCGTACGCCCGCGCCACCAGGGCCGGGGTGCCGTAGAGCAGGGTGTGGAAGGCGAGCACCTGGGGGTGGTCGTTCAGCCCGGTGACCGGGTCCTGCCGCTCCAGCCCGGCGAGGAAGTGCCGGCGCAGCGCGTCCACCGGGTCGGCCGACCCGGCGGCCACCCGCGCGGCCTCGTCCTCGTGGTCGGCGATCCGGTGCAGGACCAGGTCCTCCTTGGCCGGGAAGTACCGGAAGAGGGTCGGCTTGGAGATCCCCGCGGCGGCGGCGACCTCCGCCACCGACACCGCGTCGAAGCCCCGCTCCAGGAAGAGCCGCACCGCGGTGTCCGACACGTCCTGGTACATCCGCTGCCGCTTGCGCTCGCGCAGCCCCATCTCACCCATGGGGCGAGCCTACGCAGCGCCGCCCGGACCGGTCGGCCAGGCCAGGGGCGGGGCGCCGCGCCTGCGGGACGACAGGCCCAGGGACGCGGTGGCCGCGGCCAGGGTCATGGCGTACGACTCCACCGCGCGGCGCACGTTGGGGGCGTCCAGGCTGGTCCCGGTGACCAGCCGGTCGAGGTCGACGTAGGCGGAGCGGACCAGCTCGGTCCACCGGTACACCCGCCAGTCCTCGCGCCAGTTCCGGGTGAACCGCTCCGCCAGCCGGGCCTCCCAGCGCCGGAACATGCGGTCGCGGATCTCCGGCCGCGTGGGGGTCAGGTGCATGTGCCGGACCAGTTCGTACAGCGGGTCGCCGACCAGGGCCATCTCCCAGTCGATGAGGGTGAGCGCCGTGCCGTCGTCGCGGCGCACCAGGTTCCAGGGGTTGAGGTCGCCGTGCAGCAGGGCGGGGTCGCGGTCGGTGACGGTGTGCCGGGCGAGGATCTCGCGCAGCCGGGACGCGTCGGGCAGGCCGAGGAAACGGGCCAGTTGCTGGGACTCCCGGGGCAGCCCCTCGACCAGCGCGACCAACTGGTCGCTGAGCCAGCCGTAGAAGCCGGGCCGGCCGCCCACCGGGTCGATCCCGGCGTGGTCGACCTCGGTCAGCGCGGCCAGCTGGTCGACCAGGCAGTCCGCCTCGTGCGGCCGCAGCCCGTGCACCGGGTGCTCGGGGCGGCGGCCCAGGTCGCGGGCACCCTCGTAGGTGTGGACGGCGAAGCGGTCGCCGCCGTAGTGGTGGTCCGGGTCGGTGGCGTGGCTCCGGCCCAGGGCCAGGACCCGGGGCGCGGCCACCGGGACCCCGGACCGCTCGATCGCCGCGAGGACGGCGTGCTCGCTCAGGAAGCTGCGCTCGCGCCGCAGCAGGACGGTCACCTCGCGGCGGACGACGACGGGGAAGGCGGCGCCCGGGACGCGGATCACGGTGTTGAGGTGCGCGGCCCCCTTGAACACCCGGTCGGCCGGGGCGGCGCCCTCCAGGAACAGCGCGTCGGCGACCGCCTCGTGCGGGAAGTCCCGGCGCTCGGGCACCCGCCGGTCCGGCACCCAGCCGATGCTGCGCGGGCGCCTGCCGGGCCGGCAGGCGCCGCGCCGGAAGAGGACCCGCTCGATCTCGGGCTCCCCCGGCACCCGGCCCAGCCGCAGCGGCTCGGTGGCCGCCCCCAGCGCGTCGCGCACGGTCGCCGTCGCCCGGCGCAGGCTCTCCGGGTCGAAGGAGTGCTCCAGGGTCCGGGCGGCCCGGATGACGTCGGCGTAGAGGGACTGCGCGTGTTCGAACGCGAGGTAGTGGCGCAGGTCCCGGCCGAATCCGGCCACGGCTGCGGGCCGCACCCGGCGCACCGCGTCGGACCAGGCGTCCACCACCTCGTGCCACTGGTGGTCCGGGTAGCGCATCCGCACCAGATGGACCGCGAGGTCGTGCAACGGGTCGCCGAATCCGGCCAGTTCCCAGTCCACGCAGTGCAGCGGCGGGGTGCCGGCGGACGGCAGCACGAGGTTGCCGCGGTGCAGGTCGCCGTGGAGCAGGCCGTACGGCCGCCGGGTCATCGCCGGCACCCGGTCGGCGAACCGCAGCAGGGCGTCCTCGGGCACGCCGAGGGCCGTGAACAGGCCGCCGTACCGGCGCCAGTTGGGGCGCCGGATCTGCTGGTCGGAGAGGTGGGCGAGGGTGCGCAGGAAGCCCTGGGAGTCGGTGTGGTTGCGCGGCCAGCCCTGCGGCAGGGGCGGCAGCGCGCCGCCGCGCACCTGGACGATGGCGGCGAGCAGGTCCGCGAGGTCCCTCAGGAGCGGTCCGTCGACGGGTTTGCCGGGACCGCATACGTCGGCCAGCACCCGCCCCTCCACATGGCTGTGGACGGCGTACCCGTCCCCCGCGGCCAGGCACTGCGGCACCTGGGGCAGCACCCGGTGGACCGCGCGCAGGATCTCCGGCTCGCTCGGCCAGGTCCGGATCACCACGGGCACCACGTCCGGCCGCGGCAGCCGCACGGTCACCAGGGTGCCCGGCGCCCTGCCCAGCAGCCCGGCGAGCGGCTCGGTCAGGGGCAGCACATGGTTGCGGTGGTGGAAGCCGGCGCTCCCCCCGCCGGCCGCGGCGGCACGGGCCACGAACGCCTGGACGGCGGCTTCCGTCCGAACTCTGCCGGCGTGCCCCCCGGCCGCGGCACGGGGAACAGGCGGTGCGCCCACTGGCCGCTCCGGGGTCGATCGCGCGATAAGGAAGGGTCGGGCACGGGTACGGCGTCTCACGGACACGTCGGGGGACATGCCCGGGGCGACACGGTTCCCCGGTGGTGGCCGGTGCGGCCTGCGAGGCGCGGTGGAGTGGCCCGGCGGGTGGTCCGCCACTCGTCCGTGCCAGGCCCCCGGCCGGGACCGGCTCGTCGCCGCTCCCCGCGCACGGGTACGCACACGTCCGAGCGGTGGCCCGGACGTGTCGGCATGCTAGCCGACCGGACGCCCGCTCCGGAGCAACCTCAGCAAGGGCTCGAGCGACCGTACGACCTGTTCGGCGCCCGCCGCCCGCAGGTGCTTCTCCTTCGTCTCGTTACGCGCGTAGCCCAGGAAGGGAACGCCCGCGTCCCGGGCCGCGGCGAGGTCCGAGGGCGCGTCGCCGATCATCAGGGCGGCCCGGGCGGCCGCGCCCATCGCGCTGAGCGCGCGGACCAGGCAGTGCGGGTCCGGCTTGAGGTGGTGCAGATGTTCGGTGCGGCCGTACAGGTGGGGGGCGAAACAGCCGGCCAGGCCCCGGGTCTCCAGGTAGGTGCGCACCACGCGGGGCGAGTTGTTGGTGGTGACGGCCAGCCGGGCGCCGACGGCCGTCCAGGTGCGGATCAGCGGGTCGGCGTAGGCGGTGGGCAGTGCGGAGGAGGCGGCCCGCAGCTCCTCCTGGGTGAGCCGTTCCTCCAGCCCGGCCACCAGGTCGCTGCCCGGGCGCCGGCGGCCCACCGCGCGCAGCACCACCTGCGGGTCCAGCGTCTCCCGTTCGGTCTCGGTGAGCAGCCCGTGCAGGCCCTGCCCCTCCAGCCACGCCACCAGGTCGGCGGCCACCCGCTCGGCCTTGTGGGTGGCGAACAGCCGGCAGATGGGCCCGTCGAAGTCCCACAGCACGACCCGGGCAGAAGTGATCAGTCCACGAAGCTTCTCGGTCTCGTTAGCAGCAGAAGTCATACCGGAGGACGCATCAGAAGTCGCATCAGAAGTCACTAGGAGAGTGTCAGGTCCGTCGTGATGGTTTCCCAGAGGGCGTCGAACCACTTCTGCGATTGCTCCACGAACGCCGCGTCCCGCTGCCCGGACCGCCGCTCGAAGGAGAACAGCAGGGACTCGGAGCCGACGGCGTCGAACATCTCCAGCGTCCCGGTGTCGGTGGGCTCCGCCCGGCGCATGATCATGTAGTGGGCGAACAACGCCTCGGTCCCGTTGAGCAGGTACAGCTTCACCGGCGGGGTGAACGGCAGCGCCCGGAAGGTCACCTGGACGTCGATGTCGTGGGTGCCGCGCAGGGCCTGCAGGTTGTACTGGAGGACCTGGCCCTGGGCGTTGCGCATCGCCAGCCAGCGCTGGTGGACGGCGTCGTCGGCGCGGCCCGCGTCGACGGAGACCGGGAAGGCGAGGTTGATGTCCCGGGAGGGCAGCAGAACGCGGGCGTCGATCCGGTCCGGGCGCAGCCGCCCCTCGTGGATCAGGCGCAGCGGCTCACCGAGGGCGGGGATCAGGCTCTGCGCGGTCAGGCAGACCGCGTCGATGCGCACATGGGGGGCCGCGAAGGCCTCGGTCAGCCGGGGCGCGAGGGCCACCATGGTCGGCTGCGGCTCCTCCGGGGCCGACTGCGGCCCGGCGATCCGCGGCGGACTGCCCTTGCTGACGTGGGTGAGCAGACCGTCCTGCTGAAGTGCCCGCAGGGCCTGGCGCACGGCTCCGCGCTCCACGCCGAACTCCTCGGCCAGCTCGGCCTGCGTGGGCAGCCGCTCGCCCGGCCGCAGGACGCCGGCGCGGATGCGTGCGCGCAGGGTGTCGGCGATCTCCTGCGGGCTGCGCCTGCTGCTCCCGTTCACTGCCACGTGCTCCTGGGTCACGACCAAACGCTACAACTCGGATCCATCTGAGGGGAGTTGCCCGGAAGTTGTTTATGAACTACTGCCAAGTGGGGACAACTTAGTTGGAGTTGGTTGCCAACTTTTGCAAGTTGGCGGAACTTTTGCCTCCCACCGGCACCCGAAGGGGGAATCGCCGTGCCCGCCCTCGCCCTCCTCTCCGCCGTCCTCGTCGTCGGCTTCGAACAGATCGTCCAGTGGAAGTACGGTGCCGCCGGCATCGTCGGCCTGCTGCTGCTCTCCGTGGGCGTCAAGGCCCGGAGCCCGGCGGTCAGCTCCGCCGGGGCCGTCCTGCTCGCGCTGCTCCTCGCGGGCCCCGTGCTGTGACGGCACGGGGCGCTACGACGTCAGCACCAGATCCGAACTGATCGTCTCCCACAGGGCGTTGAACCACAGATGGGACTGCTCCACGAACGTGGTGTCCCGCAGCCCCGCGCCCTGCGGGAACGCGAACAGCATCGAGCGCGTGCCGTCGGTGTCGTACAGCTGCAGGTACTCGTGCCCGATCTGCCGCTCGCGGCGCTTGAGCGTGTAGTACGCGAAGAGCGCCTCGGACCCGTTGAGCAGGTACAGCTTCACCGGCGGCGTGAACGGCAGCGCCCGGAAGGACACGCGCACGTCGATGCCGTGCGTGGTGCACAGCGCCAGCAGGTTCTGCCGCAGCACCATGCCCTGGGCGTTGCGCTGGCTCAGCCAGCGCCGGTGCAGCAGCCCCCCGTCGTCGGCGTCCACCGGCGCCGGGAACGCGAGGTCGATGTCACGGCTGGGCAGCAGCACCCGCACGTCGATCTTGGCCGGTTTCAGCCGGCCCGCGTGGATCTGCCGGAGCGGCTCCCCGACGGCCAGCGTGAGCGACACCGAGGTCAGGCAGATCGCGTCGATCTCCACGTGCGGGGCGGCGAAGGCCGCCGCGATGCGCGGGGCCAGACCCACCATGGTGGGCTGGGGCGGCGCCGGGGGGCCGGGCACCGGACGCGGGGTCCCGGGACCGGCCGCCACCGTGGCCGGGCTGCCCTTGGAGACGTTGGTGAGCAGTTGCTCCGACTGCAGGATGCCCAGCGCCTGGCGCACGGCCCCGCGCTCCACACCGAACTCGACGGCCAGCTCGGCCTGCGTGGGCATGCGCTGACCCGGCCGCAGCTGTCCGGACCTGATCCGGCTGCGCAGTTCGTCGGCGATCTCGCCGTGGGACGCGTGGGGCCGCTGTGACCTCGTCCGTCCATTGGCGGAGGCGTGCTCCGGGTCCACGGACAAACCCTACAACTTCCCGCCATCTTGCGGCAGTTCGGCGACAGCTGGTTATGAGCCGCCTTCCAACGGAGATAAGTACAGTGAAGTTGGCTACCAACTCGCACGACATGGTCGAGCTTCCCAGTGGTTGGCCGACCGGGCTCCCCTCCGGAGGGGAGCCGGGAGCCCGGACAGGGGACGGCCACCGAAGCGCACAGTCACAACTGAACACGCCATCGCACAGCCACAACTGAACACCGCAGAGCACAGCCACAACTGAACAGCTCGCTACGGATGAACGGTCAGGGCCACCGGGAGAAGGGAGCCGTCAGAAGATGTCCGGGCACCACGGTCGTCCGGACGAGCGGAACAGGGCGTCGGCCTTCCGGGCGGCGCCCTCTCGTTCTTCCCGGACCCGCCCCAGCGCGGCGAGCCGGAGCAGCGACTCCCCGCCGAGCCACACCGAGGCCAGCTCGCGCACGTCCAGCGTGAGATCGGCGCCCGCGGCGCCCGCCGGCGAGCAGGAGGCGCCCTCGGGCGAGGCCTCCAGCCGGAACCGCCCGCCGGCGAGCCCGGCGCCGTCGGCGACCTCCAGCACCAGCGTCCCCTCCCCCTCGTACGTCCGCGCCTCCAGGGCCCGTACGACGTCCAGGATCCGCACCCACAGCCAGTCCGCGTGATCGGTCACCCGGGCCGCGCGCGGGTCGGGGAGGAGGTCGGGCAGCAGGTCGTCGGGGCCGCGGTAACCGCTCTTGACCTTGGTGATCCAGTCGATCGAGCACAGGTAGTGCCACAGCGCGCGCTCGGCCGCAGGGGTGGTCGCGATCAGCTTCTGCACGGCGGCGGTCTGCTCCGGCTGCTTGCCGTGCCAGGTCTCGTCGGACCTGTACGACACCAGGCCCTCGACCTCGCCGCCGGGCGCGCGGTAGACGGCGTGGAACGGCTCGGTCCACGTGTCGTGGAAGCGGACCGCCCCGGTGTGCATCCGCCACCACAGCTCGTCGCGGCTGACCGCGCCGGGCCGGGCGCGGCGGAACCGCTCGAACAGCTCGGGGCCGAGCTTGCGCACGTCCTCGCCGTCCACCAGGTCGATGCGGCCGCCGTCCGCCGGACCCGACCAGCGCGGGTCGAGGCCGGCCCGGGTGACCTCGACGGTCCACTGGGTCGTCCAGGTCGCGGGACCGAAGCCGTACCGCCCGTAGATCGGGTACTCGGCGGCGATCAGGGTGGCGACGACGTCACCGCGCTCCTTCGCCGCCGCGAGGTCCTGCCCCATCATGCGGCTCAGCAGGCCACGGCGGCGGTGGGTGGGGCTCACGGTGACGTTGGAGATCGCGTCGGCGGGGACCGGCGCGCCGCCCACCGCGGTCAGCTCCTGCGCGAAGGAGCGGAAGGTGGCGACGCACCGGCCGCCGTCGAAGGCGCCGAGCAGCCGGCCCGGGACGAACTGCGCGCGACGGGCCTCGAGTTGCTCGGAGGATATGACGGGGGGCTGCAGGAACCCGACGGACAGGGCGCGCTGCCAGTCCTCGAACTCGGCCTCGGTGACGGTGCGGACGTCAATCATGGTGTCACCGTAGGCGGGCGGCCCGGCGCCTGTCGTCCGCATTACCAGGTCGTACGCCCCCCGGCCCCGCTCACAGCAGCAGGTCGTCCACCTGCGCCTCGCCCTCGCGGTACCTGCGGGCGATCTCCCCGCTGCAGTCGTCCGCGGTGTGCTGCAGCCGCGCGCGGCGCCGGGACACCTCCTGCTCGTACCGCACCAGGCGCCCCATCGCGGTGGTCAGTTCGAGGTCGGTGCGCGCCCCGAGGTCGCTCAGCTCGACCTCGCCGAGCATCTCGGCGGCGAGCTGCCGGTACTCCTCGTTGTGCGGGGTGCCGAGCGTGACATGGCGGGCCGAGGAACGCTGCCGGGCCGGGGCGTCCTTGAGGATCTCCGGGAGCCGGTCCACCACGGAGCCGTCCGCGGGCGCCGGCACGGCCGCCCGGCCGCGCCTGGCCAGCTCCGCGCGCAGGATGTCGATCCGCCCCTGCAGCAGCCGCCGCACATAGCTGAGGTCCGCCTCGTCGCGCTGGGCGTCGCGGCGCAGGGTGCGCAGTTCGGGCAGGCTCAGCGGGGCCAGGTCGTGCTCGGGCGGCTCCGCGGGCGGCGCCGGGCCGTCGGCGCGCTGCGCGGGCGGCCGGTACGTGCCCGGCGTGCTCAGCCGACCGCTGGTGCTCGGTGTGCTCATCTGGTTCTGACCGTCCCCTCGACCGGCGTGTGACAGCATCGTGCCACCCCAAGTGGCCGCTATGTGACCGAGTGCCCCCGAACGGCCCCAGATGGGGGGTAAGGGATCCATAGTGGACCGCCGGTGGACGCGCGCCGGGCACCCGGCATGATGGTCCGCATGCGTGCGGTGGTGCAGAGGGTGGACGGCGCGAGCGTCGTCGTCGACGGCGAGACGGTCGGCGCGATCGAGGGCGAGGGGCTGTGCGTCCTCGTCGGGGTGACCCACGAGGACACCAAGGAGAAGGCGGCCCAGCTGGCCCGGAAGCTGTGGTCGGTCCGGATGCTGCACGACGAGCGGTCGTGCAGCGACATCGACGCCCCGCTGCTGGTCATCAGCCAGTTCACCCTGTACGGGGACGCGCGCAAGGGCCGCCGCCCGACGTGGAACGCCGCCGCGCCGGGCGATGTCGCCGAGCCGCTGGTGGACGAGGTGGTGGCCCGGCTGCGGGAGCTGGGCGCGACGGTGGCCACGGGCCGCTTCGGCGCGCAGATGCGGGTGTCCCTGACGAACGACGGCCCGTTCACGGTCCTGCTGGACATCTGACCAGCGCGCGGCTACGGCTCGACCACGACCTCCTGGGCGGCGGCCGTCTCCCCGGCCACGAGCCTCGCGTCGACCGGCACGTTCCGCTTCACCAGGGCCAGGGCCACCGGGCCCAGCTCGTGATGGCGCACCGACGTCGTCACGAAGCCGATCTTGCGGCCGTCGGGGCCCTCGTCGGCGAGGCGGATGCCGGTGCCGGCCGCCGGGAGGTGGACCTCACTGCCGTCCAGGTGGAGGAAGACCAGACGGCGCGGCGGCTTGCCCAGGTTCTGGACGCGGGCCACGGTCTCCTGCCCCCGGTAGCAGCCCTTCTGCAGGTGCACCGCCGTGCCGATCCAGCCCAGCTCGTGCGGGATGGTGCGGTGATCGGTCTCGAAGCCGAGGCGGGGGCGGTGGTGCTCGACGCGCAGCGCCTCGTAGGCGAGGAGCCCCACGGCCGGGCCGTGCGCGGCCGCGAAGGACTCCAGGTCGGCACGCGGCAGGAAGAGGTCACGGCCGTGCGCCGTCTCGCGTACGACGACGCCCTCGGGGACCTCGGCGATCGAACCGGCGGGCAGGTGGACCACCGCGAAGTCGGCGGTGCGGTCGGCGGTCTCCACCCGGTAGAAGAACTTCATCGACTCCAGGTACGCGAGCAGCGCGTCCTGGGTGCCGGGCTCCACGTGCGCCCAGACCGTCGTGCCGTCGTCCACCAGGTACAGGGCGTGCTCGATGTGGCCGTGCGCGGACAGGATCAGCGCCTCGGTGGCCTCGCCGACGGGCAGGTCGCTGACGTGCTGGGTGAGCAGCAGGTGCAGCCAGCCGAGACGGTCCTCGCCGGTGACGGTGACGACGCCGCGGTGCGAGAGGTCGACGAATCCGGCGCCGTCGGCGAGGGCGCGCTGCTCACGGAACAGTTCGCCGTAGTGGGCGGCGACACCTTCGTCCACGCCCTCGGCGGGGACGGCGCCGGGCAGGGACAGCAGGGGGCTCTTCATATGATCAAGCCTACGACGTGGTCGTCGGACTCTTCGGCGAACAGTCCTTGCAGCGGCCGAAGATCGCGAAGTGCTTCATGTCGGTGTCGAAGCCGAACTGCTGCCGCAGCTTGGCCGTGAACTCGGCGGCCACGGCCACGTCGGCCTCGATGACGTTGTCGCAGTCGCGGCACACCAGGTGCAGATGGTGGTGCCGATCGGCGAGGTGGTACGTCGGCGCGCCGTGGCCGAGGTGGGCGTGGCTGACCAGGCCCAGTTCCTCCAGCAGCTCCAGCGTGCGGTAGACGGTGGAAATGTTGACCCCCGACGCCGTCTTCCTCACTTCCACGAGGATGTCGTCGGGGGTCGCGTGCTCAAGGGTGTCCACGGCTTCGAGGACAAGCTGCCGCTGCGGCGTCAGCCGGTAGCCGCGCTGCCTGAGGTCGCTCTTCCAGTCGGTGCTCACCACACCGGAAAGTCTAGGACTACTTGAAGAAGGCGATGCCGTCGTCGGGCATGTCGTCGGGGAGGGCCTTGGCCCAGCGCTCGACGTCCTCCGGGGTGACGACCTTCTTCAGGTGGGCCGACATGTAGGGGCGCAGCTCGACCTCGGGGGTTTGCTTCTCGCCGACCCACATCAGGTCGCTCTTGACGTACCCGTAGAGGCGCTTGCCGCCGGAGTACGGCTGCGAGGCGGCCGTCCGGGCGACGGCGTCCGTCACGAGGTCGATCTGGGGCTTCTTGTCGGCCATCGAGCCGTACCAGATCTCCACCGTGCCGTCGTCACGGGTCATCGTGACCTCGACCTTGCGGTCGGCGTCGATCCGCCAGAAGCCGGACTCCGACTCCAGCGGGCGGACCTTGTTGCCGTCGTTGTCCAGCACCCACGTGTGGGAGTGGTACTCCAGGAAGTCCCGGCCGTCGTGGCCGAAGGTGACCTCCTGCCCGAAGTTGCACTTCTCCGAGCCGGGGAAGTCGTGCACGCCCGCGCCGGCCCAGTTGCCGAGCAGGAAGGCGAGCGGGACGAGGTCCTTGTGCAGGTCGGACGGGATCTCGATCATGAGCGGAGCTTTCCTGGGTGGGGGGTCAGCGCTGGCCCTGGTACAGCTTCTTCACGGTCAGGTAGGCGAAGGCGAGCACGCCGACGCAGACCAGGACCAGCAGGGTTTCGAAGAAGATCTCCACGGGTGCTCCTTGAGCGAGGGTGGGCATACGACAGAGCCGGGGCCCAGCTTACGCGGCCGGGCCCCGGCCCTCTTTCCGAGGTGGGCCTCAGCCGAGCAGCTGCTCCTGGAGCACGACCGTCTGCTGGAACGGCACCTCCCGGGCACCGCCCTTGCGGGACTGCACCACGAGTCCGACGACGTCCCCGGCCACGATGTAGGCCTGCGGTACGTGTTCGGCGCCGTACGGCTTGGGTTCGACGTAGGCGTAGTGCAGCACGTTCGGGACCTGGGCGCGCTCGGGGAACCGCTCGTCCAGCAGCGAGCGGGGCGCCCCGCGCAGCAGGTCGGCCGTCAGGTCGTAGCCCGAGAACTCGTCCTGCTGGACCTCCCCGGCGATCAGGCCGGTGTCGAACTGCAGCAGGTAGATGCGGGTACGGGTGCCGTCCGGCATGGTCCAGCCGCGGGCGGCGACGTGCCGGAGGCCGCGGTCGGTGAGCACACCGGCCAGCTTCTCCCGGTCGTCCTTGGAGGCGTACTCGTCGAGGAAGACCTTGGGCCGCACCCAGCCGTGGCCCCCCGCGAGCGCCTTGTCCGCCGTGGCGCCCTACCCGATCCCGGCGACGACCGCGGCGGCCAGCACACCGGCACCGGCGATCCTGCCTACTGAGCTCTTCACAGCCGGGCCACCTGCCGCTCGGCCAGGTCCATGATCTTCTCCTTGGCGATCGGCCTGGTGTCGGTGACCCAGACCTCCATGACGATGTCGCCGCGCGACGCCTGGGCCTCGGCCTGGTACTCCGGCAGGTAGCCGGGCTCGCTCCGGGGCGTGTGGTGCACGTACGCCATGCCGTCGCCGGCGCCCGGCACCGGCCAGCTGCTGGTGTTCGGACGCCGTCCCGACCAGTACTGCTGGTTCTCCACGCGCTGGGCGGCGGCCGCCTTCGTCTCCTGGCGGTACTGCACGAGCCGTATCTCGACGCTGTACGTACCGCCGACCCGCCAGCCGACGACGGCGGCGCGGCGGAACTCGTCCGTCAGCAGCTGGGAGAAGGCGTCGGTGGGCCTGTCGAAGGTGTCCGCGTAGTCGGCGACGTCCATCCAGCCGCCGGCCCCGGTGACGAAGTCCCCGTCCCGGGCACCGCGCGGCCGCTTCAGCAGCAGCTTGCGCAGGTCGCCGTCCGTCGTCACCCGGTGGTCCTCGGCGGCCGACAGGGGCGCCACGTCCCCCTTCGCCTGGCGGACGACCGGCTGGGAGAGGGAGGGCAGCCGCGTGGGCGGACGGCCGGCCTGTACGACGTATCCGGCACAGGTGCCCGCGACGACGCCGAGGACCGCGGCGCCCGCGACCAGACCGGCGGTGCGGCCGCGTCGTCGCCGGGCCGGGGGCGCGGAGGCGTCCGGTTCCGCTGCCCACGGCGTTTCCAGTACTTCCAAGATGTCTCCCTGCAGAACGGGAAGCGCGGACTCCGTCGCCCGAGCGCACAGGAGACTCATGGCATGTCCATGGAGTTGTAGGGGGACGGATTACGATTCGGACATGGCGAAGAAGCTCGTGATCAAGGTGACGGCCGGGGCCGATGCCCCCGAACGCTGCTCGCAGGCGTTCACGGTGGCCGCGGTGGCCGTGGCCAGTGGGGTGGACGTCTCGCTGTGGCTCACCGGGGAGTCGTCCTGGTTCGCGCTGCCCGGACGGGCCGCGGAGTTCGAACTGCCGCACGCGGCCCCGCTGCCCGACCTGATCGACTCGATCCTCGCGGCCGGCCGCGTCACGCTGTGCACGCAGTGCGCGGCCCGGCGGGAGATCACCGAGAAGGACGTCCTCGAGGGCGTGCGGATCGCGGGCGCGCAGGTGTTCGTCCAGGAGGCGCTGGCGGACGGCACCCAGGCGCTCGTGTACTGAGTCCCCTCACGAGCGCGGCGGTTTCTTGCCGTCCAGCTCGTCCCACCACTCGTCGGACTGCGGGTCCCCGGACGGATCGTCCCACCAACGGTCCTCCGGGCCCCGCCGGTTGGCGATCATCGCGGCGACCGGCGGGATCACCATGGCCACGATGCACATGCCGACGGCCGCGGGGACCGACCAGATGCGCACGACGCCCCACGCCAGGACGAACAGTCCGACACAGACCGCCATCATGGCGAAGTAAACGTGACGCCGCCGTGCGTACATGCCTCCAGAGTAGGTCCGACCCCCCGGTTCGGCGCCGCGACGACGGGGGCCTGAACGGGCCGCGGGGCGGGGCCTGTCACAAGTGATCGACAATCCGTCCGGCCGCGCGCCGGACGGGGTTACCGTGGCGTACGCCGAACCGCACGTCGAACGACAACGCCGACCCGGGGGAACACCACATGCGCGCCCTGCGAATACTCCTGATCCTCGTCGTGATCCTGGGCGGCCTGTTCGTGATCGTGGACCGGGTCGCGGTGCACTTCGCCGAGGGCGAGGCGGCGGACAAGCTGAAGGCCACGGAGAACCTGGCGTCGACGCCGGACGTGAACATCAAGGGGTTCCCGTTCCTCACCCAGGTCGCGGGCGGTTCCCTGGACGACGTCGAGGTCGGGATCAAGAACTACGAGGCGGCCACCGGCACCGCCGGCCGGACCATCAGGATCGACGACCTGAAGGCCGACATGAAGGGCGTCGAGTTCTCCGGCGACTACAGCTCCGCCACCGCCTCCAGCGCCACCGGGACCGCCACCATCTCGTACGCCGAACTGCTGAGGACCGCCAAGTCCGAGCCGACCGCGGTGGCCCCGGGGATCACGGCCCGCGTGGTGGGCCTGTCCGACGGCGGCAACGGCAAGATCAAGGTCGCGGTGGAGGGCACCGTCCCCCGCCTCGGGATCAAGCAGACCGTGTCCGTGCTCAGCACGGTGACCGTCGCGAACGACAAGGTCGAGGTCCACGCCGACTCCCTGCCCAAGCTGGGGGCCGCCGCGATCGCCGACGACCGCATCCGCCAGATCACCGACTTCCAGCAGGCCATCGACCGGCTGCCCGGCGGCATCAAGCTGGACAGGGTGGAGGCCGCGAAGGACGGCGTGGAGATCACCGTCAAGGGTTCGGACGTCAAGCTGGCGGGGTAGACGACCTCCCGGCGGCGACCGCCGGTGGACCACTCGTCCGATGGGCGAGACGGTCGCGTCCGCGACAGGGACGCGGAGTGTCGCACGAGCGCCCGGAGGCTGCGCGGCAGCCGCCCGGGCGCGTTTCATATCCCAGCATCCGGACGATCGCGTCTCGTCATGTGACACACCGGTGACACGCCCGCCCGGACGTCCCTACGATCGACGGCATGAAGCGACAGGCGGATCTCACGAAGCGGCGGGCAGTGGACCTGTGCCGCGTTGCCGCCATGCTCTGTCGCCCCTTCTGAGCGAAAGTCCCCGACTTCCGCATTTCACCCCTCGCCCTGCTGGAAGGGCACCTGTGCGCTGCCCGCACCCCGGGCGCGCGCCCCCTCACACTCGCACGCCCCGCCGCGACTGCCCCGGAGGAGAAGAGCATGAGCCGCAGCGACGTCCTGGTCGACGCCGACTGGCTCCAGGATCACCTGGACGACTCGACCATCGCGATCGTCGAGGTGGACGAGGACACGTCCGCCTACGAGAAGAACCACATCAAGAACGCGATCCGCATCGACTGGACCAAGGACCTCCAGGACCCGGTCCGCCGTGACTTCATCGACCAGGAGGGCTTCGAGAAGCTCCTGTCGAAGAAGGGCATCGCCAACGACACGCTGGTGATCCTCTACGGCGGCAACAACAACTGGTTCGCGTCGTACGCCTATTGGTACTTCAAGCTGTACGGCCACGAGAACGTCAAGCTCCTCGACGGCGGCCGCAAGAAGTGGGAGCTGGACGCCCGCGAGCTGGTCGACGGCTCCGACGTGCCCGAGCGCGCCTCGACCGACTACAAGGCCAAGCCGCAGGACACCTCGATCCGCGCCTTCCGCGACGACGTCGTCGCCGCGATCGGCGCCCAGAACCTGGTCGACGTCCGCTCGCCCGACGAGTTCTCCGGCAAGCTGCTCGCCCCGGCCCACCTGCCGCAGGAGCAGTCGCAGCGTCCGGGCCACGTCCCGACCGCCAGCAACATCCCGTGGTCGAAGAACGCCAACGACGACGGCACCTTCAAGTCGGACGACGCGCTCAAGGAGCTCTACGCCGCCGAGGACGTGGACCTCGCCAAGGACACGATCGCCTACTGCCGCATCGGTGAGCGCTCGGCCCTGACCTGGTTCGTGCTGCACGAGCTGCTCGGCGTGCAGAACGTCAAGAACTACGACGGCTCCTGGACCGAGTACGGCTCCCTCGTCGGCGTGCCGATCGAGCTCGGCGCCGGCAAGTAAGGCAACAGGTATCCATCCCGACCGGCCTTCCGGTCAGACCCTTCTGGAGAAGTACATGTGTGGAGCGAAGGCCGGCGGCCCGGACGCCTCGACGATCAAGCCCGGTGAGACGACGATCCAGGGCCAGGTGACCCGGGACGGCGAGCCGGTGACGGGCTACGTCCGTCTGCTGGACTCGACCGGCGAGTTCACCGCGGAGGTTCCGACCTCGGCGACCGGACAGTTCCGTTTCTACGCGGCCGAGGGCACGTGGACCGTCCGGGCGCTGGTGCCGGGCGGCTCCGCCGACCGCACGGTCGTCGCCCAGCAGGGCGGCCTCGCGGAGGTCGCCATCGCGGTCTGAGCGGTCGCGTGACGGACTGAAGGGCCGTATCCCCGGGGTTGGACGCCGGTGGGGATACGGCCCTTCGGTCTGCCGTCATGGCGGGGTGCCCGGCCCGCCGGTCACGACGGACCGCACCCGACGGGCCGTCGGGCACCCCCACGGGGGCTAGCCCAGCGCGCGCCCCAGCACCCACACGACCGGGGCCGCGGCCGACAGCGGCAGCGCCACGCCCGCCGTGAAGTGCACGAACCGCGACGGGTAGTCGTAGGCGGCCACCCGGTGGCCGATCAGCGCGCAGGCTCCGGCGGCCGCGCCGAGCAGCGCGCCCTTCGTGCCGAAGCCCGTCATGCCGCCCACGGCGATGCCCGCGCCCGCCGCGGCGAGCACCGAGACGACGACCGATGCCGGGGTGGGCAGCGGCAGCGCACGCGCCAGGACGGCCACGGCCACCGCGGCCGCGCCGACGGAGGCCGCGTGCGGCTGGGCGCCCAGGTACCCGGTGGCCAGGACCGTCAGGGCCGCGGAGACGACCGTCGCCATGAGGCCGTACATGCGCTCGTCCGGTGAGGCGTGCGAGCGCAGCTGGAGGACCAGGGACAGCAGCACCCACACCCCGAGCGGGCCGAGGATCGCGGCAGGCGCGTGCGCGCGGCCCGCGGCCAGGACCGACGCGTCGGCCGCCAGGCCGCCCGCGAAGGCGAGCGCGATGCCCTGCCTCGCCGGCCACATGCCGTTCAGCCGGAACCAGCCGGCGGCCGTCACCGCCTGGAGCAGCACGAGCGGGACGACGAGGGCGTAGGAGCCGATGCCCGCCGTCGCGGCCAGCAGCAGGCCGAGCAGCGCGGTGAGCGCCGCCGACTGCATGCCGGGCTCGATGATCGGCGAACGGCCCTCCAGGCGCGCCCGCTGAGCGTCGGTGATCCGGGCGTTGCCGCCGAGGGTGGCGGGACCGTAGCCGGGCCCGGCCTCCCCTTCGGACGCCGGGGCCTGGACCGGCGCCGCCGCCGACGCGGGCGCGGGCTGCGCCTGCATCTCCGGCTCCGGCTGCGACTGGGCGTACGGCTGCTCCGTGAACCGCTGCTGAGGCTGCTGGTACTGCTGGTACGCCTGCTGCTGGGGCTGCTGCGGCTGCTGGAACCCCTGCTGCTGGTAGCCCTCCTGCTGAGGGTGCTGCTGGTACGCCTGCTGCGGCTGCTGGTACGGCTGCTGCTGCTGCGGGTACGCCGTCTCCGCCGACTGCACCGGTGCGTGCGTCTGGGTGTCCCAGGTCTGCCCCTGCCACTGCTGCGTGTGCCCCGGGTCGTAGCCGGGCTGCGCGTGGGGGTCGTGTCCGGCCCAGTCCTGCGGGGCACCCTGCTGCTGGTAGGCGTCGTAGCCCTGGTAGGGGCCGCCCTCGTACGGCTGGTCGCTCATCGGCTCATCCTCCTGCGAACGGCGGGAGCACCTCGACCGTGCCGCCCTCGGCCAGCCGTACCGTCTCATGCGGGCGGGTGCCGACGGGGTCGCCGTCGAGGAGGAAGGAGCATCGCTGCAGCACGCGCGTCAGCTCACCGGGATGTCGCGCGCGTACGGCGGCCAGCGCGTCGGCGAGGGTGTCCCCGTCGTACGGCTCCTCGGCGACCCCGGCCGCGGCCTTGGCGGCGGCCCAGTAGCGCACCGTGACCTTGGGCATCTGGTTCCTCAATCGGCGGCAAAGAGTAGGAACGGACGCTGCCAGGCTAAGGCACCCCCGAGCCGCCCCGGCCACCTGCGCCGTCCCGGCCGTCGAACGGTGCCCGTTGATCACCCGTGGCGTGGAGCCCGCTCTCCCGCGCCCCGGTCGCGCGGCGCGCGGCAGCTCACGAAGCGGCGCCGGGACGGGGGCGGCTGACGGCCCAGTCCCCTATCCGGGCCAGCAGGGCGTCGTCCGCCGCGTTCTCCGCGTGGCCCATGCCGGGTTCCAGCCACAGTTCCGCGTGACCGCCGGCCGCCTCGGCGAGCATGCGGGGGTGGTCGAGCGGGAAGTAGCCGTCGCGGTCGCCGTGCACGATGAGCAGCGGGGCCGGGGCGATCCTCGGCACCGACTCGACCGGGGAGAGCGGCACCGGGTCCCAGTCGCGGTGGTGGATGCGCGTGCGCAGGCCGTAGCGGCCGACCAGGCGGCCCTCGGGGCGGGTGACCAGCCAGTGCAGGCGGCGCATGGGGGCGGTGCCCCGGTAGTACCAGCGGGCCGGCGCGCTGACCGCGACCACCGCGTCGACCGTGCCGGGGCGCAGCGCCGCGTGCCGCAGGACCACCGAGCCGCCCATGGAGAAGCCGACGGTCACCACGCGCCGGTGCCCGGGGCCGCGGGCCCACTCGACGGCGGCGTCGAGGTCGAGCACCTCCTTGTCGCCGACCGTGGAGCGGCCGCCGGAGCGGCCGTGGCCCCGGAAGGAGAAGGTGACGACCGGGCCGTAACGGGCGAGCACGCCCGCCACCCTTCGTACGTGCGGACGGTCCACGTCCCCGGTGAAGCCGTGGGCGATCACGAACACCAGGTCGCCCGAGGGTGTCCGGGAGGGGTCCGGACCGCCTTCGTATACGACGGGACCCGGTTCGTATACGGAATCGATCGGAATGCCGTCGGCCGTGCGCAGGAACGTCCGGACAGGCCCCCGTCTGCCCGTCTCGCGATTCGGACGAACGGTGGAACGCGCCACATGACCTGCCGCACGGTTGCTCATGTGGGCTATTCTGCTGGGCAGAGGACTCGGGCAGCGCAGCCCCCGGGTCCTTTTGTGCTTTCGGAAGCGTTGTATACGAAACGGGAAACCTCAGGTGACCGTGGGTGTACGGGGCCTTCGGGATCGCAGAGCAGTGCCGCACCGCCCGCCGGGACCGAGGAGGAACCAGACGTATGAGTTCTCTGCTGCTCCTGACCAACGCCCTCCAGCCGTCGACGGAGGTGCTCCCCGCCCTGGGCCTGCTGCTGCACAACGTGCGGGTCGCCCCGGCGGAGGGTCCGGCCCTCGTCGACACCCCGGGCGCCGACGTCATCCTCGTCGACGGCCGCCGCGACCTGCCTCAGGTGCGCAGCCTGTGCCAGCTGCTGCGCTCCACCGGCCCCGGCTGTCCCCTGCTCCTCGTCGTCACCGAGGGCGGCCTCGCCGCCGTCACCGCGGACTGGGGCATCGACGACGTCCTGCTCGACACCGCGGGCCCGGCCGAGGTCGAGGCGCGACTGCGGCTCGCCATGGGCCGTCAGCAGATCGTCAACGACGACTCCCCGATGGAGATCCGCAACGGCGACCTCTCCGTGGACGAGGCCACCTACTCGGCGAAGCTCAAGGGCCGGGTCCTCGACCTCACCTTCAAGGAGTTCGAGCTGCTGAAGTACCTCGCCCAGCACCCGGGCCGGGTCTTCACCCGCGCCCAGCTGCTGCAGGAGGTGTGGGGCTACGACTACTTCGGCGGCACCCGCACGGTCGACGTGCACGTGCGGCGGCTGCGCGCCAAGCTCGGCCCGGAGCACGAGTCGCTGATCGGCACCGTACGGAACGTCGGTTATCGATTCGTTACCCCCGAGAAGGGCGACCGCGCCACCGAGGACGCCAAGGCTAAGGCGGACCGGGCAAAGGCGGGCGATTCAGACACACCCGGCGTGCTGGGCGACGCCGAGATCCACGCGGACGCCTAGATTCCCGCGCCACGCGTGAAAGGCGCTCGCGCGGGGCATTGCTCCCGCACATCCAAGCGGCGATACGCCCTGCCCAGAGCGGGTCAATCCGCGTAGACTCCGCGCGTGGCCAAGGTGACTCGGGATGATGTGGCACGGCTGGCTGGAACCTCCACCGCCGTCGTCAGTTATGTCATCAACAACGGACCCCGGCCGGTCGCCCCGGCCACGCGCGAGCGTGTCCTCGCCGCGATCAAGGAACTGGGGTACCGCCCCGACCGCGTCGCGCAGGCGATGGCCTCGCGCCGCACGGACCTCATAGGGCTGATCATCCCGGACGCCCGCCAGCCGTTCTTCGGCGAGATGGCGCACGCGGTCGAACAGGCCGCCTCCGAGCGCGGGAAGATGGTCCTCGTCGGCAACACCGATTACATCGGCGAACGCGAGGTCCACTATCTGCGCGCCTTCCTCGGCATGCGCGTCTCCGGGCTGATCCTCGTCAGCCACGCCCTGAACGACCTCGCGGCCGCCGAGATCGACGCCTGGGACGCCCGGGTGGTGCTGCTGCACGAGCGCCCCGAGGCCATCGACGACGTGGCCGTGGTGACCGACGACCTCGGCGGTGCCCAGCTCGCCGTGCGCCACCTGCTGGAGCACGGCTACGACTACGTCGCCTGCATGGGAGGCACGGCGGAGACGCCGGCCGTCGGCGACCCGGTCTCCGACCACGTCGAGGGCTGGAAGCGGGCCATGGCCGAGGCGGGCCTCAGCACCGAGGGCCGGCTGTTCGAGGCGCCGTACAACCGCTACGACGCCTACCGCGTGGCCCTGGAGGTCCTCTCCCGCCCCGACCGGCCGCCGGCGGTCTTCTGCTCCACCGACGACCAGGCGATCGGCGTGCTGCGGGCCGCGCGCGAGCTGCGCCTCGACGTGCCCGGGGAGCTGGCCGTCGCCGGCTTCGACGACATCAAGGAGGCCGCCCTCGCCGACCCGCCGCTGACCACGGTCGCCTCGGACCGCTCGGCGATGGCCCGTGCGGCGGTCGACCTGGTGCTGGACGACGGGCTGCGGGTGGCCGGGTCGCGGCGGGAGCGGCTGAAGACGTTCCCCTCCCGGCTGGTGGTGCGCACCTCCTGCGGCTGCGGGGTCTGACGGCTTCGTGAGAGGCGGCTGAGAGCGGGTCCCGGCCCGCCGGAAGCGCCTTTATATCGGGCAAACGAGGTTCTGCCGGGCTTCTCAGCAAGCACTCAGGAAGCTCTCATGGTCACGGGGGACCCTTCTTGTCATGACCGAGAGCATCCGCCGCAGCGGCGAGTACGAGTACGACGACGCCCAGGGCGCGTACGGCGAACCCCAGGGTGCGTACGCCCAGCAGTACAGCTACTCCGCTCCCGTGAACCCCGTGTGGCCGCCCCCGCCGCCGTACGAGCCTGCGGCGGCGACGAGCGCGGTGCCGCCGGCGCCCGAGCCCGGGAAGAAGCGCCCCCGGGGTCCGGTCGCCCTCCTCGCGGCGGTCGCGATCGTCGCGGCGGCGGTCGGCGGCGGCACGGCGTACGCCTTCCAGGAGCTGACCGGCAAGGACACGGTCGCCGCCGGCACCAGCACCGCCGTGGTGCCGTCGAGCAAGAAGGGCGACGTCGCCGCGATCGCCGCCGCGGTCACCCCGAGCGTGGTCGAGATCAACGCGACCCTCAGCGACGGCTCCTCCACCGGCTCCGGTGTGGTCATCTCCTCCGGCGGCGAGGTCGTCACCAACAACCACGTCATCGCCGGCGCGCAGTCGATCAAGGTGCGCACCAGCGACGGCAAGAGCTACGCCGCCGACGTCGTCGGCACCGACAGCTCCAAGGACCTCGCGCTGATCAAGCTGAAGGGCGCCTCGGGCCTCAGGACCGCGGCCCTCGGCAACTCCAGTGGTGTCCAGGTCGGTGACACGGTCGTCGCGATCGGCTCCCCCGAGGGCCTGACCGGCACCGTCACCAGCGGCATCGTCTCCGCGCTCAACCGGGACGTGACCGTCTCCACCGAACAGGGCCAGGGGCAGGGCCAGGGCGGTGACGGCCAGTGGCCGTTCCAGTTCGGCGGCCGCCAGTTCAACGGCGACACCGGTTCGTCCACGACGACGTACAAGGCCATCCAGACCGACGCGTCCCTGAACCCCGGCAACTCCGGCGGCGCCCTGATCGACGCCGGCGGCAACATCATCGGCATCAACTCCGCGATGTACTCCTCGAGCCAGCAGTCCTCCTCGTCCTCGGACGCGGGCAGCATCGGCCTCGGCTTCGCGATCCCCGTCAACACGGTCAAGTCCGATCTGGCCAAGCTCCGCTCGGGCTCGCAGAGTTAGAAGGGAACACGTCATGATCCGGAAGTTCTCGCACCAGCCCGCGGGCCGCGGCCCGGCCGACGTCACCATCGCCCTCGGGATCGCCGAGGCCCTGCACACACCGCCCGCCCCCCGCGCCCCGGAGATCATCCCGGCGCCGGTCCCCCAGCTGATGGGCCTGCGCACCTCCGCCGACCGTCCGCACCGCCGCAAGGTCCCGCTGCGCCGCCTGACCACGATGGGCAGCCTCGCGGTCCTGGGCGCCTGACCCACGCCCGCCGGGCACCCCGCCCCCGCCACCCGGACGCGCCGGGCTCGCGGTCCCACCGCACCGCGGACCCCACCGGGCGCCAGGCCCCTGCCCCTCCCACCCCGCACGGCGCCGCACGTGCCCGGCGGCTCCCCGACGTGGCAGGCTGAGAAGCACCCGACCCTGGCACGCCCACCGACCGCACCCCGAGGAATCGCGAGCATGAGCCCCGCCGAAGGCGACCGTGACACCCAGCGCATCCTGATCGTCGACGACGAGCCGGCCGTACGCGAGGCGCTGCAGCGCAGCCTCGCCTTCGAGGGGTACGAGACCGAGGTCGCCGTCGACGGCGCGGACGCGCTGGACAAGGCCACGGCCTACCGGCCGGACCTGGTCGTCCTGGACATCCAGATGCCCCGCATGGACGGCCTGACGGCGGCCCGCCGCATCCGCGGTGCGGGGGACACCACCCCGATCCTCATGCTCACCGCCCGCGACACCGTGGGCGACCGGGTGACCGGCCTGGACGCGGGCGCCGACGACTACCTGGTCAAGCCCTTCGAACTGGACGAGCTGTTCGCCCGGATCCGGGCCCTGCTGCGGCGCAGCTCCTACGCCGCGGCCATCTCCCCCGAGGCCCAGGAGGACGAGGCCCTCACCTTCGGCGACCTGCGCATGGACCTCGCCACCCGTGAGGTCACGCGCGGCGGCCGGCACGTCGAACTCACCCGCACCGAGTTCACGCTCCTGGAGATGTTCATGGCACACCCGCGCCAGGTGCTGACCCGCGAGCAGATCCTCAAGGCCGTCTGGGGCTTCGACTTCGAGCCCTCCTCCAACTCCCTCGACGTCTACGTCATGTACCTGCGCCGCAAGACCGAGGCCGGCGGCGAGCCCCGCCTCGTCCACACCGTGCGGGGCGTCGGGTACGTCCTGCGCCAGGGCGGCGCCGAGTGAACAAGCTCGTACGGCGCTACCGCACGCTGCCGATCCGGGCCCGGCTGGCGATGCTGGTCGCGGCGGCCGTGGCGTTCGCGGTCGCGGCGGTGTCGGTGACCTGCTGGTTCATCGTCCAGGGGAAGCTGTACGACCAGGTCGACAACGACCTGCAGAAGTCGTCGCCGCGCCCCGTGGACCGGAACGCGATCTACGCCCTGCTCACCACGTGCCTGCAGAAGCCGACGGAGCCCGGCTACGGCAGCGGCCTGCGCACGCACGACAGCTTCTACTCACAGCTGGTCAAGGCGGACGGCACGCCCTGCGTCCTGCCGGACTCCGCCGGCACCGTGAAGACCACGTCCGCCGACCGGGTCGTCGTCAGGAACGCGGGCAACCACAGCGGCGGCATCCTCCGCAACGGCACGGACACCAGCGGCAACGACGTGCGGGTGCTGACCATGCCGCTGGTGGCCGAGACGGACGTGGGTCCGCAGGTGTTCCCCGGCGCGGCCCTGATGATCGCCGTCCCCCTGAAGAACACCGAGAAGACCCTCAACGACCTCGCGCTCATCCTGCTCCTGGTGTCCGGCGTCGGTGTCGTGGGCGCCGGCGCGGCGGGCCTCGCCGTGGCCCGTGCGGGTCTGCGCCCGGTGGACAAGCTCACCGAGGCCGTGGAGCACGTGGCCCGCACGGAGGACCTGACCATCCGCATCCCCGTGGAGGAGGACAGCGAGGACGAGGTGGCCCGGCTGTCCCGGTCCTTCAACTCCATGACGGGCTCGCTGGCCAACTCCCGTGAGCTGCAGCAGCAGCTCATCGCGGACGCCGGCCACGAACTGCGCACCCCGCTCACCTCCCTGCGCACCAACATCGAACTCCTCACCCGCAGCGAGGAGACGGGCCGCCCGCTGCCGCCGGAGGACCGCAAGGCGCTCCTCGACTCGGTGAAGGCGCAGATGACGGAACTGGCGTCCCTCATCGGCGATCTGCAGGAGCTCTCCCGCTCCGAGGGCCAGCGCGGCGAGCGCGTCCAGGTGGTGTCCTTCCAGGACACCGTCGAGGCCGCCCTGCGCCGGGCCCGCCTGCGCGGCCGCGAGCTGACGATCACGGCGGACCTGGAGCCCTGGTTCGTCCGGGCGGAGCCCTCCGCGCTGGAACGGGCGGTCGTCAACGTCCTCGACAACGCGGTCAAGTTCAGCCCCGAGGGCGGCGCGGTCGAGGTGCGGCTGAGCGAGGGCGTCCTCACCGTCCGCGACCACGGCCGCGGCATCCCCGAGGACGAACTCCCGCACGTCTTCGACCGCTTCTGGCGCTCCCCCAGCGCCCGCGCCCTCCCCGGCTCCGGCCTCGGCCTGTCCATCGTCGCGCGCACCGTCCAGCAGGCGGGCGGCGAGGTCACCCTGACGCGCGCCCCGGACGGCGGCACCGTGGCGACCGTGCGCCTCCCGGGCGCCCCGACGGCCCCGCCGGAGCCGGTCGACGACCAGCCGTAGCCGCCGGAGAAGGCGCCTGCTCCGGTGGCCCGGTAACGGGTTTGAGGCGCCTCTTCTCCTCCTTCCGTGAATTTCGCCGATAAACTCTCCGCCAGCATCACTCAACGGCGATACAAGGCTCCGACGTGGGGCTTTCCACCCATCTCGTCCGCAGGTCGGTAAAAGACGAATTCCACCGGAGACTCGATTAAATACCGCCGCACACAATTCGCGGGGAAATTGCGGAACCGAAGTGTCCTTCACCCGGGTTTGACCGGTCGGCTGCCGTAGTCTCTACGCATGAGCAGCGACGACGCCGTACGGGCCTTCTCCTCCCGCTCCATCGAGACCTACTCCGCGCTCGGTCCGGACCAGGCCGAAGCCGTGCTGGCACTGCTCGGCGAGGCCGCCCGGGTCGACGGACAGCAACCGGTGTCCGAGCAGGGCCGGCTGCAGCTGCGCGGCGGCGCCCGCGCGGGCGTCACGCACCTGCTGCTGTCCGTCGACGGCCAACTCGTCGGCTACGCCCAGCTGGAGGACACCGACCCGGTGGAGGCCCCGGCCGCCGAACTCGTCGTCCACCCCGCGCAGCGCGGGCACGGGCACGGCCGGGCGCTCGGCGCGGCCCTGCTCGCCGCCTCCGGCAAGCGCCTGCGGGTGTGGGCGCACGGCGGCCACTCCGCCGCCCGCCACCTCGCCCAGGTGCTGGGGCTGACCCTGTTCCGCGAACTGCGCCAGATGCGGCGCTCGTTGACGGACCTGGAGCTGCCCGACCCGGTGCTGCCGGAGGGCGTGAGCGTGCGCAACTTCGTGCCCGGCAAGGACGACGCGGCCTGGCTCGCGGTCAACTCCGCCGCGTTCGCCCACCACCCCGAGCAGGGCTCGCTGACCCAGCGGGACCTCGACGACCGCAAGTCCCAGCCGTGGTTCGACCCGGCCGGGTTCTTCCTGGCCGAGCGACGCGGCGAGTTGGCCGGCTTCCACTGGACCAAGGTGCACGCCGAGGAGGGCCTGGGCGAGGTCTACGTGCTCGGTGTCCGCCCCGGCGAGCAGGGCGGCGGCCTCGGCAAGTCCCTCACCACGATCGGCCTGCGCCATCTCGCCGGGCAGGGGCTGCCGACCGCGATGCTCTACGTCGACGCCGACAACAAGGCGGCCGTGTCGGTGTACGAACGGCTCGGGTTCACGACGTACGAGACGGACCTCATGTACCGCACCGAGACGTGACAAGGACCCGACACCCGTGAGGGCCCCGGCCGGGCCGGCCGGGGCCCTCTCCCGTGCCTCCTGCGCGGCGGCCGCACGGTGGCTGCCGCCCCCGGGGGTGGCCCGGACCGACCGAAGGGCGTACGGTCCCGTACGAAATCCGTCGCTTTCGCGACGCAAACCCCCGGGGGCCGCCCCTCGCTATCCCGCACGTCATGTCTTCGTAACCATCGATTCAGACGAGCTTGCGACGCTCGGCCAATGAAGCCCGCCGTGCCAGAGCCTTCGCCGCCCCCCGAGGGGCCCGCGGAAAACGGGGCCGTGACGCTCCCGCCCGCACGTTCCGACGCGCCTGTGATGCCCGCCGCGCGGAAGAATGGGTTCATGAGTCAGCAAGACGCCCAGGCAGAGATCAAGCACATCCAGCCCGACGTGGGCTCCATAGCCGCGCACCGCTCGCGGACCGTCGCCGGCTCGGTCTCCGACCTGGAGCCCGACCTCGACGCCGACCTCGACGCGTACGACGAGATGAAGGCCGGCGGCACCCCCCTGCCGCAGGGGCGCTTCCTCGACCGGGAACGCAGCTGGCTCGCGTTCAACGAGCGGGTCCTGGAGCTGGCCGAGGACCCGAACACGCCGCTGCTGGAGCGCGCCAACTTCCTCGCGATCTTCGCCAGCAACCTGGACGAGTTCTTCATGGTCCGGGTGGCCGGCCTGAAGCGCCGCATCGCCACCGGCGTGGCGACGCGCTCCGCCTCCGGGCTGCAGCCCCGCGAGGTGCTGGAGATGATCTGGGCCCGCTCGCGCGAGCTGATGGCCCGGCACGCCGCCTGCTACCACGAGGACGTCGCCCCCGCGCTCGCGGAGGAGGGCATCCACCTGGTCCGCTGGAGCGAGCTGACCGACAAGGAGCAGGCCCGCCTGTTCACGCTCTTCCGGCACCAGATCTTCCCGGTCCTCACCCCGCTGGCGGTGGACCCCGCGCACCCGTTCCCGTACATCTCCGGCCTGTCCCTGAACCTGGCCGTCGTCGTGCGCAACCCGGTCAGCGGCCACAAGCACTTCGCGCGCGTGAAGGTGCCCCCGCTGCTGTCCCGCTTCCTGGAGAGCAGCCCCGGCCGCTACGTCCCCGTCGAGGACGTGATCGCCGCGCACCTGGAGGAGCTGTTCCCGGGCATGGAGGTGCTGGAGCACCACGCCTTCCGCCTCACCCGCAACGAGGACCTCGAGGTCGAGGAGGACGACGCCGAGAACCTCCTGCAGGCCCTGGAGAAGGAGCTCATGCGGCGCCGCTTCGGCCCGCCGGTGCGCCTGGAGGTCGAGGAGTCCATCGACCGCGAGGTGCTGGACCTGCTGGTCCGCGAGCTGAAGATCTCCGAGGCCGAGGTCTACCCGCTGCCCGGCCCGCTGGACCTCACCGGTCTCTTCCGCATCCACGGCCTGGACCGGCCGGACCTGAAGTACCCGAAGTTCGTCGCGGGCACCCACCGTGACCTCGCCGAGGTCGAGTCGGCGTCGGCGCCCGACATCTTCGCCGCCCTGCGCCAGCGGGACGTGCTGCTGCACCACCCGTACGACTCCTTCTCCACCTCCGTGCAGGCCTTCCTGCAGCAGGCCGCCGACGACCCGGACGTCCTCGCGATCAAGCAGACCCTGTACCGCACCTCCGGCGACTCCCCGATCGTCGACGCGCTCATAGACGCCGCCGAGTCCGGCAAGCAGGTCCTGGTCCTGGTGGAGATCAAGGCCCGCTTCGACGAGCACGCCAACATCAAGTGGGCGAAGAAGCTGGAGGAGGCCGGCTGCCACGTCGTCTACGGACTGGTCGGCCTGAAGACGCACTGCAAGCTGTCGCTGGTGGTCCGCCAGGAGGGCGAGACCCTGCGCCGCTACAGCCACGTCGGCACCGGCAACTACCACCCGAAGACCGCCCGGCTCTACGAGGACCTCGGCCTGCTCACCGCCGACCCGCAGGTCGGCGCGGACCTCTCCGACCTGTTCAACCGGCTGTCGGGCTACTCGCGCCGCGAGACCTACCGCCGGCTGCTGGTGGCCCCCAAGTCGCTGCGCGACGGCCTTGTCTCGCGGATCGACAAGGAGGCCCAGCACCACCGCGCGGGCCGTCCTGCCTTCATCCGCATCAAGGTCAACTCGATGGTCGACGAGGCGGTCATCGACGCGCTCTACCGGGCCTCCCAGGCGGGCGTACCGGTCGACGTCTGGGTGCGCGGCATCTGCGCGATCCGCCCCGGCGTCACGGGTCTGTCGGAGAACATCCGGGTGCGCTCCGTCCTCGGCCGCTTCCTCGAGCACTCCCGCGTGTTCGCCTTCGGCAACGGCGGCGAGCCCGAGGTGTGGATCGGCAGCGCCGACATGATGCACCGCAACCTCGACCGCCGGATAGAGGCCCTGGTCCGGGTCGTCGACCCCGGCCACCGGGCGTCCCTGAACCGGCTGCTCGACACCGGCATGTCCGACACCACCGCCTCCTGGCACCTCGGCGCCGACGGCGAGTGGACCCGGCACGCGACCGACGCGGACGGACAGCCCCTGCGCAACGTCCAGGAGATGCTCATAGACGCCCGGAGGCGCCGGCGTGGCACAGCAACACCTTGACCCGACGGACCCCACGGCCGGGGTGGTGACCGGGGACGCCCTCGCGGGCTACCTGCGCGCCCAGGCCACGGAGTTCCTCCGCGCCCTGCGCCTGCACCGGGAGACCGGGGGCAACGGGGGCTCCCCCGCGCGAGCGAGCGCGGGGGGGAACGGCGCGAAGGAGTCCGTCGACGCGGCCGGCGCCCTGCGGCGCTCGGCCCGCCGCATCAGCGGCAGCCTGCACACCTTCCGCCCCCTGCTGGACCCCGACTGGTCGGAGGAGATGCGGCCCGAGCTGGCCTGGCTGTCCGGCACCCTCGGCCTCGAACACTCCTACGAGGCCCGGCTGGAACGGCTGCTGCTGGCCCTGCACCGGCTGTCCGGGGCCTCGGTGTTCCCCGCCCAGGCCGTCGACGGCGCGGCGGGGCTGGAGAGCGCCGGCGGCCCGGCCGGCGCCACGGCCGTCCTGGAACGCGGCAACCTCACGGTCGGCGCCGCGAAGGCCGGCGCGTTGCTCGAACGACAGCTGACCCTGGCCCGGACCCGCGCCCACTCGACCGCCCTCCAGGCCCTCGGCTCCTCCCGCTTCCACGCCGTCGCCGACAAGCTCGCCGTGCTCGCCAGCGAGGTGCTGCTCACCCCGGCGGCCCCCACCACCGGCCTCCGCCCCCTCGCGGCCGCGGCGGAGGAGCGCCTCACGGACGCCGTCGCGGCGCTGCCCCTGGTCACTGCCGGCCACCCCTACAACGCCGAGGCCCTGGTCCACGGCCTGTCCCCCGACCCGTCCCCGCACCCCCAGGACGGCCCCTGGCACCAGGTCCGCCTGCTGCTGCGCCTGCACCGGTACGCCAGGGAGGTGCTCCACGGCGGCAACGCCCCCGTGGACGTCCGGCTGCTGGCCGCGGGCCAGGCACTGAACCGGCACCGGGACGCCTCGGAGGCGGCCGCGGCGGCCGCCCAGGCGGCCCGCACGCCCAGGATCGCCCCGGCGACGGCGTACGCGCTCGGCGTCCTCCACGCCGACCAGCGGCACGAGGTGGAGGCGGCCAGGTTCGCGTTCCAGCAGGCGTGGCAGAAGGCGACGGTGGAGGCGGTGTGAACGACACCCTGGTCCGGGCGGCGGGCTGCGTCCTGTGGCGCCGCTCCCCGGTGGACGGCGCCCTGGAGATCTGCCTGGTCCACCGGCCGAAGTACGACGACTGGTCCCACCCGAAGGGCAAGCTCAAGCGCGGCGAGGACCCGCTCGCCGGGGCCCTGCGGGAGGTCGCGGAGGAGACCGGGTACGGGGCCAGGCCCGGCGCCGAGCTGCCGACCATGCGCTACCTCGCGAACGGCCGCCCCAAGCAGGTGCGCTACTGGGCGGCCGAGGCCGCGGCCGGCCGCTTCACGCCTAACGACGAGGTGGACCGCATCCTCTGGCTGTCCCCCGTCGCGGCCCGCGCCCGCCTCACCCAGCCCCGCGACCGGGAGTTGGTGGACGCGCTGTTCCGCCCGGCCGGGCACCTGTAGCGACCGGGCTACGGCCCGTCCGTGTGCCCGCTCGCGTCCGCGCGGGCCTGGCTGCGCGCCCGCCGGGCCGGCCCGCGCCAGCCGCAGCTGCAGCGGGCCACGCAGAAGCGGCCCTGTTCCGTCGTCGTCGTGAGATGTTCCTGCCCCTGCCCGGCTCGCGCCGGCCCGTCCTGCTGCGCCACACCGACAACGTTACCCAGTGCGGCCCCAAGCGTTCGTGTGCGCCTTCCCAGGCTTCGGCAGCGCGTGACGACAGTCCCCTACCCGTCGTTAACCGGGCGACAGGGTTCCCGTGACGGACGTACCGGCTGGGGGTAGGCAGGCGATGGATCGGCGGGAGCGCAGGCACGCGGGCAGGACGGTCGTGGCGGTGGGCATCATGCTCGGGCTCGGGGCGACCGGCACGGGCTGTTCCGGCACCGGTGCCGCCGCCGAGGACGTGAAGGGCGGCGCGGGCGACCCGGTCGCCACCCTCACCCGGGCCGCCGGCGCCCTGCTCGGCGCCGGCAGCTCGAAGGCCAGCACCTCCATGGAGATGGCGACCGGCGGCACCCTGGTCACCATCCGCGGCCGGGGCGTCTACGACTACCGGCACCACCTCGGACAGCTCACCGTCGTCCTGCCCGAGGACCCGGCGGGCGCCTCCGAGCACCGGCCCATCACGGAACTCCTCGCGCCGGGCGCGCTGTTCATGAAGAACCGGGGGGCCGGTGTGCCCACCGACAAGTGGGTGCGCGTGGAGACCGCCTCGCTCTCCGACGG
Source organism: Streptomyces sp. NPDC037126 (assembly GCF_055605965.1). Lineage (NCBI taxonomy): Bacteria > Bacillati > Actinomycetota > Actinomycetes > Kitasatosporales > Streptomycetaceae > Streptomyces > Streptomyces sp. NPDC037126. The sequence goes on from NZ_JBVJTD010000014.1 coordinate 255,393, forward strand.
CAACCTGGTCACCGGCGGCGCGACCGACCCGTACGCGGCGGCCGAGGTGCTGCGCGGGACCCGGGGGGCGGTCTACGTCGGCCGGACCGAGGTCGGCGGGATCCCGGTGCGGCACTACCGGGGGACCGCGGACCTGGGCCGCGCCGCCCGCTACGCCTCCGCGGACGTCAGGCAGTCCCTGGCGGCCGCGGCGAAAGGGTTCGCCACGGTCGAGGTCCCGTTCGACGTCTACCTCGACGACCAGGGCCGCATCCGCAAGCTCAGGCAGCGCTTCAGCTTCGTCAACGGCCGGCAGAAGACCCCGGTGGCGGTCGCCTCCACCCTGCTGCTGTACGACTTCGGCGCCCCCGCCGACGTGCGCCTGCCGCGCTCCCGGGACATCTACGCGGGCCGCATCGCCGAGGACGACGGCGGGGACGACCGCGGCGACGAGGCCTGAAACCGGCCGGGCACTAGTCCGGGACGCCACCCCGTAAGTAGCCCGTCCGTGCCATGCGCGGCGTGTAGACCGCTGCCTACTCTAGGAAGTCGGTGACGGCAGGGAAGAGGTGAGGCAGGTGGCTCCGGTCGGCGGCACGGCGGTTCAGGACCACGTGGCCCTCGCCGAGATCGAGCTGTGCGGCGAGCTGATCATCGCGGCCTCGGCCGCCGAGGACCGGCTCAGCCTGGAGAGCATCGACGAGGTGCTGCGGGTGGCCGAGGAGCGGGACGCCTGAGCCCTCAGGTCCGCAGCAGCCGGCCGATCGCCTTCGTCGCCTCGTCCACCTTCGCCTCGATCTCCTCGCCGCCCTTGAGGGCCGCGTCGGCCACGCAGTGGCGCAGGTGCTCCTCCAGCAGCTGGAGCGCGAAGGACTGCAGCGCCTTGGTGGACGCGGAGACCTGGGTGAGTATGTCGATGCAGTAGGTGTCCTCGTCGACCATCCGCTGCAGACCGCGGATCTGCCCCTCGATCCGGCGCAGTCGCTTGAGGTGCTCGTCCTTCTGCTCGTGGTAGCCGTGCGTGGCGCCGGCCTCGGTCGTCGTCATCGCGGGCCTCCATCTCGGGACGGGCTGTGGACACGATCGCGGTACATACCCCTAGTGGGTATATGGTACCGAACATCGCGGGGTATGTGGCCCTTGGTACGCCCCCCTGATGATCACTTTGCCCGATGGGCGACACTGGGGTGCGGCCCGATAGCCGTGGCCGGATGATGCGCCTAGCATCAGCCTGACCGAAACCGAAGCACCCCGAGGACCCCACGTGCGCTTTCGTCTGACCCCCAGGGAGACGAGCTTTTACGACATGTTCGCCGCATCCGCGGACAACATCGTCACCGGCTCGAAACTCCTGATGGAACTGCTCGGGGCGGACTCCTCCGCCCGGGCCGAGATCGCGGAGCGGATGCGGGCAGCGGAACACGCAGGCGACGACGCCACGCACGCGATCTTCCACCAGCTGAACTCCTCGTTCATCACGCCGTTCGACCGCGAGGACATCTACGCCCTCGCCGGCTCGCTCGACGACATCATGGACTTCATGGAGGAGGCCGTCGACCTGGTCGTCCTCTACAACGTCGAGGAGCTGCCGAAGGGCGTCGAGCAGCAGATCGAGGTGCTCGCCAGGGCGGCCGAGCTGACCGCGGAGGCCATGCCGAACCTCCGCACCCTGGACAACCTCACCGAGTACTGGATCGAGGTCAACCGGCTGGAGAACCAGGCGGACCAGATCCACCGCAAGCTGCTCGCCCAGCTCTTCAACGGCAAGTACGACGCGATCGAGGTGCTCAAGCTCAAGCAGATCGTGGACGTCCTGGAAGAGGCGGCGGACGCGTTCGAGCACGTGGCGAACACGGTGGAGACCATCGCCGTCAAGGAGTCCTGAGACTTCGATGGCCACCTTCGCCCTGGTCGTGACCATCGCGGTCGCGCTCTTCTTCACGTACACGAACGGTTTCCACGACTCGGCGAACGCCATCGCCACGTCGGTGTCCACGCGGGCGCTGACCCCGCGGGCGGCCCTGGCCATGGCGGCGGTGATGAACCTCGCCGGCGCCTTCCTGGGCTCCGGGGTCGCCAAGACCGTCAGCGAGGGCCTGATCGAGACGCCCTCCGGCGCCACCGGCATGGGGATCCTCTTCGCGGCGCTGATCGGCGCCATCACCTGGAACCTGGTCACCTGGTACTTCGGCCTGCCCTCGTCCTCCTCCCACGCGCTGTTCGGCGGCCTGGTCGGCGCGGCACTCGCGGGCGGCACGGCGGTGCACTGGAACGGCGTGATCGACAAGATCATCATCCCGATGTTCCTGTCCCCCGTGGTGGGCCTCATCGTCGGCTACCTGGTGATGCTGGCGATCATGTGGCTCTTCCGCCGGGCCAACCCGCACAAGGCCAAGCGGGGCTTCCGCATGGCGCAGACGGTCTCCGCGGCCGGCATGGCCCTCGGCCACGGTCTCCAGGACGCCCAGAAGACCATGGGTGTCGTGGTCATGGCCCTGGTGATCTCCGGCCACGAGACCTTCGGCGACCCGATCCCGGTCTGGGTCAAGATCGTCTCGGCGCTGATGCTGTCCCTCGGCACGTACGCGGGCGGCTGGCGCATCATGCGCACCCTCGGCCGCAAGATCATCGAGCTGGACCCGCCGCAGGGCTTCGCCGCGGAGGCCACCGGCGCGTCGATCATGTTCGGTACGGCGTACCTCTTCAAGGCGCCGATCTCCACGACCCATGTGATCACCTCCGCGATCATGGGCGTGGGCGCCACCAAGCGCGTCAACGCGGTCCGCTGGGGCGTCGCCAAGAACATCGTCCTCGGCTGGTTCATCACGATGCCGGCAGCGGCCCTGGTGGCCGCGGCGGCCTTCGGAGTGGTGAACCTGACGGTCCTCTGACCCCCCTCCCACCCCACCCCGCCCACCCACCTCGCCACCGGCCGAGAGGGTGGGCGCGCCATTTCCCCACACCCCTTTTCAGCCACGGGGCATCCCTCACCCGACGAAGCCGGGACGCCCCCTCATCCCTCGCCCCTAGGCCGACGAGCCGGGGGGGCAGCGGCCCTTGATCTCGCCTCCCCGCCGACCGCGCCAGGCGGGCGTGCCAGGCGGGCGTGCCCGGCTTCCAGGTGCGCCGACACATGCGGGCGTCTCACTTCCCCACCTCGCACTTTCGCCTCTCGGCCGACCGAGTCGGGTGGGTGGGCGGAGGGGGCCAGGGGCGGGGCCCCGGCGGGGTTGGGGGCGGAGCCCCCGAGGCAGGCATAAGCCGAACGCAGTGGGCCCGCCCCCGAAAGCCAGGGGCGGGCCCTCTTGCGTCCTCGCGGTGGCACCGCCATGCAGCACCGCGAGGGGTCCGACGCCACCCCGGCCCAGCCGGAGCGGCAGCGTCCGTCAGCCGAAGCGGCCGGAGATGTAGTCCTCCGTCGCCTGGACGGACGGGTTGGAGAAGATCCGCTCGGTGTCGTCGATCTCGATCAGCCGGCCCGGCTGACCGACCGCGGCGAGGTTGAAGAACGCCGTACGGTCCGAGACGCGCGCCGCCTGCTGCATGTTGTGCGTCACGATGACGATCGTGAAGCGCTCCTTCAGCTCACCGATCAGGTCCTCGATGGCGAGGGTCGAGATCGGGTCCAGGGCGGAGCAGGGCTCGTCCATGAGCAGGACCTTCGGCTCCACGGCGATCGCCCGCGCGATGCACAGCCGCTGCTGCTGGCCACCGGACAGTCCGGAGCCCGGCTTGTTCAGGCGGTCCTTCACCTCGTTCCAGAGGTTCGCGCCCTTGAGCGACTTCTCGACGATGTCGTTCAGCTCGCTCTTGCGGTACTTGCCGTTCAGGCGCAGGCCCGCCGCGACGTTGTCGTAGATCGACATCGTGGGGAACGGGTTCGGGCGCTGGAAGACCATGCCCACCTCGCGCCGCACGGACACCGGGTCGACGCCGGGGCCGTAGAGGTCCTCGTCGTCGAGCAGCACCTTGCCCTCGACGCGGCCACCCGTGGTGACCTCGTGCATGCGGTTCAGCGTGCGCAGGAACGTCGACTTGCCGCAGCCGGAGGGGCCGATGAACGCCGTCACCGAACGCGGCTCGACGGTCATCGAGATGTCCTCGATCGCCTTGTGGGAGCCGTAGTAGGCGGTCAGTCCGCTTACGTCGATTCGCTTGGCCATGTCTACTTCACTTCCAGAAATTCAAGCTCGGTCGCTGTGTGGCTCCGCCCGGCGGAGCCGGATCTAGTCGCCTCAGCGACCGGTCTTCGGGGCCTTCCAGCGGGCGATGCCGCGGGCCACCAGGTTGAGGATCATCACGAAGGCGATCAGCGTGAGCGAGGCCGCCCATGCCCTGTCGTACGCCGCACCCGCGCCCGCGCTGTTGGCGAACTGCTGGTAGATGTACAGCGGCAGCGACGACTGCGCACCCTCGAACGGGTTGTTGTTGATGAACGGGTTGCCGAACACCAGCAGCAGCACCGGAGCGGTCTCGCCCGCGATACGCGCCACGGCCAGCATGACGCCCGTGGTGATGCCGCCGATGGAGGTCGGCAGGACCACCTTCAGGATGGTGCGCCACTTCGGCACGCCGAGCGCCAGGGACGCCTCGCGCAGCTCGTTCGGGACGAGCTTGAGCATTTCCTCGGTGGAGCGGACCACGACCGGCATCATCAGGATGGCCAGGGCCAGCGAACCGGCGAAGCCGAACGGCTGCATCTGGAAGATGAGCATCAGGCTGAGGATGAACAGACCGGCGACGATCGACGGGATGCCGGTCATCACGTCGACGAAGAAGGTGACCGTCTTGGCGAGCCGGCCGCGGCCGTACTCCACCAGGTAGATCGCGGTGAGCACGCCGACCGGGGCGCCGATCAGGGTGGCGAGGCCGACCTGCTCCAGGCTGCCGATGATGGCGTGGTAGATGCCGCCGCCGGGCTCGGTGTCGGCGACGACGCCCATGGAGTGGGTCAGGAAGTAGACGTTCAGGACCTTCACACCGCGCGCCACAGTCACCCAGATCAGGGAGACCAGCGGGATCACGGCGAGCACGAAGGCGACCCACACGACGCTGGTCGCGATGCGGTCCCTGGCCTGCCGGCGCCCCTCGACGCGCGCGGCGATGACGTACGTGCCGACGACGAACAGGACCGCGGCGATCAGGGCCCACTGGATCTTGCTGTCCAGGCCGGCGGCCAGGCTGACGGCGATGCCCAGGACGAGGGAGCCACCGGCGATCGCCCACGGCGTCCACTTGGGCAGGCTGGCGGCCCGCAGGGTGCTGGGGCGCCGGTCGTTGACGGCTGCGGTGCTCATGCGTTGGCCCCCGAGTACTCCGCGCGACGGGCGATGATCAGCCGGGCCGCGCCGTTGACCAGCAGCGTGATGACGAACAGGACGAGACCGGAGGCGATGAGCGCGTCCCGGCCGAACTCGTCGGCCTCACTGAACTTGCTGGCGATGTTCTGGGCGAAGGTGCCGCCGCCCGGGTTGAGCAGGCTGGCGTGGATGATGAAGTCCGGCGAGAGCACGGTGGCCACGGCCATCGTCTCGCCGAGCGCGCGGCCGAGGCCGAGCATGGACGCGGAGATCACGCCGGAGCGGCCGAAGGGCAGCACGGACATGCGGATGACCTCCCAGCGCGTGGCGCCGAGAGCCAGGGCCGCCTCCTCGTGCGTCTGCGGGACCTGGCGGAAGACCTCGCGGCTCACGTTGGTGATGATCGGCAGGATCATGATCGCCAGCAGGATGCCGACGGTCAGCATCGAGCGCGGCGCGCCCTGGTCCCAGGAGAAGACTCCGGTCCAGCCGAAGAAGTCGTTGAGCCAGCCGTACAGGCCGTTCATGTGCGGCACCAGGATCAGGGCGCCCCACAGGCCGTACACGATGGACGGCACGGCGGCGAGCAGGTCGATCACGTACGCGACGGGGCCGGACAGCCGGCGGGGCGCGTAGTGCGTGATGAACAGCGCGATCGACACCGCGACCGGGACCGCGATGACCATGGCGATGACCGAGGAGACGATCGTGCCGAAGGCCAGCACCGCGATGCCGAAGGTCGCCGGCTGGAGGTTGGTGTTCCACTCGGAGGTGGTCAGGAAGTTCCCGTGGTCCTTGCTGATCGCAAGGGTGGCACGGTAGGCGAGGAAGACCGCGATCGCGGCCATGATCACCAGCAGCAGGATGCCCGAGCCGCGGGAGAGCCCGAGGAAGATGCGGTCACCGGGGCGGGTCGCGCCGCGGGCGTTGCGCTTCGTCTCGGTCACGGCCGGCTGGGGGGCGGGGGGTGGAGCGTCTGTCGTCTTCGTCGATATGTCCATCGGGATCTCCGGTCTGCGGAGCCGTCCACCTCCTTGGGTGTGCGGCTCGTGGCGGCGGTGCACCGGACGGTGCGGCCCGGCCCGCGGGGAGGCCGTGGGAACCGGGCCGCACTCTCGGATCAGGTCAGCTGAGGCCCGCGATGGTGGTGCGGACCTTGCTGATGATCGCGTCGGGGACCGGTGCGTAGCCGATGCCCGAGAGGATCTTCTGGCCGTCCTCGCTGGCGATGTAGTTCAGGAAGGCCTTGGTGGCGGGCAGGGTGTCGGACTTGTTGCCCTTGTCGCAGATGATCTCGTACGTGACCAGGGTGATCGGGTACGCGCCCTCGGCCTTGGTCTTGTAGTCCAGCTTCAGGGAGAGGTCCTTGCCGGTGCCGACGACCTGGGCGGCGGCGATGTCGGCGGTGGCGCTCTCGGTGCTCGGGGCGACCGGCTTGCTGGCACCCGTGTCGATCGAGACGGCCTTGATGCCGTCCTGGACGTAGGAGAGCTCGAAGTAGCCGATGGCGCCGGAGGTCTGCTTCACCTGCTGGGCCACACCCGCGGACTGCGGAGCGGACTGGCCGCCCTTGGCCTGCCAGGCCTTGCCGCCGGAGTACTTCCAGTTGGCCGGGGTGGAGGCGATCAGGTACTTGGTGAAGTTGTCCGTGGTGCCGGACTCGTCCGAGCGGTGGAACGCCTGGATCTTGAGGTCGGGGAGCTTCGCCGAGGGGTTCAGCTTCTTGATCGCCGGGTCGTTCCAGTTGGTGATCTTGCTGTCGAAGATCTTGGCGATCGTCGGGGCGTCCAGGACCAGGTTGTCGACACCCGGGACGTTGTAACCGAGGGCGATCGGGCCGCCGACCATCGGGAGGTCGATGCCCTGGCCGCCACCGGTGCAGACCTTCTTGGAGGCCGCGACCTCTTCCGGCTTCAGCGCGGAGTCGGAACCGGCGAAGGCCACCTGGCCCTGCGTGAACGCGGTGACACCGGCGCCGGAGCCGCCACCCTTGTAGTTGATCTGCACGCCGCAGGCCTGGGAGAAGTTCTTCACCCAGGCGTCGATCGCGTTCTTCTGCGCGGAGGAGCCGTCTGCGAGCAGCTGACCCTTGGCGTTGTCGCACTTGATCGAGCTGGCGTTGGCCGCCGTGGACGGGTTGCCCGACGCCTTGGAACCGCCACCGTTGTCGTCGGAGCCGCACGCCGTCAGGGCCAGGGCGCCGGTCACGGCGACAGCACCGAGGGAAAGGGCGCGCAGCCGGTTCTTGCGCTGAAGCATCACTTTCGGAAGTTCCTTCCAGGAGCCGCCGCTGTCGGCGGCGTGCGAGGTAAGTGAGTGCTGGAGTGCATGTAAGGCCGCGCTCCGCACCGTGCACGGCCGAAATTAGGCAGAACAGGTGAAGCCGCCGAAGGCCGTAAGTGAACGACGGGTGAACCCCTGCCGTCGGCCCGGTGAGGTAACGGAATGCTTACGGGTAGAGCACGCCCCGGTCCCGACTGCCGGGTTACGCGAACGCGTATTCGGTGTTCATCACCCGAACGGGGGAACCCTGTCCTGCCCGCCGTCGTCTCGTTCCAGGAGAGCCGAGGAAAGGCGACGGAGACATGGAACGGCGTACGTTCATCTCGGGCGGCGCGGCCGCCCTGGCGACGACGGCACTGACCGCGTGCGGTACGGGCGGGGGCCACTCCGCCGCGGCCTCGACGCACCCGTCGGGCACGGCCGGGGCGTCCTCATCCTCCCTCACGTCTCTGAAGACCACCAGCGCGGCCGCCGCCTCGAACTGGACGGCCCTCGCCCACGACCTGGACGGCACCCTGGTGCGGCCCGGCGACGCGAGCTGGCCCACGGCCCACCAGCTGTACAACACCCGCTTCGACGGCCTGAAGCCCGCCGCGGTGGCCTACGTCGCCCACGCCGGGGACATCCGTACGACCCTGTCGTACGCCCAGGCCCACCGCCTGAAGGTCTCGATACGCAACGGCGGCCACTCCTACGCGGGCTACTCCTCCGGCGACGGCCGGCTCGTCCTCGACGTCTCCCGGCTGAACGGGATCCGCGTCGGCGGCGGCACGGCGGTGGTCGGCGCCGGCTCCAAGCTGATCGACGTCTACCGGGGGCTCGGCGCGAAGGGCGTGACCATACCGGCGGGCTCCTGCCCCACGGTCGGCGTCTCCGGCCTGGTGCTCGGCGGCGGCCACGGCGTCGCCTCCCGCGCCTACGGCCTGACCTGCGACAGCCTCACCCAGGCCACCGTGATCACGGCCGACGGCACCCAGGTCACCGCGAACGCCACGTCCCACTCCGATCTCTTCTGGGCGCTGCGCGGCGCGGGCAACGGCAACTTCGGCGTCGTCACCGAGCTGCAGTTCCGCACCCACCCGGCACCGCAGGCGGTGACCGCGTACATGACCTGGCCCTGGGCCAAGGCCGCGGCCGTCCTCAAGGCCTGGCAGGAGTGGGGCCCGAGCCAGCCCGACGAGATCTGGTCCTCCCTGCACCTGGAGTGCTCGCCGGGCCGCACCCCGAGCATCTCCGTGGCCTGCTTCTCCCTCGGCACCTACGGCGAGCTCCAGAACGCCGTGGACCGCCTGGCCCACCAGGCCGGCGCGAACGCCACCTCCGTCTCCCTGCGCCGACGGGGCTACGAGGAGGCCATGGAGATCTACGCCGGCTGCTCCTCCTTCTCCACCGAGCCCCAGTGCCACCTGCCGGGCTCCACCCCGGGCCGGTCCCCGCAGGGCAGGCTCGGCCGCGAGACCTACGCGGCCCGCTCCGACTTCTTCGACCGCTCGCTGTCCGCCGCGGGCATCCAGACCGTGCTGCGGCAGATCGGCTCGGTGCGCGGCGGCGCGGGCAGCATCGCCTTCACCGCCCTCGGCGGCGCGGTCAACCGCGTCTCCCCCACGGCCACGGCCTTCGTGCACCGCCGCTCCCGGATGCTGACCCAGTACATCGCCTCCTGGGGCGCGGGGGCCTCCGGCGCGACGGCCCAGTCGTGGCTCACCTCGGCCCACAAGGCGATGGCCCCCTACGCCTCCGGCGCGGCCTACCAGAACTACACGGACCCCACGCTGACGAACTGGCGCACCGCCTACTACGGTGACGCGGTGTCACGCCTGGGCAAGGTGAAGAAGCAGTACGACCCGAACCGCTTCTTCTCCTACGGCCAGGGCCTGTAGCCGCAGCCCGGCGCCCCCTCGGGGGCGCCGCCCGCTACGCGGCCAGGTCCCGCTCCTCCGACTCGACCGGCGTACGCGCGCCGGGCAGCAGGGCGCCCTCCTGCGCCCCGCCCACCGGCCGGCGCCGCACGATCCGTCCGGCCCGCGGCGACCGCTCCACCGCCCGCATCAGCGGGGTGAGCAGCGCCGTGGCCGGCGGGGACAGCAGCAGCGCGACCGCGGTGCCGAGGGCGAAGCCGCCGACGACGTCGGTCGGGTAGTGGACGCCCATGAAGACGCGGCAGAAGCCCTCCAGCAGCGCGAGGGCGATCCCGGCGACGCCGAACCTCCGGTTGGCGACGAAGAGGCCCACCCCGAGCGCCATGGTGATCGTGGCGTGGTCGCTGACGAAGGAGAAGTCGGTCTTGCCGGGGACGAGGACGTCCAGTCCCTGGTGGTCCACGAACGGCCGGGGGCGTTCGACGAAGCCCCGGATCGGGATGTTCACCAGCACCGCGATGCCGGCCGCGAGCGGCGCCCACACCAGCGCGGCCACCGAGGACGCCGCGTCCTCGCCGCCGCGGCGGCGCACGGACCACCAGCACCACAGCACGAGCAGGACCATCGCGAGCAGCAGGCCGTACTCGCCCACGAACTCCATGACCCGGTCGAACCAGTGCGGGGCGTCCTTGGCCAGGCCGTTGATGTCGTAGAGCAGTTCGACGTCGGGGTTCGATCCGGATTCGGCGAGTACAGCCATGGTGCTGCGGCCCCTTCGTCGGTTTCCCGGACGCACCTCGTGTGCGTCGCTCCTGCCCCCCGTGGTGCGTAGATCCGCTTCCGCTGCACTGCCGCACTGACGTCCGCTCGGCTACGTCAACAGGAACGCACGGCCCCCACCCATACGTTCCACTCTCCACTGAATGATCACGCAGACGTTATCGAAGAGAGACTCATCTCCGCAGCTCAGGGCATGGGTTCACGCTTGGTTCACACCGCCGTGGGCAGCGCTTTTGCGCCATCCTCGGTCACCCGGGTGGCGCCGAAGTAGTCGGGGCTGTCGATCGGGTCGAACCGGATGACGGCTCCCGTGCGCGGCGCGTCGATCATGTACCCGCCGCCCACGTAGATGCCCACGTGGTGGATGGCCCGGGAGTCGCCGAGGTCGGTGGAGAAGAACACCAGGTCGCCCGGCAGGAGCTGACTGCGGGTCGGGTGCGGGCCCGCGTTGTACTGGTCGTTGGCCACGCGCGGCAGCGTGATGCCGACGCTCGCGTACGCGGCCTGGGTCAGCCCCGAGCAGTCGAAGCGCCCACCCTGTTCGGCCGTGCCCTCGCCGCCCCACAGATAGGGCGTGCCGAGCTTCTTCTGGGCGAAGCCGATGGCGCCGGCGGCCTGCCGGGTGGGGTCGAGCCTGGCGGCCGGCGCGGCGAAGCTCTCCGCCAGGCTGCGGATGCGCTTGACGTAGTCCTGCGTCTCGCGGATCGCCGGCACCCCGCCCGCCCTTATGACCCGGTAGGCACCGGCGTTGTAGGCGGCGAGCATGTTGTCGGAGACGTCGCCGGGAACGTCCTTGACGTACTTGGCGAGTTCGCAGTCGTACGACGCGGCCGACGGGATGGCGTCGTTCGGGTCCCAGATGTCCCGCTTGCCGTCGCCGTTGCCGTCGATGCCGTGCGTGGCCCAGGTGCTCGGGATGAACTGCGCGATCCCCTGGGCGTCGGCCGGGCTGACGACCGTCGGGTTCCAGCCGCTCTCCTGGTAGAGCTGGGCGGCGAGCAGCGCCGGGCTGAGCGCCGGGCACAGGTTGCCCCACTGCTGCACGAGCTGCTTGTAGGCGGCGGGCACGGCGCCCTTGGCGAGCGCGCGGCCGCCCGTGGCCAGCCCGCCCACCAGGTTGCCGGCGACCATGTAGACCCCGACGACGAGCAGCATGACGAAGCCCGTCCCGAGCCCGACGGCCGCCCCACCGATCACCCATACCTTCCGCACGGGTCCAACTTTCCCCCATGCGGGCGCGGTTCAAAGCCATTTGGTCGGGAAGTGGCGGCATTTCACGGCTGGAGGCTCCGGCCTGACGCCACCTCAGTGACCTCAGGAGGCGGCTATGGCGTCCCGGTACAGCTCGGCCGCCTGCGACCCGAGGACCACGCTGTACGACACGTCGTCCGTCGAGCCGCCCTCCTCGTGGCCGCCGAGGACGCCGACGACCTGTCCGTCGCCGTTGATCCAGGGGCTGCCACTGGTGCCGGCGGTGAACGCGGGGCAGTCGATGCGCTGCTGCGTGCGGCTGTGCGAGTGCGGCTTGTTGGTGCAGCGGATGGGCACCTCGCGGGCGTCCGGGTACCCGGTGACGGTCACCGCGGTCGCGCCGGTGGCCGTCCCGGGCATGAACCGGTTGGCGCCGACCACTTCCTCGATCGACCTGCCGCCCCGGTCCGCCACGGTGGCGAGGGCGATGTCGCTGTCCTCGTCCTGGTCCCTGGCCCACCCGTCGGGCAGGAACCGGCGCGTCACCTTCCACACCCCGTAGGGCGCCCGGCCGTTCCGGTAGCCCGGCACGAACACCAGGTTGCTGTCGGCGCCGTTCACGCAGTGCGCCGCGGTGACGATGAGGTTGCCGTGCGGGCTGTGCACGACCGAGGCGGTGCAGTAGTGCCCGCCGGCCAGGTTGCCCGCCCGGTCGGCGCCGAACAGCGCGCCGACCCGTGCGCTCCGCAGGGAGGCGACGGCGTCCGCGGTGACCCCGAAGGGGCCCGGCCCGTCGTCGGCGGCAGCCACGGACGCCGAGGTCAGGGCGAGCATCACCACAGCCCCGAGCAGAGCGGGACGCGAGGTGACCGAGATGCGTGAGATGCGCTTCATCAGCCCTCACTCTGTCTCACGAAGGTGAGAAACCCGTCCCGACTTCACTGAGATTTTCCGCAGAAACCTTCCGATGGCCGGTGCAGCACCACCGTACCCGGCCCCCCTCCCACCTGCCTCCCCCGTGCGTCGAATCGGATGAACCGCCCCACCGGCCCCACGGCTCGTCGGGGGGCCGGGCCTTCGCACGACCCCGGACCCCCCTCAGAACGTCGTCGTCATGCCCCCGTCCACCGCGATGGTCTGGCCGGTGATGAAGGAGGCCGCGTCGCTCGCGAGGAAGACGACGACGCCGGCGATCTCCTCGGGGCGGCCCCAGCGGCCGAGGGCCGTGCGGGTGCGCAGCCAGGCCTCCCAGCGGGGGTCCGTCGCGAGATCCGCGTCGGCCCCGGTGGCGAAGGTGCCCGGCGCCACCGAGTTGACCGTCGTGCCGCTCGGGCCGAGGTCCGCGGCGAGTGCCCTGGTCAGGCCGTCCAGGCCGGCCTTCGCGGTGGCGTAGCCGACGTCACCCGTGCGGCCCAACTGGCCCACCGCCGAGCAGACGTTGACGATGCGGCCCGGGACCCCGCGTCCGGCCAGCCCGCGGGCCATCTGCTGGCTCAGCGCGTACGCGGAGGTGAGATGGACGTCGAGCAGCGCGTTCAGCTCCTCCGGCGTCATCTCGCTGACGCCCCGCCGGTCCCGGTGGCCGACGTTGTTCACCAGGATGTCGAGGGCGCCCAGCGTCCCGACCAACCGCTCCCCGGCCTCCCGGTCGGTGACGTCGAACGCGGCGGCCGTGACGTCGTACCCGTCCTCGTCCCACAGCCGGGCGGCCACCGCCTCCAGGCTGGCGGGGTCCCGCCCGTTGAGGACCACCCGCGCTCCGGCTCCGGCGAGCCCGCGCGCCATCTCCAGGCCGAGCCCGCGCGCCGACCCGGTCACGAGGGCCGTACGGCCGTCGAGCCGGAAGTCCACCGGGCCGCTGCCGCCCGCCGCTGCCGCCATCGTGGGTCCGTGTGTCCTGGGGAGGGTCCTTCCTGTCACCGTAACCGTTCGGGACCGCGGCATCAGGGCCGGACGGCGGGCGCGTCCTTCCACTCGACCCCGGTCAGCTCCTCCGACAGCCTCCACAGCCGCCGCGCAGCCTCCGGGTCGCTCGCCGCCGCGCTGCGCCCGACGAGGGTGGGCGCGCCGCGCATCCCGCCGAGGCCGTCGGGGCCGACGTACGACGCCCCCGGCAGGTCCTGGGTCGCGGCGTAGAGGGTGGGCAGGGCGCCGGCCCTGTCGTCCTGGGCGAGGAAGACGTTGCCCAGCCGCATGACCACCCGGGACAGGGGGCTGGCCGCGTGGCTCTGGAGGTTGGTGGCCGCGTAGCCGGGGTGGGCCGCCAGGGCGCGGACGGGGGAGCCCGCCTCGGCCAGCCGGCGCTGGAGTTCCAGGGTGAACAGCAGGTTGGCCAGCTTCGACTGGGCGTAGGCACGCGTCGGGTGGTAGCCGCCCCGCAGGTTCACGTCCTCGAAGTGGATCACCTTGTCGCCCATCGCGTGATAGGTGGACGACACGGTCACCACCCGGTGCGTGACGTGGGGCAGCAGCAGGTTCGTCAGCGCGAAGTGCCCGAGGTGGTTCGTGCCGAACTGCATCTCGAAGCCCTGCCGGGTGCGCTGCTCCGGCAGCATCATCACGCCCGCGTTGTTGATCAGCAGGTCCAGCGGGCGGTCCCAGCCGGCGGCGAACTCGCGCACCGAGTCGAGGTCCGCCAGGTCCAGGCGGCGCACCTCGGTGCTGCCGCTGACCCGCGCCGCGGCGGCGCCGCCCCGCGCGAGGTCCCGTACGGCGAACACCACGTGCGCCCCGGCGCGGGCCAGCGCCTCGGCGGCGGCGAAGCCGATGCCGCTGTTGGCGCCGGTGACCACGGCCGTACGGCCGCTCAGGTCGGGGAGGTGGGTCGCGTTCCACTTGCGCGCGCCGCGCGCGTCGGTCGTATCGGCCATGCCGCCAATGTAGGCATCGCCAACAATGCTGTCAATGACAACATCGCGATACGATGGTCCGCATGTCGCGTACGTCCTCGGCGAGTCGCCCCTATCACCACGGAGACCTGCGCGCCGCCCTGCTCAAGAGCGCCGAGCGCACCCTGCGCGACAAGGGGGCCGGCGCGCTCTCGCTGCGCGAGCTGGCCCGCGACATCGGCGTGAGCCACGCCGCCCCGGGCCGCCACTTCAGGGACAAGCAGGCCCTGCTCGACGCCCTGGCGCTCGACGGGTACGAGCGCCTCAACCAGTCCCTGGACGGCGCGGCGGACGGCCCGGACCAGTCCTTCGAGGGACGGATGACGGCGCTGGCGCGGGCCTACCTCGGCTTCGCCGTCGACCATCCCGAGCTGCTGGAGCTGATGTTCGCGCGCAAGCACGACCCCGACAGCTCCGCCCAGCTCGCCGCGGCCGTCGACCGCTCACTCGGCTCCCTCACCCGGATGTTCGCGGACGCCCAGGAGCAGGGCCTGATCGTCCGGGGCGACCCGGAGCGCCTCACCCTGGTCGCGGCCGCGAGCCTGCACGGCCTGGCCGCCCTCATCGCCAGCTGCGCGCTCGACGCCGGCGAGGCCATGGCCGGCCTGGACGAGCACGTCCACCTGCTGCTGAACGGCCTCAAGCCCCGCTGAAAAAGGCGCCGTTGACCCAGCGGCCAACCTGTGACGCCGGTCAAGACCCCCCCAGCTCAGTGCCATCCAGGCGTCATTGATCAGTAAGCCCCGTACCGCCTTCGGCAACGCGGAAGTCAGGTTTTCGAAAGCCTCTTGTTGTCGCGTACTCAACAACGCGATGGTCGTCGCGGGCCGCCGCCCCCACCGGTACCCCGCCGGTGGACCCCCACACCCGCAGGCCTCTGCCCACCACTCACAGGAGGCTGTACCTTGCGTACGACCACCCCCACCAACCCCCACATACGCGGCAGATGGCGCCGCGCCGGCTCCGCCGCGGCGGCCACCGCCGCGCTGCTGATCGCCGGGCTCGGCACCGCCGCACACGCGAGCGCGGAGCCCGCCACCACGCACCACAAGGTGAGCACCAAGGCGATCGCCGCCCAGGTCGCCAAGGCCCACGTGCAGTACACGAAGGCCTGCGCCGCGACCCCGAAGAAGGGCTACGCCGCCTGCGACGCGCTGCGCGTCACCGCTGGCACCACCGCCTTCATGGAGAAGCAGGCGGTCCTCAAGGGCAGCACGCCGAAGACGGTCCGGCCGAACGCCGCCGCCGACTCCCCCACCGGCTACGGCCCCTCGGACATCCAGTCCGCCTACGGCCTCTCGGACGCGGCCGCCGCGAACGGCTCCGGCGAGACCGTCGCCATCGTCGACGCCTACGACGACCCGAACGCCGAGGCGGACCTCGCGGCCTACCGGTCGTACTACGGCCTCCCGGACTGCACCAGCGACAACGGCTGCTTCGAGAAGGTCGGCCAGACCGGCTCGACCACCTCCCTGCCGTCCGCCGACAGCGGCTGGGCCGGCGAGATCTCCCTCGACCTCGACATGGTCAGCGCGACCTGCCCGAACTGCAGCATCCTGCTGGTCGAGGCGAAGACCGCGAGCGACGCCAACCTGGGCACCGCGGTGAACGAGGCCGTCAAGCTGGGCGCGAAGTTCGTCTCCAACAGCTACGGCGGCTCGGAGTCCTCCTCCGACACCTCGTACGACTCCAAGTACTACAACCACCCGGGCGTCGCCATCACCGCCAGCGCGGGCGACGAGGCCTACGGCGCCGAGTACCCGGCCGGCTCGAAGTACGTGACCGCCGTCGGCGGCACCGCCCTCAAGACGTCCTCCAACAGCCGCGGCTGGAGCGAGTCCGTCTGGAAGACCTCCAGCACCGAGGGCACCGGCTCCGGCTGCTCCGCCTACGACGCCAAGCCCACCTGGCAGACGGACACCGGCTGCAAGAAGCGCATGATCGCCGACGTCTCGGCCGTCGCCGACCCCGCCACCGGCGTCTCGGTCTACGACACCTACGGCGCCGACGGCAACGGCTGGAACACCTACGGCGGCACCAGCGCCTCCTCGCCGATCATCGCCTCGGTCTACGCCCTGGCCGGCACCCCGGGCAGCGGCGACTACCCGGCCCAGTACCCGTACGCCGCGGCCGGCACCTCCGCGCTGAACGACGTCACCAGCGGCAACAACGGCTCCTGCTCCACCAGCTACTTCTGCACCGCCAGGTCCGGCTACGACGGCCCGACCGGCTGGGGCACCCCGGAGGGCACGGACGCCTTCACGGGCTGAACCACCACGGCCTGACCGCCCCGTCGGGTCACGGGGAGCCGCCAGTTGAGGGGGACGTGGGGTCCCCTCGGCGGCACGGCGGGAGGACGGGTCACGGCAGCCGGCCGCGACCCGTTTTCCCGGCCCGGGACACCCTCCCCGAGCAACCCACCTGCATCTCTTGTGCGTTGGGCCGGGACCGCAGCACCTCCGCCCGCGCGAACACCGCCCGATCGGGCTACGACGGCCCGACCGGCCGGAGCACCCCCGAGGGCGTATCGGCCTTCACCGGCCGACCCCTCCGAACCCCGCACCCCACAGGCCCCGCGGCGCCCGCCGCCGGGGCCTGTGTCCGTTTTCCGCCCCCCGCGCGTGAGAACATCGAAGCGACGCCTCACCCGACCTGCCGTCAGAAACCGTGCCAGGTCGTAAAGGGGGTCAACGACAGAACCACACGACAGGTTCCGGTCTGACCTCGTTGCCCGGGGTGACCTGCCGTGATACACAGAGTGACCGTACGAGCTATTCGTACGAAACCCGCCAGTCAATGACGTCAAGTCGACATACGTTGGCGGCGTTGTCGGCGAGAATGAGGCCCGACCTCTGCACACCGCAGGGGCGCTCGCGGAACTACCCACCAGGGGCGGTGACTTACATGCTCTTTGCGGCCGACAAGGGAGACATCAACACCATCATCGGCGGGATCGCTCCGGACTGGGGCCCCTTCGGCAGCCTGGGCAACGAGGCCAAGGTGATGATCGAGGTGGTGATGGCCGTGGCCATCCTGCTCTGCCTCGGCATCGCGGTCTGGGGCGCGGCGAAGCAACGCATCGGCGCCACGGCCCTGCGCGACACCTTCAGCGCGGAGCAGGGCAAGGGCCTCATCATCGCCGGCCTCACCGGGGTCTTCATCATCGGCTCCCTGGGCACGCTGTTCACCATCGTGTACGGCATGGCCGTCTGACGGGCGCCCTCCTTCCGCCGGGCACGCCCGGACCTCGTCCCCTCCACCCCACCCACCCGTCGTGCCCACCGGCTGAGGTTGCGTTTCCCTGATGTCGAGTCACCACACCGCGCCCGCGCGGGAACCAGCACGGCTACCGTCGTATGTCTACAAGGCGGAGGGGGCGTACGCGGCATGAGTCCCGGAGACGAGCAGGGCTACACCGACTACGACGACACCGGGCACACCCGGACGCGGCTGCCCGAGAGCGACCCCTACGGCGGCGCCCCCCGCCGCCCCGGCCGCTCCTCCTCCCGAAGCCTCGTCACGGTCGTCGGCGTGGTCGTCCTCCTCATCGCAGCCATCGCCTTCGCCAACAGAAGCGACCACTCGTCGACGACGAACGGCCACTCCGGGCAGGCCGGCAAGCCGACGGCCGACCCTACGGCGGCCAGTGGAACGCGCCCCGTGGAGACCAAGTCCGCCGGAGTACCCACCGGGTTCGCCCACACGGATCAGGGAGCGCAGTCGGCGGCCTCGAACTACGCCGTGGCGCTGGGCTCGACGGGCATGTTCAACAAGGACAGCCGCCACACGCTGCTCCAGCTCCTCTACACCCCGGACGCGGCAGCACCTCTGCAGGGCCAGATGGACCAGGCGTACTCGGCCGACTTTCTCGGCAGAATGGGTCTCGACGCGGCCGGCAACCCCCCGAAGGGCAGCACGTTCGTCTCCCGCGTGGTCCCGGTCGGAACGACCGTGCAGCAGTACACGGACACCGACGCCAGGGTCGCGGTCTGGTACGTGGGGCTCATCGGCATGGCGGGCAACACCTCGACCGACCCCGTCACCTCGTCCTGGAAGACGTGGACTTTCGACCTCCGGTGGTCCGACGGCGACTGGAAGATCGCCTCCGACACCCAGAAGGACGGCCCCGCTCCGGTACCGGGTGACGACAGAGCCGCCACCTCCGACCAGATCAGCAAGGCCATCGAAGAGTACGGAGGGTTCACGTATGCCCGGTAGCCCGCAACGTGCGCTCAAGCTCGCCTCGATCGTGGCGGCCGTGCAGACCACGGCCGTGCTGCTGGCCACACGTGCCTTCGCCGATCCCTCACCGACCCCGTCGGGCAGCCCCTCGCCCTCACCGTCGGGGCACAAGTACAACTGCGGTGTCATCACCGGCGAGGCCAAGAAGTACTGCGAACGCGGCAACAGCAGCAGCGGATCGGGAGCTGCCAACGTCCCGGACACCTCCACCCTCGATCCCCTGTCCTCGCTGGCCAAGGGCTGTGCCGAGGCCGCCTCCTGGACGGTGGGCAAGCTCAGCAAGGCCGTGAAGGAGACCGCCAACGTCGACTTCACCAATGCCAAGTTCCTGCAGCAGTACGCCATCGTGTTCGCGGCCTCCACGATCCTGACGCTGCTGCTGTGGCTGCTGGCCGTGGCCAAGCGCGCGGTGCGCGGTGTACCGCTGACCACCGCCATCTCGGAAGCCATCGGCTTCCTGTGGCTGACGGTGCTCGCCTCCGCCTTCACCCCGCTGATCCTGTACACCGTCGTCTCGGCGACCGACGGCGTCACCGACGTGCTCGCGAAGGCCACCGGCGACCAGGCCGACACCTTCTTCGGCACCTTCTCCGGCGCCCTCGGCAAGGGCACCGACATCGGCGGCGGCCCGATCATGCTGATCGTCGTCTCCCTGGTCAGCATCCTCGCCGCCGGCGTCCTCTGGCTGGAGCTCGTCATCCGCGCCGCCCTGCTCTACGTCGGCGCCCTCCTCGGCACCGTCGTCTACGCCGGACTCGTGGACAAGAACCTGTGGGGCCACGTCCGCCGCTGGGCCGGCATCATGATCGCCGTCATCCTCGTCAAACCGGTCATCGTGATCGTCCTCGGCCTCGCCGGCGCCCTGTCCTCCGGCAACGGCCCCGACGCCTTCTCCGCCGTCGTCTCCGGCCTCGCCATCATCCTGCTCGCCATCTTCGCCAGCGCCGCGATCTACCGCTTCGTCCCCGGCTTCGGCGACGAGATCGCGAACGGCCGCAACAACCGCATCATGCAGGGCGCCGAAGGCAAGGCCGCCGCCGTCATCAGCTCCCCGGCCACCCTCGTCGCCCAGGGCATCAAGACCCACAGCGCCCGCGCCGACAGCAACGGCGCCGCGGGCGGCGGCCAGGGCAACAGCGCCCCCCGCCCGGCCAACCCCGCCACCGGCGGAGTCGCCGCCCACAGCAGCCGTACCCCCACCGGGGGCTCCGGCGGAGCCGTCCCCTCCGCCACGCCCGCGCCCCGCGCGCCCAGCCCGGTCAACACCCCGCACGCAGGCAACACCCGCAACAACCGCACGGGAGGTGAAGGGCGTTGACGACCGAGTCCCACCTGTCCCATCCGGTCACGCCCCGCCGTACGTATCTGATCGGCCGCGCCCGGCCGAACGCGATCATCGGCCGCAACCGCGAGTCCGGCGAGATCGTGCTGATCGTCGCCGGGGCGTTCCTCGGCATGATGTGCGGCCTCGTCGTCCCGGTCCTGTCCCTGCGGATCGTGCTCCTGATGGGCTTCCCGCTGATCGCCCTCGCCGCGGTCTACGTCCCGTACAAGCGCCGCACCTTCTACAAGTGGTTCGAGATCAACCGCAGCTACAAGCGCACCCTCAAGCGCGGCGCCGGCTACCGCTCGGGCGTCATGGAGGCCGGCATCCGGCTCGACGGCCGTGAGGTCGAGATCGGCCCGCCCCCCGGCATCGGCCGGATCACCTGGCTCGCCGCCCCCTTCGGCCCCGACGAGATCGCCGTACTGCTGCACGCCGACCGCAAGACGGTCACCGCCTGCATCGAGATCGAGGGCCCCGGCGTCGGACTGCGCGACTCCGAGGACCAGGAGGCCCTCGTCGACCGCTTCGGCACGCTGCTCAAGCACGTCGCCAACGGGGACGGGTTCGTCACCCGGCTGCAGATGCTCGCCCGCACCCTGCCCGCCGACCCCGACGCCCACGCCAAGGACGTCGCCCAGCGCGGCGACGAGCGCTCCCCCGACTGGCTGCGGCAGTCGTACGACCAGCTCCAGTCCATGGTGTCCACCAGCAGCGAGCAGCACCGCGCCTACCTCGTCGCCTGCATGCACTACACCCGCGAACTGGCCGCCGAGGCACAGGCCATGGCCCGCGCCGCCCGCCCCCAGTCCGGCCGCAAGCTGGACCGGGACGCCGGACTCGCCGTCGTCATGGCCCGCGAGCTGACCGACATCTGCTCCCGGCTCCAGGAAGCCGACATCCGCGTACGCCAGCCGCTCGGTCAGGGACGGCTGGCCTCACTGGTCCACTCCATGTACGACCCGGACCACCCCATCGACCACATCCAGGCGATGACCAGGCGCAACGCCTGGCCGGCCGAGCTGGACGCCATGGAGCCCACCTTCCTCCAGGCCAAGACCCGGGAGTCCAGCACCCGCGCCCCCTGGTGCCACGCCACGGCCTGGGTGAAGGAGTGGCCGATGACCCCCGTCGGCGTCAACTTCCTCGCCCCGCTCCTCGTCCACACCCCGGACGTCATCCGAACGGTCGCGGTCACGATGGATCTGGAGCCCACCGAGGTAGCCATCGAACGCATGCTGACCGAGAAGACGAACGACGTGGCCGAGGCCTCCCGGGCCGCCAAGATGAACCGGACCGTGGACCCCCGCGACATCGCCGCCCACAACCGCCTCGACCAGAGGGGTGAGGACCTCGCCAGCGGAGCGGCGGGGGTCAACCTGGTGGGCTACATCACCGTCTCCTCCCGCTCTCCGGAGGCCCTCGCCCGCGACAAGCGCACGATAAGGGCCTCCGCGGGCAAGTCGTACCTCAAGCTGGAGTGGTGCGACCGTGAGCACCATCGCGCCTTCGTGAACACACTTCCCTTCGCCACCGGCATCCGAAGGTAGGGGCTGATTCGCCGATGCGGGATCCGCTGACCGTCCTCACCGACGCCTTCACCGCCTTCCTCTTCGGGAAGGTCGAGTCGACCCGGCTGCCGGTGCGCACCTCCACGGGCCAGGCCCAGGCGGTCTACCTGCCCACCGCCGCGCCCGGCCTCGGCGACTCCGGGGTCATCATCGGCCGCGAGGTGTACTCCGGGAAGGGCTACATCTACGACCCGTTCCAGCTCTACGGCCAGCAGCTGCCGGCCCCGCACTGGCTCGTCCTCGGCGAGTCCGGCAACGGCAAGTCGGCGCTGGAGAAGACCTACGTCCTGCGCCAGCTGCGCTTCAGGGACCGCCAGGTCGTCGTGCTGGACGCCCAGGGCGAGGACGGGGTCGGCGAATGGAACCTCATCGCCCAGGAGCTGGGGATAACCCCCATCCGGCTCGACCCGACGGCCGCCCTGGACCACGGGATCCGGCTCAACCCCCTGGACCCGGCGATCACCACCACCGGGCAGCTCGCGCTGCTCCGGACGATCATCGAGGTCGCGATGGGCCACGGCCTGGACGAGCGCGCCGGCTTCGCCCTCAAGGTCGCCCACTCCTTCGTCAACGAGACGATCGTCGACCGCCAGCCGGTCCTGACCGACATCGTCGAGCAGCTGCGGCACCCCGAGCCGGAGTCGGCCGAGGCGATGAACGTCGCCATAGACGACGTACGGGCCTGGGGACTCGACGTCGCCCTGGTGCTCGACCGGCTGGTCGACGGTGACCTGCGGGGCATGTTCGACGGCCCCACCACGGTCGGCATCGACCTCGACGCCCCGCTGATCGTCTTCGACCTGTCCCACATCGACCGCAACTCCATCGCCATGCCGATCCTGATGGCGATCGTCGGCGTGTGGCTGGAGCACACCTGGATCCGCCCCGACCGCAAGAAGCGCATCTTCCTGGTCGAGGAGGCCTGGCACATCATCAACAGCCCGTTCGTGGCGCAGCTGTTCCAGCGGCTGCTGAAGTTCGGGCGCCGCCTCGGCCTCTCCTTCGTGGCGGTCGTCCACCACCTGTCCGACGTGGTGGACGGGGCCGCGGCGAAGGAGGCGGCGGCCATCCTCAAGATGGCGTCGACCAGGACGATCTACGCCCAGAAGGCCGACGAGGCACGGGCGACCGGGCGCGTCCTCGGCCTGCCCCGCTGGGCCGTCGAGATCATCCCGACCCTCACCCCGGGCATCGCCGTCTGGGACGTCAACGGCAATGTCCAGGTGGTCAAACACCTCATCACGGAGACCGAACGCCCGCTGGTCTTCACCGACCGCGCGATGACCGAGTCCTCCAGCGACCTTACGTCCGACGACGCCCTGCGCGCCGCCGAACTGGAGGCCGAGGAACGGGCGGCGGCCTTCGTGGAGCAGCACCTGGGCGACTCCGAGTCGACGGTGGCGTAAGAGGAGACAGCGTGAGACC
This sequence comes from Streptomyces sp. NPDC037126, assembly GCF_055605965.1. Classification (NCBI taxonomy): domain Bacteria; kingdom Bacillati; phylum Actinomycetota; class Actinomycetes; order Kitasatosporales; family Streptomycetaceae; genus Streptomyces; species Streptomyces sp. NPDC037126. The sequence continues at coordinate 278,235 of NZ_JBVJTD010000014.1, forward strand.
GGACGCTCGCGATCAGCGCGACAACCCGCGGGCCGGACAGGGCGGCATCCCCGACGGCCTGCTGGTCGGCATACTCGCGTTCCTCCTCGGCATGACCGTGCTGGTGTGGACGGCCACGGGCCTCGCGTCCCTCTTCGACGGGGGCGCCTGGCCCGACGGCGTCACCTTCACCCACACCCCGCTCGCCATGCGCCACCTCATCGGGCAGCCCCACGACATCGCCGGCGCCTGGCCCGGCACCCCGCCGGCCCAGCTGTCCGGCTGGGGCCTGTTCTGGGGCCTGTTCATCGGCCAGCTGATGATCCTGTTCGTCCTCACCGTGTTCGTGATGGGGGCGGTGGCCCGCTGGCGCGCGGGAAAGGCCCGCGCACGCGCCCAGAAGGCCTCGCCCCCGGTCCAGGAACGGCCGTACGAGGCACCGCCCGTCCCCCAGGAGGTTCCCGCCCCCCAGGAGCCGCGGTACGAGGTCCCCGTGCCGCGGGCGGAGCCTGCACCCGAGCCCGCGGTGCCGCTCCAGGAGACCGCGCCACCGGTGGACCCGATGGCCGCCGCCCCCGGCGCCGCGCAGCCGGGCGGCTGGGAGCGGGTCCTCATCGCGCCCAGGGAGAGCCGCCGCCCGACCGCCGCACGGGCCGTACGCGACGCAGAAGGCGCCGCCCTCGTCGTCACCTCCGACCCCGCGCTCTGGGCGGAGACGAAGGACGCACGAACAAAACTCGGTCCCGTCCTCCTCTACGACCCCACCCACCTCTGCGACACCCCGGCCCGTCTGCACTGGTCCCCCACGGCCGGCTGCGAGGACAGACAGACCGCACTGCACCGGACGACCGCGCTGCTCACCCCCGTACAGCCCACGGCCAAGATCGACCAGGCCCTGGTGGACACGGCGACCACCCTGCTGCGCAGCTACCTGCACGCCGCCGCCCTGGAGAACCGGACCATCCGTCACGTCCACCGCTGGTCCCAGGGCACCCAGGTCCAGGAGGCCGTACGCACCCTGCGCACCCACGCCAAGGCCGCGCCCGGCGCCGCCGGCGAACTGGAGGCAGCGCTCACCGCACACCCCGAACGCCGGGACATCGCACAGGAGTTGACCAGCCGGGCGCTCTCCGCCCTCTTCACGGTCAACATCCGCGAGGCTTGCACACCAAACCGAACTGATGCGCTTGCCTTGGATTCCTTCGTCCACGAAGGGGGCACGCTTTATGTGGTCGGTGAATCCATCGAGGACCCGAGGAGCAAACCGGGAGCGATGCCCCTCCTGACGGCCCTCGTCTCGAGCGTGGTCGAGCGCGGCCGGCGCATGGCCGAACGGTCATCCTCCGGTCGGCTCGACCCACCACTGACCCTGGTCCTGGACGACATCGCGGCCGTCGCGCCCGTCCCCCAGCTCCCGGACCTGCTCGCCGCCGGAGCGGAGCAGGGCCTGCCGACGCTCGCCCTGCTGCGTTCCCGGGAACAGGCCCGCTCCCGCTGGCCGCACCGGGAACTGCCGGGACTGCCCGGACTACCGGTCTAGGACGAACTCCACCTCGTTCTGCGCCTCGTTCTGGCAGAACGGCACGACGACCCCGCTCGGGGTGAACCCCACCTTCCGGTAGGCACCCTGCGCCCGCGCGTTGTCCTCGTGCACGAGCAGCCGCACCCGCTCGGCGCCGCGCGCCCACGCCCAGTCGATCCCGGCGTCGAACAGCGCCTTGATCAGCCCGTTCCCGCGGTGCTCGGGATGCACGAACACGCCGACGACGTGCCCCTGCCGCCGCTCGACCGGCTGCCCCGCCCAGTCCTGCGTGCCGGCCTCCTCGATGAGCACGGTCACCGTGCCCGCCCAGGTGCCGTCGGGGGTCTCGGCGATGAACTGCTGGGCCGCCGTCGAGCCCACACCCGACCCGATCGCCCTGTCCTGCCAGAACAGGTCGGGCTTGGCCGCCGCGTCCTCGTGCGTCTCCAGGAAGGCCAGCGGCGCGGCGGGATCCAGCAGCGCGGTCAGCCGTAGCCGCTTCACCTTCTCCCACTCCTCGGGACGTATGGCGCGAACGACGTAATCACTGCTGACCGGAGTGCTCATGACGGCCACCGTAGTAGCGGCGGCCGCGAACGGCACGCCATATTGTGGCCGCATGACAACCCTTCATGATCGGCCGAACACCGCCCTGCTCGTCATAGATGTCCAGAACGCGGTCGTCGCCGGCGCGCCGCACCGGGACGAGGTCATCGCGAACATCGACACCCTGGTCGACAGGGCACGCGCGGCCGCCGTACCGGTGGTCTGGGTGCAGCACCAGGACGAGGAGCTGGTGGCCGGCACCGAGGGCTGGGAGTACGTCCCGGAACTGAAGCGACTGGACACCGAGCCCCTGGTCGCCAAGACCTACCGCGACTCCTTCGAGGACACCGATCTGGAGGGCGTGCTGGCCGAACGGGCCGTGGGCCGGCTCGTCGTGACGGGTGCCCAGTCCGACTTCTGCGTCCGCTCGACCCTGCACGGAGCCCTGGTACGGGGCTACGACGCGACGCTGGTCGCCGACGCCCACACGACCGAGGACCTCACCGAGTACGGGGCGCCGGCCCCGGAGCAGGTGATCGCCCACACCAATTTCTACTGGAGCGGCCAGCATGCTCCCGGCCGCCGGGGCGGGACGGTGAAGACCGCGGACGTGACGTTCTGAAATGACGGCCTGAAAAAGCGCCGTAAACGCAGAAAACCCCGCACCAGAATTGGTGCGGGGTTTTCCCAAAAATTGTTCGACGGTGTCCTACTCTCCCACAGGGTCCCCCCTGCAGTACCATCGGCGCTGTGAGGCTTAGCTTCCGGGTTCGGAATGTAACCGGGCGTTTCCCTCA
>NZ_JBVJTD010000015.1:0-272109 GCF_055605965.1 Streptomyces sp. NPDC037126
TCCTTGCCACCGGAGAACAGGATCACCGGGTTCTCGAACTCGCCCGCCACCTCGCGGAAGATGTGCACCGCCTCGGACTCCAGCGCGTCCAGGTGGGAGAGCGCGTACGGGCTGTCCGTGCCCTCCTCGACCTTCGCCACGGTCGTCATGCCAGTCCCCTCTCGCTCAGCAGGGCGAACACGGAGGCCGCGGACTCCTGCACGGTCTGGTCCTGCGACTCGATCCGCAGGTCGGGCCCCTCCGGCTCCTCGTACGGGTCGTCGACCCCGGTGAGCCCGGTCAGCTCGCCCGCGGCCTGCTTGGCGTACAGCCCCTTCACATCGCGCACGCTGCACACCTCGACCGGGGTCGCCACATGGATCTCCAGGTACGGGGTGCCGTTCTCCTCGTGCCGCTTGCGCACGGCGTCGCGGCTGTCCGTGTACGGCGCGATCACCGGGACCAGCGCCTTGACGCCGTTGCGCGCGAGCAGTTCGGCGACGAATCCGATGCGCTGCACGTTGGTGTGCCGGTCCTCGCGGGAGAAGCCGAGGCCCGCGGAGATGAACTCGCGGATCTCGTCGCCGTCGAGGACCTCGACGCGGTGGCCCTCGGCGCGCAGCCGGCCGGCCAGCTCGTACGCGATGGTGGTCTTGCCGGCGCTCGGCAGACCGGTGAGCCAGACGGTGGCTCCGGTGGTCACGTGGTTCTCCTGGGTCGCAGTGGTCTCGTCCGGTGCGGCGGCGACGGCGGCCGCGGACGGCGTGGGAGTCGCTGTGGGCGCGGTCATCCGTGCAGCCCGCACTCGGTCTTGGCGCGGCCCGCCCAGCGGCCGGCCCGGGCGTCCTCGCCCTCCAGGACCCGGCGGGTGCACGGGGCGCAGCCGACGGAGGTGTAGCCGTCCATCAGCAACGGGTTGGTGAGCACACCGTGTTCGGCGACGTACGCGTCCACGTCCTCCTGGGTCCAGCGGGCGATCGGGGAGACCTTGACCTTCTGCCGCTTCTCGTCCCAGCCGACGACCGGGGTGTTCGCCCGGGTCGGGGACTCGTCGCGGCGCAGGCCGGTCGCCCACGCCTGGTAGCCCTCGAGTCCCTCCTCCAGCGGCTGCACCTTGCGCAGCCTGCAGCACAGGTCGGGGTCCCGGTCGTGCAGCTTCGGGCCGTACTCGGCGTCCTGCTCGGCGACCGTCCGCCGGGGCGTGAGGGTGATGACGTTGACGTCCATCACGGCCTCGACGGCGTCCCGGGTGCCGATGGTCTCCGGGAAGTGGTAGCCGGTGTCGAGGAAGACGACGTCGACGCCCTTGAGTACGCGCGAGGCGAGATGGGCGACCACGGCGTCCTCCATGGAGGAGGTCACGCAGAACTGCCTGCCGAAGGTGTCCACCGCCCACCGCAGGATCTCCAGGGCGGAGGCGTCCTCCAGGTCGCGGCCCGCCTGCTCGGCGAGTACCTTCAACTCCGCTGCCGTACGGTCTTGCTGAGCGGTCGTCATGTCTGCTCGTCCCCTCCGTCGTCGGCTCGCCGCAGGCCCCGGGCGAGCAGCCCGAGGAACTTCAGCTGGAATGCGCGGTTGCACGCGCCGCATTCCCAGGCGCCGTGTCCCTGCTCGTTCGGACGCAGGTCCTCGTCGCCGCAGTAGGGGCAGTGGAAGGGGGCGGCCCGCTCGCTCACGACAGGGCCTCCTCGGAGGCGCGGGCGGCCCAGGCGGCGAACCGCTCGCCGTCTTCGCGCTCGTCCTGGAAGCGGGTGAGGACCCGCTCGATGTAGTCCGGCAGTTCCTGCGAGGTGACCTTCAGACCGCGGACCTTGCGGCCGAAGCCCGGCTCCAGGCCGAGCGCGCCGCCGAGGTGCACCTGGTAGCCCTCGACCTGCCGGCCCTGGTCGTCCAGGACCAGCTGGCCCTTGAGACCGATGTCCGCGACCTGGATGCGGGCGCAGGCGTTCGGGCAGCCGTTGAGGTTGATGGTGATCGGCTCGTCGAAGTCCGGGAGCCGGCGCTCGAGTTCGTCGATCAGCTGCGAGCCGCGCTGCTTGGTCTCGACGATGGCGAGCTTGCAGAACTCGATGCCGGTGCAGGCCATGGTGCCGCGCCGGAAGGTGGACGGCCGGGCGGAGAGGTCCAGCGCCTCCAGGCCGTCGACCAGCGAGTCGACCTTGTCCTCCGCGACGTCGAGGACGATCATCTTCTGCTCGACGGTGGTACGGACCCGGCCCGAGCCGTGCGCCTCCGCGAGGTCGGCGATCTTCGTCAGCGTCGCGCCGTCGACCCGGCCGACGCGCGGGGCGAAGCCGACGTAGAACCGGCCGTCGCGCTGCCGGTGCACGCCGATGTGGTCGCGCCACCGCTGCACCGGCTGCTCGGGGGCGGGGCCGTCGACCAGCCTGCGTCCGCCCAGGTACTCGTCCTCCAGCACCTGGCGGAACTTCTCCGGGCCCCAGTCGGCGACCAGGAACTTCAGCCGGGCGCGGTTGCGCAGCCGGCGGTAGCCGTAGTCACGGAAGATCGAGACGACGCCCTCGTAGACGTCCGGGACCTCGTCGATCGGCACCCAGGCGCCGAGCCGCACGCCCAGCTTGGGGTTGGTGGACAGACCGCCGCCGACCCACAGGTCGAAGCCCGGTCCGTGCTCGGGGTGCCGGACGCCGACGAAGGCGACGTCGTTGATCTCGTGCACCACGTCCAGCAGCGGCGAACCCGAGATGGCCGTCTTGAACTTCCGCGGCAGGTTCGAGTACGCCTTGTTGTTCAGGACGCGGCGCTTCATCTCCTCCAGTGCCGGGGTGGCGTCGATGATCTCGTCCTCGGCGATGCCCGCGACCGGGGAGGCGATCATCACGCGCGGGGTGTCGCCGCAGGCGGTGACGGTGGACAGGCCCACGGCCTCCAGCCGCTCCCAGATCTGCGGCACGTCCTCGATCCGGATCCAGTGGTACTGGACGTTCTGACGGTCGGTGATGTCGGCGGTGCCCCGCGCGAACTCCTGCGAGATCTCACCGATGACGCGCAGTTGCCGGGTGGTCAGGGCGCCGCCGTCGATGCGCACCCGCAGCATGAAGTAGCGGTCGTCCAGCTCCTCCGGCTCCAGGATCGCCGTCTTGCCGCCGTCGATCCCGGGCTTGCGCTGGGTGTACAGCCCCCACCAGCGCATCCGGCCGCGCAGGTCGCTGGGGTCGATCGAGTCGAAGCCCCGCTTGGAGTAGATCGTCTCAATGCGTGTCCGCACATTGAGACCGTCGTCGTCCTTCTTGACCTGCTCGTTGCCGTTCAGCGGGGTGAAGTGGCCTGCGGCCCACTGACCCTCACCGCGGTGACGGCTCACCTTGCGGCGGGGCGCGGAGGCGGCAGGATCCTGCGGGGTGGCGGCCATGGTTGTACGTCCTTCGGAAAGGCGGAAAGCGGCACTGACCTGCGCATGCGGGCGCACGCGGGCATGGGTGCGCGTCCTTGCGCGGGCAGGGATCAGTTACGGGGAGAACGGCGGTGCTGTGGACTCAGCTCGCCGGACAGATGGCGCTGGACATGCGGCCGAGGTCGACGTGCCGCCGACTCACCAAGGCAATTCCAGTTCCAGACATGACGGAAGCGTGTCACGGCGATCTGGACACAGTCCAGCTTTATCCATCATGCGGACACCCTTGTCCCACCATGCGGAACAAGGGTGTCGTCGCTCACATGCGCTTCCGGGAGGCTTGTCCCGGCAGGTCAGGCAGGGTATGCGCCGGGCCACGGACCCGGCGTCGCCGCCTCCGGCTCCAGCTCCACCTTGGTGTCGAACAGTTTGAAGCCGCGCCGCTGGTAGTTGTCCATGGCGAACTCGCCGTCCTTGCTGCAGGTGTGCAGCCACACCCGCTTGGTCGGCGTCCGCCCGGGCCACCGCTCGGCCAGGTCCCAGGCGCGGGCCGCGCCGTACGCCAGCAGGTGCCCGCCGATGCGCCGGCCGCGGAAGGAGGGGACGAGACCGAAGTAGACCATCTCGACCACGCCCTCGTCCTGCGGCTCCAACTCCGCGTAGCCGGCCGGGGTGCCCCGGTCGTACGCCACCCAGGTCTCCACGCCGGGCTGCTCCAGGTGCTCCTGCCACCGCGCGTACGTCCAGCCGAGCCGGTCCGTCCAGCGGATGTCCCCGCCGACCGCGGTGTAGAGGTATCGGCTGAACTCGGGGGAGGGGGCCTCGGCGCGCACGATCCGCACATCGCCCTCGGGCGCGGCGGCGGGCAGGAGGTCGGCCGGGGACGTCTGCTCCAGGGACCAGGTGGTGACAGGGACGCTGCTCATGCGGGCCAGGGAATCATCCCGCCCCCGAGTCTGTCGATCGACCCGGTCACCCCGGTCACCGGTCGGCCGGGGCGGGGCGCGACGGGCGGCCCGTCGCCCACACCGGCGAACGTCGTGGCAGGTCAGTCCAGTGAGCGGTCGAGTTCGGCCAGGGGGAGGGCGAACAGCATGCGGTCCGACAGCGACCAGACCTCGCCGGTCGCCTGCCAGTACGACAGGGAGCCGGCGTCGGCGGCCCAGCAGCGATGGGAGGCGTCCGAGCCGCAACGTGCCGCCTTCGCGCCGCCGGTGTCCTGGCGCCACAGTCCGCCGTGTCCGTCCCGGGAATCGGGCAGGCGTCCCACATACCAGGACGCACCGTCCGCCCCCGGCTGCCGGTACGACAGCACACCCCGGATCCCCGACGCCCGGGTCGTATAGGCCTCGTCCGCGTCCACGCGGCCCCGCGCGTCCGCGGCCAGCAACCCGCCGCGCGCGGGGGCCGTGCTCAGCGGGTACCGCCACAGCCGGGCGCGCCGGCCGGCGCCGGGCTCGGTCCACTCGGCCGCGACCAGGCTGTCCGGCACGGTGCCGCGGTCGACGGCGAGCGCGCCGGGACAGGGCGGCCCGGCGGGGGCGCAGCGGCCGGAGGCGAAGCGGTAGGAGCCGATCGCGGGCATCACGTACCGGTAGCCGTCGGCGGACCAGCCGCCGCGCACCCGGCCGATCGCGGGTCCGTCGACCGTGGTGCGCTGGATGCGGTCGAGGTCGTAGACGTAGAGCGCGTCGGCGCTGCCGGTCCTGGTGGTCACCAGCAGCTTGTCCTGGTACCAGACCATGCCGGAGATCCCGGAGGCGAGGCCCCGGTAGTCACGGCCGCCGCTCACCGGCACCACCAGCAGCACCCAGCGGTAGGAGAGTCGGGCGGGGTCGTCGGCGTTCACGAAGGCGACCCGGGCGAGGCCCCGCTCGGCGGACCGCCCGGCGGTGGTGCTGTGGGTCCAGCCCGTGAGCACCACCCGGTGGGTGCCCCAGACGCCGTCGTCGTCGGCGGCCCCGGAGGTCGTCACCGAGGCCGGGCGCCAGTCGGTGCCCGCGGTGTCGGCCCGGTCCCAGCAGTAGGCGCGGGAGGCCTCCGGCGCGACGGGCAGGGACGCCCGGTCGGCGGAGGAGCAGTCGGCGGACTCGCGCATGCCGTGGTCGGCGCTGTTCAGCACGGCGTCCACACCGACCGGACGGCCCATCGCGGCGGCAAGCCGGTTCAGGGTGCGGGCCGGGACCAGTCGCTCCTGGAGCCGGAACCGGCCGGTGTCCGCCGGGGAGGAGAGCGGCTTGAGCGCACCGGGGCTCTCGGTGACCTGGGCCTGGGACGCGCTGATCAGCGTGGCGGTAGCGGTGAGCGCCAGCGCGGTCCCGGTCAGGACCGCGCGCAGAGCAGCACCCCGCCTGCGCCGGCGGTGTCTGCCGCGATGCTTCATCTCTCCTCCCGAGGGCCGTCCAACTGCGCCTGAAGATCAGTACGTTGACGCAAGGAACAGGTGGTGAGGCCCGTACGGGATGCTACGGCAGTAACGGTCCGCGTAGGGCGAAGACCCCGCAAATACGTGGAAGACACGCCGGAGGAACCGTGCACGGGCCCTCACGGCGGCGCCGGGCGATCGCCCCCGACGGCCGTCCGCCGCCGTGCCGGCGCCGCCGCAGTCGACCGGGGCGGCAGGTCACGGGGGTCGTCGGGGAGCAGCACCTCGACCTCCACGGCCTCGGCGAAACGGTAGGGCCGGTGCTGCAGAAGCTCCCCGAGGTACCGCCGGATCCGCGACATCTCGGCACGCACCGTCACCGTACGTGAAGGATCCCCGAACAGGCGCTCGGCCAGGTCGGCCGCCCCGCACCCCCGGGGCTGTTCGGCCAGCAGGTACAGCAACTCGGCGTGCCGGGGACTCAGTTCCCGCGACCAGGAGCCCGCCGAGGCCGACACCGTGAGCGCCCGGCGGCCGGGCCTGGAGAGGTCCAGCACGAGCCGGGTGGTCGCGGTGGCCCGCGGTTCGTCGTCCGCCCGCAGCAACCAGCCCCCGGCCAGCGGCTCCACCGTGCACGAGCCGAGCGAGGGCAGCCACCGGCGCCCCGGCGCCAGCGACTTGGGCAGCGCGACCCGGCGCGGATACGGCATCCCCGTCACGGCCGCCGTCCAGCCGTCCCGGTCCACCACCAGCGCCCGCCCGTCCAGCCGCGCCAGCACCGGCGCCGCCACCGCCCGCAGCCGCTCCAGCGAGCCCAGATGCAGCTCGCGCAGCCGCGCCTCGGCCAGCTTGGCCACCGCGTCCACCCAGGCGAGGGTCGCCGGATGCATCGTCTCCAGCGGGCCGCTGACGTCCACGACACCGAGCATCCGGCCGTCCCTCGGGTCGGTGATCGGGGCGCCCGTACAGGTCCAGGAGGTGTGCGAGCGGACGAAGTGCTCCCCGCCGAAGACCTGAACGGGCCGCCGTACGACCGCGGGGGTGCCGACCCCGTTGGTGCCGACGACGTCTTCCCGCCAGTCCGCGCCCAGTTCGAAGCCGAGGCCGTCCGCCTTGCGCAGCACGGCACCGGACCCCTCGCGCCACAGCACGCGCCCGTCGGCGTCCGCGACGACCATGATGTGCTGGGCGACGTCCGCGACCGAAAGCAGACCCTCGCGCAGCACCGGCATGACGTGGCGCAGCGGTGACTCCTCGCGTCTGCGCCGCACCTCGTCGGAGGGCAGCAGCCCGGACCTGAAGTCCCGGTCGGGGTCGACTCCGCTGCGCAGCATCCGGCCCCACGACTGCTCGATCACCGGCCGGGGCGCGATCCGCGCACGTCGACCGGCGAGTGTGGCCTCACGCACCTCGCTCAGCACCCGCGCCGCCTGCGCCGCGTCCACGGCGGCCAGGCGCGCCACGTTCATCGGCGGGTTCACCACTTGGCTCCTCCCGGAGAAGGGCATCGAACATACTTGTCAAGCGGTCCGGGCGGCGGTTTCCGGGCCGACTCCACCTCTCATACTGCCGGTCCGGGCAGGCCGGAGGCACACACTCCGCGCATGTGCACCAACAAGTTGCAACCCCCTGCAACCCTGGTGAACCGTCGGTAGGTGGCTGAGACTTGACCAGGGCGCCGTGCGCGGCGTCCGCGGGCTGCAACGGGCCCAGGTGGAGGGGGTGGTGCCGTGTCGGCGCAGCACCACCCCCTCCGGGGCTTTCACAGGCGCTCCGAACACCTCGCCCCGGCCCCGCGGTTCAGGAGACCGGGCGCGCCCGTTCCACCACCGATTCCAGGTCCAGGCTCGTCGGCAGGGTGCCGAACGCCGAGCCGTGGTCGCCGCCCAGGCGGGAGGCGCAGAAGGCGTCCGCGACCTCCGGGGGCGCGTGGCGGACCAGCAAAGAGCCCTGGAGGACGAGCGCGAGGCGCTCCACCAGACGCCGGGCCCGGCCCTCGGCGCCCTCCAGATCGGCGAGTTCGGTGAAGAAGTCCTTCACCGCCCGGTCGAGGCGGTGGTCGGCGCCATGGGCCCGGCCGATCTCGGCGAGGCAGGCGTCGAGCGCGCCCGGCTCCCGCTGCAGCGCCCGCAGCACGTCCAGCGCCTGGATGTTCCCGGCGCCCTCCCAGACGGAGTTCAGCGGCGACTCGCGCACCAGTCTGGGCAGGCCGGACTCCTCCACGTACCCGTTGCCGCCGAGGCACTCGGCGGCCTCGACCGCCACCGGCGCGCACCGCTTGGTCACCCAGTACTTGGCGGCCGGCACGGCCAGCCGCAAGAAGGCGCGTTCCTCCTCGCCCCCGTCGTCGTAGGCCGCCGCCAGCCGCAGCGTGAGCGCGGTCGCCGCCTCGGACTCCAGCGCGAGGTCGGCGAGGACGTTGCGCATCAGCGGCTTGTCGGCCAGCCGGCCGCCGAACGCCTCACGGTGGTCGCAGTGGTGGATCGCTTGCGCCACCGCCTGCCGCATCAGGCCCGCCGAGCCCAGTGCGCAGTCCAGCCGGGTCGCGGCGACCATCTCGATGATGGTGCGCACCCCGCGCCCCTCCTCGCCGACCCGGCGCGCCCAGGTGCCGTCGAACTCGACCTCGGCGGAGGCGTTGGACCGGTTGCCCAGCTTGTCCTTGAGCCGCTGGATCAGGAAGACGTTGCGGCTGCCGTCCGCCAGCACGCGCGGCACCAGGAAGCAGGTCAGGCCCTCGGGGGCCTGGGCCAGCACCAGGAACGCGTCCGACATCGGAGCCGAACAGAACCACTTGTGCCCGGTGAGCGCGTAGGTGCCGTCCTCCGCGAGCGGGCGGGCCGCGGTGGCGTTCGCCCGTACGTCGCTGCCGCCCTGCTTCTCGGTCATGCCCATACCGAAGATCGCCCCGGGCTTCGTCGCGGCGGGCCGCAGCTCCCGGTCGTAGATCGTGGAGGTCAGCCGGGGCTCCCACACGGCGGCCAGCCCGGGGTCGGTGCGCAGCGCGGGCACGGCCGCGTGGGTCATGGACAGCGGGCAGCAGTTGCCCGCCTCGACCTGCGTCCAGACGAGGAACCCGGCCGCCCGGCGCACATGCCCGGCCGGCCGCGTCCACGCGCCGGTCAGTCCCGCCGAGACGCCCTTGCCGAGCAGCCGGTGCCAGGCGGGGTGGAACTCCACCTCGTCGATCCGGTGGCCGTACCGGTCGTGGGTGCGCAGCCGGGGCGGATTCGTCTCGGCCTGCACCCCCCACTCCTGCACCTGGGCCGAGCCCGAGGCCCGGCCGAGCGCGGACAGCTCGGCGCGCACCTCGTCCATGACGTCGTCCGGGGTGTGCCGCTCGACGGCGTCCACGAGGGCCCGGTCGGCGGTGTAGAGGTCGTAGCCGACCAGTGGCGGCGGCTGGTTCGTCACGGTGTGGGTGGGGGTGCCTGCCATGATTGCGAACCTACCCGGGACGGCGGCGGTGATGACCTCCAGAGTGGCACAGCGCCGCCGGTCGGGGCGCCGGTTCCGGTCGGCGGGGCCGGCCTCGCCCCGCGAGGTGAGTGCGGCGGGGTCCTGCGGATACCTTTGGGTCGTGCAGCCAGCAAGTGAACCCCCCGAGCGGCCGGCCGGCCGCCTCCACCGGGCCCGAGCCCTCTACCGGAACGTCTCCAAGCGGAGGACCGCCTGGCTGCTGCTCAAGGACACCGTCAACTCCTGCATGGAGTACCGCATCCTGGGCCTTGCGGCCGAGGCGGCGTTCTTCACCCTGCTGTCCGTGCCGCCGCTGCTGCTCTGCCTCATCGGGCTGCTCGCCTACGTCGACACCTGGACCGGCACCCACACCATCGCCAGCCTGGAGACCAACATCCTCGACGCCTCCCGGACCGTGCTGTCCGACAAGGGCGTCAGGGAGATCACCCAGCCGATCCTGCACGACGTGATGAAGGGCGGCCGGCCCGACATCATCTCCATCGGCTTCGTCTTCGCCCTCTGGTCGGGCTCGCGCGCGGTGAACGTCTTCATCGACACCATCACCGTCATGTACGGCCTCGACGGCGTCCGGGGCATCGTGAAGACCCGGATCATGGCCTTCCTGCTGTTCATCGTGGCGCTGCTGATCGGCTCGGTGGCGCTGCCGCTGATGGTGGCCGGGCCGGACGCGGTGGTGCGGTTCGTGCCCTGGTCCGCGACGGTCGTCCAGGTCCTGTACTGGCCGGTCGTGATCGTCCTGTCCATCGCCTTCCTCACCACGCTGTACCACGTCTCCGTGCCGGTGCGCTCGCCGTGGATCGAGGACGTCCCCGGCGCCCTCGTCGCCCTGGCCATGTGGGTCCTCGGCAGCTTCCTGCTCCGCATCTACCTCGTGCACAGCATCGAGGGCGCCACGATCTACGGCTCCCTCGCCGCGTCCGTCGCCGTCCTGCTGTGGATCGGTGTGTCGGCCTTCGCCGTGCTGGTCGGGGCCGCGGTCAACGCCGCGATCGACCGCGTCTGGCCGGCCGCCGCCACGGCGGCCGCCCGCGAGGCCAACGAACGGATGCGCGAGGCGCAGGTCGCCGACTACGTCGCCCGCGCCGCGGCGGGCCGCGACACCGACCCGGACGACCCGGACGACCCCGACATGCCCTCGGAGTTCCCCGAGCGCTGGTCCCGTTTCCTCCCCCCGGAGGACGTCACGTCCCGCCTCCGCACCCACGTGAAGCACTCCCCGCACCCGCAGAAGGCCGGCGCGAAGGCCGCCGACGAGCGTCCGCGGGAGAAGCCCGCCGGGGAACACCGCCCGCAGAACCCGGGGACCGGGCCGTACGCGCGGGGCGGTGGGAGCGGTCCGGCCGCGCAGGGCGGGGGCAGCGGGAGCGGGTACGGCCCGCAGGACCGGGAGCGCGGGCCGGGCCGGTGGGACGGGGCGAGTGGGCCGGGGCCGGACGGCGGGGCCGGTGACCGGCGTCCGTCGGACACCGGGAGCACGCGGTACCCGCAGCGCGGGGGGACCGGGCCGCACGCGGACGGCCGGGGTGACGGCCGGTGGCTGCCGGACAACGGGAGCGGGCCGGACCTGCCGGACGCCGCGGGCGGGCCGCGCCTGCCCGATGACGGGGGCGGCCGGCACCGGCGGGGTGGCGACGGCAACGGGGGCGCGGCTCACCCCCGGAGGTGACCGGCGAAACGGTTCGCGACGCACGACACGAGCAGCGGCCCAGCGGGACCCGGCCACCCTCACCTTTGGGAGCGCCGCGAGGCCCCGGTGCCCGGTGATCTCCTCTCCCGCAGCCGTCCGGCCGGCCCCCGGGCCGCCGCGGTGGGTGCGCGCAGGACGCCCGCTCGTCACCTCGTACCTGCGTCTACGCTGCCCCCATGGACGCACTCGTCGGCCTGCTGGACGGTCCACGGGCGCGCGGCGCCTTCATGATCCGGGCGTGCTTCGATCCGCCGTGGGCGGTGCGGGTGGCGGACCGGGCACCGCTGACGTTGATGATCATGGCCCGCGGCAGCTGCTGGATCACCGCGGACGCCGACGGCACCGAGGCCCGGCTCGGCCCCGGCGACCTGGCCGTCGCGCGCGGCCCGGAGCCGTACACCTGCGCCGACGCCCCCGGCACCGCTCCGCAGGCGCTGATCCTGCCCGGCGGCGAGTGCGGCTACCCCGACGGCGGCTCCCTGAACGGCTCCATGGACCTCGGGGTGCGTACCTGGGGCGACCGCCCCGACGCCGGCACGATGATGCTCATCGGCACGTACCTGATGCGCGGCGAGATCAGCGGCCGGCTGCTCGACGCCCTGCCACCCCTGCTGACGCTGCCCGCCGAGGTGTCGCCCAGCCCGCTGATCCCGCTGCTCACGGAGGAGATCGTCCGCGACGAGCCCGGCCAGGAGGTGGTCCTGAACCGCCTGCTCGACCTGCTGCTGATCAGCGCGCTGCGAGGCTGGTTCTCCCGCCCGGAGGCGGCGGCACCCGCCTGGTACCGGGCCCTGGCCGACCCGGTCGTCGGCCGGGCGCTGCGCCTGCTGCAGGGCGACCCGGCGCGTCCGTGGACGGTGGCCGTGCTCGCCGCCGAGGCCGGGGTGTCCCGTGCGGCCCTGGCCCGCCGCTTCACCGACCTGGTGGGCGAGCCCCCGATGACCTACCTGACCGGCTGGCGGCTCGCCCTCGCCGCGGACCGCCTGCGCGACACCGACCTCACCCTGGAGGCCATCGCCCGCCAGGTCGGCTACGGCAGTGCCTTCGCCCTCTCCACCGCCTTCAAACGCCTCCACGGCATCAGCCCCCAGGAACACCGGACCGGGAACGGCCTGGTCCGGCGGTGAGGGTGCGCCCCGGGCGGGATGTCCGGACCGGCTGTCCGAGCCGAGCGCACGCCCCCCGGCGCCGACGTACCCTGGCACGCGTGTACGCGGAGCGGGCGTCGGTGCTGACCGGCGGGGTCGTGTGGACGAACAGCCCGGACGGGAGCACTGTCCGGCCGGTGCTGCCCGACGGCTGCATGGACCTGCTGTGGAGCGAGGGACGGCTGCTGGTCGCCGGCCCCGACACCCGTCCGTACGTCCCCGAGGGCCCGGCCCGTACCTGGGCGGGCGTCCGCTTCTTCCCGGGCACCGCACCCGCCCTGCTCGGCGTGCCGGCGCACGAACTGCGGAACAGGCGTGTGGAGTTGGCCGACCTGTGGCCGGCCTCCCGGGTCCGGCGACTGTCCGGCAGGATCGAGGCGGCGCCCGATCCGGCGACGGCGCTGGAGGGCGTCGCCCTGGAGTGTGCCGCGGCGGCGGAGGCCCCCGATCCGCTGCTGCACCGGCTGGTCGGGTGTCTGGCCGAAGGCCGCGCGGTGTCCGCCGCGGCCGGTGAACTCGGCGTCGGTGCCCGCACGTTGCACCGCCGGTGCCTGGACGCGTTCGGCTACGGCCCGAAGACCCTGGCCCGGGTCCTGCGCCTGCAACGGGCCCTGGCGCTGGCCCGCGCGGGTGTCCCGTACGCCGAGACGGCGGTCCGCGCGGGGTACGCGGACCAGCCCCATCTCGCCCGTGAGGTAAGGGAGTTCGCGGGGATGCCGCTCGGTGAGCTACTCGGCGCCGGGTAGCGGGGCGAACAGGTCGACGCCGTTGCCGTCCGGGTCGTGCACGGTGGCGTACCGCTGCCCCCAGAAGGCGTCCCACGGCTTCAGCTCCCCGTGGTACCCGGCACCCACCAGATCCTCGTACAGCGCGTCGACCTCGGCCGGCGAGCCGCACCGGAAGGCGAGCCCGAGCCGGCCGCCCCCGGCCGGCGGCCGCCACGCCGGGTGGAAGGAGCGGACGGTGTCCTCGGTGTCGAGGGCGAAGGTCAGCCCGCCGGGCAGCTCGGCCTCGACGTGCGGCTGGGTCTCGGCACCCTCGGGAAAGTCGAGGCCGAGGCGGCGGTAGAAGGTGAGCGAGGCGGCCATGTCGGAGGCCACCGCGCCGATCACGGCGAATCGTGCGGTCATGCGCCCACCGTAGGCAGCCGCCGCACGGCCGGTCTTGAAGAAAACGGACACCCGCGGGGAACGAGGTTCCGCGGCTCGTGCCGCCGGGGGCCCAGCCGAAGGTGACCGGCCCGTTGGGGGTGTCCACGGTGAACGTGAGTGCGGCCGGGCCCGCGGTGAGGGACAGGCCGGTGCCGAGGGCCGTCAGGGGGCCGCGCACCTCCTCCGGTTCGGGCAGGGCGGCGGTCACCTCCAGCAGCGGGGTGACCGGCAGTCCTGAGGCGGTCGGATGGCGGGAGTCGCCCCAGTCGATGAGGAACGGCACCAGACCGGAGGGGTGCGCGCGGTCGCTGTCGGTCAGCCGCCAGCGCAGCTCGGTGCCGTCCGGGGTGCGGCGGCTCATCGGGTGCACGGGCCCCGGGTCGTAGCCCCGCGCGCGGGCCGCCGCGATCGCCGCGTCCAGGTCGGGCGGGCTGATCGCCCAGGTCAGCACCCGCGGCCCGGTCAGCCGGTCGACGCCGAACGGCCGGGGCCCGGCGGGCCCGGACTGCTCCGGGTCCGGGCCGATGATCTCCAGATAGCTGCGGCCGCCCAGTCCCACCAGGTGGTTCCGGGTGCCCCGGCCCGGGTGCACACCACCCGGCGCGGGGGTCACCCCGGTCCGGCGCGCGAACTCGGCGACGGTCGCGGCCAGGTCCGGCGTGGCGAGGACGAGGTGGTCCAGGTGCGGGGGAACGGCTGTCATTCCGCGGGAGGCTACGGTCATCGCCCGTGCGGTTCAAGGCCGCCACCGGCCGTAGCCGGTGGGGCGGGTGCGGAGCAGCCCTCGCGCGGCCCCCGGCTCACCTGGACGGCGGGCCGTGCTGGGCGGGACGGCTCACCAAGTGACGTTTCTGCGGTGAACGGGTTACGCCGTCGGAGTGAGTAAAGCTCGCGTATACGCATGGTCATGTGCGTACCTAGAGATGCTCTTGTCTTGGCAAAGGTCGTCGAGACGCGGCGGCCCACGCCCCCGTGTCACCCACACCGGAGGAGCCGGACCTTGACTTACGGAAAGCAGCTGCGCGATCGCATCGCCGGGCCCGGGACCACACCGCTGATCGGCGTGTACGACATGTACTCGGCGTCGATCGCGGCCAAGCACTACGACGGGATGTTCGTCTCCGGCTTCGGCTTCGCGGCCTCGTACTACGGCCTGCCGGACATCGGATTCATCGCCTGGCCCGACATGGTGGCCTTCGTCCAGCGGCTGCGGGGCGCGTTCCCGCACCACCATCTGCTGGTCGACATCGACGACGGGTACGTCGACCCCGAGGTCGCCTGTCACGTCGTCGAGGGGCTGGAGCGCATCGGCGCCTCCGGCGTGATCCTGGAGGACCAGAAGCGGCCCCGCCGCTGCGGGCACGCCGACGGCAAGCAGGTGCTGCCGCTCGACGAGTACCTGGAGAAGCTGGACAAGGTGCTCCGGACCCGCCGCGACCTGGTCGTGGTGGCCCGCACGGACGCCACCGACGAGCACGACATCCTGCACCGCGCCGAACGGCTGGCCGCGACCGACGCCGACGTGGTCCTGGTGGACGGGGTGCGCAGCGTCGAGTGGATCGAGCGGATCCGCGAGGTCGTCGGAGACAAGCCGCTGCTGTTCAACCAGATCGCGGGCGGCAAGTCGCCCCGCCTCTCCCTCGGCGAGCTGTCCGACCTCGGCGTCGACGTGGCGATCTACAGCACCCCCTGCCTGTTCGCCGCGCACGAGGCGATGGACAGCGCGCTCTGCGGGCTGAAGGCGGCCGACGGGCGGCTGCCGGAGGTCGACCCGTCGAGCGGGGTCGGCGTACGGGCGTCGACCAGCCTGCTGGAGCGCAACATCGCCCCCGAGCGTCGGGCGCCCGAGGGGGTGGGGGTGTGACCGGCGGCCGACGGGCGCTCGGGCCCCGGATCGGGATGGCGGCGGCCGCCGCCGCGGCGCTCCTCGGCGCGGGCGCCCTCCCGGCGGCCGCGTCCGGAAGCCTGGTCACGGTGATCGACAACTCGCACGCCGACTCCTGGCTCGAGGTGGACCGGGCCGCCAACCTGCAGACCGGAAGCGGCACGGCCGGCAGCGACCACGACGGCAGTGCCGTCGACGTGGTCGAGGCGATCGTCGGGGCCGCCCGGCACGGGGAGGACTGAGGAGAGGGGCGACCGGGGGCGCCGACTCCCTGCGGTGACGGCCGGCGACGGCCGGGTGCCTTCCCGGGGGAGGCACCCGACCATCCGCATCTTCAGTCCCCGGCGAGGCCGTCGCGGTCCTTCCCGGCCGCCCCGGCGTTCGCCTCCGGGGCGTGCCCGCCCACGGGCACGGACACCGTGGCGCGGTGCGGCCCGGGGGCCAGGGTGTGGGAGCCGGCGTGTGCCGTGCCGTACGCGGTGACCAGGCCGACTGCGGCGACGGCGACGGCCGCTGCGGTGCGCGGGGTGAGGTCCATACCCGCCCAACGATCCGCTCCACCGCCCGGTCACCGCCGCGCGGCCGCGCCCTCCAGGCGGCCGGGGCCGGTCACCGGGCCCGTCGGTGCCCCGGGTACGTCGAACGGCCCAGTCCGGGGTCTGTGCACCGGAATACATCCGGGCGGTGTGGTGCTCTGATGTGAACGGTGCATGAGCACGCGAAGGGCCGGTGGGCGATGACGGCAGACGCAGACCAGGCGGGCCCCGTGGTCAGAACGCCCCACGGGGCCGTACGCGGCCGGTACGAGCGCGGCATCGCGGTGTTCCGGGGCATCCCGTACGCCGCCCCGCCCTTCGGCCCCCGGCGGTTCCGGCCGCCCCGGCCCGCCGAGCCCTGGGACGGGGTGCGCGACACGGCCGCCTTCGGGCCGACAGCCCCCAAACCGCCGTACTCCGAGGCGTTCGCCCAGTACCTGTCCGACCCGGAGATCCCCGGCGACGACTGTCTCAACCTCAACGTCTGGACCCCCGAGCCGGCTCCGGGGGCCCGGCTGCCGGTCCTGGTGTGGCTGCACGGCGGCGCGCTGACCAGGGGCTCCTCGGCGGTCCCCGTGTACGACGGCGGTTCCTTCGCCCGGGACGGGGTCGTCTGCGTGTCGGTCAACTACCGGCTCGGCGTCGAGGGCTACGGGCTGTTCCCGGACGCGCCGGCCAACGCCGGCCTGCACGACCAGCTCGCCGCGCTGCGCTGGGTCCACGAGACGATCGCGACCTTCGGCGGCGACCCGGACCGCATCACCCTCTGCGGCCAGTCGGCGGGCGCGATCAGCGCCGGTGTGCTGCTCGCCTCCCCGCACTCCCGGGGCCTGGTCCGGCGGGCGGTGCTGCAGAGCGGCGCGCCGGAGCTGTCGGACCGGGACAAGGTGCGGCGGATGGTACGCCGGATGGCCACCCGGCTGAAGATCCCGGCCACCGCCGAGGCCTTCGCCGCCGTCGACCGCGACCTGCTGCTGCACACCCAGGGCGAGGTCGGCAGGCTGAGCAGCCCGGTGCTGGGCGGGCCGGCGTTCGGCGTCGTCGCCGACGGCGACCTCGTGCCCGGCGACCCGCTCAGGGCCCTGATCGACGGGGAGGCGGCGCAGGGCGTGGAGCTGCTCATGGGCTGGACCCGCGACGAGTACCGGCTGTGGCTGGTGCCCGGCGGGCTGCTGGAGCGCGTCGACCGGCTCGGCGCCGTCGCCGTCGCCGGGGCCATGGCCCGCTGCCACGCGGGCCACGAGGTGCCACGCGGCTACCGCGCCCTGCACCCCGACGCCGGGGCCGCCGAGGTCGTCGGCCAGATGGTCACCGACCACCTCCTGCGCATGCCGCTGCACCGCCTCGCCGACGCCCGCCCCGGCACCTCCTACCTCTACGAGTTCGCATGGCCCTCCCGCCGCCCCGGGCTCGGCGCCTGCCACGCCCTGGAACTCGGCTTCGTGTTCGACAGCGGTGACACGCCCGAGTCGCAGAAGCTGGCCGGAGAGGGCGCCCCGCAGGAGCTGTGCGACGCGATGCACGGTGCCTGGGTCCGGTTCGCCACGACCGGGGAACCGGGCTGGCAGGGCTGGGACGCCTCACATCCCGTGCGGGTCTTCGGCGACGGCGCCCCGCACACCGTCCACGGCCCGCGGGACGCGGAGAACGCCCTCTGGTCGGCGGCCCCGGCGGAGCCGGCGCCGGCCTCCGTCCCCCGCGCCCCCGGAGTCGAACTGGCCACCGCGGTACGCCGATTGCGCCGCTCGGTCGGCACCCTGCGCCGCTGACACGCCACCCACAGGTCGAACTGACCGTCGTTCGGCGGTGGTTGCACAGCACCGGCGGCAGCAGGAGTCCGGCGCCCGCGGGACGGTGCATCGGGGCGCCGGTGGCCACAGACGCACCAGCCGCCATTCCGCCGTCCGCCCGGCGCCGACCTTCACCGCCCGGGAACCGCGGGTGGCTCAGTCATCCCGCGCCCCGGCCTGCCCCGCCCGGCGCCCCGTCTTCCCCGGTTCAGAGCGTGTCCAGCGCCGCCGCGATGGAGGTGATCGTCTCCGGGCCGACGCGGCAGCAGCCGCCGATCAGCCGGGCGCCGCGGTCCCGCCAGGCCCTGACGCGCTCGGCGTCGAGCGTCGTGCGGCCCTTCCAGGAACGGGCCGCGGCGTCCCAGACCTCGCCGCTGTTGGGGTAGGCCACGACCGGCTTCCCGGTGACCCGCGCGGCGATCTCCACGGCGGGCGCCACGTCCTCGGGCGCACAGCAGTTGACGCCCACCGCGATCACCTCGTCCGCGTCGGCGGCCGGTGCGAAGGCCTCCTCCAGGGGCTGCCCGGCCCGGGTGCGCAGGCCGTCGACGGTGTACGACAGCCAGGCCGGCACCCCGAGTCCCCGCACCGCCCCGAGCAGCGCGGCGGCCTCGTCGGCGTCCGGGACGGTCTCCAGCGCCAGGACGTCCGGCGCGGCGGCGGCCAGCACCTCCAGCCGGGGCCGGTGGAAGCGCTCCAGCTCCGCCACGCTCAGCCCGTACCGGCCGCGGTACTCGGAGCCGTCCGCGAGCATCGCCCCGTACGGTCCGACCGACGCCGCCACCCACAGGGGCCGGCGGGCGCCCGCGTCCCGGGCCCGCCGGGCCGCCGTACGGGCCAGTTCCACGCTCAGCGCGAGCAGCCGCGCCGCCTCCGCACGGCCGATGCCACGCTTCCCGAAGCCCTCGAAGGTGGCCTGGTAGCTGGCGGTGATCGCCACGCTCGCGCCCGCCAGGAAGTAGGCGAGATGGGCCTCGGTGATCGCGTCCGGCCGCTCGGCGAGCAGCCGCGCGGACCACAGTTCGTCGCTCAGGTCGTGCCCGGCCGCCGCCAGCTGGTTGGACATGCCGCCGTCGAGCACGACGGTCCCGGCCGCGAGGGCGCCGGCGAGGTCGGGGGAGGGGGCGCTGCTGCTCATGCCACGACGCTAGTCCCACCGGGCCGCCGGAGGACCCCGCGGTCCAGCAGGCGGGCATCCCCGCGGCGTTCCGCATGACCTGCGGAAACAATCGCGCCGAAGATCTAGAGAGCGCTTGCCCCCGTGCGGTACGGTCCCGGGCAGCCGGTGCCCGAGGGCCGGGCGCGGTGGGACGAGCCCCCGGGGCGCCCCGACCGGAACCGGGGCGTCCCGGGCCACGCCGGGAAGGAACTGCCGTGATCCGACTGCCCGCCGACGACCGCGCCCCGAGCCCGTACACCGGCTACACCCGCGCCCACTGGGAGGCCGCCGCCGACGCCCTGCTCGCCGCCGTCGAGCCGTACGCCACCCCCGACCGCGCCCTCTACCACCTGCCCGGCGGCCGCGAGAGCCGGTCCGGACGCCTGTCGGACGGGCTGGAGGGCTACGCGCGCACGCTGCTGCTGGCCGCCTTCCGCCGGGACGAGAACACGCTCGGCCGGTACGCCGAGGGCCTCGCGGCCGGTCCCGGCGGTGTCTGGCCGCGGGTCGCGGACCGCAGCCAGCCCCTCGTCGAGGCCGCCTCCGTCGCCCTCGCCCTGCGGCTGACCCGGCCGCTGCTGTGGGACCGCTTGGACGACCGTGTGCGGGAGCGCGCGGCCGCATGGCTGGCGGACGCGCTCACCGCCGAACCCTGGCCGTGCAACTGGGAGTTGTTCCCGGTCACCGTGGGCGGGTTCCTCGCCGGGATCGGACACCGGGAGGAGGCGGCCCGCGAGGTGATCGACCGAGGACTGGAGCGGATCGAGGGCTGGTACGTCGGCGGCGGCTGGTACACCGACGGCGACGGGCGCAAGTTCGACCACTACAACGGCTGGGCCATGCACCTGTACCCGGTGCTCCACGCCTGGCTCGCGGACGACGGCGAACTGCTCTCCCGCTACGGGGAGCGGCTCTCCCGTCATCTCGCCGACCACGCCCGCCTGTTCGGCGGCGACGGCGCCCCCATGCACCAGGGCCGCTCCCTGACCTACCGGTTCGCGGCGACGGCCCCGCTCTGGCTCGGCGCGCTGACCGGGCACACCCCCCTGTCCCCGGGGGAGACCCGCCGGCTGGCCTCCGGCGCCCTCCGGTACTTCCTCGACGGCGGCGCGGTGGACGAACGGGGCCTGCTCTCCCTCGGCTGGCTCGGCCCCGACGAGGCGGTCCTGCAGGACTACTCGGGCCCGGCCTCCCCGTACTGGGCGAGCAAGGGCTTCCTCGGCCTGCTGCTGCCGCCCGGCCACGAGGTGTGGACCGCGACCGAGGAACCGGCCCCGGTCGAGCGCGCCGACGAGGTGCGGTCCCTGCCCGCCCCCAACTGGCTGCTGCAGTCGACCCGTTCGGACGGCCTGGTCCGGCTGCACAACCACGGCAGCGAGGACGTCCGCTACGACCCGTACTACACCCGGCTCGGCTACTCCACCGCCACCGTGCCCACGCCCTCGTACGACAACAGCGTGCTCGTCGGCGGCGACGCGAGCCGTACCCGGATCGAACCGCTCGGCACCGGCGAGGGCTGGATCGCCTCCCGGCACACCGTGCGCGACGGGATCACCGTGACCACCGCGGTGCTGGCCCGGGGCGCGGCCGAGGTACGGGCGCACCTGGTGGCCGGCGCGGCTCCCGGTACCCCGGTCAGGGTCACCGGCTGGGCCGTGGGGCAAGGCGGCCCGCGGGCCGAACTGCTGCCCGCCGTCGGTCTGGCCGATCCGGCCGGGGGTTCCCTCACCGGCACCACCGGGCCGGGCCCCACGCTGTTCGCCGCGCTGGCCCGGCTGACCGGCGAACCCGACCCGGCGCCGCTCGCGGACCTGGTGTCCGTGCGGGCGGACGGGCCCGGCGGGCTTGAGGTCCGCTGGAGCGGGGCGGGCACGGCACGGGTCCGGCTGACGGAGCGGGGCGCCGACGTCACCGTGCGGGAGTGAGGGGCCCGCTCTTCCGCCGCGGTCGTCCGGCCGGCTCCACCGGCGGGTCGGCACGGTTCGGCGGGCGCCGAACCGATCCGGGTGCAGCATGGCTGCATGACCGCAGAGCACCGTGCGGCGTCCTTCGCCGCACTCCACCGCCGTCCGGGGGAGCCGCTGCTGCTGCCCAACGCCTGGGACCACGCCTCGGCCGCCGCCCTGGCCGCCCGGGGGTTCCCCGCGATCGCCACGTCGAGCCTCGCGGTGGCGGCGGCCGCCGGCCTGCCCGACGGGGCGGCGGCGACCCGCGGGGACACCGTGCGGCTCGCCGGGACCCTCGGCCGGGGGCCCTGGCTCCTCTCGGTCGACGCCGAGGCCGGCTTCGGCGACGATCCCGGCGAAGTGGCTGAACTGGCAGCGGAGTTGTGGCTCGCGGGGGCGGTCGGCGTCAATCTGGAGGACGCCCTCGGACCGAGCGCGCGACACGCGGCGAAGATCGCCGCCGTCAAGGCCGCCGTACCCGGGATGTTCGTGAACGCGCGCACCGACACCCACTGGTCGGGCGACGGGGACGAGACGGACACCCTCCGGCGGCTCGACGCCTACCAGCAGGCGGGCGCCGACGGCGTGTTCGTGCCGGGGCTGACCGACCCGGCGCGGATCGCGGCCCTCGTCCGCCGGCTCGGCGTCCCCCTCAACATCCTGTACTCGCCCGCCGGATCCACCGTCCCCGAGCTGGCCGGCCTCGGCGTCGCCAGGATCAGCCTCGGCTCGCTGCCGTACCGGCGGGCGCTCGGCGCGGCGCTGGACGCGGTGGCGGACATCGCCGCCGGCCGCACCCCCGGAGGTACGACACCCTCCTACGACGAGGTGTGCGCACTGCGGAGCAACGCCTCGGTGAGCAGGTCGGCGAACTCCGCCGGGTGATCCAGCGTGCCGAGGTGCCCGCCGGGGAACTCCATGAACTCCCCGCCGAGCCGCCCGGCGAGGAACTCGGTGGTCCGGTGGAGCAGTTGGCCGCGCGAGCCCGAGCCGGCGGCGAGCGTGAGCCGCCCCGGGGGCGCGGTGGGGCCGGGCGTGTACCGGGTGAACGGATGCAGCACCCGAGCGAGGAAGACGCCCATCGGGGTCGCCGACTGGCCCTCGGCGGGCGGCCGTCCGGCTCCGTCGAGCTGGGCGATCAGCTCCGCCCGCCGCTCAGCCCCGTCCGGCAGCACGGTGACGCACGGCGGTTCGTGCGCGACCACGTGCGCCAGCCGCCGCGGGTGCCGGGCGAGCAGATCGAGGACCGCGATGCCGCCGGAACTGGTGCCGAACACGTAGGCGGACTCGCCCGGGGGCAGCACCGCCCGGAGCACCCGGTGGGCCCCCTCGCTCCAGTCCGCCACCCGCTGCTCGGCCACCGGCCGGCCGAGCCGGCCGTGGGCGAGCCCGAGCGGGTCGTACGTCACGACGGTGAACCGCGCGGCCAGCCGCTCGGTCAGCGGTCCGAGCCCCATCGGGTGCCCGGCCCCGCCCGGTACGAGCAGCAGCACGGGCCCGCTGCCCGTGACGTCGTAGTGGTCCTGGTCGTCGCCGTGCCGTGGCTCAGTCATCGCTCTTCCTCTCCCGGGGCCAGTGCCGAAGGGCCAGGTGCAGGGCGTCGATCGCCTTGTCCCAGGACGCCCGTACGTCCCGGTCCGCACCGAAACCGCCCGCGGCCTCCAGGGCGCAGTAGCCGTGGAAGGTGCTGCGCAGCAGGCGTACGGCGTCCGTCAGATCGGGCTCGTCCAGGCCGTAGCCACGCAGCATGCCGTAGGTGATCTCGGCGGTGCGGCGCAGGGCGGGGGAGCCGGCGATCAGTGCCTGGTCGATGCGGATCTGGGTGGCCGCGTACCGGCCCGGGTGCTCCAGCGCGTAAGCGCGGTAGGCGCCGGCGAAGGCGGCCAGCGCGTCCTTGCCCGCACGGCCGGCCACGGCCACCGCGATCCGGTCGACCAGCTCGCCGCCCGCGTGCAGCGCGAGCCGGGTGCGCAGGTCCTCCAGGCCCCGGACGTGCGAGTACAGGCTCGCGTCCTTCACGCCGAAGCGGCGGGCCAGCGCGGACAGCGTGACCTGCTCGAAGCCCGCCTCGTCGGCGAGTTCGGCGGCTGCCGCCACCAGCCGCTCGGGCGTGAGTCCCGCACGTGCCACGCGCCCACCTCCTTGGGTATCCAGGAGGAATCCTAGGGCTTCTAGGCAAACGTGGCACGCGCCTTTTCCGTGGGGGCGGTTGGGGCAGGCGCCCGTCGTCGCGGCGCGAGGTCAGAGGGCCGCTTCCTCCTCCGGGACGACGACCTTGTCGATCATCTGCTGGATCTGGTCGGACGGCAGCGCCACCGCCATGGCCCAGTAGTAGACGACGAGGCTGAAGGCCGCGGTGACGCCCATGTCCCACCACAGCGGGAACCACGGGTCCTTCAGCGGGCCGAAGTCGCTCAGGTAGACGATCAGGCCCATGCCGACGAGGTAGACGGGCAGCCACTGGGCGGCCCGCAGGTCCAGTTGCGGGGTGATGGGGTTCATCTTGAACACCCGGTTGGCCACCAGGATGACGTAGCCGATGAGGATCGCGACGCCGAGCTTCCAGTCGGTGGTCCACCCGGACCACAGGATCAGCAGGTTGGCGACGATGAACGCCAGCGGCGACATCCAGCCGCCGCCCGGCAGCCGATAGGGCCGGTGCGCCTGCGGCAGCCGGTTGCGGAACACGCCGAAGGACAGCGGGGCCCCGGCGTACATCAGCACGCTCGCGCTGGTGATCAGCCCCACGAGGGAGCGCCAGCTCGGGAACGGCAGGAAGCAGACACAGCCGACCACGAAGGCCGCGATCAGCCCGACCCAGGGGACCCCGCGCCGGTTGGTGGACTCGAACGCCGAGGGCACGTAGCCGTTCCGGCTGAGCCCGTACGACACCCGCGACGACCCCGTGATGTAGATCAGGCCCGTGCCCGCGGGCGAGACCACCGCGTCGAGATAGAGGACCGTGGCCAGCCAGCCCAGGCTGATCAGCGTGGCGACCTGTGCGAACGGCCCGCTCAGCGTGGTGAAGGCGGAGCTCGCCCAGTGGCTGCCGATCTGCGAGGCGGGCAGTGCGGCCAGGAAGACGACCTGGAGCAGGATGTAGATGACGATGCCGAGCACGATCGACCCGATCACCGCCCGCGGGATGTCCCGCTTGGGGTTGGCGCTCTCGCCGGCGAGCTGGTCGGCCTGCTCGAAGCCCAGCAGCGCGAAGATGATGCCGCTGGTGGAGACCGCGGACAGGATGCCCTTGGCGCCGTACGGGTTGAAGCCGTCGGCCGCGGTGAAGTTGGCCGTGTGGAACTGGGCGATGGCGAACACGAAGATCGTCAGCAGCGGGATGCCGACCTTCCACCAGGTCGCCGCGCTGTTGGTGCGGGCCAGCAGCCGGATGCTCAGGAAGTTGATCGCGGTGATGACCGCCATCAGGCCGACCGCGACGGCGATGCCGGGCGGGGTCAGGACGTGCTCGCCGCGCTCGACCTTCTCCCAGCCGCCCGCCCAGGAGTAGTGCTGGGCGTACGTGATCATCGCCAGCACCTCGATGGGTGCCACCGTCGCGGCCTGCAGCCAGGAGAACCAGCCGAACGAGGCGCCCGCGGCGCCGCCGAACGCGTAGTGCGGGAAGCGGGCGGTGCCGCCCGAGACCGGGTACATGCCGCCGAGTTCGGCGTGGACCAGCGCCAGGATGAGGATCGCGACCCCGCCGATGACCCACGAGATGACGGCCGCCGGGCCGGCCGCGGCCAGGGCGCCCTGCGCGCCGAACAGCCACCCCGATCCGATGATCGACCCCTCCGAGGCCCAGATGAGCCCGACGAAGCCGATCTCGCGCCTCAGCCCCGGCCGGCGGTTCTGCTGCGCGGGGATCTTCTCTTCCGAAAGGGCCATGACCCACACCCCCACAGGTCGGGTGATGTTTGTTCACATCTTCCCATGTCGGTGCAGACCCGCCAGTCCATGGGCGCATACGACTGATGGGGGGCGTGGCACCTGACGGCCGGTCGGGGGAGGGGCCGCCGGCCGGCCGTGCGGTCGTCAGGTCCGTGCCCGGCGACCGGCCTAGGCGCCCTCGGACTCGGAGAAGACGAACGAGAACTGGGCCGGCTCGGCCCGCAGCCGGTACCGGGGCAGCGGGCCCGGTCCGCAGGACTGGGAGCCGATGCCGTGCTGGCCGTGGTCGAGGTTGACCCAGACCGTCCCGCCAGGTACCAGGTCGCCGAGGTGCCTGGCGGCGTCCAGCTGTTCGGTGGTCCAGCGGCGGGCGGTCAGGAAGAACTCCGGATCGCCCTCGACGCGCAGGCCGCCCAGCTCCGCCCAGCGGACGTCGATACGGGCGCCGTTCTCCTGCGGACGCACGTACGGCGTCTGCAGCTCGTCCACGGTCGACTGCCAGCGGCCGGTCTCGGCCGCCGCCCTGGTGTCCGGGTACGCCTCACCGGGACCGCCGCCGAACCAGCGCACACGGTCGGCCGAGGACAGCCCGAAGCGGATGCCGAGCCGGGGCAGCGGCACCGTCCAGTCGCCCTCCGGCGTCACGGACACGGTCAGCCGCAGCCGCTCTCCGTCGGACGTCCAGCGGTACACCGTCGACAGACCCGTGTCCCGCGCGGCCGGTGCCACCCGGGTGCGGACGGTCAGGGCGTCCCCGCCGGACTCCACCGCGTCCAGGCGGTGCCGCATCCGGTGCAGGCCCAGCCGGCGCCACAACGGGCCGTGGCGCAGGTCGCTCTGCCAGGCGGCGCCGTCGTCGTTGTCGGTGGTGGCCCGCCACACGTCCAGCCGGGGACCGGTGACGGGGACCGCGCCGACCGCCGTCAGGGCACCGGTGCGCGCGTCGAAGGTGCCGGGCCCGAGCGTGATCGCGCCGTCCCCGGACAGCGGCCGGGCGGTCGCCGGGACGCGCGGGACGCGGCGCTCCGACGCCGGGAGCTGACCCCAGGCGACGACATGGCCCGCGGACGCCCAGGGGGTGTCCGCGGCGAGCGCCGCCCGGACCGTCCAGTGGGCCTCGCCGGCCGGCGCCCCCGGCGGCGGCGCGGGCAGCTTGACGTCGGCCGACTCGCCGGGCGCCAGCGCGGGCACCGCCAGCGGGCCGGACCCCACCGTCTCGCCGTCGACCCGGTACGACCAGGAGAAGGCGAGGGCCGACAGGTCGGTGACGTCGTACTTGTTGGTCACCCGGACCGTGCCGTCCGTGCCGTCGCCGGTGACGCCGACCGGTTCGATCACCTTCTTGTACTCGGCAAGACCGGGGGAGGGCCGGCGGTCCGGGAAGAGCAGGCCGTCGCAGACGAAGTTGCCGTCGTGCAGCTCCTCGCCGAAGTCGCCGCCGTAGGCGAAGCCCAGCTCCGGATGCGCGATGCCGTGGTCGATCCACTCCCAGACGAAGCCGCCCTGCAGCCGGTCGTACGACTCGAACAGCCGCTGGTAGTCGGCGAGTCCGCCGGGGCCGTTGCCCATGGCGTGGGCGTACTCGCACAGGAGGAAGGAGAGCCGGCGCCGCCTGCCGGGGCCGCCGTCCAGGCCGCGGCCGATCCGCTCGACCTCGGCGTGGTCCGCGTACATCCGGGAGTAGACGTCGGTGTCACGGCAGTTGGGGTCGCCCTCGTAGTGCAGGAGGCGCGAGGAGTCGCGGCCGCGGATCCACTGCGCCATGGCGGTCAGCCCCCGGCCGGTGCCGGCCTCGTTGCCGAGGGACCAGAACACGACCGACGGGTGGTTCTTGTCCCGCTCGACCATGCGGGCCGCGCGGTCCAGCAGGGCCGGGGTCCAGCGGTCGTCGTCGACCGGGTTGTCCCGCCAGCCCTGCTCGGTGAAGCCGTGGGTCTCCAGGTCGCACTCGTCCACGACCCACAGGCCCAGCTCGTCGCACAGGTCGAGGAAGGCCGGGTGCGGCGGGTAGTGGGAGGTGCGGACGGCGTTGACGTTGTGCCGCTTCATCAGCAGCACGTCCTCGCGCATGGTCGCCGGGTCCAGGGCGCGGCCCCGCTCCGGGTGCCACTCGTGCCGGTTGACGCCCTTGAGGAGGACGGCCCTGCCGTTGACCTTGACCAGGCCGTCCGCGAGCTCCACCGTGCGGAAGCCGATGCGCAGCGGCACCCGCTCGCCCCCGGTGGCGAGCACCCCGTCGTACAGCCGCGGCACCTCGGCCGACCAGGGCTCGACCGGCACCGTCACCGGCTCGCCGGTCGCGGTGTCGACGCCGAGCTCCGGCACGGTGACCCGGCCGGCCACGTCGGAGTCCACGCGCAGGGTGCCGGAGCCGGTCCGGTGGTCGTAGGAGGCGTGCACGAAGAAGTCCCGGACGCAGCCGGCCGGGCGGTGCAGCAGGGTGACGTCCCGGAAGATGCCGGGCAGCCACCACTGGTCCTGGTCCTCCAGGTAGGAGCCCGCGGACCACTGGTGGACCCGGACCGCCAGCACGTTGCCCGCCCTCCTCAGCAGCCGGCCGACCGCGAACTCGTGCGCCAGCCGTGAGCCCTTGAACTCGCCGAGCTCCGTGCCGTTCAGCCATACCCGGGCGCAGGACTCCACGCCGTCGAAGCGGAGCACGGCGTCGCCGCCGGCGGGCCAGTCCCCGGGCAGGTCGAAGGTGTGCAGGTGGTCGCCGGTCGGGTTCTCGGTCGGCACCCGCGGCGGGTCGACCGGGAACGGGTAGAGATGGTTGGT
Organism: Streptomyces sp. NPDC037126; assembly: GCF_055605965.1. Lineage (NCBI taxonomy): Bacteria > Bacillati > Actinomycetota > Actinomycetes > Kitasatosporales > Streptomycetaceae > Streptomyces > Streptomyces sp. NPDC037126. The sequence goes on from NZ_JBVJTD010000015.1 coordinate 27,154, forward strand.
GTAGACGGGGGAGCCGTGCCCCTGGAGGACCCAGTGGCCGGGGACCGTGATCCTCGCCCAGTCGCCGGCGTCGTACCCCTCCTCGGCGAAGGAGTCGTCCTCGGCGTCGGCCGTACGCGACAGCCGGAACCGCCAGCTTCCGTTCAGGGAGAGCGACTTGGCGTCCGACGAGGTGTACCAGGCACGGGGCGGCAGTGCCCCGGAGCCCGGCGAGACGTCCTCGACGTAGTCGACGACGGTACGGGAGTGCACGGACATCGGTCTCCTTGCGCGGTCGTTCAGGACGCGGTCACCGCCGAGTCGGGCCGCCGCGGTCACGAACAGGGATCTGCTGCGGGGGTGAGGCACGTGCGTCCCTTCCGTAGCCGTCAAGGCGGTGCGGTACGGCTCCTCGCCGCGATGACGCGTCCGGTGCCGGTCCGCTGGCCGGCGGACCGCAGCGCGCCCTCCAGCGCGAACGTGGCCGCTCCGAGGGACACCGGGTCGGTGGGGATCGGGGAGAGGACGATCTCGGTCGCGGCCAGCGGCCGGCCCAGGGCGTGCCGGGCGACGGCGCGGCGCACCTCGTCGAGCAGCGGTTCGCCCAGGCGGGAGGCGACCCAGCTGCTGAGGACGACCACTTCGGGGTTGAGCAGGTTGATCAGGTCGGAGATGCCCGCGCCGAGGTAACGGGCCGTCTCCCGGACGACCTTGAGGGCGACCGGGTCGTCGTCGGCGGCCGCCCGGGCCAGCGCGTCGACGGTCGCCGTCTGGTCCCCGGGGTGCAACAGCGCGGAATCCGGGCTGAGTTCGCGCAGGTTCTGCATGATGCCGGGCGCGCCGACGTACGTCTCCACGCAGCCGTGGTTGCCGCAGTGGCAGAGCCTGCCGTCCAGGACCAGCGTGGTGTGCCCCCACTCGCCGGCGCTGTTGCTCACGCCCCGGTGCAGCCCGCCGCCGAGCGCCAGCCCGGCGCCCACCCCGGTGCCGAGGTTGACCACCACGGCGTCCCCGCGGCCCCGCGCGGCCCCGAACCACAGCTCGGCGACCGTGCACGCGCGCAGCGGGTTGTCCAGGTACAGCGGGTGGGCGATGTGCTCGGCGAGCAGGTCGAGCAGCGGGACGTGGTGCCAGTTGAGGTTGGGCGCGTACGCGGCGACGCCGGTGTCCCGGTCCACCTGGCCCGGCACGCTCACCCCGACGCCGAGAACCCGGTCCGCCCCGGCCCCGGCCCGCGCGACCACCGAGCCGACGGCGGCGGCCACGTGCCCGACCACCTGCCCGGGCCGGCTCTCGCCGGGACGCATCTCCTCCTCGGCGCGGGCCAGCACGTTCAGCGCCAGGTCGAACAGCTCGACATGGACGTAGGTCTCCGCGATGTCCACGCCGACCAGCGCGCCCCCGGACGCGTTGACGGCTACCAGGCCCCGGGGGCGGCCCCCGGCCGAGTCCTCGAAGCCGACCTCGGTGATCATCCTCAGGTCGAGGAGTTCGCCGACGAGGGTGGCGACCGTGGCGAGGCTCAGTCCGGTGGCGGCCGCCAGCTCCTGACGGGAGGTCGGGGACTCGGCGATGATCTGACGCAGCACCTCGTAGCGGTTCGCGGTGCGGATGTCACGTGACGTGCGCTTCACCCGGCTGCCCCTCCCGTCCCGGCCGGGGCGGCATGGGCACCGGCGCGGGCGTCAGGCTATGGGCTGGGAGCGGCTTTCGACAAGGGCTTAGGAAAGGGGCTGGAGGAAGTCCGGCGTCCTGTCCCGCCCGTCAGCCGCCGAGGAGGTCGCGGACGAAGGCGTTGGTGAACTTGCCCGCGGGGTCGAGGGAACGGGCCAGGGCACGGAAGTCGGCGAGGCGGTCGTAGCGCTCGCGCAGGACCGCCGACGGGACGCCGTACACCTTCCCCCAGTGCGGGCGCGGCGCGAAAGGTTCCAGCGCCTCCTCCAGCCGGCGCAGCACCGGCAGCACGGCCGCCTCGTCCCGTACCCAGGTGAAGTGCAGCGCGACCGAGTCCCGCGCGTGGGCCGGGCTGAGCCACTGCGCGTCCGCCGCGACCGTGCGCACCTCGCAGGTCTGCAGCACCCCGGCGACCGTCTCCCGCACGGCGTCGACCGCGTGCAGCGCCTCAACGGCCGCCGGGCGGGGCAGCAGGTACTCCGACTGGATCTCCTCCCCGCTGCTCGGTGTGAACTCCGCCCGGAAGTGCGGCAGCCGCTCGTGCCACGGGCCCGGGACGCCCAACTGCTCGGTGCAGTTGGCCGCGGGCATGCCCGGCACCGGGTGCAGCGGGCCGGCGGCGGGCTCGGCCCACGGGAAGTCCACCGCGGGCCGGTCGGTGCGCCGTTTGACCCACACCTGGCGAAAGCCCGGCCGCCGCCAGTCGGTGAACAGGCTCACGCTGTACCCGGCGGCCGCCACGGCGGCGAAGTCCAGTCCTTCGAGCGGGAGTTCGGTGAACACGTGCTGCGCCACCCCGAACGCCGGCTCCAGGTCGAGGGTGAGCGCGGTGACGACACCGAGCGCGCCGAGCGAGGTCACCGCGCCGTCGAAGCGCGCGTCGCCCCGGGCGATCGTCTCCGTCGAACCGTCCGCGACGACCAGCTCCACCTCCCGCACGGCGGCGGCCAGCGGGCCGTTGCCGACCCCGAACCGTGGGTGCCGGTCGCCACCGAGCCGGCCACCGAGATGTGCGGCAGCGAGGCCATGTTGGCCAGCGCGAGCCCGTGCCCGTGGACCGCCCGCGCGAGCTCGGCGTACCGGACCCCGCCCGACACCCGTACCGCACGGGCCGCCGTGTCGACCTCGATCACCGGCGGCAGGCCCGCCGTGGACAGCAGCACGCCGTCCGCGCCCGGATCCGCGATCCGGTTGAAGGAGTGGCCGCTGCCCAGCACCCGCACCCGCGGGGCGCCCGCCACCAGGGCCCTGAGCGCGTCGAGCGTGCCCGGGCGGTGGTACTCCTTCGCCGCGTAGGCGACGGTCCGCGCCCAGTTGGTGAGCGCCCCAGCGGTGTCGGCCGTCCCTGTCATCCGTGCGTCCCTCCGGGAGAGTGCGTGTCCGTTGACCCTCTCATTCGGCGCGGCCTACCGTGGAGAGCGGTTGCTGCCGTCGCGTCACCGAGCCGGAAGGCCACCTCCTTGCCCGAGCGTCCCCAGGCGCTTTTCGCCATGACTGCCCGGAATGTCCCGCACCTTTTCCCGCCGGAACTGCTCGCCCGGCTGCGCGCGTGCGTGGAAATCGATCCCACCCTGGTGGCGCACGACCTCACCGGACCCCGGGCGCGCGAGGCCCTGGCCCGCACCGAGGTCCTGATCACCGGCTGGGGCTGCCCCCGCCTGGACGCCGCCGCCCTGGACGCCGCGCCGCGCCTGCGCGCCGTGCTGCACGCGGCCGGCTCGGTCAAGGGCTTCGCCACCCCCGAGGTCTGGCGGCGCGGCATCGCCGTCTCCTCGGCGGCCGCCGCCAACGCGCTGCCCGTCGCCGAGTACACGCTGGCCATGATCCTGCTCGCCGGCAAGGACGCCCTCGCCTCCCGCGACCTGCTGCGCGCCCGCCGCGTCCACCCCTACGGCGACCTCGTCCCCGGCGTCGGCAACCACGGCCGCCGGGTGGGTGTCGTCGGCGCCTCCCGCGTCGGCCGCCGGCTGATCGAACTCCTGCGGCCCTTCGACCTCGCGGTCACGCTCGCCGACCCCTACGTCGACGCGGCGGGGGCGGCCCGGCTCGGCGTGCCCCTGCTGCCGCTGGACGAGCTGCTCGGCACCAGCGACATCGTCACCCTGCACGCCCCGCACACCGCCGAGACCCGGCATCTGATCGGGGCGCGCGAACTCGCCCTGATGCCCGACGGTTCCGTGCTCGTCAACACCGCGCGCGGCGCCCTGGTCGACCACGAGGCGCTGATCCGACAACTGCGCGCCGGGCGCCTGAAGGCCGTCCTGGACGTCACCGACCCCGAGCCGCTGCCCGCCGGCTCCCCCCTCCTCGACCTGCCGGGCGCCTTCGTCACCCCGCACCTCGCCGGCTCCCAGGGCAACGAACTGGCCCGCCTCGGCCGCACGGTCGTCGAGGAGGCCGAACGCCTCGCCTCCGGCGCCGGTCTCCTGCACGCCGTGGACCCCGCGGAGCTGGAGCGAGTGGCCTGAGAACGCCGTCGACTGCGGATTTCGTCGTTCGATCGACGTTTCGCAATGATATCCGCTTATGCGATGGCTGTTTCTTCGCGATATCGATACCGTTCCGGTCATGACCTCGCATCCGCTCCCCGCCCGGCTCCCGGTCACCGACCGCACCCGTCACCGCCGCCTGCGCGAGCAGGGGAGCGTGGAGCGTGCGGAGCTGGAGGCGATTCTCGACGCCGGGTTCGTCTGCCATCTCGGTGTCGTGGCCGAGGGGCGGCCGGTGGTCGTGCCCACGGTGTACGGGCGCGACGAGCAGTGGCTGTACCTGCACGGTTCCGTGGCCAGCCGCAGCCTCGCCGGGGACGCGCCCGTGTGCGTGACGGTCACGCACGTCGACGGTCTCGTGCTCGCCCGGTCCGTGTTCGAGCACGGCGTGAACTACCGCAGCGCGATGATCCACGGCACGCCCCGCAGGGTCACCGACCCGGAGGAGAAGCTGACGGGCCTGCGCCTGCTCACCGAGCACTCCGCGCCGGGGCAGTGGTCGTACGCCCGCCGCCCCGACCGCAGGGAACTGGCCGCCACCACCCTCCTCGCGCTGTCCCTGGAGGAGGCCTCCGTCAAGATCCGCACCGGCGCCCCGGACGACGGCGACGGCCCCGACGCCGCCCTCGGCCTGTGGGCCGGGGTGCTGCCGCTCGTCTCCGCCTGGGGCGAGCCCGAGCCGGACCCGGCGCTGGGCCCCGGCACCGCCGTACCGGAACACATCGGGCGCCGTGCGGGGACCCGGCACGGCTGAGCCCGTGGTGGGGGCATACGGTGAGAGGCGAACGCCTGAGCCGGGAGGAGACATACGGATGGGCAGTCGCACCGCGCTGGTCGAGGATCTGATGGAGCGGTTCCCGCATGTGCCGCGGGAGGCGGTCTTCAAGGAGGACCTGCTCCGGGGCGGGGTGGCCTTCGACCCCTCCGCCCTCAGTGACAACGAGGGCGGCGAGGTCAAGCCGAAGTCCTACTTCATCTTCTCCTTCGACCACGGCACCCTGCCCGAACTGGGCGAGGCCGCGCTGCGCCGGCCACCGGAGGAGATCATCCTCACGGGCGGCCCGTACGACCTGCGCCGCACGGTCGTCTCCGTACGGGTGAACCCCACCTCGCCGTACCGGGTCGCCGCCGACGGCGAGGGGCTGCTCGGCCTCTACCTCGACGGCAAGCGGATCGCGGACGTCGGTGTGCCGCCGATGCCCGAGTACTACCGGCACACCCTGTCCAACGGGAAGTCCGTGATGGAGGTCGCCCCGACCATCCAGTGGGGCTACCTCATCTACCTGACCGTCTTCCGGGTCTGCCAGTACTTCGGCGCCAAGGAGGAGTGCCAGTACTGCGACATCAACCACAACTGGCGCCAGCACAAGGCGGCGGGCCGGCCGTACACCGGTGTGAAGGACGTCGAGGAGGTGCTGGAGGCCCTGGAGATCATCGACCGGTACGACACCCAGAAGGCGTCCACCGCCTACACCCTCACCGGCGGCGCCATCACCAAGACCGTCGCCGGCCGGGACGAGGCCGACTTCTACGGCCACTACGCCAAGGCCATCGAGGAGCGCTTCCCGGGCCGCTGGATCGGCAAGGTCGTCGCCCAGGCGCTGCCCAAGGACGACGTGCAGCGGTTCAAGGACTACGGCGTGCAGATCTACCACCCCAACTTCGAGGTGTGGGACCGCCGCCTGTTCGAGCTGTACTGCCCCGGCAAGGAGCGCTACGTCGGCCGCGACGAGTGGCACCGGCGGATCCTCGACTCCGCGGAGATCTTCGGCGCCCGCAACGTGATCCCCAACTTCGTCGCGGGCGTGGAGATGGCCGAGCCGTTCGGCTTCACCACCGTCGACGAGGCGATCGCCTCCACCACCGAGGGCCTGCGCTTCTTCATGTCGCACGGCATCACGCCCCGCTTCACCACCTGGTGCCCGGAGCCCACGACCCCGCTCGGCAAGGCCAACCCGCAGGGCGCGCCGCTGGAGTACCACATCCGGCTGCTCCAGGCCTACCGGCAGACGATGGAGGACTTCGGACTCTCCTCCCCGCCCGGATACGGGCCGCCCGGACCCGGCCGCGCGGTCTTCTCCGTCAGCTCCTTCATGGACAGCCTGCCCGAGGAGGAGCCGGCCGAGGTGTGATCCCGCGCGGGCGGCCGGCGGGGTGGGTGAGTCGAACGGCTCCGGTATCCGTAACAGAAGACGGAGTTGTGGACCCCGGTGCCGCGCGCATCCGCTCCGCCACGATGCGTAACCGGATGTGAACAGGGCGCTTGTCAGTTGTGGCGAGGGCGTGAAAAGCTCTGTGCTCTGCCGCGAGGTTCCCTTCAACTCTGTTTTCCCTATGGTGAGTTGCCCTCGCGCGTGATGCAGGAGTCCCATGCCCGACCTGCCGATTCCTCAGGACGACACCGAGGCCGCGCTGTTCTCGGAGGCCTGGGACGCGGTGCTCTCGTACGCGGACCTGTGCACCTCCGGGTCCCTGACGGCCCATCAGCTGGCCACGGAGGCGTTCACGCTCGGCATGCGTGAGATCCGCGCCGCCGCGCGTACCCATGTGCGCGGCGCGGGCCGCCGCACCGCCCGGCTGCCGGCGATCCCCGCCCTGCTCACCGCCGTCCGCGCCACCGCCGCCGCCTGGGAGGCCGACGGGCAGGGGCACAAGCTCGACCCCGACCTCAGGCTGTGGCTCAACTCCGGCAGCGCGGCGCGCTTCTCCGGCCCGCCGCTGCGGCGCCCGATCGCACTGCGCGGCCTCAGGGACATGCAGGAGCCGGACGCCTCGCTGCTGTGGCTCGCCGAGGTGGAGGCGCTGCCCCTGCCCACGGTCGCCCGCCGGCTCGGCCTCGACCCGGCCACCGTCGCCGACGAACTCGACCAGGTCCGCACCCTGTTCCGGGACCGCTGCCACCGCGCCCATCTCGACACCCCGATGGACGCGCAGTGCCGCTCCTACGCCCGGCTGCTGGACGCCGTCACCCGCTCGCCCACCGCCGGCACCCCCGACGACCTCTCCCGTCACCTCGCCACCTGCGTGCGCTGCGCCGAGGCCGCCGCCTGTCTGCGGCCGCACGGCGGCGGACTGCCCGCCGCCGTGGCCGGCGGGGTGATCGGCTGGGGCGGCCTGGCCTATCTGGAGCGCCGCCGCCGCGCCACCGAGGTCCGGCTCGGCGGGGGCCGCCCCGGCGCCGCCGACACCGCGGGCCCCGAGGAGGACGCGGGCCGCAGCCGTGTCCTGCGTGGAGGGCTGCTGGCCACCGCCGTGCTGCTGTCGGCGCTCGCGCTCGGCGTGTCGATGATGCCGTTCGGCGGTTCGGGCGACGACACCGCCGCCATCCGCGACGACCGCCGGCCCGTGGCCGACCCCACCGCCTCCCGCACCACGGCCGGCCGCTCACCGGCGACCTCGCCCGTCCCCTCGCCCTCCGCGACCGCGCCCCGGGACCCCGGCGGCAAGGAGCCCGATCCCGAACCCCAGGGCGCCTCCTCCGCCGAGCCCTCCGCCACGCCCTCGGCCACGCCCTCCGGCTCGCACGGGACCACCCGCACCAGCGCCCCCGCCACCACCGGGGCGGCCTCCTGCCGGGTCGACTACGAGCGGACCGACGAGTGGGACGACGGCTTCCAGGCCACCGTCACCGTCACCACCGAACGGCCCCTCGCCGACTGGCAGATCGCCTGGTCCTTCCCCGACGGGCAGCGGGTCGGCCAGATGTGGGACGCCACCGTCCACCAGAACGGCTCCCGCGTCACCGCCGACGCGGCCGACTACAACCGCGCCGTCCCCGCGCACGGCAGCCTCTCCTTCGGCTTCGTCGGCACCTGGCAGGGCGGCAACCGCGCGCCGTACGCCTTCACGCTCAACGGGGCGCCCTGCGCCAGGGGCTGACGGGACGGCAGCCGCCACGGACGGACGGGTCGTGCAGCGGGCCGATCCGACGGCCACACCGCTCCCCTGTGGCGGTGTGACCGTCGGAGCTTCAGGGGCCGGCGCCCGGGACTCGGCCGTCCGGGCCGTGGGTGACCGGGTCTGCGCGGCGCCTTACGGGTCTGTGACATGGAACGGCTGTGGCCGGCGTGTTGGGGGGCCGTACCTCTCCGCCGGTCGGCGCTCCATCACGAACAGGGATCATGCTGCACCCACTCGCGGATGTCAATTGGCGCCTGGGGCATCTATCGTGATCCCTGGATGGGCTACAAATGTAGCCCCACTGGTGCGGGGTGCGTCCTTCGAGCGCTAACCTTCAGTGCGCCGCCCGCGCGGGTTTACCGACGACGAAGCAGGAGACCGCCTGTTTATGGAGAACACCACCGGGGTGGAGGAGGTCGCGGCGGCCCTGGCATCGATCAAGGCGGAGCTCGAGGAACTGGGCCACACCGTCGAGGTGATCAACTTCGAACGGCTCACCCACGAAACGGGCATCGCCGAGACGACGGTCCGCAAACTCTTCGCAGGGGACCCCGTCACCCCCGACGAGGTCGACCCGCCCTTCAAGGACCGCCTGCGGTTCCTCCTGGACACCAGGCTCAAGGAGAACGGGCGCAAGCACACGTTCCAGGAGGTCGCCGACGCCGTCGGTGTCGCCAAGTCGACGATCACCAACCTTTTGAACGGCTCGCGCAACCCGGGATTCGACGTCAGCAAGGACCTGGCGGAGTTCTTCGGCGCCCCGGGCTTCTTCACGCTGGGCCCGAGGACCGCACTCCTGACGGCTCTTGAGCCCGTCCTGGAGCAGGCGCGGCTGATCGCCGAACTCAAGGGCCGGCGGGTGGAGCGCGTGGCTCTGCGGGGAAGCGTGTCGGCCGGCAGCGACCAGCTGTCACGGCAGTTGCAGGCCGCGATCCACCAGGTCGTCGAAACGGCCCAGCGCGCCTCCCAGGAGCCGGCGGCCGCGGCCGGTGGCGACGAGGACCCCGAACTCAGCGAACTCGCCGCCACGATGCGCCTGTTGCCGCCCAGACACCGCAGGAGCGTGATGGGCATCCTCAGGAGCGCGGTGGGCCTGGCCAAGCACGACGACTGACGGCGGCCTCCCCACGCGGTCCGCGGCCTCGCCTCGCCCGGCCGGCCGGGGGGAGACCGTCCGTCACCTCGACGCGCGCCGCACGCCTCGCGCGGCGCGGTACTCCCGCGCCAGCACGCGGAGGGCGGCCGGGATCGACGGGCGCGCCCCGCCGTGCAGGAGGGCGCCTCCCTTGCGTCGCACGGCCTGGAGTTGGAGGACCTGAAGGGAGATCAGGGCGCGCAGGAACGGCCGGTAGGGCGGGTCGACCAGGTCGGGCAGCCCCCGGCAGGCGGCGAGCGAGGTCTCGGCGAGACCGGCCTGCGCGCCGACCAGCCGCCCCAGCGCGGGAACGCACGCCTGCGACTTGCCGCGCAGGTCCTCGACGGTCAGTCCGTACCGGTCCAGTTCCTCGCGTGGGATGCCGATGCGGCCCTGCTCGGCGTCCTCGGCGAGATCGGCCAGGAAGTCGACGCGCTGCCACCCCTCGATCAGCGCCCGGCACCCCTGGTGGAACGCCGCGTCCACACCCGCCTTCGGCGCCGGGGCGAGCAGCGACGCGGTGAGCATCAGGGCGGGCAGCGAGTATGCGTCGATGTAGGCCTGGTAGTCGGCCTCGCCGTCGAAGCCGGTCCATTCGGCCTCGACGGGCGCCCCGTCCAGGAAGTCCTGCACGCGCGCGGCCGTGTGCGGGTACCGGCGCGCGGTGTCGGCGAGCGCCCGCAGCAGCGTGGACGCGGAGGCCCCGGGGCCGTGGACGGCGTCCAGCGCCGCCCCGACCTCACTCGTCCATGAACTCAGCGCCTCCTTGCGGGTGTCGACCTCTCCGGCGTCGATCCGCTCGTCGGTCTCGTGCATGAAGGCGACCATGGCGACGACGGGCGCGTGGAGCTCCGCGGGGAGCAGCAGCCTGGTGGCGAGGTACTGGTGGAGGGCGAACTTCCGTACCAGGTCGCGCTGGGCGTCGTAGGCTCGCCGCAGTGTCGGGTCAGTGATGCCGGCCTCGGTCAGGGCGGCGGACCATCGGGGCACTGCTCTCCTTCGGTTGGTGGTTCCGGTACGGGCACGGACGGTCAGCCGTCCAGGAGGACGCGGGCCGTGCGCAGCAGGACACGGGCGCGGGTGAGGGACCGCGGATGCCGCCGCATGTGGACGACGTCCATGTAGGCGCGGTTGATCTCGGGATCCCGCACCGATGCCTGTGTGATCTTGTCGCCCACCCAGCGGATCAGGGGATAGCCGCGCGGGTAGGGGCCGGTGACATGGGGCTGGGCCAGGTCGGCGGTCGTCGACAGCTTCCACCCCGCGTCGGTGAAGACGTCAGCGCGACGGAAGTAGTCCCAGGCCGGAGCGTGCGGGGAGGCGCCGGAACGCAGGTACGAGGCGAGCGCGCCGGCCTGCAGGGCCGCGAGGGTGAGCCCCTGCCCGTAGACCGGGTTGACGGAGGCGATGGAATCGCCCGCCGCGACCAGTCCGCCCGGGAAGCGACCCGCCGCGCGGAACAGGCGTCGCCGGCTCTCACCGAAATGGAACGTGCCGACCTCGCCCTGGAGCGCGCAGTGCTCGGCGACCTCCCGCAGCGGGGCGACGCACCGTCGCATCCTGGCGACGAACTCCCCCGGGTCGCTGGTGGGCCGGTGACCGGCGTAACCGGCGAGGACGACCGTCCACCGGTCGTCCTCGACCGCCGCCAGAGCCCCGGGTTCGCAGCGCTCGGGCCGGTAGCCGCTGTCGGGTCCCGGGGAGGAGTGCGCGATCACCGTCCCCGGCAGTTCGCCGCCCCGGCCGAACGAGGCCGTGGCGTAGCCGAGGTCGATCCGCATCCGCTCCACGGGCGGCACGGGCCACCCCTCCTGGCCGAGCCACGCGCCCAGGCGGCTCGACCTGCCCATGGCGTCGACGACGAGGTCGGCGGCGAGCGTCTCCTCCTGCTCGTGTCCGGCCGGGGCGAAGCGGACGCCGCACACGCGGCCGCCCCGCACCAGGAGCCCTCGCCCGCGCCCGGCGAGGAAACGCACGTCGGCCAGGTCCCGGGTGCGCCGTCGTACGGCGCGCTCGATGAACGGGCGGGTGGCGCCGAGCATTTCGACGTCGTCCAGGGGCGGACGCGGCCTGCCGTCGACGTAGAACCGTACGGCTCGGCCGCTGCCGACCAGGGCACCCCCCGCGGTCATCTCCCCGGTGATGCCGGGGAACCAGCGCTCCAGCTGCGAGTGCCCCATCGCGAGCAGGGCGTGCAACTGGTGCCGGTGCGGTGCGCCCGAGCCGGTTCCCTCACCGTCGAGGAGGTCGGGTTCCACGACGACGACCTCCTCGGCGAAGTCGCTCAGCACACGGGCCGCCAACAGGCCCGCGTAGCTCCCACCAAGCACGACTGCCCGCTGCACGGGGCTCCCCTCCGAGCCCGGGACGGCTCAGCTCCGTTCGAATGCCGCTGGGACGAGCGACCGCTCGGGACACTATCCTGCCGCCGCGCGGGTCCGGGGCGTCCCTTCGCCCTCCCGGGCCGTGCGCACCACCTGCAGCGACGAGTCCACCAGGGTGGAGCGGAGCGCCCGCGCCACGCGCACCAGGCGGATCCTCTCCTGGGCGGCGGGTGTGTTCTTGCCCGGGGCGAACAGCACCGGCCCGGCGGAAGCGGCCGGTGCCGCGTCGCCGGCGCCCGCCGCCTGGAGGCGCTCGACCGCGTCACGCAGGACCGCGGCCGTGGTGGCGGCTTCGAGCTCGTGGGGAGCAAGTCCCTTCCTGCCCAGGCCCAGACGGCTTCGCAGGGCGTCGGTCCGCATGGCCTCGCCGTGCAGGTCCGCGACCGCCCGGGCCGGCAAGTCGCTGATCCAGGCGCGCCGTTCCAGCTGCCGGATGCCGTCGAGGATCTCGATCACCCGCCGGTGAAGAGTCCACCGGACGTTGAACACGCGATTCGGCTTGGACTGCTCGGGACCGGCCGATGCCTGGGGGTCGCAGCGCTCCGGCCGGCGCTGCCCCGAGCCCAGGGACAGCTCCTGGTCGACCCCCGCGACGACGAGGTCCCACAGCGGTTGCAGCACCGCGATGTCCCGGCGTTCGCCGAGCCACTTGCTCAACGCCGCTCCGGAGACCCCGTAGCACGTCATGATGGATCCCACGACTCCGAAGGCGGAGCCCAGCACCCCCACGTCGTCGAGTTGGTGGTGACCGAGCGCGGCGGCCGCCGCGGCCGGCGCCGAACACAGCACGTACCCGGACGTCACGAGCATGCTGCGCCCGTACCAGCGGACGGAGTGCATGATCGCCTTGTCGTCGGCGCGCGCACGTCGCGTGCGACGCCAGGTGTGCACGGTTCCGCAGGTGAGCATGGTCAGGAACACCGCGAGGAAGACCTGCACCTGCGGATGGCTCACCTCCGCGGTGTTGAACTTGAGCGGATCGGCCGCTCCGCCGAGATCCGTGGTCAGGAACGCGACGACCATGACCGCGAAGGCGACGGCGTAGGCGACCGCCCAGGCCGCGATCCGCCGCCGCACCCGCCGGGGCCGGTCCGACCGGGACGGGGTCCACACGATCGTCAGCAGGTGCTGCGTCCCGAAACACAGCAGGATGCCCAGGTAGATGGGCAGCGTGGGGAGCCACGGTTGACCGGACGCCGAACCGAGGCTCCGGTACCCGAAGGGAGAGGCGACCACGTAGACGATGCCGCCCAGTCCGTGGGTGGCGACCTGCAGCCCCAGCCCGAAGGAGGGGGAGCGTACGAACGCCGAGGCCTTCCAGGCGGCGATGGTCAGGTGGAGGGAGGCGATGACCAGGTAGACCGTGGTCGCGCTGCTCTCAGACACCGGTCCTCCGGTGGGTGAAGCTGAAGGCGAAGCCCTGGGCGTCGGACTCCAGGAGCGCGATCTTGCGGTCCAGCGCCACTGTGGCGAAGGCCTCGACCTTCCGCTCGACCGGTGAGTCGTAGTGGGAGCGCTGGAAGAAGGCGGTGACCGTGTCGGGGTTCAGCGCCGGGGTGAGCTGAACGGCCAGTTCCCTCGACAGCGGGCTGCCGCCGTCGGCTCCGACGGGCACCCTGACGTCCTCCGCCCTGTCGAAGAGGAAGTGACCCAGTTCGTGGGCGATGGAGTTCACCTGGGTGAGCTCACTGGCGAACTCGTCCACCGCGATGTAGTCCCGGTCCGGCGTGGCCAGAGAGAACGCGCTCACCGTGGGCGGCATGTCGATGTACAGTACAGAGATGGGGTTGCCGCGCCGTTCGGCGACCAACTCCACCAGGCCGTCGATGCTTTGGACGCTCGAAAGACCCAGGTCCTTGCGGATCTGCCGCGCGGCCGCATGGGTTTCGCGGCGTATGGCGAGCTCTTCCCTGACCGTGCCGATCCAGCGTGGCGGCCACTGCGGTCGCCGACGGCCCTTCCTCACGATCGGCTGCATCCTCGTTCCCCTCCGCCCGGGACCGCCGCAGGTCCGCGTGGCGCGGTAGCGCAGGAGCGACGTGACTCCCGGCGAGCCGGTCGATGCGCGGCGCCCGGTTGCGGAAGCCATGCCCGGTGCGTGACCCGGGGGCCTGCCTGTGAGGCCCTGGTGTCCGCTCCTGTGGCGGATCGCGCGACCCACCCCGTCATCCGTTCTCCTCACCCTGCCCCGACCACACCCCGGAAACCCGCGCTCAAGTCACCCGGCCCGCCCGGTGGTTCGACGCGTGCCGACCAATGCGTCGTCAACTATAGGTTGGGAACGGCGCCCGGCGGGCTGAGCGTCGCGGCGGGCGAGACCGGCGCGGGGACGAGCTGCGGCTCGCTGAAGACGTCTTGGTCCAGACGCCTCCGCAACGCAATCCCTGTCGCGTCGTGTTGATGGCAGCACTGCCGGACGATTCGACGCCCGGCGCGCACGAGACGCTGCTCGACGAGGCCTTCTGAAGGGGGCGAACTCGACCTGGTCGATAGCGTTCTCGCCATCATCGCACTGCCAGTGCGTGACGTTGGCATGGTGTTTCCTTGACGTGTCTCCTCTAGGGTCGGAATCCGCGCTTGCGGACCGGGGGAGACGACAGCAATGGGTGACGGCAACGTTCCGGGCAAGGTGCTGGACATCAAGACCGCTGACATCAAGGCGGCGGCACCGGCCTTCCAGCAGGGCGCCATCGATCTGAGCAAGGCCCTGACCACTCTCATCAAGACCCTGGACGGCCTCGGCGAGCCTTGGGGCCATGACGATCAGGGTAACCAGTTCGGCGGAGTCTACAAGCCGCACCAGAAGTCGATCGAGAGCGCGGCGGGCATCCTGGTGCTCGGGCTGACGAGCATTCACGAGGCGATGGTGGACATGTCCGACGGGCACGTGGACAACGACAAGCTCGTCGCCGGCATGTTCACGGAAGTGCAGACCGACCAGCAGAGCGACGGTACCGGTGAGCATTGAGAGCAAGGCTCGCCACATCCTTCTGGACATGGGTCTGTGGTGGCCCGAGGCCGACTCCGGCAAGTTGCGCGCCGCAACGAAAGCGTGGAGTGCGTTCGCCGACTCCGTGGATGATGTCCGGTCCCCTGTGCACCGCAGCGCGTCCGGCATCATCCACAACAACACGGGTGAGTCGATCGAGGCGTTCCGCAAGTTCTGGGGACGCTATGCCAAGGACCAGGACGGCGGCTGGCTGAGCGACCTCGCGAAGTCGTCGCGGGAGATGGCGAGCGCGCTGGACAAGTTCGCCGACGCCATCGACGACGCGATCAACAAACTGTGGACGCGGATCGCCATCGACGCGGCCGTGATCGCGGGTGGTGTGGCGCTGGCCATCATGACCGCGGGCATCGCCTCGGGTGCGGCGGCAGCGGCGGCCGACGCGGTCATCGAGTTCGGCGCCACGATCGGCGTCGGGGTCACCGCCGTCGTGGCCGACATCATCGGAGGCGCCTTCGTCGCCGCAGCGTTCGGTGGCGTCGAGTCGGTCACCGTCGACCTCGCCGTGGCCCAGCCCCTGCAGATGGTGACCGGCCTGCAGCACGGCTTCAGCCTGGACGAGGTCAACCAGGCCGCCAGGGACGGCATGATCTTCGGCGGAGCCCTGGGAGCGGGCGGTGGCCTGCTGAAGGCGAGCATGGAAGGCGGCCTCGCCGACACCACCCCGACGCTGCTACGCACGCCCTCCCTCCGCCCGGACCTCGTTGATCTGGGCCCGGCGGCCCGCAACGCCGACAGCACCCCGTGCGTGGGCGAGCCCATCGACGTGGCGACCGGCGCCATGCTGATGACGCAGACAGACCTGACCCTGCCGGCTGCGCTCCCCTTCGAGTTCACGCGCACTCACCTGTCCTCGTACCGGGGTGGTGTCTGCTTCGGTACGACCTGGATCTCCACCCTGGACGAGTGCCTCCAGATCGACGGCGAAGGCGTCGTCTTCGCCGCGTCTGACGGCATGCGCCTGGTGTACCCGGTGCCGGAGCCGGGCGTGCCGACGATGCCGGCCAAGGGCGCTCGCTGGCCGCTGGAATGGGACGGGAAGCCGGACGGCGCCATGACGGTCACCGACCCGTCGACGGGTGTTGTCCGCACCTTCGCCGCCCCGGTTCCGTCACCATCCTTCGGCGTGTTCCACTTGGCCCTTGATTCCTGGTCAGACCGCAACGGGAACCGCATCGACGTCGAACGCGACGAAAACGGCGTCCCGTTCGGCATCCGCCACTCCGGCGGATACTACGTAGCCGTCGACACCCAGGGTCCACGCATCACGGCCCTGCGCCTCCTGGACGAGCCGCCGTCCCGCTACCACCCCGGCACCACGCCCGACGAGGGCACGGTCGTCATGCGCTACGGCTACGACCCGTCCGGCAACCTCACCGAGATCACCAACTCCAGCGGCAAACCCCTGCGCTTCACCTACGACTCCGAAGGCCGAGTCACCCGCTGGACCGACCGCAACGGCACCTGGTTCTCCTATGTCTACGACGAACGCGGCCGCGTTGTCCGCACCGAGGGCATCGACGGCATCCTCTCCGGCACCCTGACCTACGACGACACCGCCCGCACGACGACCTACACGGACTCGCAGGGGCACGTCTCGGTCCACCGGTACAACGCCGAGGGGCTGGTGGTGGAGGAGACGGATCCGCTCGGGTATGTGACCCGTACGGAGTGGGACGCGTACGGCGACAAGCCGCTGACGGTCACCGATCCCCGCGGCCACACCACCGGCTACGCCTACGACCACGCCGGGAACCTGGTCGAACTCGCCCAGCCTGATGGCACGGTGGCCCGGGCCGCCTACAACACCCTCGGACTGCCAACTGAGGTGGTCGAGCCAGGGGGCGCTGTCTGGCAGCACACCTATGACGAGCGGGGAAACCTGCTGAAGACCGTTGACCCGCTTGGCGCCGAGACCCGCTACGACGTTGATGACAAGGGTCGTACGACGGCGATCACCAACTCCCTAGGTCACACCCGCATCGTAGGCTATGACACTGCGGGCCTACCCCTCGCCCTGACGGACGAACTCGGCCACACCACGACAATCCGCCGCGATCCCTTCGGACGGGTCGTCGAGGTGACCGACCCACTCGGCCACGTCATCCGTCTGGACTGGACAACGGAGGGCAAGCCGTCCTGGCGGAAACAGTCTGACGGCACCCAAGAGTCGTGGACGTGGGACGCCGAGGGCAACCTCGTCGCCCATACCGATCCAGCAGGTAACACCACCTGTCAGACAGTGGCGCCCTTCGACCTCCCGGCTACCCGCACTGACCCGGACGGCACCCGGTATGCATTCACGTACGACACCGAACTGCGCCTGACCGGGGTTGCCAAGCCCGACGGGCAGACCTGGTCATACATCTACGACGAGGCCGGCCGGCTGATCGCGGAGACGGACTTCAACGGGCGCACGTTGACGTACGCACACAATGCTGCGGGAGAACTGATCGCCCGGACCAACGGCACCGGTGAGGTCATGCGCTTCACGCTGGACTCTTGTGGTCGGGTCACGACTCGGCAAGACGACTCCGGTGACATCACGACGTACGAATACGGGCTGGACGGCGGGCTCCGACGTGCGGCCAACACGGATGCCGAAGTGGAGTTCGTGCGGGACGCGCTGGGGCGAATCCTGTCGGAGACAGTCAACAGCCGACGATCGATTTTCGAGTACGACGCCATCGGCCGCCGTACCCGCCGCGTGACACCTTCCGGCCTGGTGTCGGAATGGACGTACAACGCGGCCGGACACCCGGTCCTGCTGCGCTCCGCAACAGGCTCGATTACCTTCACCTACGACGAGGCAGGCCGCGAAACCGAGCGACGGTTGGGTGAGGCGGTGAGGCTGACCCAGAGTTGGAGCGCGACCGGGCGGCTAGGTGAGCAATCATTGGTGTCGGCTCTGCCAGGTGCGGGGCCGGACCGCCTCCTCCAGCACCGCACGTACGCCTACCGGGCCGACGGGCACCTCACGGAGATCCGCGACCTGACCTCCGGCATGCGTCGGTACGATCTGGACGCCGTGGGCCGGGTCACGGGCGTGCGGGCACACGGATGGACCGAAACCTATGCTTACGATGCGACCGGCAACCTGCTCCGAGCATCGGTCCCCGGCCACGACTCAGAAGGCGGGCGCAAGTTCGAGGGCACACTCGTCCGTCGGGTGGGACGTACGACGTTCGAGCACGACGCACAGGGTCGCCTCGTCCGCCGGATGTGCAGGCTCCTCAACGGGCAGAAGCGCTCCTGGACGTACGCATGGGATGGCGAGGACCGGCTAAAAGAGGTAGTCACACCTGACGGCGACCGCTGGCTCTACCACTATGACCCGATGGGTCGGCGCATCTCCAAACATTGTGTCGGTCAGGACGGTTCAGCAGCGGATCGCATCGACTTCTCGTGGGACGACACTCGCCTTGCGGAACAGATCGGTCCGGACGGCTGCATTACCACCTGGGACTATGAGCCAGGTACCCATCGCCCGGTTGCGCAGACTGACCGGCGGGCGTCGTCGGTGGAAACTTCGTTCCTCGCACGACTGGCCGAGGAGACCGGCCTCGACATGAGGCCACGCTTCTATGCTGTGATCACGGACGCCGTCGGTACGCCCATGGAACTGGTCTCTCCCTCCGCTGAACTTGCGTGGCAGTCCCGCACCACACTCTGGGGCATCAAGTTCTCCTCCGCCCTGGGTTCTGACGCGGCTGCAGATTGTCGCCTGCGGTTCCCTGGGCAGTACGCCGATGAGGAGACAGGCCTCAACTACAACCTACTGCGTTACTACGATCCCGGTACGGGCGGATATCTTACGTCGGACCCAATGGGCCTTCTACCTGGTCCCAACCCGCATGCCTATGTCAGGAACCCGGGGAGCGAGTCGGATCCGCTGGGTCTGTTCACATGCAAGGTCGAGAACGCGCTCAAGAGCTGGCAGAGCCGGAAGTATCAGTTCGGTGACAACGAGTTCGTGCTTGACAAGAAGGGATTGGCGCATGTCCTTGAGAGACATCACCCTGAATACTGGGATGGGTCTGTCAAGGCGAAGCAGTCGTTCCTCGACGGAAAGATGTCTGTCCAGGATGTGCAAGATGCCATCACGGAGACGCTGAAACAGAACCGGGACAAGCTCGTCTCGCGCGGCCCGATGGGCATGTATCAGATCGAGGGGCGAGTAAACGGAGTGGACTATGTCCTCGGCATCAAGAACGGCCGCGTCGGTCAATTTTATCCCGGAACGCTAGAGAAGTAGGCTGGCTGTATGATCGAGATTGCGTCGTACCTGCGCACCAAGTCGGGATCTTTCATCGACGTGGCGGTGGCCGGCCTCCCTCCTGCGGATCCGTCGTATGTCGAGGGGGCTATCGATATGACCATCAATGGCGTTCGGATCCTCGATCAGGAGCTCTGGGATTATGTGGATGAACTCTGGTCCTATATCGGCGACATGGTCCTGAAAATCGCGAACGAGGACGAGGCGTCGACATACTTCCCGGATCAGCCGATCCGCTTGTTGTTCAAACGCCTGGGTGGCGGAATCGTCCTCGTGTCACTCACATACGACGACGTCAAGCGAACAGTCTCCGTCGAGGAACGGGAACTGGTGGACGCCCTCCAGCGGTCCGGCACGGAATTCTTCACCAGGATGAAAGAGCTGCTGCCAGGGAACGCCCTGGGGTATGACGACGCTTTGACACGACTCACACGCCGAAGCAGATGACCGCGGCGGCAGACGGAGCATCAGTCCCTCATGGATGGTGGGGCTGGTCGGCGTAGTCGGTGGCATCCTCGACGGCACGAGCAATGGGCTGTCCGCGTGATGACCGAGAAAGGCGCCCCGCGGCTGTCGCAACCACTGGGCAGCCGGCTGATGGGAGGCTGAGCGGGAGCTGGCGCTCGTGCCGCCGCACGCCGACGCGAGGCAGTGACCGCGGTCCTGGTGCGTCCGCCTGCCAACGCGCTCGAGATCTTACCTGCGGCTGGTCGAGCCGATCATGACACAGACGGGCGACCCTCTGCGGGGGACTGACCAGGCATGCCCGACTGCCACCACTGCCCGGGGAGACAAGGCGAGTTCATTGTGTCGCTCGCCGCCCCGTGCGCGAGCCGGAAAGACATGCGGAACCTGATGCGGATCCTCGGCCAGCACCGCCTGTGACTCTGCCAGGAAATCGGTGGCGCCCGAGTGTGCACGCCTCTAAGGTGAGAGCCGCTTCACGCAGTGGCTGTCAGCCGCTGCAGTCTGCCGAGTGAGAAACGGGAGGTGTGACCGATGGCTGTCTCTGTGATGGGCGCTGCCCGCAACCAGAAGTTCGTCCACTCCACCTCCGTGGTCTCCGGCTGACCCTTCCTTCTTCTTCGCGCCTGTGAGTGCGCGCGGCCGGGGCCGCCCTGTGAAGGGTTCCCCTTGAATCTCTCCTCTCTTTCGGCTTCTTCCGCTCCGTCGCACCCCCTGGCCCCCTACGGCTGGGACGAGGGCTGGGAAGCGGAGTTCGCTCCCCACGCCGGGCAGGGGCTCCTGCCCGGCCGGGTCGTGCGGGTCGACCGTGGTCAGTGCGACGTCGTCACCGCCGACGGCGTCGTACGGGCCGACACCGCCTTCGTCACCCCGCACGACCCGCTGCGGGTCGTGTGCACCGGCGACTGGGTCGCCGTCGAACCCGGCGGCAACCCACGCTACGTACGGACGTATCTGCCGCGCCGTACCTCCTTCGTCCGTTCGACCTCCTCCAAGCGGTCCGAGGGGCAGATCCTCGCCGCCAACGTCGACCACGCCGTCGTCGCCGTGTCCCTCGCGGTCGACCTCGACCTCGGCCGGGTCGAGCGCTTCCTCGCCCTCGCCTGGGAGTCCGGGGCCCAGCCGGTCGTCGTCCTCACCAAGGCCGACCTGGTGCCGGACCCGGTCACGCTGGCCCACCTCGTGCAGGACGTCGAGACGAGCGCGCCCGGAGTGCCCGTGCTCGGCGTCAGTGCCCTGCACGGCGACGGGCTGGACACGCTCGTCGCGCTCGTCGGCTCCGGCACGTCCGTGCTGCTCGGCCAGTCCGGCGCGGGCAAGTCCACCCTGGCCAACGCCCTCGTCGGCGCGGACGTCATGGACGTACGGGCCGCCCGTGACGTCGACGGCAAGGGACGGCACACCACGACCACCCGCAACCTCCTCGCGTTGCCCTCAGGGGGCGTCCTCATCGACACCCCCGGGCTTCGAGGGGTTGGCCTGTACGACGCCGAGAGCGGGGTCGGGCAGGTGTTCGCCGAGATCCAGGAGTTCGCCGAGCGCTGCCGCTTCCACGACTGCGCCCACGAGTCCGAGCCGGGCTGCGCGGTGCGCTCCGCCCTGGAGGACGGGGAGCTGTCCGCCCGGCGGCTGGAGAGCTACCGGAAGCTGGTGCGCGAGAACCAGTGGATCGTGGCCAAGACCGACGCGCGCCTGCGGGCCGAGATGAAGAAGGACTGGAAGAGGAGGGGGGCCCAGGGAAAGGCGGCGATGGAGGCGAAGCGGGGCCGCTGGGGCTAGAGCGACAGGGCCGGCCCGCCCCGCCCTGCGGGGCCGGGGCGGCACGTCCTGCGGGGCCGGGGTGCCCTGCGCTGCGCGGCCGGTCTGCCTTGTGCTGTTGGGGCGGGGCGCCAAGTCGAACGGAGTCGGGGCGCCACGTTCTACGGAGCGGGGTGCCTCGTCCTGCGCCCGGGGTGCCTTGTCCTGTGGGGCCGGGGTGCCTTGTCCTGTGGGGCTGGTCCGCTCCGTCCTGCGGGGCCGGGGCGGTCGTCCTGCGGGCCAGGGTGCCTTGTCTCGTGGCGGTCGGGGGCCGTGTCGGTTTGCCGGGCTGTGGGGGCTGCCGTGTCGGCCGCCTGGTGCGGGGTGCGGCAGGTGTACGTCCGATTTCCGCCAGCCGGGCGGTCGGGCGCGGGTCACACTGGAACCTGTGATGGACGAGGACACCAGGTACGAAGCGGTGCGCAGCCGGGACGGGCGGTTCGACGGGGCGTTCTTCTTCGCCGTCGAGACGACCGGCATCTACTGCCGGCCGAGCTGTCCGGCGGTGACGCCGAAGCGGCACAACGTGCGGTTCTACCCGACGGCCGCCGCCGCGCAGCGCTCCGGGTTCCGGGCCTGCCGGCGGTGCCGGCCGGACGCCGTGCCCGGATCCGCGGAGTGGAACGTGCGCGCGGACGTCGTCGGGCGGGCCATGCGGCTGATCGCCGACGGCGTAGTGGACCGGGAGGGCGTCGCCGGTCTCGCCGCGCGGCTCGGCTACAGCGCCCGGCAGGTGCAGCGGCAGCTCACCGCCGAGCTGGGCGCCGGCCCCGTGGCGCTGGCCCGCGCCCAGCGGGCGCACACCGCGCGCGTGCTGCTGCAGACCACCGACCTGCCGGTCACCGAGATCGCGTTCGCGTCCGGCTTCGCCAGCGTCCGGCAGTTCAACGACACCGTCCGGGAGGTGTACGCCACCACACCGACCGAGGTGCGGGCCGCCGCCCCGCGCGAGCGCGGCACCCGCCGGTCCGCCCCGCAGGCGGGCATCCCGCTGCGGCTCGCCTACCGGGGCCCGTACCAGGCCGCCGCCGTGTTCGACCAGCTCGCGCGCGAGGCCGTGCCGGGGGTCGAGGAGGTGACCGGCGGCACGGGCGGCCGTACCTACCGGCGCACCCTGCGGCTGCCGTACGGCACCGGGATCGTCGCCGTCGCCGAGCGCACCCGGGAGCCGCGGGCGGGCGGCGGCACGCATCCGGGCGGCTGGCTCGACGCCCGGCTGCACCTCACCGACCCCCGGGACCTCACGACCGCCGTGCAGCGGCTGCGGCGGCTGTTCGACCTCGACGCCGACCCGTACGCCGTCGACGAACGCCTCGGCGCCGATCCACGCCTCGCCCCGCTGGTCGCCGCCCGGCCCGGACTGCGTTCGCCCGGCGCCGTGGACCCGCTGGAGCCCGCCGTACGGGCCCTGGTGGGGACCGAGGCGGCCGGGCGGCTCGTGCAGCGGTACGGCAAGGCGCTCGACGCCCCCTGCGGCACCCTCACCCACCTCTTCCCGGAGCCCGCCGCCCTCGCCGGGTCCGAGCCCGGCGGCCCGCTGGGCGCGCTCGCGGCCGCCCTCGCCGACGGCGATCTCCGGCTGGACCCGGGCGCCGACCGGGACGAGGCCGAGGCGGCCCTGCGCGCCCTGCCCGGCATGGACCCGGCCACGGTCGCCGCCGTCCGCGTCCGCGCCCTCGGCGACCCGGACGTGGCCCCGCCGGGTACGGAGGCGCCCGACGCGTGGCGGCCGTGGCGGTCGTACGCCGTCCGGCACCTGTGCGTGGCGGGGGAGCTGGGCCGGTGACCGCCGTGTACTTCACCCACCTGGACGCCCCCGTCGGGCGGCTGCTGCTCACCGCCGGCCCGGACGGCTCGCTCACCTCGCTGTCCGTGCCCGGGCAGAAGGGCGGGCGCGCCGTACTGGAGGGCTGGCGGTGCGACCCCGGGCCGTTCCGCGAGGCGCGGGAGCAGCTCGACGCCTACTTCGCCGGTGAACTGAAGGAGTTCCGGATGCCGTTGCGGGCGGAGGGCACCGGGTTCCGGCGGCGGGTGTGGGACGCGCTGGACGAGGTGCCGTACGGCGCCACGGTCACGTACGGCGCGATCGCCGCCCGGATCGGCGCGCCGCGCGCGGCCGTTCGCGCCGTCGGCGGGGCGATCGGTGCCAACCCGCTGCTGATCGTGCGGCCCTGCCACCGGGTGATCGGCGCCGACGGCTCGATGACCGGCTACGCGGGGGGCCTGGAACGCAAGGTGTGGCTGCTCACGCTGGAGGGCGCGCTGACCGCGTAGCCCCGGTACCGGTGGGGCGGCGGCCCGTCGGCGCTGCCCGGCGGAACTCGCCGTCGCGGGGCGGGCCATGGGAACGTGAGACCCCACCGGAGTCGAGGAGCGACGGCGGCCGGGGGAGCGGGACTCAGGATTCGCCCCGCCCCTGGTGATCGGCGTGGCGTTGCGCCGCACGGGTGGACCGCCGCCGGTGTTCCGCCGACGCGGCCCGCCGCTGTGGCACGGTCGCCTCGGGTGGATCACGGGGAAGGGCGGGCACACACATGGGCAGGTTCGGACGGGTTCTCACAGCCCTGCTGCTGACACTGCTGCCGGGCACGACGGCGGCAGCCGGGGCGGAACCCGCCGGGGCCGCCGCCGCGCCGCCCGGTGTTCGGGCCGCCGTGAGCGTGCCGTCCGGGAACGCCCCCGCACGGACCGTCGTGCGGCCTTCCGCGCCCGACCGGTCCGCGGGGAGATCCGCGCCGCCCGGTGTTCGGTCCGTCTGGGTCGGGAGTTGGGAGGCCGCGCCGTCCGGGACCGTTGACGCCCTGCCCGGAGCGGCGGTCCGCAATGTCGTCCACCTGAGTGTGGGCGGCACAGCCGTGCGCATCCGGCTCAGCAACCGGCTCGGCAGCGCGCCGCTGTCGCTCGGCGCGGTCACCGTCGCGCTGCGTGGCGCGGCCGGCCCGGACGCCCTGCCGGGCACCATGCGCACCGCCACCTTCCACGGCGCCCGCACCGTGACCGTGCCGCCGGGCCGGGACATCGTCACCGACCCGGTGCCGCTGGCCGTGCCGTCGGCCGCCGACCTGCTCGTCACCGTGTACACCCCGGCCGACAGTGGACCCGCCACCTTCCACCGCAGCGCCCTGCAGACCAGCTACGTGGCCCGCGCGGGCGCCGGCCGGGCCGCGGACGAGGGCGGCTCCGCCTACTCGGCGCCCACCGGCTGGTGGTACTACGTCACCGGCGTGGACGTCAGCGGCTTCGCCGGCGGCAGCGTCGTCGCGTTCGGCGACTCCCTCACCGACGGCACCGGGTCGACCCCCGACGCCAACCGCCGCTGGCCCGACCGGCTCGCCCAGAACCTGCTCGGCGACCGGCTCGGCGTCCTCAACGCCGGCATCGGCGGCAACCGCCTGCTGCGTGACGGCGTCGGCCCGAGCGCCCTCTCCCGCCTCGACGCCGACGCGCTGGACCGGGCCGGAGTGCGCACCCTGGTCGTCTTCGAGGGCATCAACGACATCAAGGGCACCCCGCGGGCGAACGATCCCGCCGCCTACGCGGCCGCGTACCGCACCGTCGTCACCCGCGCCCACGCCCGCGGCATCAGGGTCGTCGGCGTCACGCTCACCCCGTTCCGCGGCTACAGCGCCTACACCGGCGCCCGCGAGTCGGTACGGCAGCGGGTCAACTCCTTCATCCGCACCGGCGGCGCCTTCGACGCGATCGCCGACGCCGACGCCGCCGTACGCGACCCGGCCGACCCGTCGCGCATCCTGCCGGACTACGACCCCGGCGACCATCTGCACTTCGACGACGCGGGCATGCGTGCCGTCGCCGACGTCGTCCGGAGCGCCCTCGTCCACTGACCGCCCGGCCCCCCGCACGCCGGTCAGCTGCGGGTCATGCCGGGTGCTCGCGGGCCACCCAGCCGCGCTCGTAGGCGTGCCAGCCCAGCTGGAGCCGGGTCGTCACACCGGCCAGCTCCATCAGCCGCTTCACCCGGCGCTGCACGGTCCTCAGGCCCAGGTCGAGCTGCTTGGCCACGCTCGCGTCGGTCAGCCCGGCCAGCAGCAGCGACAGCACCTCCAGATCGGTGGCGTCCGGCCCGTCCGGGACCTCCTCGGCCGCACCCGAGGGGTTCAGGCGCAACGGCAGCGCCTCGCGCCACACCGACTCGAACAGCCCGGCCAGCAGCTCCAGCAGTCCGCTGGCGTGCACCACCAGCGCGGCCGGTTCCGCGGTGCGCGAGGTCAGCGGCACCATCGCGAGCGCGCGGTCCGCGACCACCAGCTTCGTCGGCACCCGGTCCACCACCCGCACCTGCTCGTCCCGGCCGAGCGCGGCGGTCAGCTCGGTCAGCCCGTGCGGCAGGTCCAGCACCGCCCGCTCCACCACCACCCGGTAGCGCACCCCGCGCCCGGCCGCCTGGGGCTCCGCGTCGTTCTCCAGGCCGGAGACGACCACCGGATTGCCGGTCACCAGTGCGCACACCTCCTCGGCGGCGCCCAGTTGCAGCTGCAGGAAGCGCTGCGCGACCGCCGACGCGCCGGTCACCACCTCCACCAGGTCGTGCACCGCCGGCTCGGCCGCCGCCGCGCGGTACTCCTGCGCGAGGAGCGCCGCCGCCAGTTCGGCCTGCTCCAGCTCGTGCCGTTGCTGGGTGAGCAGCGCGCCGAGCGCCACGGCGGGCGGGGCCGCCACCCAGCGGCCCGGCCGCGCGGACGACCGGGCCGCGAGGCCCTGCCGCTCCAGGACGCGCAGCGCGTGCTCGGTGTCCTGCTCCGCCAGCGTCAGGCGCCGCGCCAGATCGGCCACGTCGGCCGCGCCCACGGACACCAGTGCCCGGTAGGCCGCCTCGTGCGTGTCGTCCAGCCCTATCGCTGCCAGCATCGCCCCGCGTCCCTCCCCTGAGAACAAACCGTCACGGCGGGCGGCGGCCTGGCGGAAACCGGCCACGGCGCAAACCCGCCGTCGCACATCATCGCCGTACCGGCGGTCACTCTGCCAAGGTGTGCTTCACCGCAGCACACGTGGTCGGACGCCCGCGGGCATTTGGAACCAGGCGTACGACGCACAGCTGAGACCCAGGAAACCACGTCATGATCCGGCCATCCGACCGGCGCCCGCCGAGGCGCGATCGCCCGGACCGTGGCCCGGGCCCGGGCGTGTCCGAGCGCACGTAGGGGATCCGGGGCCGGGTCACTTCGAACGTCGCCGGGCGGTCCTCCCGTGGGGGGTGGGGCCGCCCGGCGGCCAACAACCTTCTCCCGTACGACTGTTCGCTCCGTCACTCGACACGGCGTTCGAGGCGGGCAAGGGCAGCGGATTTTCCCGATGCCCCGTTTTCATACCGCCCGCGCGGTGACAATTAGGGGCATGAGCCAGCAGGGGGGTAGGCCCGCCCGTCCCGAGGACGACTGGTGGGGGCAGCTGTACGACGACTCCATCGAGGACACGGGTCCCGCGCCCGCGCCCGATTCCCTGGACGACCGTTTCGCCTCGGCGAAGAGGACGGTGGTGGAAGGACCGCCACCCCGCGAACCATCGGTCCCCGCGCAGCGCTCCGTGCAGGCCCCACCACCGGAGCCCGCACCCGGCCCGGAGCCGGCCCGCGAGTCGTCGGCGCAGGCCGAGCGGGGGTCTGCTGCGGAGCCCTCCCGGCGGCCGTCGGTGTCGCGTGAGTGGGGATCGGGGCTGGAAGCCGTGCCGGGACCGTCGGCCTCGCCTGAGCGGGATTCCGCATCAGAAGCCGTCGCGGAAGCGGGCACGTCACCCGAGTCGGAGCGGACACCCGGAGCCGATCGGGAAACCTCCGTGCCGTCTGCCCCCAGAGCCTCCTGGCACGCTCCCGCGTCGCCCGCGACTGGAGCCCCCTGGGAAACCCCCGCGCCGCTCCCTCCCGAAGCCGCCCGGGAAGCACCCCTGGCACCCACCGAGCCCCCGCTGCCCGCCAAGCCTCCAACGCCCCCGGCGCCCGCCGAGCTCAGCACGTCGCCCGCGGCCGTCGCCCCGTTGCCGCCGCCCCCGCCCTCCACCGTCGCAGACCAAGCCGGCTCCGGAGCGCCGGCCCAATCCCCAACGGCCGCCGTCCCATCGCCGCCGCCCCCGCCAACCGCCGCAGACCGGATTGGCGCCGGAGCATCCGCGGACGCCTCCGCGGACGCCTCCGCGGACGCCGGTGCGTCACCCATCGCCGTGAACCGCATCGGCGCCGGAGCGTCCGACGCCCCCGCGCCCGACGTTCCATCGCCGCCGCCCCCGCTGCCCACCGCCGCAGACCGCATCGGCCCCGAAACCCCCGCCGGTGCCGCCCCGTTGTCACGCTCCCCGGCCTCCGGCGCCTCTCCGGCCTCCAGCGCCTCCCCGGCCCCCGGGGCCTCCCCGGACCCCGTCGCCGTCGACTACGTCGGTTCCGGGCCGCCGACCTATGATCCGGAGCCGACCGCGCTTCCGGGGGCCGATCCCGACGGGCTGGGGGAGTTGGTCGCGGACACCGTGCTGGACGGTGCGCGGTACGGGGCGTGCACGTTGCGGGCCGTGTCGTTGCGCGGGGACTCGGCGCGGTACCGGGGTGAGCCGCGCCGCGACTCGCTGCTGACCGCGCGGTTCGGCACCGGCGAGCACGCGCTGGTGCTCGTCGCGATGGCGACCGGCGCGCGTGCCACCCCGGCCGCGCACCTGGCGGCGGCCGAGGCGTGCCGGTTGATCGGCCGGGCGGTGGGCCGCAGTCACCAGCGGCTGGCCGAGGACATCCGCGCGGCCCGGCGCGGCGACCTGAAGTCGGGGCTGCACCGGCTGACCGACCGCAGCCTCGGCCGGCTCCGCGCGAGCGCCGCCGAACAGGACATGGACCCGGAGGAGTACACGGCCACCCTGCGCTGCCTGCTGCTGCCCGCCGACCCGGACTGCCGTACCCGCGTGTTCTTCGGCGTGGGCGGCGGCGGCCTGTTCCGGCTGCGGGACGGCGAGTGGCAGGACATCGAGCCCCGGGTCGCGCCCGGGGAGAGCGCGGGCGCACCCGTCGTCGGCTACGGCTCGCCGCCGGCGGAGACCCCCGAGGGCGACCGGCTCACCATGGACCTCGGCATCCCGACCCCGCCGAGCCCCTTCGAGCCCGCCCCGGGGCCGCCCCGCGAGCCGTTCCGCTTCCGCGCCTCGGTAGCCCGCCCGGGTGACGCCCTGGTGATGTGCACGGCCGGCCTGGCCGAACCGCTGCGCGGCGAGGCGGCCCTCTGCGCCTACCTGGCCCGACGCTGGTCCGGCCGCGCGGCGCCCGGCCTCGCCGCGTTCCTCGCCGACGCCCAGGTGCGGGTGAAGGGCTACGCCGACGACCGTACGGCGGCCGCCGTGTGGGAGGCGTAACGGCCGCCCCTGTGCCTCCATGGAACCGAGGACCACGCACGGATGCGGGACCAGCGAAGGGGCGGACGAGAGAACATGGCCAGACAGAACGTAGCCGAGCAGTTCGTCGACATCCTCGTCCGTGCCGGGGTGCGCCGCATGTACGGCGTCGTCGGCGACAGCCTCAACCCGATCGTGGACGCCGTCCGCCGCAACGCGGCCATCGACTGGATCCACGTGCGCCACGAGGAGACGGCCGCCTTCGCGGCCGGCGCCGAGGCCCAGATCACCGGGAAGCTCGCCGCCTGCGCCGGCTCCTGCGGCCCCGGCAACCTGCACCTCGTCAACGGCCTGTACGACGCCCACCGCTCCATGGCCCCGGTGCTCGCCCTCGCCTCGCACATCCCCTCCAGCGAGATCGGCCTCGGCTACTTCCAGGAGACCCACCCCGACCGGCTCTTCCAGGAGTGCAGCCACTACAGCGAGCTGATCTCCAGCCCGAAGCAGATGCCCCGGCTGCTGCAGACCGCCATCCAGCACGCGGTCGGCCAGAGCGGCGTGAGCGTGGTGTCCCTGCCGGGCGACATCGCGGCCGAACCCGCCCCGGAGAAGGCCGCGCAGAGCGCCCTCGTCACCTCCCGGCCCACCGTCCGGCCCGGCGACGCCGAGATCGACGCGCTCGTGGAGATGATCGACCGGGCCGGCAAGGTCACCCTGTTCTGCGGCAGCGGCACGGCCGGCGCGCACGCCGAGGTCATGGAGTTCGCGGAGCGGATCAAGTCCCCGGTGGGACACGCCCTGCGCGGCAAGGAGTTCATCCAGTACGACAACAAGTTCGACGTCGGCATGAGCGGGCTGCTCGGCTACGGCGCCGCCTACGAGGCCACCCACGAGTGCGACCTGCTGATCCTGCTC
Source organism: Streptomyces sp. NPDC037126 (assembly GCF_055605965.1). Lineage (NCBI taxonomy): Bacteria > Bacillati > Actinomycetota > Actinomycetes > Kitasatosporales > Streptomycetaceae > Streptomyces > Streptomyces sp. NPDC037126. The sequence goes on from NZ_JBVJTD010000015.1 coordinate 56,495, forward strand.
GGCACCGACTTCCCGTACAACGCCTTCCTGCCCGACGACGTGGCGATCGCCCAGGTCGACGTACGGCCCGAAGTCCTCGGCCGGCGCTCCCGGCTGGACCTCGCCGTGTGGGGCGACGTGCGCGAGACGCTGCGCTGTCTGATCCCGCGGGTGAAGGAGAAGACCAACCGCCGCTTCCTCGACCGGATGCTGAAGAAGCACGCGGACGCGCTGGAGGGGGTGGTCAAGGCGTACACCAGGAAGGTCGACAGGCACATCCCGATCCACCCCGAGTACGTGGCCGCGGTCCTCGACGAAGTGGCCGACGACGATGCCGTGTTCACCGTGGACACCGGGATGTGCAACGTCTGGGCGGCCCGCTACGTCTCGCCCAACGGCCGCCGCCGGATCATCGGTTCGTTCTCGCACGGCTCGATGGCCAACGCCCTGCCCATGGCGATCGGCGCGCAGTTCACCGACCGGCGCCGCCAGGTGGTGTCGATGTCCGGCGACGGCGGCTTCTCCATGCTCATGGGCGACTTCCTGACCCTCGTCCAGCACGACCTGCCGGTCAAGGTCGTACTGTTCAACAACTCCTCCCTCGGCATGGTCGAGTTGGAGATGATGGTCTCCGGACTGCCCTCGTACGGCACCGCCAACACCAATCCGGACTTCGCCGCCGTCGCCCGCGCCTGCGGCGCCCACGGGATCCGGGTGGAGAAGCCCAAGCAGCTCGCCGGGGCGCTCAAGGACGCGTTCCGGCACAAGGGACCGGCGCTGGTGGACATCGTCACCGACCCCAACGCGCTGTCCATCCCACCGAGGATCAGTGCCGAGATGGTCACCGGGTTCGCGCTGTCCGCCTCGAAGATCGTGCTCGACGGCGGGGTCGGCCGCATGGTCCAGCTGGCCCGCTCCAACCTGAGGAACGTGCCCCGCCCCTGAACCCCGTGGACAAGGAGCGGATTTCGGCCAGTTTCACGACCCGTGACGACATGCCGACCGGCCGTGCCGGGTGCCGCTGTCCGGCCGTCACGGGGCGTCAGTGGCGCCAGGTGGCCTCCGGGGAGCCCGCCGCGCGGGTGGCACGGGCCGCCGCGGGTGTGCACGGCGGCCCCCGGACATGGCCGAACCGCCGGTCATCGGGCGGGGGCCAGGACTGTCCGTGAGCCCGTTGGGCAAGCATCCCCCCGTGAACGTGTTCGACCAGAAAGGGCAGGGTCCGAGCGGCGTGCGGGCGGGGGTCATGAAGAGGCAGGCGCGAGGGGGCGGTCCCGTGGCCGTAGGGGCCTCCTCGGCGGAGGCGGGGGACGAAGCGGGGGACAGCGTGGGGGAAGTGTCCGGCACCATCACCGAACACGCGCACCGGCTCCGGCGCAGACTGGGGCGCGCGGATCTGCGGGCGGTGCCGGAGGCCCGCCGGGAGCTGCGCGCGCTGCTGCGGCACTGGGGCAAGCCGGGCCGCTCCGAGATAGCCGAACTGCTCACCAGCGAACTGGTCACCAACGCGCTCGTGCACACCGACGACGACGCCGTCCTCACGGCGGTCGTGGATCCCGCCGGACTGCACGTGGAGGTACGGGACTTCGTGGCCCGCAGGCCCGAGCTGCACGCCCCGGACACGGACGACGACACCCACGGCCGGGGCCTGGTCCTGGTGGAGTCCCTCGCGGACGCCTGGGGCGTACGGCCGCACGGGGTGGGCAAGTCGGTGTGGTTCGAACTGGGTGCCGAGGCCGCGTGAGCGCCCACGGACACGGGACGGGGGCGTGACCCAGGCGGTCACGCCCCCGTCCCGTGCGGAGCCGCGGTTCTAGCCGAACTGCTGCTCGAGGTCCTTCAGCTTGCGCTCCAGGGAGTCCAGGCGCGGCAGGGCCATGGTGTCGTCCTCCGCGGTGAGGTCGACGGTCACCGGCTCAGAACCGGTGCGGACCGGCTGAAGGGAGGGCCGAGAGCGTACCGGCAGCTGCTCCGCGGTCGATATGGCAGGCTCCGCGGTCGCCGGCGCGGGGCCGCGCTCCACCGCCTGCACCTCGACCTGGCGGCCGCCCGTACGGCCGACGATGCCGCGGTGGCCCCGGCTGATGGCCTTCAGCTGGGCGCGCTCCATCCGGTGCTGCTCGCGCCGGCGCTGCCGCGTCTCGTCCTTCTGCCGCTTGTCGTCGCGGACCTCCTCGACCGCCTCGTCGAGGCTGCGCACACCCTCCAGCAGCATCAGCGACCAGGCGCGGTAGGTCTCGCGGGGCGCCCGCAGCCAGCGCACGATGCGGATCTGCGGCAGCGGACGCGGCACCAGGCCCTGCTCGCGCAGCGCGGCCCGGCGGGTCTGCTTCAGCGCCCGGTCGAACAGGACGGCCGCCGACAGGGACATCCCGGAGAAGAACTGCGGGGCGCCCGCGTGGCCCACGCCCCGGGGCGCGTGCACCCAGTTGAACCAGGCCGCCGCCGCGGCGAACATCCACACGAGTATCCGCGAGCCGAGGGCCGCGTCGCCGTGGCTGGCCTCGCGCACCGCGAGGACGGAACAGAACATCGCCGCGCCGTCCAGACCGAAGGGCACCAGGTACTGCCAGCCGTCGGTCAGCCCGAGGTTCTGCTCACCGAAGCCGACCAGGCCGTGGAAGGACAGGGCGGCCGCGACCGCCGCGCAGCAGAACAGCAGCACGTAGGACGCCGTGCCGTAGACGGCCTCCTTGCGCCGCCGGCGCTCCTCGCTGCGCTCCCACGAGTCGTCCGCGCTCGCGTTCTCCCTGGAGGAGCGCTTTCCGCGCGCGAGCACCGCCACCGCCGCCAGCATGCCCAGGAGCAGCACGGCGCCCGGAAGCAGCCAGTTCAGCGATATGTCGGTCAGTCTCATCAGGGGTCCCTTGCATTGGGATAGGGCGTAACGCCCGCCATAGTGGCCCACTCCCGTCGGCCCTCAGGGGATTTCGGGGCAAGAGACCGCCAAGAAGGTGCAAGGGGATGCCCAGGGCGGCGTTCTGCTCGAACTGCCTCTTGAGGGGCGGGAGTTGAGTTCGAATAAGACTACCCGTACGGATGGTTCCTCGGAAAGTTCCTGCGGCAGGTGAGGAAGTTGTGAATTGACTGTCCGTGCACGGGCGGTCCGGTCCGCGTTGATCCTAGGGGATCCGGGTCCCCTCCCGGTGCTGAGGGACCCTCAGGCGGCTGCTGTGGACGTGAGTTCGGCGATCCGGTCGCCGTCGCGGGTGCGCGGGCAGGTGGCGCAGGTGTTCTCGGGGTGCACCGGGTAGAACATGCGGCAGCTCGCCCGGTCCCGGGTGGGAAGCGGCTCGCCGTCCGGGCCCGTCAGGGTCCGGAACGCGGCCGAGCCGACGTACGGCAGGGTCGTGCCGGACGGCAGCAGCTCCAGCTCCCGCGCGGCCCGGACCTCCTCGCCCAGCAGCCGGGCGACGTACCACAGCCCCTCCACCACCTCGTCGGTCGCCATGCCCCACAGGGCACGCCCGCGGCGCCGCATCCGGGGCCCGAAGGCCCCGAGCACCGGCTCCAGGTGCTCGGCGACGGCCGCCCGCACCTCGGCCCGCAGTGCCCCCTCGTCCGGTACGGCGACGGCGCCGGGCGGCGTGGCGGCGGGGTCGCCGGACAGGCAGGCGAAGCCATGCGGCCGGCGGTGCGGTCGTACGAGACCCGCCGCACCGGCAGCCGGGGCACCCGGCGGTGCAGGAACCAGGGGACGGTGATCAGCAGGCAGGCGGCCCAGGCGTAGCGGTGCAGGCCGAAGCTCGCCACGACGTCCGGGCGGGCCCGGCGGCCGTGGTCCCGCAGCACCTGGGCGTCGTCCCGGGCGAGGAAGGCGTCCAGCTCGGGACCGCCCGCGGCGAGCCCCGCGGCGCTCACCCAGGCGCCGCCCCGGGGCGCCTGGGCGTCCGGGCCCGGTTCGGTCACGGTGAGGCCGGGGCAGGCCGCGCCGAGACGGTCGTAGGTGGCGGTGAGCGGCGAGGTCGCAGCAGGCATGGCGGAACCACCCGGCGTGGGTCGCGGACCGGCGATGCAGGTAAGGCTAACCTTACTGGCCTGGGCGGAATTTGAACTGTGGCCCCGTGCGCCTAAGGTGCTTGACGGACAAGCGACAAGCCACCGTTAATGACCCAAGTACCGACAAGCCGCCAGGAGGACCCCGTGAAGCAGGGCGTGCAGGGTTCCGCCGCGGCACAGGGCGTGGCCCGGGTACCGGCGCAGCAGCGCCCGGTGGACCCCGGCTTCCCGGCACGGGAGCGGGGCGTCGCCGTGCCGGGGGAGGCGCGGGGCGAGCACACCCACAGCGAGCGGCCGATCCCGGGACCGCGGCCGGTCGTGCAGCGGTCGTCGGTGCGCGGGCAGATCCTGGACGCGCTGCGCACGGCGCTGGTGGCCGGCGAGCTGAAGCCGGGCGAGGTGTACTCGGCGCCGGTCCTCGGCGAACGCTTCGGGGTCTCGGCCACGCCGGTGCGGGAGGCCATGCAGCAGCTCGCGCTGGAGGGCGCCGTCGAGGTCGTGCCCAACCGGGGCTTCCGAGTGGTCGAGCGGGGGGCGCGGGAACTGGCCGAGCTGGCGGAGGTGCGCGGGCTCATCGAGGTGCCCGTGATGCTGCGGCTCGCCCGGACGGTGCCGGCCGAGCGGTGGGCCGAGCTGCGTCCGCTCGCCGAGGACACCGTGCGCGCGGCCGCCTCGGGCTGTGCGGCCACCTACGCGGAGTCCGACCGGGCCTTCCACCGGGCCATGCTGTCGCTGTCCGGCAACCAGGAGCTGGTCCGGATAGCCGAGGACCTGCACCGCCGCTCGCAGTGGCCGCTGGTCGGCGGCCCGGTCCGGCACGGGCGGGCCGACCTCGTCGCGGACGCGGCCGAGCACATGGCCCTGCTGGAAGCCCTGGTCGCGCACGACTTCGACGTGGTCCGGGGCCTGGTGGGGGAGCACTTCGCGGGCGCGGACTGACGGCCCGCCCCGTACCCGTGCCCCCCTCAGGGCATGCTCAGGAGCCGTTCGCCGACTTCGAGTAGGCGTCGTGCCACGCGGCCTTCGCGCCCGAGTCGCCGATGCGGTAGACGTCCACGACCGCGCCCACCGCGACGGCCACCGACAGCAGCCCCACGACGATCCGCACCGGCAGCGCGGCCCAGCGCGAGCGGCCGCCGCGGCCGGCCTCCGCGTCACCGGCGGCCTGCGCGGAACCCCGGCGGGCGGCCCACCAGACCACGGCCGCCAGTACGAACAGGCCCAGCGCCCACGGCAGCAGCCCGTCGCCGAGTTCGGTGTGCCGGCGGACGAGGGCGTCGTCGCCGACGTGGCGTTCCAGCCACTCGCCCGCGTTCGTGGTCAGCGGCACGCTGACCAGGGCGACGAAGGCCAGCGCGGGCAGCAGCACGCCCAGGCGCCGGGCGGCGGCCGGCCACAGGGCGCCGGCCACCAGGGCGAGGGCGGTCAGCGGGACCAGCACCACCACGACGTGGACGAGCAGGACATGGGCCGGAAGGCCGTTGACGAGTGTCATCGCGACGCTCTCCTGAGGGGGGTCTCGGGGCGCGCCACACTGGCACAGGAAACTCTCAGTTCCCTCTGAGCACGACCCGAGCGCGATCTCAGGCCGTCGCCGCACCCGGCGCGGGCGGCGCGAGCTGCGCGGCCAGCCACGTCGGCACGCCTCCGAGCAGCCGGAACAGCCGTCGGGCCTCCTCCCGCAGCCGGGACGCCTCCGGCTCGTCCTCGGTGTCCGCCAGCGAGGCGAGGGCGGGCGCCGTGCCCACCAGGTAGCCCAGCTCCTCGCGGATCCGCAGGGACTCGGCGAAACCGTGCCGGGCCTCGGCCAGCTCGCCGTCGCGCAGCGCGAGTCCGGCCAGATGGCGCCAGGTGAAGGACAGCAGCAGCGTGTCGGCGTGTGCGGCGGCGGTCGCGTGCGCCCTGCGGTACGCCGCGCGCGCCGCCTGCGGGGAACGGGTCAGGTTCTCGGCGATCAGCCCCCGGCGGAAGTCCAGCAGGGCCCTGCCCGCCGTCCCCGGCCGGATGAGCGCGGCCGCCCGGCCGAGCGCGGCCCGCGCCTCGTCCGCGCGGTCCCGGACCCCGTGCAGCGTGGCCGTGTAGGCGAGCTGCCCGCGCTCGCAGGCGGCAGCGCCCCGCTCCTCGTCGGTGTGCGCGAGCGCCTCGGCCGTGCGCAGGGCGTCCTCCGCGTCCGCCCAGCCCCGCTCGGTGTACAGGCACCGCTCGACGAGCAGCGAGGCGCGCTGCAGCGCCGGTGTCGGGGCGTCGGGTGGCAGCAGGGCCGCCGCGTCGGCCCAGCAGGCCCGCGAGCGCAGCCGCCATACCGCGGTCTGGAGAGGATCGTCACCTGCGGTCGTTCCGTTACCAGACATGGCGGGATGCGCCACTTGCCCTCCCCGAGCACGCCATCGAGCTTTGAGTGGTGGCGGCATTCCAGCACCAACAGCCGGGCCGGGCCAAGGGGGTGGGTGAAGGATTTCACAAAGTCGTGGGCAGTTGGCGTGACTTGGTTTGTCCGCCTCGCGCCCCCTCGGCTCAGCTCATGCGCAGTGCCAGGAAGAAGTCGAGCTTGTCCTCCAGCCGGGACAGGTCCCGTCCCGTCAACTGCTCGATGCGGCCAACCCGGTAGCGCAGCGTGTTGACGTGCAGGTGGAGACGGGTCGCGCAGCGGGTCCAGGAGCCGTCGCTGTCGAGGAACGCCTCCAGGGTCGGGATCAGCTCGGCCCGGTGGCGGCGGTCGTAGTCCTTCAGCGGGTCCAGCAGGCGCGCGGTGAAAGCGCGGCGGACGTCGTCGGGCACGAAGGGCAGCAGCAGGACGTGCGAGGCGAGCTCCTGGTGGCCGGCCGCGCAGACCCGCCCGGGGCGGGCCGCCGCCACCCGGCGGGCGTGCCGGGCCTCCTCCAGGGCGCCGCGCAGGCCCTCCGCGGAGTGCACGGCCGCGCTCACGCCGAGGGTGAGCCGTCCGTCGTCGCTCAGGCCCGCCGACAGCGGCGCGCGCACCGCCTGCAGCAGGGCGTCGGCGAGCAGGCCGGTCTCGGAGCCGTCGTGCTCGGCGGAGACCGCGGGAAGCGGCACCAGGGCGATCGCCTCGTCGCCGGTGTGGGCCACGGCGATGCGGTCGGACGGTTCCGGGCCGGTCGCCAGCGGGTCGACCAGCACCTCCTCCAGCAGCGACTGGGCAACCGGGCCGCCCTCGACCGCGTCGCCGTCCCACTCGACGCGGGCGACCACGACCTGCCAGTGCGGGGCCGCCCCGAGCCCGGGCAGCAGCACCGGCGCGGCGACCCGCAGCCGGGCCGCGATCTCGGCGGGCGCGGCGCCCGTCTGCACCAGCTCCAGGACCTCCTGGGCGAGCCTGCGCCGCACGGTGCGGGCCGCGTCCCGGCGGTCCCGCTCGACGGCGATCAGCTGGGTCACGCCCTGGAGCAGGTCCATGCGCTCGTCGGGCCAGTCGCCCGCGTCCGACTCGACGGCCAGCAGCCACTCCGAGAGGACCGTCTCGCGCACGTCGCGGCCGCCCTGCGGGGAGCGGCCCGAGGAGCGGATCGGGAAGAGGGAGTACGTCGAACCGCCAACCAGGACACGGTGCGGGCCGCGCCGGCCCGAGCGGCTGGCGGTCAGGTGCTCGGCGGCCAGCCTGGCGCAGGTCTCCGCCGGCAGGTCCGGGCCCGCCACCTTGGAGCCGGCGATCAGCCGGCCCGTGGGGGAGAGCACCCAGGCGCGCAGGTCCAGGTCGGAGCCGAGCAGGTCGAGGACCACGTCCGGGCCGCCGCCCGCCGGGCCCGAGGTCATCATCCGGCGGTGCCGGTCCACCACGGCTGCCAGATCCCCGGCCCGCTCGCTGGAGACCTGGCGCACGACGTGCTCGGTGATCGACGCGAACGCCACCGACTCGTGCACCGCGAACAGCGGCAGCCGGTGCCGGGCGCAGGCCAGCACCAGGTCCTCCGGGACATCGCCCAGCTCGGCCTCGCCCGCCGCCAGGGCGGCCACCCCGGCCTGCACCAGGAGCCGCACGAACGGCTCGGAGTCGTCCGCGTCCCGCCGCCAGGCCAGGCCCGTCAGTACCAGCTCACCGCCGGAGAGGTAGCGGCTGGGGTCCCGCAGGTCGGTGGTCATCACACCGCGTACCGAGCGGTCCAGCTCGTCCTCGCCGCCGAGCAGCCGCAGGCCCAGCGCGTCGGTGTCCAGCAGTGCGCGCAGCCGCATCTCGTCGCCGCCGTTCTTTGTCTCGAAACCTACGATGGATCTTTGAGGGGGGACTGGGGAGTGTCCCGGTGCGGGCACCGCGGCCCGCTTTCCGGGGCCGCCGGGCCGTTACCTGCGTGTCCTCAGGAAAACGAAGAGGTTACCGATGACCTCCGTTCATACGAATCTACAAGATGCCCGCCGTGGCCAGCCAACTCCTTCATGGTTTCGGTGACTGACCCCGCCGGAGTACGGAGCGGTGTACTGAGTCCACTCCGCGTTAACAGCACATGAACGAGCCGGGCCCGCCGCACACGGATTGGCTCAATCTGTACGACCCACGAGACGAAGAAGAGAGCCGGTCATGGACTTCCTTCGCCCCGCCAGCTGGGAGGAGGCGCTCGCCGCGAAGGCCGAGCACCCCACCGCTGTGCCGATTGCGGGTGGCACCGACGTGATGGTCGAGATCAACTTCGACCACCGGCGGCCCGAGTACCTGCTCGACCTCAACCGCATCGGCGACCTCTACGAGTGGGAGGTCGGCGAGGACTCCGTGCGGCTGGGTGCCTCCGTCCCGTACACCAGCATCATGGAGCAGCTCCGCGCCGAGCTGCCGGGCCTCGCGCTCGCCTCGCACACGGTCGCCTCCCCGCAGATCCGCAACCGCGGCGGCGTCGGCGGCAACCTCGGCACGGCCTCGCCCGCCGGCGACGCCCACCCCGCCCTCCTCGCGGCCGGCGCCGAGGTCGAGGTGGCCTCCGCCGCCCGCGGCACCCGGCTCATCCCGATCGACGAGTTCTACACGGGCGTCAAGCGCAACGCGCTCCAGCCCGACGAGCTGATCCGAGCCGTGCACGTGAAGAAGGCCGACGGGCCGCAGCAGTACTCGAAGGTCGGCACCCGCAACGCCATGGTCATCGCCGTGTGCGCCTTCGGTATCGCGCTGCACCCCGAGACCCGCACCGTGCGCACCGGCATCGGCTCCGCCGCACCGACGCCGGTGCGGGCCAAGGCCGCCGAGGAGTTCCTGAACGCGGCGCTCGAAGAGGGCGGCTTCTGGGACAACGGCAAGATCATCACCCCGTCGGTCGCCAAGCAGTTCGCGGAGCTGTGCTCCGGTTCCTGCAACCCGATCGACGACGTCCGGGGCACCGCGAGCTACCGCCGCCACGCGGTCGGTGTGATGGCCCGCCGGACGCTCACCTGGACCTGGGAGTCGTACCGCGGCGCCCGCCGCGCATCTGAGGGAGCTGCGTAATGCGCGTCAACTTCACCGTCAACGGACGCCCGCAGGAGGCCGACGACGTCTGGGAGGGCGAGTCCCTGCTGTACGTCCTGCGCGAGCGCCTCGGCCTGCCCGGTTCCAAGAACGCCTGCGAGCAGGGCGAGTGCGGCTCCTGCACCGTGCGGCTCGACGGCGTGCCGGTCTGCTCCTGCCTGGTCGCGGCCGGCCAGGCCGAGGGCCGCGAGATCGTGACCGTGGAGGGCCTGGCCGACTTCGCCCGGCAGCGCGCCGAGGGCGGCTGCGCGAGCGGCGCCTGCGGCACCTCGCTGGACGAGGCCAAGGGCTGGCAGGCCAAGGGTACCGACTCGCAGACCGGCGAGGGAACCGAACTCTCCCCGATCCAGCAGGCGTTCATCGACGCCGGTGCCGTCCAGTGCGGCTTCTGCACCCCGGGCCTGCTCGTCGCCTCCGACGAGCTCCTGGAGCGCAACCCGAACCCGTCCGACGCCGACATCCGCGAGGCGCTGTCGGGCAACCTGTGCCGCTGCACGGGCTACGAGAAGATCATGGACGCGGTCCGCCTGGCGGCCGCCCGCCAGTCCGAGGGGGTCTGACCATGCCGGCCAACGGCGCTCCTACGAAGATCACGCAGGGCTCGCAGACCAAGGGCGGGATCGGCGAGTCCACGCTCCGCCCGGACGGCACCCTCAAAGTCACCGGCGAGTTCGCGTACTCGTCCGACATGTGGCACGAGGACATGCTGTGGGGCCAGATCCTGCGCTCCACCGTCGCGCACGCCGAGATCGTGTCGATCGACACCTCCGAGGCCCTCGCCATGGCGGGCGTCTACGCGGTCATGACGTACGACGACCTGCCCACCGAGGTGAAGAACTACGGCCTGGAGATCCAGGACACCCCGGTCCTCGCCCACGGCAAGGTCCGCCACCACGGTGAGCCGGTCGCGATCGTCGCCGCCGACCACCCGGAGACGGCCCGCCGCGCCGCCGCCAAGATCAAGGTCGACTACCGCGAACTCCCGGTGATCACCGACGAGAAGTCGGCCACCGCGCCGGACGCGGTCCTCGTCCACGAGGGCCGCGACGACCACCACTCGGGCCACGTCCCGCACCCCAACATCGTGCACCGCCAGCCGATCGTCCGCGGCGACGCCGACGAGGCCGCGAAGCGCGCGGACGTCATCGTCAGCGGCGAGTACACCTTCGGCATGCAGGACCAGGCCTTCCTCGGCCCCGAGTCCGGTCTCGCCGTGCCGGAGGAGGACGGCGGCGTCCACCTCTACATCGCCACCCAGTGGCTCCACTCCGACCTGCGCCAGATCGCGCCCGTCCTCGGCCTGCCCGAGGACAAGGTGCGGATGACGCTGGCCGGCGTCGGCGGCGCGTTCGGCGGCCGCGAGGACCTGTCGATGCAGATCCACGCCTGCCTGCTGGCCCTGCGCACCGGCAAGCCGGTGAAGATCGTCTACAACCGGTTCGAGTCCTTCTTCGGGCACGTCCACCGCCACCCGGCCAAGCTCTACTACGAGCACGGGGCCACGCGCGACGGCAAGCTGACCCACATGAAGTGCCGGATCGTCCTGGACGGCGGCGCCTACGCCTCCGCCTCCCCGGCGGTCGTCGGCAACGCCTCCTCCCTCTCCGTCGGCCCGTACGTGATCGACGACGTCGACATCGAGGCCATCGCCCTCTACACCAACAACCCGCCCTGCGGCGCCATGCGCGGCTTCGGCGCGGTCCAGGCGTGCTTCGCCTACGAGGCGCAGATGGACAAGCTGGCGAAGAAGCTGGGCATGGACCCGGTCGGATTCCGGCAGCTGAACGCGATGGAGCAGGGCACGATCATGCCGACCGGGCAGCCGGTCGACTCCCCGGCCCCGGTCGCCGAACTCCTGCGCCGCGTCAAGGCGATGCCCCTGCCGCCCGAGCGCCAGTGGGAGTCCAGCGAGGGCTCCGACGTACGGCAGCTGCCCGGCGGCCTGTCCAACACCACGCACGGCGAGGGCGTCGTACGCGGTGTGGGCTACGCCGTCGGCATCAAGAACGTCGGCTTCTCCGAGGGCTTCGACGACTACTCCACCGCCAAGGTGCGCATGGAGGTCATCGCCGGCGAGCCCGTCGCCACCGTGCACACCGCGATGGCGGAGGTCGGCCAGGGCGGTGTCACCGTCCACGCGCAGATCGCCCGCACCGAGCTGGGCGTCGCCCAGGTGACCATCCACCCGGCCGACACCCAGGTGGGCTCGGCGGGTTCCACCTCGGCCTCCCGGCAGACGTACGTCACCGGCGGCGCCGTGAAGAACGCCTGTGAGCTGGTCCGCGAGAAGGTCCTGGAGATCGGGCGCCGCAGGTTCGGCTCCTACCACCCGGCCTGGGCCACGGCCGAACTCCTGCTGGAGGGCGGCAAGGTCGTCACCGACGGCGGCGAGGTCCTCGGCGACCTGGTCGACGTCCTGGAGGACGAGGCCGTGGAGATCGAGGCTGAGTGGCGGCACCGGCCGACCGAGGCCTTCGACCTGCGCACCGGCCAGGGCAACGGACACGTCCAGTACTCCTTCGCCGCGCACCGCGCGGTCGTCGAGGTCGACACCGAACTCGGCCTGGTCAAGGTGATCGAACTGGCCTGCGCCCAGGACGTCGGCAAGGCGCTCAACCCGCTCTCCGTCGTCGGCCAGATCCAGGGCGGTACGACCCAGGGCCTGGGCGTGGCGGTGATGGAGGAGATCATCGTCGACCCGAAGACCGCGAAGGTCAGGAACCCGTCCTTCACGGACTACCTGATCCCCACGATTCTCGACACGCCGACCATCCCGGTCGACGTGCTCGAACTCGCCGACGACCACGCCCCGTACGGGCTGCGCGGCATCGGCGAGGCCCCGACCCTGTCGTCCACCCCGGCCGTCCTCGCGGCGATCCGGAACGCGACGGGGCTGGAGCTCAACCGCACTCCGGTACGGCCCGAGCACCTCACGGGGACCGCGTAACACCGAAAGCTCTCCGGGCGGCGCAGGGAACGTCACACACTCCGCCGCGCCGCCCGGGGGAACCTCTTTGAGTTCCGCTCCGCTCGCGGTCCTTGAAGTACCAGGAAAATCGTTCGTCTCGGGCCGTCCCCCGGGTCGTCCATTCCCCAAATCCCGTGCCCCACAGTGCGGTTGCGCGGGTGCCCCTTTGAACCTTGGGAGATGGCACCATGACCCAGCAGTCAGTGGAGCCCAGGACCGCGGCCGAAGACGCGGGCGACGGCAGTCGCGTCCCGGCCGGACGGTCCTGGCTCGATCGGTACTTCCACATATCCCGGAGAGGATCCACGGTCGCGCGTGAGGTCCGCGGCGGCATCACCACCTTCATGGCGATGGCGTACATCCTCCTGCTCAACCCCCTCATCCTGTCCGGCAAGGACGTGGCGGGGGACACGCTCGGCCAGAAGGCCCTGATCACCGCGACCGCGTTCGCCGCGGCCTTCACCACGCTCCTGATGGGCTTCGTCGGCAAGGTGCCGCTCGCCCTGGCCGCCGGACTCTCCGTCTCCGGCGTCCTGTCCTCGCAGGTCGCACCCAACATGACCTGGCCGCAGGCCATGGGCATGTGCGTGATGTACGGCGTGGTCATCATGCTGCTGGTCGTCACCGGCCTGCGCGAGATGATCATGAACGCGATCCCGCTCGCGCTCAAGCACGGCATCACCATGGGCATCGGCCTGTTCATCGCCCTCATCGGCTTCTACAAGTCCGGCTTCGTGCACAAGGGCGTGGCCACCCCCGTCACGCTCGGTCCCGCGGGCCAGCTCACCGGCTGGCCGGTACTGCTCTTCGCCGGCACCCTGCTGCTGATCTTCATGCTCCAGGCCCGGAACGTCCCCGGCGCGATCCTGATCGGCATCGTCTCCGGCACGGTCGTCGCCGCCGTCCTGAACGGTCTCGGCGTCATCGACCCCAAGCAGTGGGCCAACGGCGCCCCCGAACTGCACGGCGGCGCGGTCTCGATGCCCGACTTCTCGCTCTTCGGGCACGTGGAGTTCGGCGGCTGGGGCAAGGTCGGCGCGATGACGGTCGCGATGATCGTCTTCACGCTGGTCCTCGCCGGCTTCTTCGACGCGATGGCCACCATCATCGGCGTCGGCACCGAGGCCAACCTGGCCGACGACAAGGGGCGTATGCCCGGCCTGTCGAAGGCGCTGTTCATCGACGGCGCCGGCGGCGCCATCGGCGGCGTGGCGGGCGGTTCCGGGCAGACGGTGTTCATCGAGTCCGCCACCGGCGTCGGCGAGGGCGCCCGTACGGGTCTCGCCTCCGTCGTCACCGGCCTGTTCTTCGCGGCCTGCCTGTTCTTCACCCCGGTCACCGCGATCGTCCCGCAGGAGGTCGCCTCCGCCGCCCTGGTGGTCATCGGCGCCCTGATGCTGATGAACGCCCGGCACGTGGACTGGGCCGACCGCGCCACCGCCATCCCGGTGTTCCTGACCGTCGTCCTGATGCCGTTCACGTACACCATCACCAGCGGTGTCGCCGCGGGTGTCATCTCCTACGTGGCCATCAAGGCCGCGCAGGGCAAGGCCCGTGAGATCGGCGCCTTCATGTGGGGCCTGGCCGTGATCTTCCTGGTCTACTTCGCCCTTCATCCCATCGAGGGCTGGCTGGGCGTGCACTAGCGCCCCGCCGAACGCCCCCACCACGCAACCCCGTTAGGAGACCGAGAGATGCTGGACATCGCCGAGGAGCTCAACCGGTGGGTCGAGCAGGGCCGTGACTTCGCCGTCGCCACCGTGGTGGCCGTCGGCGGCAGCGCCCCACGCCAGCCCGGTGCCGCCCTCGCGGTGGACGCCGACGGCACGGCCATCGGCTCGGTCTCCGGCGGGTGCGTGGAGGGCGCCGTGTACGAGCTGTGCCGGCAGGCGCTCCAGGACGGGGAGACCGTGCTGGAGCGCTTCGGGTACAGCGACGAGGACGCCTTCGCCGTCGGCCTGACCTGCGGCGGCGTCATCGACATCCTCGTCACGCCGGTCCGGGCGGACGGTCCCGCCCGGCCGGTGGTCGCGGCCGCGCTGGCCGCCGCCGCGAGTGGGGAGGCGGCGGCGGTCGCGCGGATCGTGGAGGGACCGGCGCGGCTGCGGGGCCGGGCCCTCCTCGTCCGCCCGGACGGCTCCTGGGACGGCGGCTTCGGCGCCCACCCCGAGCTGGACCGCACGGTCGCCGCCGAGGCCGGCGCCTTCCTGGACGCGGGCCGCACCGGCACCCTGGAGATCGGCGAACAGGGCTCGCGCTGCGGCGCCCCGCTCACCGTCCTGGTCGAGTCCTCCGTACCCGCGCCCCGGATGATCGTCTTCGGGGCCATCGACTTCGCGTCGGCACTGGTCCGCGTCGGCAAACTCCTCGGCTACCACGTCACCGTGTGCGACGCCCGCCCGGTGTTCGCCACGCGCACCCGCTTCCCCGAGGCCGACGAGATCGTCGTCGAGTGGCCCCACACGTACCTGGAGCGCACCGGCGTCGACGGCCGTACCGTCCTGTGCGTCCTCACCCACGACGCCAAGTTCGACGTGCCCCTGCTGGAGCTGGCGCTGCGGCTGCCGGTCGCCTACGTCGGCGCGATGGGCTCCCGCCGCACCCACCTCGACCGCAACGAGCGCCTGCGCGAGGTCGGCGTCACCGAACTCGAACTGGCCCGGCTGCGCTCCCCGATCGGCCTCGACCTCGGCGCCCGGACGCCGGAGGAGACGGCCCTGTCGATCGGCGCGGAGATCGTCGCGAACCGGCGCGGCGGCAGCGGGGTCTCGCTGACCGGCGCGCACACCCCCATCCACCACGACGGCACGGCGCGGCCGGTGCTGCGGATCGGCTCGGTGGCCTGAGGGGGAAAACGGCTTGCCGCGTGCGCCGGCCCCTGTGTTGCATGAGGGGATGGTGTCCACCGACCGGCTGCTGGCCTTCGCGGCCCTCGCCTTCCTGCTGATCCTCGTACCCGGTCCGAGCGTGCTGTTCGTGATCGGGCGGGCGCTGGCGCACGGCCGCCGGGCCGCGCTGACCACGGTCGCCGGCAACACCCTCGGCGCGTACGTGCTCGTCGCGGCCGTGGCGCTCGGCATCGGCCCGGTCGTGGAGCGCTCCGTCCTCGCCTTCACCGCGCTGAAGCTCGCCGGCGCCGCCTACCTGGTCCACCTGGGAGTCAGGGCATGGCGGCGGCGCGGCTCGCTGCGGGCCGCTTTCGCGGAGTCCGGGCCCCCGGAGCGGGGCGGTCTGCGTACCTTCTGGGAGGGGTTCGCGGTCGGGATCGCCAACCCCAAGACGATGGTCTTCTTCGCCGCCGTGCTGCCCCAGTTCGTGGACCGCGAACAGGGGCACGTGCCGGTGCAGATGCTGCTGCTCGGCCTGGTCTTCAACGCCATCGCGCTGGCCTCCGACAGCGTCTGGGGCCTGGTCGCCTCGTCCGCCCGGGACTGGTTCGCGCGCTCGCCCCGGCGGCTCTCCGCGGTCGGCGGCGTCGGCGGCCTGACGATGATCGGCCTCGGCGTGACGGTCGCCGTCACGGGCCGCAAGGACTGAGGCGCCGCCCCCTCAAGGCCGTTTACTCGAGGCCGTATGACTCGGTGAAGTCCGGCTCAAGGCCGTCCGATTCGGGGCCGTCCGAGTCGAGTCCGTCCGATTCGGGGCCGTCCGGCTCAGGGCCGTCTGAGGAGCTGGTTCGCGGCGCGCCCGAACATCACGCGGGCCGTCTGCTCGACCACCCCGTCGAAGAGGCGGGGCAGGAAGCGGACCCGCAGTTCCTCGCGCCACACCACCCTGCTGCGCCCGCCGGGCCCGGGCATGACCTCGATCTCCGCCCAGCCCAGGATCACCCGGCCGCGTTTCTCCAGGCGGCACAGCCCCGGCTCGCCGTCGGCCGGCGGGCGCCAGACGGTCACCTCCATGACGTCGTCGACGGTCAGCGGTCCGACACCGGAACGGGCGACGAATCGCGTGCCCTCCCGGGTCGGGGCGGGCGTGAGCACCCGGATCCGGGTCAGCGGGACCGCGTCGGCGTGGCGGGGCCACTCCGTGAGCCGGCGCCAGGCCTCGTCGAGCGCGAGGGGGGCCGTGCGTTGGATGGAGAAGGTGGGCACGAAAAGATCGTAGGCAATGGGCGCCGGTCACCTGCGGGTTCGCCCCCCTCTCACCCGGTCGGCGCAGCGCGGGCGGGCCGCGCCGGCCCGGGGTCAGGGGCGGTACACCTCGCCGGGTACGGGCTCGCCGGGGGCGAGCAGTTGAGGGACCGTCACGAAGACGTAGCCGCGGGCCTTCAGGGCGTCGATGATGCCGGGCACGGCCGGCACGGTGCCCGAGTAGAGGTCGTGCAGCAGGATGATCCCGTCCCGGGACGACTGGTCGAGGACCCGCCTTGTGATGAGCGCGGAGTCGCTCGTCGCGTAGTCCTTGGCGGTCACGCTCCACAACACCTCGGAGAGCCCCAGTTCCTTGCAGATCCGGTGCACGTCGGCGTCCGTGCGGCCCTGCGGCGGTCGCATCAGCGTGGGCCTGCGCCCGGTCAGCCGCTCGATCGCGTCGTCGGGCCGGGTCAGCTCCTCGCGTATCTGCGCGTCCGGTATCCGCGTGAGGATCCTGTGGTCCCAGGTGTGGCTCGCGACCTCGTGGCCCTCGGCCGCCATCCGCTTCACCAGTTGCGGGTACTTCTCGATGTGCCGCTTGCCGAGCAGGAAGAAGGTGGCCGGAACCTTCTTCTCCTTCAGGATGTCGAGCAGTCGCGCCGAGTTCTCGCTGGGCCCCGCGTCGAAGGTGAGCGCGATGCACCTGGCCTGCCGGCAGTCGACGGTGCCGAAGCTCGCCGGCGCCCCGTGCGCGGCCGCCGCGCGGGCGGTGCTCGGCGAGGTCGTGTCCAGCCGCGCACAGCCGGAGAGGGCGAGCGCCAGGCAGGCCGCGGCCGAGACGAGCGCGGCCGGACGGAACCCCGGGCGCGGTCCGCGCATCTTCCGGGGCGAGTGCTTCGGGGCCGGGCTCCTGGCCCCGAACCTGGCCGGGATCTTGTCGGTCGAATGAGGCATGTCCGGACTATACACTCAGCGTATAGAGCATATATACGAATCCCCGGGTCGCGCCGGAGCCTAGCACCATGGAGGGAGAGGCTCCGCGGAGGAGGACGACCATGCGCTTCCGGGACCGTGCCGAGGCCGGGCGGGAACTCGCCGGACTGCTGAGCGACCTGTACGCGAGGGGCGACCTCACCGACCCCGTCGTCCTGGCCCTGCCCCGCGGCGGCATCGCCGTCGCCGAACCCGTCGCCAGGGCCCTCGGCGCCCCGCTCGACGTGCTCGTCGTCCGCAAGATCGGCGCCCCGCGCCACGAGGAGTTCGCCGTCGGCGCGCTCGCCGTCGACGACCCGCCCCTGTTCGACACGCCCAGCCTCGACCGGCTGGGACTGACCGAGGACGCCATGGCGCCCGTGGTGGAACGGGAGCGGCGGGAGCTGCGCCGCCGCGAGCGGCGCTACCGCGGCGACCGCCCGCCCCCGGACCTGGCCGGGCACACGGTGATCGTGGTCGACGACGGCCTCGCCACCGGCGCCACCGCGCGCGCCGCCCTGCGCCACGTACGGCGCCGGAACCCCGCGCGTCTCGTCCTCGCCGTGCCCGTCGGCGCCCCCGACTCCCTCGGCCTGCTCGCCGCCGAGGCCGACACGGTGCTCTGCCCGCACCGGCCGGCCGGCTTCACCGCAGTCGGCCAGTGGTACGACGACTTCGGGCAGCTCACCGACCGGGACGTGCTCGCCGTGCTGCGCGCCCACTAGGCGGCCGGGAGCCACCTGGCGGGCACGCCCCCGTGCACAACAGTAGTACCGGACGGGTACGGGGAGTAACCTCAGCAGCATGACGCGCACGGGGGAGCGAGTCGTGAAGTCGCGGTTACGGACACCGTCCTGGATCGCGCGCATCGAGGCGCCCGACGGTCAGGTGCTCGGCGCGGGGGTGCTGCTGGCCCCCGACCGGGTGCTCACCGCCGGGCACGTCGTCGTACCCGGCCACCGCTACGCGGTCCGGCTCGTCGGTGTCCGCGGACAGGGCGCCGTCACCGCCACGGTCCGCGCGGACGAGCACGTGCCCGAGCGCGAGGACGCCTTCGGCGACCGCAGCGGCGACCTCGCCCTGCTGCGCCTGGCCGAGCCGCTGCCCGCCGAGCACACCACCCGGCTCTACCGGCTCGCCTCGCCGCACGGGCCCGTGAGCATGTACGGCTTCCCGGACGGCGACGAGGGCGGCCGCTGGCACGGCGCCACGCTCGTCGCTGCCCGGGGCCGGGACAGCCGGGTGCAGCTGCGCCCGCTCACCCCGGGCGAACTGGCCGCCCCCGGCTTCAGCGGCGGCGGAGTCGTCGACCACGCCACCGACCAGGTCATCGGCATCGTCCTCAGCGTGGACGACGGAACCCCGTCCGAGTTCAGCTACATGAGCCCCACCGAGACCATCCTCAGCCACCTCTCCCAGGTCGCCGCGTGGACCGACGGCGCCGAGGCCGTCGACCCGAGGCTGCGCAGCGGCGCGCCCCGCACGGCAGGGCGGCTCGACGTGCCGTTCGCCACCGAACTCGCCGGCTGGTTCCGCGGCGAGGGCTGGCCGGTACTCGTCACCGTCGTGCCCACCCGCGGCGACCGCGCCTGGACCCTGGAGCGGGCCGTCACCCTCGCCGACCGGGAGCTGCGCACCCACCGCAACACCAGCGCCTTCAGTCACGACCCGCCGGAGACCGTGCCCCCGGCCGGCGCCCACGACCTCGCCCTGGACGTCAAGGGGCTGACGGCCGCCCAGGTCATGGACCGGATCGCCGAGCGCCTCGGCATCCGCGACGACCCCCGGCCCGAACGGCTCGGCGCCCTGCGCGTCCCGCTCGCCGCCGTCCTGGTCGGCGTCGACCAGTGCGCCGAACCCGACGCCCTGCTCGGCCTGCTGGACCGGCTCGCCCGGCACGGCGCCCGGCTGCTGCTGGTCTTCCGCCGCCAGGGCGGACGCGCGGCACAGGCCGCCGAGTCCCTCGTGCACCGCCCGCTGCGCGACCGCTGGTCCCGGCTGGGCTACGAACTCGACCGCATCGTCGACGAGTTGGGCCCCGCCCTCGACACCGGCCGGGACCGTGTGTCGGCCGGGCCCGGCACCGGGCGGCTGCTGGACCAGGCCGAGGCCGGCGTGCGCCGCACCCGGATGCTGCGCGCATGGGTCGCCCACAGCTCGGCACAGGAGCGGGAACCCGGGCGCGCCGACCTGCTGTTCACGTTCGAGGACGCCGCCGACCGCCGCCGGCAGCGCCTGGAGCAGGCCCTCGGCGTCCTCGACACCCGGCTGCGCCGCTGCGAGGAACTCCGCGGCCGGGTCGGCGCCGAGTGGCCGCTGTGCCGGCGCCGGGCCGCCGCGGACGGCGACCGGGTGGTGGAGGCGTACCGGCTCTACGAGGACGCCCTGTCCCTGCTGCGGCAGACCCCCTGTGACGTGGAGCGCGCCGAGACCGCCGTCGAACGCTTCCTCGGCTTCTGCTCCGGCCCGCCGTCCGGCGACGGCCGCCCACCCGGCGGCGACGCACCCGGAGAGGAGGGCGCTTCGTGACCTCGTGCGTGCGGCCCGGCTGCGCGGGCCACATCATGGGCACCGGCTACTGCGACACCTGCGGACACCGGCACACCGAACCGCGCACCGAGGCGCGCGGCGCACCGGCCAAGCCGCCCCCGCCCGCCGCCGAGGAGAGCCCGGGCCCGCCGACCGTGCACGCCGTCGCCGGCGTCGGCGAACTCGACCAGCACGGACTGGTCGTCCTGCCCGAGGTGCCCGTCCCCGACGACGTGCTGATCGAGGACCCGCGCCCGCCGACGGAGGGCCGCCGCTGCGGCGCCGACGGCTGCACCATGACCATCGGCATCGGCTACGGCGGCCAGCCCGCCCGCGCCACCGGCCGCTGCCCGCGCTGCGGCACCCCCTACTCCTTCCTGCCGCAACTCGCCCAGGGGGACGTGGTGGCCGGCCACTACAGGGTGCTCGGCTGCCTCGCCCGGGGCGGCCTCGGCTGGGTCCACCTCGCCGAGGACACCCGCGCCGACGGCCACCGGGTCGTCCTCAAGGGCCAGATCAACGCCAACGACACGCTCGCCCGCCGCACCGCCGTCGAGGAACGCCGCTCCCTCACCGACCTGCACCACCCGGACATCGTCCGCATCATCACCTACGCCGAACACCGGGCCGGCGGCGGCTCGTCCACCGGCTACCTGGTCATGGACTACATCGGCGGCCGCTCCCTGCAGCAGCTCTTCGACGCCGACGACGCCGAACGCGTCTTCCACGGGCGCCCCCGCCTCGACCACGTGCTCACCTACGGCTGCAAGATCCTCGGCGCCCTGGAGTACATGCACGAACGCGGCCTGCTCTACTGCGACATGAAGCCCGCCAACGTCATCCACTTCGGGCGCGCCGTGAAGGTCATCGACCTCGGCGCGGTCCGCGCGATCGGCGACCGCACCTCCGCCTACGTGTACACGGCCACGTTCGCCCCGCCCAAGGAGGAGATCGACGCGCGCGGCTGGCACGTGGACAGCGACCTGTACACCGTCGGCATGACCCTCCAGGCCCTGGCCCGCGGCACCGAACCGGCACGCGGTCTCGCGCCCGACTCCTTCCGCCGCCTCATCGACCGCGCCACCCACGCCGAACCCCGCGCCCGGTTCCGCTCCGCGGCCGAGATGTCCCGCCAACTGTGGGAGATCCTGCGCGAGTTCCGTTCGCTGCAGTTCGGCGAGCAGCTGCCGGAGAGCTCCACCCGGTTCCGCGCGGGCGGCGCCAGCCTCGACGCCGGGCTCGGCGCGATCCCCGCCCTGGACCACTGGACCGGCCGCCCGGGCGGCCGGCCCGCCGAGCTGGACGTCTCCCCGCCCTCGCCCGCCGAGGTCGCGGGCGCCCTCCCGGAACCGGTCCCCGACCCCGACGACGGCGCCGCCCTGCTGCTGGACACCTTCCCGCCCGACGCCCCCGACCGGGTCGCCCGGCAGTGGCCCCGCGAGTCCCGCCTCGGCACCCCCGAGACCGCGCTGTGGCTGTGCCGCGCCTACCTCAGGCGCGGCGAGCAGCAGGAGGCGGAGAGCTGGCTCACCGAGGCCGAGACCCAGCTCGGCGAACGCGCCGCCGCCCACGACTGGCGGATCGCCTGGCACCACGGCGTCCTCCACCTCAGCAAGGGCGAGGTGGCCCTGGCCGGCGCCCGCTTCGACGCCGTGTACCGGGCGCTGCCCGGCGAGTACGTGCCCAAGCTCGCCCTCGGCCACTGCGCCGAGCACGGCGACGGGCGGACGGGGCGGGCCATGCGCTTCCACGAGGCCGTCTGGAAACGGGACTTCGCGCACACCGCCGCCGCGTTCGGCCTGGCCCGCGGGCACCTGGCCGGCGGCGACCGGGACGCCGCCGTACGCGTCCTCGACGACGTCCCCGCCACCTCCCGGCACCACGACGCCGCCCGGATCGCCGCCGTCCGCGTCCGCACCGGCATCCTGCACGGCAGCCCGCCCTCGCCGGCCGACCTCCGGGACGCGGCCCGGCGGCTGCCCGAGCTGCGCCTGGACGGCGGCGCCGCCGACGGCGAGTCCCGGGCCCGGCTGGCCGCCGAGGTCCGCGAGAACGCCCTGCACGGCAGGCCCGGGCGGGGCTGGGGCCCGGAGTTCCCCTCCGGGGACCTGCTCGGCCCGGGCGACGAGGACAGCCTGCGCACCCTGCTGGAGCACTCCTTCCGGCAGCTGGCCGCCCAGGCCCGCACCGCCGGGGAACACGGCCGGCTGCTCGACCTGGCCCACGCGGTCCGGCCGCTGACCACCTTCTGAGGAACCCACGACCCCTGGGAGAGACGAGCATGACCGTGGCCGAGGAGACCGAGGTGACCCTCGCGGTCGGCCAGCAGAAGGACCTGCCCGCCGTACCGGCCGCGGGCGGGCCGTCCGCCGACCGGGAGATGCACGCCATCCTGGAGATCGGCGTCCGCGGCCACGGCGGCCCGGGCCCCGCCACCGGGGGCGCCCCCGGCAGCGGCCCCGCGCTCGCCGAGGTGCTGATCATCGACACCTCCCGCTCGATGCTGCACCCGGACGACAAACTGCACGCCGCCAAGGACGCCACCGTCGCCGCCGTCCGGATGCTGCCCGAGGGCACCGCCTTCGCCGTGCTCTCCGGCCGCTTCGACGCCACCGTCGTGCACCCCGGCCCGGACCGTGCCGCACTCGCCGTCGCCGGAACCGCCGAACGCGAGGCGGCCGAGCGGGCCGTACGGATCCTGGACGCGGACGGCGGCACCGCCATCGGCACCTGGCTCGACCTCGCCCGGCGGCTGCTGAAGGAGCAGCCCGCGCCCGTCAAGCACGTCCTGCTGCTCACCGACGGGCGCAACGAGCACGACCACCGGGCCACCATGACCCTGGACACCGCCCTCGACGCCTGCGAGGGCCGCTTCGTCTGCGACGCCTGGGGCATCGGCGACGACTGGGACGCCGAACTGCTGCTGCGCATCACCCGGCGGCTGCACGGCCGGGCCGGAGCCGTCCGCCGGGAGTCCGAACTGACCGCCGCCTACGAGGAACTGGTCGCGGGCATGCTCGGCACCGCCGTGCCCGAGCTGCGCATCAGGCTCACCCCCACCCCCGGCACGGTCATCCGCCAGGTCAAGCAGGTGGTGCCCGTCGAACAGGAACTCCTCGCCACCACCACCGGGTTCGCCGAACGGGGCACCGAGTACGTCACCCGCGCCTGGGGCGACGAGGTCCGCCACTTCCAGGTGGTCCTCGCGGCCGACCCGACAGGCCGCGAGCGGGGCGAGGACCTCCAGCTCGCCGCCGTCGAGGTCGTCGTGCCCGACTTCGGGCGCGCGGTACGGCTGCCCGCGCCGCAGCCCGTCCTGGTGCGCTGGACCGACAACCCGCTCGACGCCTCCCGGCAGCACCCCGGGGTCCGCCGGGGCGAGCTGTACCAGCAGGCGAGCGCCGCCGTGGCCCGCGCCTACCGGGCCTGGCTGCGCGGCGCCGAGGGCCGCACCGCCGCGGACCGCGAACTCGCCCGGGCCCTGCAACTGGCCGGAGAACTGGGCGACCCCCATCTGCTCGACGCCCTGCGGCGGATCGAGGAGGAGCCGGGCACCGGCAGGGTCCGCGACGGTCTGAAGGACGTCGACTGGCAGCACCTGATCCTCTCCAGCGCCATGACCACCCCGCCGCAGCCGCCCGCCGCCGCCCCGCCGGCCGCCGCGCCGCCCGGCCCCGCCGAACCCGCCGCCGGCGCCGACGACCTGATCGAGTGCCCCGACTGCAAGTGGCTCGGCCCGGCCGGCTCCGTCTACTGCGGCGGCGACTGCGGACGGCTGCTGGGGGAGCCGTCCGCATGAGCGCCGACGGAGAGCCCCAGACGACCGGCGCGAGCCAGGCCGGGCGCGCCACCGCCCCCGCCCCCGGCCGGGCGGCCCCGGCCGACCGGCCGGCACCCGAGGGCGCGCCCCGGGTCCTCGGTGCCCTCGTGCGCCCGCTCGGCGCGCGGCGGCACCCGCCGGACGAGGGCAGCACCACCGCCCGCGACCTGACCGTCCGCCACCGCCTGCTCCTCGCCCTGTCGGCCCTGCTGACCGTGTCCCTGTTCCTCTCCTACGAGGGCGTGCACGGCGACGCCAACCCGCTGCGCACCGCGAGCGCCCCCGCGGTGCTCTCCATCGACACCGCGCTGTACGCGCTCGGCCAGGCGGAGCAGGACGCCGGTGCGCCGACACCGACCAGCGACTTCCAGAAGCAGATCTCGGTCGCCGCGCAGAGCCTCGCGGCCGCCGCCGGGGACGACGTCGGCGGACCGGCCGGGAGGCAGGCCCTGCAGACCGTCGCCGGCCTGATCACCGTCTACGCCGTCAAGGTCCAGCAGGCCCAGCTCCAGCCCGCCGGCAGCGTGCTGCGCGAGGCGTACCTCAGCTACGCGACCAGCATCCTGACGGACCCGGGCGCCGGGATACAGGCCCGCCTGAAGATCCTGCAGGGGCAGCAGCGTGCCGCCGTGCACCGGCAGACCTCCTTCGGCCCGCTGCTGTGGCTCGGCTGGAGCGCCACCCTGCTGCTCACCCTCGCCCTGGGCACCGTCCTGCTGGAGACCCAGCTGTTCCTGCGCCGACGCCTCCGGCGCCGCTACAACCGCGGACTCCTCGCGGCCGGCGCCCTGCTGGCGGCCGGGCTCGCCGTCACCCTGCTGTTCACGGGGTGGACGCACACCGGGATGGCGGACACCCGGCACCTGCTCGACCGCCCGCTGACCGGGCGGGCCATCACCGACGCGGGGCGGGACACCGCCTCGTACCTGGCGCACACCGGCTTCCGCGCGGCGGCCGCCGGATGGATCCTGATAGGAGGCGTCCTGCTCATGGCACTGGCCGAGACGGGACTGCGGCGGCACATCGACGAGTACCGGTTCAGGCCGCGGTGAGCGCGCAGCCGAGCGGCCCCGCGCCGGCCGCCCCGCGCGGCCGGCGCCTCACCCGCACCGTGACGGTCGTGGCGACCTGCCTCGCCGTGCTGGCGGCGGCCGTCGTGCTGGGCGCACGCGCCCTCGGGCAGGAACCGACCGTCACCCTGCTGGCCAACTGGACCGGCGACGACGAACGGAACCTGCGGCACACGGTCATCGAGCCCTTCGAGCGCAAGTACCACGTCCACGTCGACTACCAGGGCAGCTCCGCCGAGAGCCAGGTGCTCGGCGCCGACGTCGAGGCCGGCACACCGCCCGACGTGGTGGTGCTGACCGGTCCCGGCGAACTCGCCGACTACGCCCACCAGCAGCAGCTCCGGCCGCTCGACGACCTGATCCCCCGGGACGACTTCGGCGCGTCCTGGGCGACCCCGCTGGCCGACGGGCACGTGTACTGGTTCCCGCTCAAGGCCGACCTGAAGAGCATCGTCTGGTACCCGGCGGGCACCAGCGAGCGGCAGCGCGGAGCGGCCAGGGACCAGCCGGGCCAGTGGTGCGTGGGCATGGGCTCCGGCGCCACCAGCGGCTGGCCCGGCACGGACTGGATCGAGGACATCCTGCTCCAGCAGCACGGCCCGTCCGCCTACCAGCGGTGGGCGGGCGGGCGGCTGTCCTGGCGGTCGGCGGACGTCAGGCAGGCCTGGACGACCTGGGGCCGTCTGATGGGCGCCGGAAAGTCCGAGGCACTGCTGCGCCGGACCCTGAAGACCGGCTACCAGAACGCGTCCGCGCCGGTGGCCGACCACCCCCGCGGCTGCACGCTGGAGCACCAGGCGTCGTTCATCCGCACGCAGTCGGACGCGTGGAAACGGGCCGACGGCCGCTTCGAGCCCTCCGCCCGGCTCATCCCGGGGGCCACCTCCTCCGACACCTGGGAGGTCTCCGGCGACCTGGTCGCCCTGCTGCACGACACCCCGCAGGCGAAGCAGCTGATCCGCCATCTCGCCGCCGCCGGCACCCAACGCGCCTGGAGCGCCGCGGAGTCCGGCTTCTCCGTCGACGCCAGGGCCCAGCCCGCCGCGGGCGACGCCGGCTCCGCCTGGCACCGCTCGCTCGCCGCGACACTGCTCGACCAGCGGGCGGTGCACTGCTTCGACGCGTCCGACGCCATGCCGCCCGCGGTGCGCGACGCGTTCGCCGAGGCGACCATCGAGTACCTGGCCCACCCGGACCACCTGGACGCGCTCCTGGCCTCACTGGACACCCTCAGCGCGACCCGGGGCCTGACCTGGCTGCCCTCGGTGTGCGACCAACTGCCGTGAGCAGCAGCCGTGTTCAGCCGCTGACCCACGACAGGGTCAGCGCTCGCCCCTGCGCCCGGCCCGCCTCGGCCGCGGGGCGGCGGGTCGCCGGGTCCAGGGCGTTGGGGCCGATCGCCGCCGTCGACGCCTCGTCGGGGGCCGCGACCGCCACCTCGGCACCCCGGGCGCGCAGCTCCTCCACGGACCTCTCCAGGGGCTGTTCGCTGGGGAACGGCTCGGCGGGACCGAGCGGCACGATCACCAGCACCCGCTCCGCGCCGGCCGCGAGGTCGGCGTTCGCGATGGAGTGCACCCCGCCGTCGACGTAGCGGCGCTCGCCGATCGTCACCGGCGGCCACACGCCCGGCACCGCGCAGCTCGCCGCGACGGCGTCGACCAGGGGCACGCCCGAGGCCCGCTCGAAGACGCGCGGCTCACCGCTCTCCGCGTCCACCGCGACGACCTTCAGCGCACGCTCCGGCCAGCCGTGGGAGGGCAGCCGCGACTCGATCACCGCGCGCCGGTCCGGCTCGGCGACCGTCCGTGCCCTGAGTGCCACTTGCCCGACGGCGCGCCGCAGCTCCGGCACCGAGGCGGCCGAGCCCGTCGCCGCGCCGATCTCCTCGGCGAACTTCTCCAGATCCATCTCGGCCATGATCTCCGCGGCCTGCAGTGCCGGGTCCACCTGGCGGGCGTACAGCTCCTCCAGGCTCAGCCCGCTGCCGAGCTGGGCGGCGACGGCGGCCCCGGCGGAGGTCCCGACGAGCAGCCCGGCCCCGCTGACGTCCTGCCCGGAATCCGCGAGCCCGGCCAGCAGCCCGGTGATCCACGCGATCCCGCCCACACCGCCGCCGCCCAGCACCAACGCCTCGGTCATGTCTGCTCCTTGAACGTCTCGATCTTCCCAACCGGCAACGCACGAGGGGCGCACGACCATTCCTCCCGGTGCCCTACAGCCAGTCCCGTCGCTTGAACACCACGTACAGCGCCGTGCAGACCACGGCCATCAGGGCGATCGCGAACGGGTAGCCGAAACCCCAGCGCAGTTCGGGCATCTCGCGGAAGTTCATGCCGTAGATCGTGCCGACCAGCGTGGGGGCGAAGAGGATGGCCGCCCAGGAGGAGATCTTCTTGACCTCCTCGTTCTGCTCGAAGCCCGCCTCCGCCAGGGCCCGCATCTCCGCGTTCTGCTGCTGGGTGACGAGGGTCGCGTTGACGGTGAGGATCTCGGTGAGGGCCTGGCGGAAGCCGTCGACGCGTTCGCTGGTGTGCGTGACGTGGTCGGCGACGTCCCGCAGGTAGCGCTGCAGCTCCTCGTCCGTCTCGTACTTGGCGAAGCCCGCCATCAGGCCGTGCAGCATGCCGACGAGCGGGCGGGTGGCGCGCTGGAACTCGACCATCTCGCGGGAGAGTTCGTAGATGCGTCGGGAGACCTCGGGGTCGCCGCGGAACACCTCGGTCTCGATCTCGTCGACGTCGTTCTGGACGCCGGCCACGACGGGCGCGTAGCCGTCCACCACCGCGTCGAGGATCGCGTACAGCACCGCCTCCGGGCCGAGCTTCAGCAGCTCGGGCGAGTCCTCCATGCGGCGGCGCACCGCCGACAGGTCGGGGGCCGCGCCGTGCCGGACCGTGATGACGAAGTCCGGGCCGACGAACACGTGCAGCTCGCCGAAGTCGACCTCCTCCGGTGCGTCCAGATAGCGGGCGGCGCGCAGGACGACGAACAGCGTGTCGCCGTACCGCTCCAGCTTGGGCCGCTGGTGCGCCTCCATCGCGTCCTCGACCGCGAGCGGATGCAGGTCGAACTCGGCGGCCAGGGAGTGCAGTTCGGCCCCGGTGGGACGGGCGAGGCCGATCCATGCCATGCCCGCGGGCTGTTCGCGCAGCTCACGGTAGGTCTCGGCGAGCGTCGCGGGGGAGGACACCCGGACGCCGTCGCGGTACAGCGCGGCCTGGACGATGCTCGGCGGCTCCGCGCCCGCCGTGGCGCCGGGGGCGGGCTCGGGCGCCTCGGCGGCGGGGGGCTGGGGCGGACTGGGAGCGCGGCGCCAGACGGCCCTGCGGCCGCCGTTCCTGCCGCCTTCTCGCTCGGACATCGGCTGCCTCTCCGTCGAGCCGGCGTACGGCGTGATCACTCAGAGGGTACGAGAAGGATATCCACGGCCCCCGCGCAGCGCGCCCGCCGCCGATGCGGGGTTCGGTGAGAGAACGAGAGCGAAAGGAGTGCGAGAAAGAGGACAGGAACGGTCCTCTTGGCCGGTTGGCGTGCCGTCATGACGAAGCGCAGCGCGAGCCCCGCCCTCGTCCTGGACACCCCGGCCCCGCCGCGCTTCCTGCCCGAGTTCGACGACCTCCTGCTCTCCCACGCGGACCGCACCCGCGTCGTGCCGCCCGCCCACCGGGGCCGCAGCTGGCAGGGCAACCAGGCGTACCGGACCCTGCTGGTCGACGGATTCCTGGCGGGCGTGAGGCGGCTGGACACCGGCGCGCTGGTCGTCGAGCCCTTCGAGAAGCTCTCCGCCGCCCAGCGGGAGGAGGTCGCCGCGGAGGGGGAGCGGATGCTCGGCGTCCTGCACCCCGGGCGGTCGTACGACATCAGGTACGGGGAGGTCCTGCGCCGCTGAGCCCGCCCGGGAGATGGTCCGCGCCCGGGCGGGCCCAGTCAGTTGGATAGGGGGGCGCTGCGGGCCGCTCGTGGTCGCTCGCAACGCCCCCCTGGCCGCTACCCGAGGGGTGCTCGGGAAGACTTCCGGGTCACGAGTTGACCTGCTTGGTCACGAGGTCCGAGAAGGTGGCCAGCCGGGTGTACACACCCGGGTAGCCCGCCTCCGCGCACCCCTCGCCCCAGGAAGTGATCCCTGCCAGGACGCCCCCGATGAGCAGGGGACCGCCGCTGTCGCCCTGGCAGGTGTCTACGCCGCCGGATGTGTATCCGGCGCAAACCATGTCGGACTGGACGAAGTCCGAACCGTAGGAGGAACGGCAGCTGGAGTCGGCCACGACCGGGACGGTCGCGGTCCGCAGCTGGTTGGAGGAGCTGCCGTTCTCCGAGGTGGTGCCCCAGCCGAGGATCCGGGCCGTGGTGCCGGCCGCGTACACACCCGTCTGGGAGGAGGAGACGAACGGCACCGGGCTGTACGGCATCGCCGTCGACAGGGTCAGCACGGCCACGTCGTTGTCCGTGCTGGCGTCCGTGTAGTCCGGATCGACCCAGATCTTGCCGACCCGGCTCACCGTGCCGTCGGTGCCGTTCAGCTTGGTGCGGCCGCCGACCACCCGGACGCCGTCCGGGGTCTCGCCGGCCATGCAGTGCGCGGCCGTCACGACCTTCCGCGCGGCCACCAGGGTGCCGCCGCAGAACTGGTTGCCGGACGCGTCCGTGATCTGCATGACGAACGGGTACGCGGTCGTGGTGGTGGTCGTACCGCCGACGATGGGCTGGGGTGCGGCACTCGCCGTGGGTGAGGCGAGCAGCGCGGTCGCCGCGGCGGCGGCGGTGGCCACCAGGGTCGCGGCGGTCTGTCTGGCACGTCTGGACCCGAACATGAGTCTCCTCAGTGGGGGTTGCACCGGTGGGGGATCGCACGGGCATGGGGTCTTCACGGGGGTCGCGGGACCGACCCCCGTATGCCCGGGCGAGCGGCACGCCCATTACGCTAGGACCGGAACCCCCGGCTCCCAATGAGGGAACCCCCTAGGGGGCTTGGTGAGGGAAAACCCTCGGTCCGGCTCAGTTAACAAGAGCGGTGCTCAGCGCGCGCGGCGACCTGCCGCCAATCGGACGATGTCGACGCGCGACCGGATCCCCAGCTTGCGGTAGACCCGGGTCAGCGTGGCCTCCACCGTCTTCACGCTGATGAACAGCCGGGCGGCGATCTCCCGGTTGGTGGCGCCCTCCATGACGAGCGCGGCGACCTGACGCTCCATCGCGGCCAGCTTGTCCAGCGCGTCCAGGGTGTCCGGCACGGTCAGCGCCGGTTCCGGTTCGGGGGTGGTGAGCGCCTCGTCCACCTGGCGCAGCCACGGCAGCGCCCGGCAGCGGCGGAACATCCGGGTGGCCTCGTCGAAGGCCGGGGGCCCGGGGCGCCGGCCGTGCAGCCGGGCCAGCGCGAACGCGGCCCGCGCCTCCTCGAGGCCGTATCCGAGCTTGCCGAGCCGGTCCTGAGCGGACGTCAGCTGCGGGACGGCGGCCTCCGTCGCGCCCCGGGCGGCGCGCACCAGGGCCTCGGAACGGTCGAGGACGGCGAGGACGCTCGCCCGGTCGAGCCGCAGGGCGTGCTCCCGGCTGGCGTCGATGACGTCCTGCGCCTCGGCCGGTTCACCGATCCGGACCAGTGCCTCGGCGAGATCGCCCTGCCAGCGGCCGCGGGCCGGGTCGGTGATGCCGAGGCCCAGCTCCAGGCTCCGCACGCGGCGCAGCGAGCGCACGGTGCCCGCCGGGTCCCCGGCCACCAACTGGGCGTACCCGAGCGCGCCCAGGGCCCGCGAGAGGTACATCTGGTCGCCGTCCTCCTCGGCGTGCTCCACGGCCTCCCGGGCGAGGGCGAGCGCCCGGTCCACGTCGCCGCCGGAGGCCTCCGCGAGCGAGGTCAGCATCGCCGAGGCGGTCTCGCCGATCCCGGAGTCCCGGGCGAGGCGCAGGCTCTCGCGGGCCAGTTCCAGCGCGCGGCCGCAGTGCCCGGCGCGCAGTTCGGTCTCGGCCAGGCCGCGCAGGAAGTGCACCTCGCTCTCCACCGAGCCGCGCCGGCGCACCTCGCGCAGCAGCGCCGTCACCGTCGCCCGGGCCTCGACCAGCTGGTCGCTCATGACCAGCCAGCGGAACCGGGCGCTGCCCGCCCCGTTGTGGTGCCAGGCCACCTTGGGGTCCTGAGGCTCCTTCAGGGCCCGCTTGATGGTGCGCGGTGCCTCCGGATGGCCCATCAGGGTCTCGGTCTGCGCCTGGAAGGCGAGGGAGAGCAGCTCGGTGCGCCGGTCGTGGCCGCGCGCGGCCAGCTCGGCGGCGTGCGCGGCGGCCTCCCGGGCCTCGGTGAAGTCGCCCTCCACGATCAGCGCCCGCCAGGCCAGCTGGTAGTGCACCAGGGCCAGCAGCCGGGGGTCGTCGCCGGCGTCGGCGAGGGCCTGCGGGAAGACGGCGTCGACCTCGGCCATGGTGTGGCCGGCGGTGTCGATGACGATGATCCAGGCCCGCACCCGGTCGGCGGGCACACTCGTCCGGGTGAGCACCTCCCGGGCTATGTCCCGGGCCAGGTCCACCTCGCCGGCGGTGATGGCGTCCTCGGCGGCCTGCAGCCGCCGCTCCTCCTGGCCGGGCACGCCGTCGGCGGGGGTGTGCCGGGCGGCCAGCAGCCCCAGCTGGGCGGCGACCGAGGGCGCCCCGCGGTCCCGGGCCAGGGCGGCCGCCTCCCCGAGCCGGGCGGCGACCTCCGGGTCGGCGCCGGTGGTGGCGAGGGCCAGGTGCCGGGCCCGCTCGATCGGGTCGGAGGCGGCCGTGGACAGGGCCGCGTGCGCCGCCCGCCGTTCGTGCGCGGGCGCCTCCGCGTACAGCGCGGCGGAGATCAGCGGGTGCGCGAACCGTACGGCGGGTGCGTCCGGTTCGGTGGCCAGCAGCCCCAGTTCGGCGGCCTGGGCACACTCGGCCTCGGCGTTCTCCCGGCCGGCGGCGTGCAGCAGCGCGGGGGTGGGGCGCGCACCGGCGCTGGCCACCAGCAGGGTGCGGCGGGCCTCCACGGACAGCATGTCCAGGCGGCTGAGCACCAGGGCGCGCAGCGAGGTGGGCACCGGCAGCGGCTCGCCCGGCCGGGGTGGGGTGGGGCTCTCGGCGAGGGCACGGCCGAGTTCCAGCGCGAACAGCGGGTTGCCGGCGCTGGTGCGGTGAATCTCGCGGACCGTCGAGCGGGGCAGCGCGCCGTGGCCGCGGTGGCCGAGCAACTGGGCGACCTGGGTGCGGGAGAGGGCGCCGAGCCGGACGGAGCGGGTGTCCGGCGGGCAGGCCCGCAGATGCCGGTCGTACTCCTGGCTCTCCTGCCCCTCGGTGCGCACCGCGCACAGCAGTTGCACCGGGGTGCCGCCGAGCCGGCGGGCGGCGAAGCCGAGCAGTTCCGCGCTGGCCGGGTCCAGCCACTGCAGGTCGTCGGCGACGACCAGCACCGGGCCGCGGGTGGCGAGCGCGCGCAGCGCGGAGAGCACCGCGAGGCGCAGGGCGAGGCCGTCGCGCTGGAGGCTGGACTCGCCGCGTCCGGTGAGCGCGGACTCCAGGGCGGTGCGCTGTGCGGCGGGCAGCCGGGGGGAGACGTCGTCGAGGACCAGGCCGAGGAGGTCGGCGAGCGCGAGGAAGGGGAGGTGGGATTCGGACTCCGTCGCCGAGCAGCGCAGGACGGTGTGCGCGGTGGCCGCGTATTCCTCGGCCAATGCCCGCAGGACGGTGGATTTCCCTATTCCGGCGGGGCCGTGGAGCAGCACGCTGCCCCCGGAGGCGAGTTGGTCCCGGGCGCCGGCGAGCAACTCCTCGCGGCCGATGACCAGGTCGGGGCGGCACCTTGCAGGCTCCTGGAAGTCCCGTCGCACGGTCACCGCTCCCCTCGTATGTCGTGTCCGGGCCAAATTCTAGGCAACGATCCTTGAAATTCGGACGGAAGCCGTGGTGAGGGAAATAACAAACGGTCAAGCATAGGGAAATTCAAGGCGTCCACCGTTGAATGGGCAGGTTTCCTCACCGGGCCGGCGCTACGGCAGCAGCCCCGCCCTGCGGGCCGCGGTCACCGCCTCTCCTCGTGTGTGCGTGCCCAGCTTCCGCATCGCCGAACGCAGATAGCCCTTGACGGTCTCCGGGCGCAGCCCCAGCCGCTCGGCCACCGCCGCGTTGGTGGCCCCCGCCGCGACCCAGGACAGCACGTCCAGTTCCCGCGGCGCCAGGCTCGCGCCCCGGGCCGGCCGTGCCGCGGTCAGCAGCCCGCAGGCGGCGAGCAGGTCCGCCCGCAGCCCGGGATCGGCGATCCGGGGCGCGAGCGCCCTGAGCGCCGCGTGCGCCTCCCGCACCTGTTCCCAGGCCGCGGCCCGGTCGCCGCCGGCGGGCTCCGGCCGGGCCGCCGTCAGCAGCCCCCGCACCTCGTCCCGCACCACCAGCGCCTGCTCCACGTCCCGCGCCACCGCGACCGCCGCGCCCAGCGCCCGGTCGCCGAGCGGCTGGGCCGAGCGCAGCGCGCCGTACAGCACCCCGCGCACCCGGCGCCGCACCACCACCGGCACCGCGAGCACCGAGTGGATGCCCTCGACGGCCACCGGCACGTCGTACTCGTGGCTGATCTGCCGGGAGCTGGAGTAGTCCGTCACCGCGCAGGGCCGGGCCAGCGCCACCGCCTTGCCGCCGAGCCCGTTGCCCGAGGTCACCGCGAGCGAGCGCAGGGCGGCCGTGGTGGTGCCGCTCAGCTCGCTGATGCGGATCTGCGGCCGACCGGTCTCGACGAGCCCGCCGAAGGCGACCGGCAGCCCGGTAGCCCGCCTCAGCCGGACCAGGGCACCCCGGATCTCCACCGCCGCCACGGCCTCTGCTGCCACCTCATCGCTCCTTCGTGCGGCTGATGTGCGGACCACACCCCCGTTCGTGCGCGCACCACACCCCCGTACGGGGGTAGTGAGACCTGCATCACGGATTAGACGATGCCAGAGAGCCGCCCGGCAATGGTCCGGAACATGGGAGGACACAGATGACGACGGCGACCGACGTGTTCAGGAACGCGCGGGACTTCCTGCTCGCCCACCGCGAGGACTACGCCACCGCCCACGAGGGCTTCGCCTGGCCGCGGCCGGAGCACTTCAACTGGGCGCTGGACTGGTTCGACGTGATCGCCGCCGGAAACGACCGGACGGCGCTGCACATCGTGGAGGAGGACGGGAGCGAGACCAGGCTGTCCTTCGCCGAACTGGCCGAGCGCTCGAACCGGGTCGCCCACTGGCTGCGCGACCGGGGCGTCGCCGCCGAGGACCGCATCCTCGTCATGCTCGGCAACCAGGCCGAGCTGTGGGAGACCGCGCTGGCCGCGATGAAGCTGCGCGCGGTCGTCATCCCGGCCACCCCGCTGCTCGGCCCGGCCGACCTGCGCGACCGCGTGGACCGGGGCCGGGTGAAGCACGTGATCGTGCGGGCCGAGGACACCGTCAAGTTCGCCGACGTGCCCGGCGCCTACACCCGGCTCGCGGTCGGCGGCCTGCCCGAGGAGGGCTGGGAGCCGTACGAGGACGCGTACGCGGCCCCCGCCGAGTTCGTGCCCGACGGCCCGACCCTGGCCGACGACCCGCTGATGCTCTACTTCACCTCGGGCACCACCGCCCGCCCCAAGCTCGTCGAGCACACCCACACCTCGTACCCCGTGGGCCACCTGGCCACCATGTACTGGATCGGGCTGAAACCCGGCGACGTGCATCTGAACATCTCCTCGCCGGGCTGGGCCAAGCACGCCTGGTCCAATCTGTTCGCGCCGTGGAACGCCGAGGCGACCGTCTTCATCTTCAACTACACACGGTTCGACGCGGCCCGGCTGATGGCCGAGATGGACCGGGCCGGTGTGACCACCTTCTGCGCCCCGCCGACCGTGTGGCGCATGCTCATCCAGGCCGATCTCGGCCAGCTGCGCACCCCGCCCCGCGAGGTGGTGGCCGCGGGCGAGCCGCTCAACCCCGAGGTCATCGAACAGGTCCGGCGGGCCTGGAACCTGACGGTCCGGGACGGCTTCGGGCAGACCGAGACCGCCGTCCAGGTCTCCAACAGCCCCGGCCAGGTGCTGAAGACCGGCTCCATGGGCCGCCCCAGCCCCGGCTACCGGGTGGAGCTCCTCGACCCCGTGTCCGGCGCGCCCGGCGCCGCCGAGGGGGAGATCGCCCTCGACCTCGCCGAGCGGCCGGTCGGCCTGATGACCGGCTACCACGGCGACCCGGACCGGACGGCGGAGGCCATGGCGGGCGGCTACTACCGCACCGGGGACATCGCCGCCCGCGACGAGGACGGCTACCTGACCTACGTCGGCCGCGCCGACGACGTCTTCAAGGCCTCCGACTACAAGATCAGCCCCTTCGAGCTGGAGAGCGCGCTGCTGGAGCACGAGGCGGTGGCCGAGGCGGCCGTCGTGCCCGCCCCGGACGAGCTGCGGCTCGCCGTGCCCAAGGCGTACGTCGTCCTCGCCACGGGCTTCGAGCCCGGCCCCGGCACCGCGAAGGTCCTCTTCGAGCACTCCCGCCAGGTGCTCGCCCCCTACAAGCGCATCCGCCGGCTGGAGTTCGGCGCGCTGCCCAAGACCGTCTCGGGCAAGATCCGCCGGATCGAGCTGCGCGAGGCCACGGCCCAGGGCTCGGACCACGAGTACCGCGAGGAGGACTTCCGGTGAGCGCTCGGCTTTCGTACGCCCACGGGACGGGCACCACCGCCCTGCTCGGCGACACCATCGGCGCCAACCTGGACCGGGCCGTGGCCGCCTGGC
The DNA here is from genome assembly GCF_055605965.1 of Streptomyces sp. NPDC037126. Classification (NCBI taxonomy): domain Bacteria; kingdom Bacillati; phylum Actinomycetota; class Actinomycetes; order Kitasatosporales; family Streptomycetaceae; genus Streptomyces; species Streptomyces sp. NPDC037126. The sequence continues at coordinate 92,092 of NZ_JBVJTD010000015.1, forward strand.
CGGACCGCGAGGCACTGGTGGACGTGCCGTCCGGAAGGCGCTGGACGTACTCCCGGTTCGCCGCCGACGTGGACCGGCTGGCGTGCGCGCTGCTCGCGAGCGGGGTCGCCAAGGGCGACCGGGTGGGCATCTGGGCGGTCAACTGCGCCGAGTGGGTGCTCGTGCAGTACGCCACCGCCCGGGTCGGCGCGATCATGGTGAACATCAACCCGGCCTACCGCACGCACGAGGTGGAGTTCGTCCTCAACCAGGCGGGGATCTCCCTGCTGTTCGCCTCGCTCAGCCACAAGGGCAGCGACTACCGCGGGATGGTGGACGAGGTGCGGGGCCGGTGCCCCGCGCTGCGGGAGACCGTGTACATCGGGGACGCGGGCTGGGAGTCGTTCGCCGCCCGCGGCGCGGACGGACCCCAGGACGAACTGCGGGCCCGCCAGGGCGAGCTGTCCTGCGACGACCCCATCAACATCCAGTACACCTCGGGCACCACCGGCTTCCCGAAGGGCGCCACCCTCTCCCACCACAACATCCTCAACAACGGTTACTTCGTGGGGGAGTTGGTCGACTACGACGAGCAGGACAGGATCTGCATCCCGGTGCCCTTCTACCACTGCTTCGGCATGGTGATGGGCAACCTCGCGGCCACCTCGCACGGCGCCTGCATGGTGATCCCGGCCCCCTCGTTCGACCCCACGGCGACCCTGGAGGCGGTGCAGCGGGAGCGGTGCACCTCCCTGTACGGCGTCCCGACCATGTTCATCGCGGAGCTGAACCTCCCCGGCTTCGCGACGTACGACCTCTCGTCGCTGCGCACCGGCATCATGGCGGGCTCCCCCTGCCCGGTGGAGGTGATGAAGCGGGTGGTCGCCGAGATGCACATGGCCGAGGTCGCCATCTGCTACGGCATGACGGAGACGTCCCCCGTGTCGCTGCAGACCCGGACGGACGACGACCTGGAGCACCGCACCGCCACCGTCGGCCGCGTCCTGCCCCATCTGGAGGTCAAGGTCGTCGACCCGGCCACCGGGGTCACCCGGCCCCGCGGCGGCGCGGGCGAGCTGTGCACCCGCGGGTACAGCGTGATGCTCGGCTACTGGAACGAGCCGGAGAAGACCGCGGAGGCCGTCGACGCCGGCCGCTGGATGCACACCGGGGACCTCGCGGTGATGCGCGAGGACGGCTACGTGGAGATCGTCGGCCGCATCAAGGACATGATCATCCGGGGCGGCGAGAACATCTACCCGCGCGAGATCGAGGAGTTCCTCTACGCGCACCCGAAGATCCGGGACGTCCAGGTCGTCGGCGTACCGGACGAGAGGTACGGCGAGGAGGTCCTCGCCTGCGTGATCCCGCGCGACGAGGCCGACCCGCTCACCCTGGAGGAGCTGCGCGCCTTCTGCCAGGGCCGGCTCGCCCACTACAAGATCCCGAGCAGGCTGAGCATCCTCGGCTCCTTCCCGATGACGGTGTCCGGAAAGGTGCGCAAGATCGAGCTGCGGGAGCGCTACGGGGTGTGAAACGGCGAGAAACGAGCATGTGCCAAGTGCTCGAGGACGGGCCCCGGGGGAGCGCGCTGTCGGCGGCGCACCCGCCCGGGGCCCGTCTGCACGTGGAGGAGTGACCGGCGGGCCGCCGCGGGGCGGTCAGCCCCGCCGGTCCCGGGGCCGCGGGCCCGGTTCCGGTGCGCCCTCGGCGTCCAGCCGGTCGGCGTGGTCGTTCACCGGCTGCGGGACACCCGCGAGGTCGAGCACGAACAGCGGGACGCCCAGCGCGTCCGCGCAGCTCCGGGCGTCCTCGGTGTGACCGGCGAGGCAGAGGTGGACGCAGTCCGCGGACTCCGTCATCGCCGTCAGCCACAGACACTCCACGTCCCGCGGCGCGGCCGGGCGCACGGTCGGGTCCACCACGGCCAGCAGCCCGCGGGCGGCCAGCCCGATGCCGCTCGGCGGCCGCTGGTCGGCGCGGCGGATGTCCTGGTAGCCGAGCCAGCGCAGGTACAGCGCCGCCGCGGTGACCGCGTCGCGGGCGGTGCGGACGGCGCGCGGCTGGAAGGCGGGACGTCCCCGCGCGGCCCCGGGCCCGCTCGGCCGCGTCCGCGGCGCCGCCGGGCCGTCCAGGCCCGCCACCGCGACCCGCAGGACCGTGCCGCAGGGGCAGCCCAGTTCCGGGTGCGGCCAGTGGCCCAGGTGCCCGCAGGCGGCACAGGGCACGGCGATCCACTCGTCGTCCCAGGACCGGTGCTCGGACACGGTCGGCGTGCCGGCGGGGTCCAGCCGGGGCGCGGTGGGCGCGCCGCACACGCACGGGTACGCCGGCGCGGTGTACACGTGCTCGCGCCGGCAGGCCGGACAGCGCACCGGCACGCTCTCGGGCATGGCCCACCCACTCCCAGCCGTCGCGTCGGGACAGCGCCCATGGTGCTCCACCCGTACGGCGTCTGTCCGGCGCTTGCCGGTGTCTTGGCCTCTCTTGACGATGTCGGCGCTCACCCCTACATTGCTTCCAGATAGTAGAAGTTAGATTCCGCAATGCGGAAAGTTGTGGAAGATCGACAAGCTGGAGACTGTGCTCACCGCGGGGCGCGACGGGAGTACGCATCCGACAGCCGAAGCAGGAGTACTCGATGGCCCGTATGACCGCTGCCCGCGCGGCAGTTGAGATCCTCAGGCGCGAGGGCGTCACCGACGCCTTCGGTGTGCCGGGCGCCGCGATCAACCCGTTCTACAAGGCCCTCAAGGAGGGCGGCGGCATCCACCACACCCTCGCCCGCCACGTCGAGGGTGCCTCGCACATGGCCGAGGGGTACACCCGGACGAAGCCGGGGAACATCGGCGTCTGCATCGGCACGTCCGGCCCGGCCGGCACCGATATGATCACCGGCCTGTACTCGGCCATCGGCGACTCCGTGCCGATCCTGTGCATCACCGGCCAGGCGCCCACCAGCGTGATCCACAAAGAGGACTTCCAGGCCGTCGACATCGCCTCGATCGCCAAGCCGGTGACGAAGATGGCGGTGACCGTCCTGGAGGCCGCGCAGGTCCCCGGCGTCTTCCAGCAGGCCTTCCACCTGATGCGCTCCGGCCGGCCCGGCCCGGTCCTGATCGACCTGCCGATCGACGTCCAGCAGACCGAGATCGAGTTCGACCCGGAGACGTACGAGCCGCTGCCGGTCTACCGGCCGGCCGCGACCCGCGCCCAGATCGAGAAGGCGATCTCCTTCCTGCTCGCCTCCGAGCGCCCGGTCATCGTGGCCGGCGGCGGCGTCATCGGCGCCGACGCCTGCGACCTGCTGGTGGAGTTCGCCGAGCTGACCCAGACCCCGGTGATCCCGACCCTGATGGGCTGGGGCGCGCTGGCCGACGACCACGAGCTCAACGCCGGCATGGTCGGCGTGCAGACCTCGCACCGCTACGGCAACGCCAACTTCCTGGAGTCGGACTTCGTCCTCGGCATCGGCAACCGCTGGGCCAACCGCCACACCGGCTACAAGCTCGACGTGTACCGCGGGGAGCGCAAGTTCGTCCACGTCGACATCGAGCCCACCCAGATCGGCAAGATCTTCCCGCCGGACTACGGGGTCGTCTCCGACGCCAGGGCCGCCCTGGAGCTGTTCGTCGAGGTCGCGAGGGAGCTGAAGGCGGTGGGCAGGCTGCCCGACCGCGCCGACTGGGTCGCCTCCACCCAGGAGCGCAGGGCCACGCTGCTGCGCCGTACGCACTTCGACGACGTGCCGATGAAGCCGCAGCGCGTGTACGAGGAGATGAACAAGGCCTTCGGCCCGGACACCCGCTACGTCACCACCATCGGCCTCTCCCAGATCGCCGGCGCGCAGATGCTGCACGTCTACAAGCCGCGCCACTGGATCAACTGCGGCCAGGCGGGCCCGCTCGGCTGGACCATCCCGGCCGCGATCGGCGTCGCCAAGGCCGACCCGGACGCCCCGGTCGTCGCGCTCTCCGGCGACTACGACTTCCAGTTCATGATCGAGGAGCTGGCGGTCGCCGCACAGCACAGGATCCCTTACGTCCACGTCCTGGTGAACAACGCCTACCTGGGCCTGATCCGGCAGGCGCAGATCGGCCTCGACATCAACTTCCAGGTCAACCTGGAGTTTGAGAACATCAACACGCCGGAGATCGGTGTCTACGGCGTGGACCACGTCAAGGTCGCCGAGGGCCTGGGCTGCAAGGCCATCCGGGTCACCGAGCCGGGGCAGCTGGGCGCGGCCTTCGAGCAGGCGAAGAAGCTGGCCGCCGAGTACCGGGTGCCGGTCGTCGTCGAGGCGATCCTGGAGCGGATCACCAACATCTCGATGAGCCGCACCATGGACATCAGCGACATCTCCGAGTTCGAGGATCTGGCCACCGAGCCCGGCCACGCGCCGACGTCGCTCAAGCCGCTGAAGGTCTGACCCTCCCCGCACGCCGAGGGCGGCCCGTCCCCACGGACGGGCCGCCCTTTCGCGTCCCCCGCAGTGTCCCCCGCCCCCCGTCGTGCCCTCCACGGGGCCCGCCGCCCCGTGCCGGCGGGTCCCGTGTGCACGTGATCTGCCCCGTCCCCGGGCGCTCCCAAGCGTCCGCTCCGCCTTTCGGAGCGTCCTGCGAGCACGGCGCGGCGGGTCCCGCGGCCGCCGCCGTGCACGCGGCCGCTACAGCTCGTGCTCCGAGAGTCCGGGCCAGTCGTCGGGCCCGCCGCCCTGCCACTCGATGAGATCGCTCTCCTCGACCTCGATCCGGTCCAGGTCGGCCAGGCGCAGGATCTCCACGACGTCGTCCAGGTGCGATGCGATCCCCAGCGTCACCTCCCCCTCGGTGACCCGGCGGGAGCCGTCCAGGGCCGGGGAGTGGACCACGATGTGCGGGTACTGCGTCGGATTGCCCATGTGTTCAGAGTCCTGCGGATGCGGCGGCCCCGCACGCCGGGGCCCGGACAGCACGAAGCGCTCCCCCTGGCCGGGGGAGCGCTTCGTGTCCGGGTGATGGCCGTCCGACGGCGCGAGGCTGGGCGCGACAGGTCGTTCGCGCCGCCGGACGGGGCGGGTGGGCCCCCGGGAGGGGGCTGGGTGGGACCGCGGTGGGTGCGACGGAGCCGGGTGGCCGCTTCCCTCTGGTCGAGAAGGGCACTCGGTTCCTTCACCACCGCACTGGCTCGCACGCCGCCGCGGTCCTCGCCCTGCCCGCGCGCTCGCCGACCGGCCACCCCTCATCCGGGCCGTCCGGCGTGCCGCGCGGGCCGCGTGCGGAGATCATGACCTCCCGTCAGGCTCCGTACGCTGCTTGCGGGTTCCTGGAGTTCAGTCCTCGCGCAGGGCGCGGACCGCCTCCTCCACGCGCTTGCCGTACTCGGGGTCGGCGGCGTGGAAGTGGGCCAGGTTCTTCTCGATCACGTCGTCGCGGGAGACCTGCGAGAGGCCGCCGGCGATGTTCGCGACGAGACGGGACTTCTCCTCCTGCGACATCAGGCGGTACAGCTCGCCCGCCTGGAAGAAGTCGTCGTCCTTGGTGTGGAGCGGGGCCTCGTGGGCGCCCGTGTACCCCGACACGGCCAGCGGGGCCGACAGGGGGCGGCCGGTCTCCACCGGGCCGTCGTACGAGTTCGGCTCGTAGTTCTTGGCCTGGCGGCCCTGGGCGTTGAAGGCCATGTAGCCGTCGCGGCCGTAGTTCCGGGCGCCCCCGGGGACCGCCTTGGGGGAGTTCACCGGCAGCAGGGTGTGGTTGACGCCCAGGCGGTAGCGGTGGGCGTCCGCGTAGGCGAAGAGGCGGCCCTGGAGCATCTTGTCGGGGGAGGGGCCGATGCCCGGAACGAAGTTGTTCGGGGAGAACGCGGCCTGCTCGACCTCGGCGAAGACGTTGTCGGGGTTGCGGTCCAGGACCAGGCGGCCCACGCGCTGCAGCGGGTAGTCCTTGTGCGGCCAGACCTTGGTCAGGTCGAACGGGTTGAAGCGGTAGTCCGCCGCCTCGGCCGCCGGCATCAGCTGGACGTACAGGGTCCAGGACGGGTGCACGCCCCGCTCGATCGCCTGCAGCAGGTCCGTCTGGTGGGAGTTGGGGTCGCTGCCCGCGATCTCCGCGGCCTGCTCGGCGCTCAGGGAGCGGATGCCCTGGTTCGTCTTGAAGTGGTACTTGACGAAGAAGGCCTCGCCCTGGGCGTTCGTCCACTGGTAGGTGTGCGAGCCGTAGCCGTTCATGTGCCGGTACGACGCCGGGATGCCGCGGTCGCCCATCAGCCAGGTGATCTGGTGCGTGGCCTCGGGGGCGTGCGCCCAGAAGTCCCAGACGTTGTCCGCTTCCTGACGGCCCGTGAACGGGTCGCGCTTCTGCGAGTGGATGAAGTCGGGGAACTTGATCGGGTCCTTGATGAAGAACACCGGGGTGTTGTTGCCGACGAGGTCGTAGTTGCCCTCCCCGGCGTAGAACTTCACCGCGAAGCCGCGCGGGTCGCGGACGGCGTCCGCGCCGCCGAGGGAGTCGGCGACCGTGGAGAAGCGCAGGAACACCTCGGTCCGCCTGCCGATCTCGCTCAGGAAGTCGGCGTGGGTGAAGCCGGTGACGTCGTCCGTCACCTCGAAGTGGCCGTACGCGCCGGAGCCACGGGCGTGCACCACGCGCTCCGGGATGCGCTCGCGGTTGAAGCGCGCGAGCTTCTCCAGGAGCTGCTGGTCCTGGATCAGGAGCGGGCCGCCTACGCCGGCCGAGGCTGAGTTCTGGTTGTCGGCGACCGGGGCGCCGGACTCTGTCGTGAGCACGCGCTGCGACATCGTGGACCTTCCGTGCGGGTGGCAGCGGAAATATTCTTCCGCTTTGTGGAGCCTAGGAGGGGGTAATCTGAACGTCAACAGTTTGTTGAAATCGAATCCGGGCGGCGCCGGCGCCTGGGCGCGACAGGACAGGTGTCGGCGACGGCGCCGCCCGGAGGCTTGGGGTCGGCTCAGACCTGCGCGCCGGACAGGCGCTCCACGGCCCGCAGCAGCGCCGAGTGGTCCAGGCCGCCGTCGCCCTGGGCGCGCAGGCTGGCCACCAGCTGGGCGACCACGGCGCCGACCGGCAGGGCCGCGCCGACGTTGCGGGCGGCGTCGGTGACGATGCCCATGTCCTTGTGGTGCAGGTCGATGCGGAAGCCCGGCTTGAAGTCGCGGTTCAGGAAGTTGTCCTTCTTGCGCGTCAGCACGGTGGAGCCCGCGAGGCCGCCGTTGAGGACGTCCAGCGCGGCCTTCAGGTCCACGCCCGACTTCTCCAGGAAGACCACGGCCTCGGCGCACGCCTGGATGTTCACGGCGACGATCAGCTGGTTGGCCGCCTTCACGGTCTGGCCGGAGCCGTGCGGGCCGCACAGCACGATGGTCCTGCCGAGGGCGTCGAAGATCGGCTTGGCCTGCTCGAAGTCGGCCCCCGCACCGCCGACCATGATCGACAGCACGGCCTCGATCGCACCGGCCTCACCGCCCGACACCGGGGCGTCGAGCACCCGGACGCCCTTGGCCTCGGCGGCCTTGGCGAGGTCCACGGAGGTCTGGGGGGTGATCGAGGACATGTCGATCAGCAGGGCGCCCCGGCGGGCGTTCTCCAGGATGCCGTCCGGGCCGTAGGCGATGGCCTCGACCTGCGGGGACGCGGGCACCATCGTGACCACCACGTCGGCGTCGCGCACGGCCTCGGCGATCGAGGCGGCGACGGTGCCGCCGGCGGCGGCCAGGCGGTCCAGCTTCTCCTGCTCCAGCGTGAAGCCGGTGACCTGGTAACCCGCCTTGATCAGGTTCTCGGACATGGGGGAGCCCATGATGCCGAGGCCGATCCAGGCGATCTTGGGGAGGGTGTTGCTCATGATGGGGGTGCCTCTCTACTGCTCTGCGGAGTCAGGGGTTCAGCGCGCGGCGCGCGCTTCGCGCGGGAGCCACTCGAAGGACTCGGCGCTCGGGCGGTCGCCGGGCTTGTACTCCAGGCCGACCCAGCCGTCGTAACCGGCCTTCCCCAGCAGGCCGAGCAGCTCCTGGAGCGGGAGCGAACCCGTCCCGGGGGCGCCGCGGCCGGGGTTGTCGGCGATCTGGACGTGGCCGGTCCTGGCCGCGTACCGCTCGATCACCGACGGCAGGTCCTCGCCGTTCATCGACAGGTGGTACAGGTCCATCAGGAACTTCGCATTGCCGAGGCCGGTCGCCGCGTTGACCTTGTCCACGATCTCGATCGCCTTGGGGGCGCTCACGATCGGGCACTTCGGCGACTCGGGCCGGTTGAGCGCCTCGATCAGGAGGATCGCGCCGATCCGGTCGGCGGCGCGGGCCGCGAGGACCAGGTTCTCCAGAGCGAGCGCGTCCTGCTCGGCCGGGTCCACCCCCTCGACCCGGTTGCCGTAGAGCGCGTTGAGCGCCCGGCAGCCGAGAGAGGCGGCGAAGTCGGCGGCCACGTCGATGTTGGCGCGGAACCTCTCCGACTCCTCGCCCGGGATCGACAGGGCGCCGCGGTCCGGGCCCGGCAGCTGTCCGGCGTAGAAGTTCAGCCCCGTGAGCTGGACGCCCGCGTCCTCGATCGCCTTCTTCAGGGCGTCGAGCTCGGACTGCTCGGGGGTGGGGGAGTCGACCCAGGGCCACCACAGCTCGACCGCCGTGAAGCCCGCCGCGGCGGCGGCCGCGGGGCGCTCCAGCAGCGGGAGTTCCGTGAAGAGGATCGACAGGTTGACGTTGAAGCGCTGGTCTGCGGCTGTGCTCGATCCAGAACCTGGCATTCGGGCCGCGCTCCCTTCCGTGGGTCGATATTCCGTATTACGGAAGTTCGTTTCTGCTTAATGGAAGATTGCCGTCGGGTGTCGGCGCTTGTCAAGGGGGGTCCGCCAGCCGGTCCCCGCTCGGCCGTCCCGGAAGCCGGTGGCGCGCGTTAGGTTGTGCGCGTGCGATTGAAAGTGGAGTTCACGACCGAGCCCTTCGACCTGGACGAGGCGCCCGCGCACGCCCTGGCGGCACGGGAGGTCCTGGAGACGGCCGGGCTCGACACCGTCGACGTCGGCCCGTTCGGCAACACGGCCGAAGGGGTGTCCGACCGCGTGCTGACCGCCGTGGACGCGCTGCTGCGCAGGAGCCTGGAGGCCGGCGCCACCCGGATCTCGCTCCAGGTCAACGTGGTCGGGGGCCAGGACGGGGAGGGTGATAGGTGAGCGGGGACGAGCCCTTCATCACGGCCGTGAAGCCGCTGGTCGACGCCATGGGCGGCGTCATGATCCCGGCGGACGAGGCCGGGGCCGAGGACGTCGTGCTCGCCTGGGAGGGCGTCGACGTCGTCGCCGTGCGCCTGCCCCAGCTCGCCGACTCCCTCGACCACATCCTCGCCGCCATGGAGCGCAAGGAGGGCCGGCCGCTGGCCGATCTGGACCGCCGGGCGAAACAGGAGGTCGTGCGGATACTGGAAGCGCGGGGCGCCTTCGCCGTGCGGCACGGCGTGGAGACCGTGGCGAGCGCGCTGGGCGTCAGCCGCTTCACGGTCTACAACTACCTCAACCGGGAGAAGGGCGCGTAGCGCTCCGCCACCGCGAAGGCGGTGCGCCGCCGGGTGCCTGCCCGGTCGTACGGTTCCGTGCCCCTCGGGCGGGCCCCGCGCCCGCGCCCGAGGGGTCCGTGCTTGTTACGCGGAATTTTCAACAAAGTGTTGACGTGGCGTTTCCGGGGGCGTTAGCTATCGGCAGCCCGTTCAGCACGAAGGCCGATACCGGCCACGGAGGCTCCCGTGACCTCGACTTCCACGCCCCCGGGCCTGGCCCGGTTCAACGACTCGGAGGAGCCGGCGGCCCTCGCCGCCCTCCACGAGGCGTGCGCCTCCACCGAGTGGGCCCGGCGGCTGATCGCCGCCCGCCCCTACGCCACCGCCGACGAGTTGTACGCCGCCAGTGACGCCGCCACGGCCGAGCTGACCGCCGCGGACCTCGCGGAGGCGATGGCCGGGCACCCGCCGATCGGGCGGCCCAAGCCCGGCGACCCGACCTCCGCCCGGGAACAGCGCGGCATGGCCGGGGCCTCCGAGGAGCTCAGGACGGAGATGCTCGAACTCAACCTGGCCTACCAGGAGAAGTTCGGCCACGTCTTCCTCATCTGCGCCACCGGCCGGACCGGCGAGCAGATGCGCGACGCCGTCAAGGAGCGGATCGGGAACTCGCCGGAGCAGGAGCGGGAGACCGTCCGCACCGAGCTGGGGAAGATCAACCGCATCCGCCTGGCCCGACTCGTCGAAGAGGACGCCTGACACCATGAGCACCAGCACCACCGCCTCCGTGTCCACGCACATCCTGGACACCTCGCTCGGCCGCCCCGCCGAGGGCGTCGCCGTCCACCTCTCCGCCCGCCCGGGACGGGACGCGGACTGGCGGACGCTCGGCGGCTCCGCGACCGACGCCGACGGCCGGTGCAAGGACCTGCCGGCACTGCCGGAGGGGACGACCCACGTGCGGCTCGACTTCGCCGTCGAACCGTACTTCGAGAAGAAGCAAGCCGATGCGCAGCAGGACGCCCCCGCGAATCGGGACAGCGGACCGGGCGTGTTCTTCCCGGAGGTGGCGATCACGTTCGCCGTCGTGCCGGGCGAGCACTACCACGTACCGCTGCTGCTCAACCCGTTCGGCTACTCCGTTTACCGAGGGAGCTAGCTCATGCCGACCATCCTGGGACAGAACCAGTACGGCAAGGCCGAGAACCGAGTCGTAAAGATCACGCGGGACGGCGCCACCCACCACATCAAGGACCTCAACGTCTCCGTGGCCCTGAGCGGCGACATGGAGGAGGTCCACTACTCCGGCTCCAACGCCAACGTCCTGCCGACCGACACCACCAAGAACACGGTGTTCGCGTTCGCCAAGGAGCACGGCATCGAGTCCGCCGAACAGTTCGGCATCCACCTCGCCCGGCACTTCGTCACCTCGCAGGAGCCGATCAAGGTCGCGCGGATCCGGATCGAGGAGTACGCCTGGGAGCGGATCGAGACCTCCGACGCCAACTCCAGGTTCATCGGCGCGGACGAGGTCAAGCACTCGTTCGTCAGGAAAGGCCAGGAGACCCGGGTCTCCCAGATCACCTACGACGGTGAGAAGTGGGAGATCATCTCCGGCCTCAAGGACCTGACGGTGATGAACTCGACCAACTCCGAGTTCTGGGGCTACGTCAAGGACAAGTACACGACCCTCCAGGAGGCCTACGACCGCATCCTGGCGACCTCGGTCTCCGGCCGCTGGCGGTTCAACTGGACCGACGACGAGCAGAAGATGCCCAACTGGGAGAAGTCCTACGAGCAGGTCAAGAAGCACGCGCTCCAGGCCTTCGCCGAGACGTACTCCCTCTCGCTGCAGCAGACGCTCTACCAGATGGGCTCGCGCATCATCAACAACCGCAGCGAGATCGACGAGGTCCGCTTCTCGCTGCCGAACTCGCACCACTTCCTGGTCGACCTGGAGCCGTTCGGGCTCAAGAACGACAACGAGGTCTACTTCGCCGCCGACCGGCCCTACGGCCTGATCGAAGCGACCATCCTCCGGGACGGCTGCGAGCCGAGGATCCCGGTGGATCTCACCAACCTCTGAGCAATCCCCCCTCTCTCGGCACCCGCGGCCGGGGCGACGCGCCCCCGCACGGCTCCCCGGCCGCGGCACTCAAAACTCCTAGGGTCCTGCCGTGCCCTCCCACTTCAGTCCACTGAGCGAAAAGGACGAATCATGGCAGCAGCCCAGCGCATCGTCATCGAGAACTGTTCGATCGCGACCGTCGACGCCGACGACACCGAGTACGCCTCCGGGTACGTCGTCATCGCCGGCAACCGCATCGAGGCGGTCGGCGCGGGCAAGGCCCCCGAGGGCCTGGAGAACGTCGTACGCCGAATCGACGCCACCGGCCACCTCGTGACCCCCGGTCTGATCAACACCCACCACCATTTCTACCAGTGGATCACCAGGGGCCTGGCCACGGACCACAACCTCTTCAACTGGCTGGTCGCGCTCTACCCGGTCTGGGCGCGCATCGACGAGCCGATGGTCTACGCGGCGGCCCAGGGCTCGCTCGCGATGATGGCCCGCGGCGGCGTCACCACCGCCATGGACCACCACTACGTCTTCCCGCAGGGCTCCGGCGACCTGTCCGCCGCCGTCATCCGCGCCGCCCGCGAGATGGGCGTCCGCTTCACCCTCGCCCGCGGCTCCATGGACCGCAGCGAGAAGGACGGCGGCCTGCCCCCGGACTTCGCCGTCGAGACCCTTGAGGGCGCGCTCGCCGCGACCGAGGCCACCGTCAAGGAGCACCACGACGCCTCCTTCGACGCGATGACCCAGGTCGCCGTCGCCCCCTGCTCCCCCTTCTCCGTCTCCACCGAACTCCTCAGGCAGGGCGCCGAGCTGGCCCGCCGCCTCGGCGTACGGCTGCACACCCACGGCTCCGAGACCGTGGAGGAGGAGAAGTTCTGCCACGAGCTGTTCGGCATGGGCCCGACCGACTACTTCGAGTCCACCGGCTGGCTCGGCGAGGACGTGTGGATGGCGCACTGCGTCCACATGAACGACTCCGACATCGCCGCCTTCGGCCGCACGAAGACCGGTGTCGCCCACTGCCCCTCCTCCAACGCGCGCCTCGCGGCCGGCATCGCCCGCGTCCCCGACATGCTGAAGGCGGGTGTCCCGGTCGGCCTCGGCGTCGACGGCACCGCCTCCAACGAGTCCGGTGAACTCCACACCGAGCTGCGCAACGCCCTGCTGATCAACCGCCTCGGCGCGCACCGCGAGGCGGCGCTCAACGCCCGGCAGGCGCTGCGCCTCGGCACCCACGGCGGCGCCCAGGTCCTCGGCCGCGCGGCCGAGACCGGCTCCCTGGAGGCCGGCAAGCTCGCCGACCTGGTGCTGTGGAAGCTGGACACCGTCGCCCACTCCTCCATCGCCGACCCGGTGACCGCCCTGGTCTTCGGTGCGGCGGCCCCGGTCACCGCCTCCTTCGTCAACGGCCGTCAGATCGTCGAGAACGGCCGCCTGCTGACCGTCGACGAGGACGCCGTCGCCCGCTCCACGCGGGACGAGGCGCGGCGCCTGGCGCGGATCGCCGCCCGGGCCTGAGCCCCAGTACTCCGGCCGGGAGGGACGGCTCCCGGCCGGCAGCCGTGGACCCGAGCGGGGTCCATGGCGGCCGTCTCCGGGGCGCGCGTCGACGCGCGCCCCGGAACGGTCTCCGTCCCGCGACCCCTCAAAAGGTCCCCCCGGTCCCGCACGACCGCCGCGCACCACCTCCCTGAAACCCGTGTCAGAGCCGACGCGTATAACCGACCGGAGGAGCCGCCGTGTCCGCCCAATCCGTCGACGAGAAGACCGTCCACCCCGTGGACGAGAAACTCCCCGCCCTCAAGATGGCGACCAGCGGCCTGCAGCACGTGGCCGCGATGTACGCGGGAGTGGTCGCCCCGCCCCTGATCGTCGGCGCGGCCGTAGGCCTCTCCGGCACCGAACTCACCTTCCTGACCGGGGCCTGCCTGTTCACGGCCGGTCTCGCCACCTTCCTGCAGACCCTCGGCTTCTGGAAGATCGGCGCCCGGCTGCCCTTCGTCAACGGCGTCACCTTCGCCGGTGTCGCCCCCATGACGGCGATCGTCGCCTCCGCCAAGGACAAGTCCGACGCCCTGCCGGTGATCTTCGGCGCGGTCATGGTCGCCGGCCTCCTCGGCTTCCTCGCCGCACCGGTCTTCTGCAAGGCGATCCGCTTCTTCCCGCCCGTCGTCACCGGCTCGGTCATCACCCTGATAGGCGTCTCGCTCCTGCCGGTCGCCTTCGAGTGGGCGCAGGGCCCCGACCCCAGCGCGCACGACTACGGTTCGACGACCAACCTCACCCTGGCCGCCCTCACCCTGCTGATCGTCCTCTTCCTGCGCCGCTTCACCCGCGGCTTCGTGAAGCAGATCGCGGTCCTGCTCGGCCTGATCGCCGGCACCGTGATCGCGATCCCCTTCGGCGTCACCGACTTCTCCCCGGTCGCCAAGGCCGACGTGGTGGGCTTCCCCAGCCCCTTCCACTTCGGCGCCCCGCAGTTCCACATCGCCGCGATCCTGTCGATGTGCGTGGTGATGGTGGTCTCGATGACCGAGTCCACGGCCGACATGCTGGCCCTCGGCGAGATCGTCGAACGCCCCTCGGACGAGCGGACCATCGCGGCCGGCCTGCGCGCCGACACCCTCGGCTCCGCCCTCAGCCCTCTGTTCAACGGGTTCATGTGCAGCGCCTTCGCGCAGAACATCGGCCTGGTGGCCATGACGAGGATCCGCAGCCGGTTCGTCGTCGCCGTCGGCGGCGGCTTCCTGGTCCTGATGGGCCTGTGCCCGATGGCCGCCTCGCTCATCGCGGTCGTGCCGCGGCCCGTGCTCGGCGGCGCCGGCGTCGTCCTGTTCGGCTCGGTCGCCGCGAGCGGCATCCAGACCCTGGTCCGGGCCGGCCTGGAGAAGGACAACAACGTCCTGATCGTCGCCGTGTCCCTGGCGGTCGGCATCATCCCGATCACCGCGCCGGGCTTCTACCACGCCTTCCCGGACACCGCGAGGATCGTCCTGGACTCGGGCATCTCCACCGGCTGCGTCACCGCCGTCCTGCTCAACCTGGTCTTCAATCACCTCGGCAGGGGCGGCGAGGCGAAGGACGTCACCCATCCCATGGAGTCGGGGGAGGAGCTGGCACCGGTGCACTGACCGGGCGACCGGCGCGGGGTGCGGCGACCGCCGTACCCCGCGCCGCCCCGTACGGCAGTCTTGGCACATGAACGAGTCCGGCCGTGTCGAGGCCTTCAGCGACGGGGTGTTCGCCATCGCCATCACCCTGCTCGTGCTGGACATCAAGGTGCCCAAAACCGGCGAGCACGGCGGGCTGTGGCAGGCGCTCGGCGCGCAGTGGCCCTCGTACGCCGCGTACGTGGTGAGCTTCCTGGTCGTCGGCATCATGTGGGTCAACCACCACCAGCTGTTCAGCTTCGTCGCCCGGGTCGACCGGACGCTGATGTTCCTGAACCTGATGGTGCTGATGGTGGTGGCCGTGGTGCCCTGGCCGACGGCGCTGCTCGCCGAGTACCTGCGCGAGGGCGGCCCCGCTTCGCACACCGCGGCCGCCGTGTACAGCCTGGTGATGGTGGCGATGGCCCTCGCCTTCCAGGCCCTGTGGTGGCATCTCACCCGCACCGGCCACCTCTTCGACGCCCGCGTGGACGTGGCGGCCGCCCGGGCGACCCGCGCCCGGTTCGCCCTCGGTTCCCTGGGCTATCCGCTGACCGTCGGCCTGGCCTTCGTCTCCGCGCCGCTGACCCTCGCCGCGCACGGCCTGCTCGCCGTGTACTACGGCTTCAACCAGCTGCCGGTGCCGACCCGCGAGGACCCGGCCACGCCATGAGGTTGGCGAACAGCTCGGCCTGCTCGACCGCGTCGTCGAGGGCGTGGTGGGTGTGGCGGCGCCCCGGCAGCAGCTGCCGGGGCATCGTGCCCTTGGCCACCGCCCGCAGCGGCACCCCGGCCTTCGTGGCGTACAGGGTCTTCATGTCCAGGCAGCCGGAGTGCCCGAAGGGACTCGTGCCGGTGAAGCGGATCAGGTACCAGTACAGGAACGTCCAGTCGTACGACGCCGGGTAGCCGCACATCACCGGCTGCGCGCCCGTGCTCACCTCACCCACCCAGACGCCGAACTCCGCGGTGGCGGCCGGTTCGGCACCCTCACGGAGCAGCCGCTCGCGGTCCAGGCCGCTGACCGCCAGGGCCTCGGGCACGAAGTCCTCGGAGATCGGGCGCAGTTCGCGGTAGAAGGTCAGCCGTTCGGGGTCGGCGGCGGTGAACCCGTCGGCGTCCTGGGTGCCGGCGACGGACGCGCCGAGGCTGAGCATCGAGTACGGCCCCGGGATCGGCCCGTCGGCCTCGATGTCGACGGAGATGTACAGGCTGGGCCGGACGCGTCGTGCGGACATGGGACCGGATCATGGCAGGCGGGGGCCGTCCCGCGCATCCCGTTTCAGCGCCGGGCGGCCGCCCGGCAGGGGGAGAGCGCGGGCAGCCGGCCCGTGAAGGAGGAGCGGGGCGGGACGCCCATCAGGGCGCGGAAGTCGGTCGTCATGTGGGACTGGTCGTAGTAGCCGGTGGTGGCGGCGAGCCGGGCCCAGGGCGCGCTCTCCGCCTGGGCGACGACCGTGCGGACACGGTCGATACGGGCGTAGTGCTTGGGGGAGACACCCACGCCGTCGGTGAAGAGGTTGCGCAACTGCCTTTCGCTGAAGGACAGTTGCCGGGCCACGTCACCAACCCGTGGGGGAGAGCGGTCCGGGTGGACCGACAGCGCCTCGACTCCCGCCCGCAGCAGCGCCGTTCGGGACGGCTCCACGGCGTCCGTCAGCAGCCCGGACAGCGACTCGGCGAGCTGCGGCACCGCCTCCGGAACCTCCAGCCGGCGCAGTTCGGCCGCGAGCCGGCGGGGGATCTCACCCGGCAGCATCCGCAACGGCACCACCCGGCCGACCAGCTCCGCGGCCGGGACACACCCTGAGCTGGGCGGAGGCGGTCCGCCGGGGAGAACCGGTGCCCAACATGACCGGTGACGGGGCGTCGGGCGTGATCGACCCGCGCGACATCGCCGAGGTCGCGGTGCGGGCCCTGCTCGACGCCCGGCACGCGGGGCGGACCTACACGCTGACCGGCCCCGAGGCGATCAGCGCCCCGGGCCAGGCCGCCGTCCTCGCCTCGGTCCTCGGCCGCCCGGTCGGCACCCGGGACCTGTCGCCGGACGAGGCCCGCGACTTCCTGCGCACCGCCTGGGGATTCGACGACACACGGGCGGAGGGCGTCCTGACCGGCATCGCGTACGTCCGCGCCGGCGGCAACGCCCTGGTCACCGAGGACGTGCCGAAGGCACTGAACCGACCGGCCCGATCCTTCCGGGAGTGGGCCGAGGACCACCGGGGGCGTTCCAGCCCCGGGGCGGTCTACAGGCCGAACAGGGACGGGTCGGTGGTCAGGTCCTTGAAGACCTTGTCCGGGTCGGCGATCAGCCTGCGCTCCTTCAGGTCGAGCAGGCCGCCGACCGCGGTGATCTCGGCCGCCAGCGTGCCGTCCGTCTTGCGCAGCTCCTGGCGGATCCGGAAGGTCTTGCCGCCGCCCCACTCGAACACGCAGGTCACGTCGACCTCGTCACCGGCGAGCAGCTCACGCAGATAGCGGATCGTCGTCTCCAGCGACACGGGTCCCACGCCCGTCCCGACCAGCCGGGCCTGGGTCAGCCCGGCCGACTGGAGCAGCGACCAGCGGGCGTGCTCGGCGTAGTTGAGGTACACCGCCTGGTTGAGGTGGCCCTGCACATCGGTCTCGTAACCGCGGACGGTGACCCGGACGGAAAACGGTTCGCTCACGACTTCCCCTTCTCGTGTACGACGCACTGCGGCGCGGGCACCGCACCCGCCGATCCTTGCATGTGCGTCACACCCGCCGCGGCGAGGCCAGCAGATAGCGCACCCGGGTCCGCGGCTCGGTGTACTCGCCCGGCTGCCACCCGGCACGCTCCAGCGTGGCCGCGCAGTCCGCCAGGGCCGCCGCGTCCGGCGCGTACACGGCGACCGCCTCGGGCTGCGCGGTCGCCCGGACCCGGTAGCCGTCGGTGCCCGCGCCCGCCGGGCGGTGCCCGGCTGCCTCCAGGGCTAGGGCCGCGGCCCGCACCAGATGTCCGCGCTCCCAGCCGCACGGCCGGTCCACCGCGCCGTCGGGATTGGTCATCCGGCGCAGCTCCAGCAGCCCCTGCCAGGCGCTGTGCACCTCCCGCAGCCGCCCCGGACCGGACGGCACGTCCTCCTCCGCACCGCCGACGCTCGCCGCGAACACCCCCGCGGCCGGAACCCGCTCCGCCTCCCGCGGCGCGGGCACCGCCTCGCGTATCCGGTGCCCGGCAGGCGTGAGGAAGTGGTCGTGCGGCGGCCGCGGGTGACGGAAGGCGAGCCCCCGGCTCACCAGGGCGGTGAGCTGGGCGTCCGTGCCGCGCAGCCGACCGGTGACCGGGTCGGCGGCGTCGATCACCCGCCGCTGGGCGGCGGTCGGCGGTCGGGTCACGGCGCGCTCCTTCCCGGTGTCCGCGGCCACACGGCCGCCACGGGGGCGGCTCATGTGCAGCCTACGACCGGGCTCTGACAACGGTCCTGGACCGCCGGGGCGCTCAGCGGGGCCGGATGTTCCACCCCGCCACCACGGGCCGCGCGTGCTCCGTGCCGAGGCGGCACAGGGTCCCGGTGGCCAGCTGGAACAGCGCGCCGTGCTGCGGGGGCAGGCCCAGGCGGCGGGCGGTCAGGACGCGCAGGAAGTGCCCGTGGGCAACGAGCACGACGACCCCCTCGGTGTCGGCGAGGGCCGCGTCGACCTTGCCCAGCATCCGGTCGGCGCGCTCCCCGACCTGCTCCGGGGTCTCGCCCGGGTGCTCCGGCGGACCGGGCGCGACCCCGTCCGTGAACAGGAACCAGTCCGGCCGGCTCCGCTGGATCTCCACGGTGGTCACGCCCTCGTAGCCGCCGTAGTCCCACTCGTGCAGGTCGGCGTCCACCCGGGCGTCGTGGATCCCGATCAGCTCGGCGGTCTCCCGGGCCCGCTCCAGGGGGCTGACGAACGCGGCGCCGATCCGGTGCGGGCGGATCAGGGGCATCAGCCGGCGTGCCTCCTCCCGGCCCTGCTCGGTGAGGGGTACGTCGGTCCAGCCGGTGTGCCGTCCGGACCGCGACCACTCGGTCTCACCGTGCCGGACGAGAAAGAGGTCACCCACGTCAGCGCCCTTCCCAGTCGCCTGTCAGCACGCTGCCACAGGCCCCGGCCCCGCGCAGCCCGGACTGGGCCGGACGGCCGCCGGCCCCGGTGGGGACGGCGGCCCGGAGGTCAGGACGGGTCGGGCGTGCGCCGTGGCGGCCGCATGACCATGGTCTCGCCACACGCGTCGATCGACGTGGGCCTGTGGTGCGCGTCCGTCACGGGGACGGTGGTGCGCGCGGAGTCGTGGGGTGCCGAGACCACCGCCTCGTTCTGCCGCACGCACCAGGTGTCCGCGCCCTTCGCGCCGCCGGGCGTGTAGCGCAGGTCCACGGTCGCCGCGGCCTTCCCCGGCAGGGTGAGGGCGGCCGGGTGGCCGTGACCGGCGCCCTCGACGCTGTCCGCCTTGCCGTTGTGGATCTCCACGCCCGGGTAGCCGTCGAACACACAGGCCCCCGGGCCCTTGTTGACGGCGGTCAGCCGGGCTTCGGGCCGGGCGCCGCCGTGGTCGCTCCCGCCGGGCAGGACGAGTGACCACTTCAGCGAGGCGGTACGGCAGGGCGGTGCGGACGCGTCGGACGCGTGGGGTGTGGCGCGGGTGGTCGAGCCGCAGGCCGTCAGCGCCAGGCCGGCCGTGAGCAGGGCGAGTGGGCCGGTCAGCCGGGTCGTCGCTCGCACGGTTCCCCCTTCAAGGGTGTCATTTGCCGGGGTTGACCAGCGTGTTCTCGGTGCCGAGGGCCGTGGCCGCGGTGTCGGCGTACAGCGTGGTCTCGCCGTCGGACCAGCGGACGACCAGGTCGTTGCCGTGGTGGTCGGCGGTGAAGTCGCCGGCCGTCATCACCTGGGCGTGCGGCCAGGTGCCGTTGGCGCCGAGCACATGGGACCTGGTGCCGGGGCCCGTGGCCGAGGTGCCGGTGAAGGTGTCGAGCGAGCCGTCCGCCCAGCGCACGAGCAGGTCCGAGCCGTCCGCGCCGCCGAAGTCCCCGCCGGTCAGCAGCGCCGCCTTGGCCCAGGTGCCGTTCGCCGCGAGGATCCGCCTGCCGGTGCCGAAGGGGCGGGGGCCGACCCCGGTGTACAGGGTCAGGCTGCCGTCGCTCCAGCGGACCAGCAGGTCGGTGGCCCCCTGGGCGCCGTGGAACTGCCCCGCGGTGAGCTGGACGGCGTTCTTCCAGACGGAGTCCCGCTTCGCCATCTGGACCTCCTTGCCGAGGCCGCCGGCGCCGGTGTCCGGGTACAGGGAGACCTCGCCGTCGGACCAGCGCACCAGGAGGTCGGGGCGGGCGTCGCCGCCGAAGTCCCCGCTGGTGACGGAACGGGCGTGGGTCCAGGTGGAGTTGGGCTTCACCAGCCGCTTCTCGGCCGTGAACCCGCCCTTGCCGTCACCGGGGTGCAGGGTGACCCCGCCGTCGGACCAGACGACGAGCAGGTCGTCGAGGCCGTCGCCGGTGTAGTCGCCCGCGGTCATCAGCGAGGCCGTGCGCCACCGGGCCGCGCCTCCCGGCAGGACGTCCGCGAGGCCCTTGTAGGGTGGCAGGCCGCTGGGCGGGTCCTGGCCGGCCACCGCGTCGGCGAGCAGGTTCTGGGCGTCGGAGCCGAACGCCGGTGCGTAGCTGATGTAGTCGACGTCCGCGTCGTTGCCGCCGCCGTTGTAGCCGCCGAGGTTGCCTATGACGTGGCCGGTGCGGGCGCCGTCCTCGTAGTCGGTGATCCAGGGGCTGCCGGAGACGCCGCCGTAGTAGCCGCCGCAGGTCATCGACATCTGCCGGTAGCCGGGCAGTTGTGTCGTCGGCACGGTGCACTTGACGGCCTGTCCGGCGCCGTTGTGCCGGTACGAGGGGTAGCCGACCACGGTGACGTTCTTCTGCGTGTAGCCGGACGGCCGGGTGAAGGTCAGCCCGCCGCCGACGGCGTCCTGCAGCGTCCTGCCCTGCTGGTTGGGCGAGACCCGGGCGAACGCGGTGTCCAGGTCGGACCAGGGCTTCTTGGTGGTCGACGAGCCCTTGTCGGGCACGTACCTGGGGTCGGTGAACAGGCGCTGGATGTGGAAGATCCCGTACGGCTGCCGGTCGGGGGAGGCACCCTTCACGAACTTCGGGACGAAGACGTAGTCGCCCTTCATGCCCAGCGCGCAGTGGGCCGCGGTGAGGACGACGTCACGCGCCGGGGTGTCGATCACGCTGCCGGTGCAGTGCCAGGTGGTGCCGCCCGGCCCGTCCGAGCCGAAGAACGTGCCGACCAGCGGGCTCCCGCCGAACAGGGTGCCCTGTGGCCTGCCGGCTGCCGCGAGCGACTGGCCCGGCCCCTGCGGCGCCCTGCGCGCCGGGTCGAGCGGTCGGGCGTCCGCCATGCGCTGCGCGGTCCAGAACCGGGCCGCCTGCCGGGCCTCCTGACCGGCCGACGGGTCCGGCGGCGAGGGCGGCGCCGCCTGCGAGGGCGGCGCCGCCTGCGCGGCCGGTGCCGCGAGCCCGAGGGCCGCCCCGCACGTCATGGCGACGGCGACGGACGTCCAGCGTATTCGGTACGACAATGGTGCTGCTCCCCCTGATCCGACGGAAAGAAGCCAGGGGGAACGGCGGCGCGACGCTGGTCAGGCATCCACCGGCGGCCGGTGCGCCCGGCCTTCGTGAGGGTCCCCCCTGATCATGTGGTGTGATCTTCGCACGAACGGCACCGGACGGGCTAATGCTGCCGGTACCCGCCGAGGAACCGCCCGATCCGCCCGATGGCCGCTTCCAGGTCGTCGGCGTGCGGCAGGGTGAGGATGCGGAAGTGGTCGGGGGAGGGCCAGTTGAAGCCGGTGCCCTGGACCACCTGGATCTTCTCGCGCAGCAGGAGGTCCAGGACGAACCGCTCGTCGTCGTGGATCGCGTGCACCTTGGGGTCGAGCCGGGGGAACGCGTACAGGGCGCCCCTGGGCTTCACGCAGGACACCCCGGGGATCTCGTTGAGCTTCTCCCAGGCCACGTCGCGCTGCTCGTGCAACCGGCCGCCGGGCGCGGTGAGTTCGCGGATGGACTGGCGGCCGCCGAGCGCGGCCTGGATGGCGTACTGGGCGGGCGCGTTGGCGCACAGGCGCATGGAGGCCAGCATGGTCAGGCCCTCCAGGTAGTCCTTCGCGTGCTGCCGGGGGCCGGTGACGACCAGCCAGCCGGAGCGGAAGCCCGCCACCCGGTAGGTCTTGGACAGTCCGCAGAAGGTGAGGACGACCAGGTCGGGGGCGAGGGCCGCGGCCGAGTGGTGGACGGCGTCGTCGTAGAGGATCTGGTCGTAGATCTCGTCGGCGAACACCATCAGCCCGTGCCGGCGGGCCAGGTCGAGGATGCCCTCGACGACCTCCTTCGGGTAGACCGCGCCCGTCGGGTTGTTCGGGTTGATGATGACCACGGCCTTGGTGCGGTCGCTGATCTTCGCCGCCATGTCGGCCAGGTCCGGGTTCCAGTCGGCCTGTTCGTCGCAGAGGTAGTGGACCGCCTTGCCGCCGGCCAGGGTGGTCGCGGCCGTCCAGAGGGGGAAGTCGGGGGCCGGGATGAGGATTTCGTCGCCGTCCTCGACCAGCGCGGTCACGGCCATGGAGACCAGCTCGGAGACGCCGTTGCCCAGGAAGACGTCGTCCACGCCCACTTCGAGGCCCGCGGTCTGGTAGCGCTGGGCGACGGCGCGGCGGGCGGACAGGATGCCGCGGGAGTCGGTGTAGCCGTGCGCCTGCGGGAGCATCCGGATCATGTCCTGGAGGATCTCCTCCGGTGCCTCGAAGCCGAAGGCCGCGGGGTTGCCGGTGTTCAGACGCAGCACGCTGTGCCCCGCCTCCTCCAGCGCGTTGGCGTGCTCGATCACCGGGCCGCGGATCTCGTAGCAGACCTCGCTGAGCTTGTTCGACTGCCGGAACTCCATGCGCCCCTCCGGGAACTCGTGTTGCTTGGTTTTACCAAGTGACAGCTTGGAAAGTCCAACAACGCGTCTAGACTGCGTCGCATGCCACCTCGCCGAAGCTACGACCAGTACTGTTCCGCGGCCCGCGCCCTCGATCTGGTCGGCGACCGCTGGACCCTGCTGATCGTCCGGGAGTTGCTGGGCGGTCCCCGCCGCTACACGGACCTGCACGCGGACCTGCCCGGCGTGAGCACGGACGTACTCGCCTCCCGGCTGAAGGACATGGAACGCGACGGGCTGGCCACGCGTCGCCGGCTGCCTCCGCCCGGGGCCGCGTTCGTGTACGAACTCACGGACCGCGGGCGCGGGTTGCTGCCCGTCCTGCAGGCGCTGGGGTCATGGGGCGAGGCCGAGCTGGGGGAGCGGCGGCCCACGGACGCCGTCCGGGCCCACTGGTTCGCCCTGCCCCTGCTGCGGGCGCTCGACGGCGAGGGCGTCGTCCAAGTGCACCTCGACGAGGGCGACTTCCATCTGAGGCTCGGGCCGGACGGCGCCCCTGCGTACGGCGACGGCCCCGCCCCCGGCGAGCCCGACGCACGGCTGACGATGGACGCGCCCGTCTGCGAGGCCGTCGCCCGGGGCGAGTCGAGCCTGCCGGAGGAGGTCCGCGCGGGCCGGGTCACGGTCACCGGGGACGGCCCCCTGGCCAAGGCGCTGCGAGACGCCTGACCGCGGCCGGCCGCCCAGGAGCGGTGGGCGAACGAAGAAGGCCCGCCGGAGCGGGCCTTCTGTCCGTCTGCCGAGCGGAATCTGTCCGGCTACTGCGGGACGCGGGAGGGGCGCCCCGACCCCCGGGTCAGCGCGTATCCGCCGATCCCGGCGAGCGCGGCCAGGATGCCGCCGATCGCCGTCCACACCCAGCGGTCGGTCCACCAGCCGGACGACCACCCGTCGTGCGAGCCGAAGCTGGACAGCACCGCCGTCTTCTTCGAACCGTCCTGGTTCTCCTCGGACTTGACGGCGATCCCGGGGACGAGCGGCTTGCCCAGGGAGCCGTCCACCGCCGCCGAGCCGCCGATGTCCTTGGAGTCGGCGCGCACCTCGGCGCCCACCGGCTGGCCGAGGTTCGAGGCATCGAGGGCCACGACCGTCAGCCGGACGTAGTACGTGCCCGGCAGCGGGTCGTCGGCCCACGGCTCCGACCAGCCGCGCACGGTGCGCAGCACACAGGCCAGCTCCACCGAGGAGGCGTCCTGCCCGGCGGTGTTCGTCGACGCGCCGTACTGGCAGGCCTGCCGGCGCCGCAGCCCGTCGTACACGTCGAGCTGCCAGGTCTCGGCCCCGTGCGTCGCGGGGAGCTTGACGGTCGCGTGGACCGTCGGCCGCTGCCCCGTGTCCGCCGGGAACGACCAGTACATGTAGTCACCGGTGGAGCCGGAGGCGGTCCCCTGCTGCCCCTGCTCCAGCTCGGTCGCCGTACGGAAGGAGGTGCCCGCCCGGGTGGGCGCGCCGCCCTCCTGGGAGCCGTCGCCCGAGGCGCTCGGCGACGGCGAGGAGTCGGCGACCGCAGGCCCCGCGGCCAGCCCGAGCGCCAGCAGCGCGGCGCCCAGCACACGTGTGATCCGCATCAGTTCGTCCTCCAGACCGCGACCCGCCAGCGCGACAGCCAGCCCCACAGCAGGCCCGCCAGGAAGCCGGCCAGTACCAGCGCGCCCAGCAGCCACCAGCCGCGCCCGAGACCGAAGGCGGCCACGTCGTGCGCCTGGTCCGGACCGTCCACCACGTCGACGGTCAGCTCCAGCGGCAGACCCGGCGTGGTCTTCACGCCCGCGGCCGCCGAGAAGGAGTTGGTGACCTGGAGACACACGGTCTCCGCGGGCGCGTTGTCGTCGTCGCTCTCCGGCTTCGGGTAGCGCAGACCGGTGGAGATGACATCCGTACGGCCGGTTCCGGCGGCCTCACCGCGCACGATCTCCCGGCCGTGCAGGGTCACCGCCCGCAGCAGCACGCCGTAGTCGGGGTTCACCGCCCGGTCGTCCGCCACGCTCACCGACGTCCGCAGCTCCTTGCCGGGGGCGACGTCGACCTTGTACCAGCGCTGCTGCCCGAACTCCTCGCGGTCCGTGTACAGACCGGACTTGAGCGTCGGCGCCTGCTCGCACTGCGCCGCGCCCTCGGTGGCCACCGGCGCCACCACCGGATCGGCCGCGCGGTCGACCAACTGGCCGACCCGGTCGGACAGTTCCTGCTTGTGCCGTACGTCGGTGTAGGTGCCCCCGGTCGCGTCCGCGATGCAGCTGAGCTGGGCACGGGTCTTGGCGTCCGGCACCAGGCCGAGGGTGTCGATGGTCAGGCCGATGCCCTTGGCGGCTATCTCCCGTGCCACCTCGCAGGGGTCGAGCGGCTGGCAGGTGTCCTCGCCGTCGCTGATCAGGACGATACGGCGGGTGCCTTCGCCGCCGCTGAGGTCGTCCGCCGCCTTCAGCAGCGCGGGCCCGATCGGTGTCCAGCCGGTCGGCTGCAGCGTGGCCACCGCCGTCTTGGCGTCGGTCCGGTCGAGCGGGCCGACCGGGTAGAGCTGCGCGGTGTCCTTGCAGCCCTCCTTGCGGTCGTTGCCACGGTAGTTGGCACCGAGCGTGCGGATGCCGAGCCGTACCTCCTGCGGGGTCGCGTCGAGCACCTCGTTGAACGCCTGCTTCGCCGCGGCCATCCGGGTGCCGCCGTCGATGTCCTGGGTCCGCATGGAACCGCTGACGTCCAGCACCAGTTCGACCTTCGGAGCGGCCTGCTCCGTCTCGTCGGCGACCGCCGAGGATGGGAACGCGAGCCCGGCCGTCAGGGCGGCGAGCAGCGCGCACACTCCTGCCGCCAGCCGTTGTCTTCTGATCATCGCCGGATCCTATTGATCAACCGCGTCGTGCTCCAAAACGAGCGGGTTGGGCAGGGCGGCCCACTGGTCGCCCGGGGTCCCCGGGGACAGCCGCATCAGCGTCAACGCCTTCGCGGGAACCGGCCCTTCGCGCAGCGCCGCCAGGTCGGACGTGTCCGGCAGATCCGGCAGGGCGGCCGCCAGGGCCGGCCCGAGGGCCGGTCCCGACCCGGCCGTGCCGGCCAGCGCGCCCGCCAGCAGCGAGCCGAACAGCTTGCGGCGCAGGGCGGTTTCGTCGTCGGTGATCAGACGGCCGGTCAGGGCGGGCGGCGTGATGCCGTGCCGGGTCAGCCGGGCCGGGCTGATCCGGATGTCGGCGAGATCGCGGTACACCAGGCGCCGGGGGGTGCCGTCGGCCGACACCACCACCAGCAGGTTCTGCCCGTGCGCCTCCAGGGCCACGCCGAGGTCGAGCAGGCGCAGGCCCACCGTCAGCGCCAGACGGGCGAACTCGGCCAGCCAGCCGGGGGAGTCCGGCAGCGTGGTGGTGGCCAGCGCGGCCACCGGCAGGACCTGTTCGCCCGGGCGCGCGTACACCTCGGGCGACTCCCGCAGCAGCGCGGCCAGATCGGGCGAGTGGGCGGTGACCGCGCCGAGGGTGCGGGTGATGTGCAGCAGGCCGTCGGTGCGGCCCGCCAGTTCCGTCGCGAAGGAGGACAGCGTCGCCGCGGCCCCGACCGAGTACGCGGAGATGCCCCGCACCGAGGACGTCAGCCGGGCGCTCAGCGCGGTCTTCACATGCGGGCCGCCGGGGAGGGCCAGCGTGCGCAGCGACATCAGCGGGTGCGCCGGGCGCCAGTCGTCGTACGGCCGCTTGAGCACATGGTCCGCCTGCCAGGGATGCACCGGCAGCAACAGCCGCTCCCCGTCCCGCAGTTCCTCCGGCCACTCCCCGGTCACCAGGCACTCGCCGGCCGGCACCGGCACCGTGCCGAGCCGTACCACCGGACGGTGCTCCGGGCCGTACGCCAGCTGGTCCGCCACCGAGAACCCGGGGCGGGACCGGCAGCCCGGGTGGAACGGGTGCCCGTCCACCACCCGCTGCTCCCACTCCCAGTCCCTCGCCGAGCCCCCCGGCGGCCACTCCTTCGGATGATCCGCATCGGCCCGCGACAGCGCCGACGAGGCCACGCTGTGCGCCAGCTCCACCGCGAAGGCGGACGCGTGCGGCACCGCGAGGGCCTCCATCAGCCGGGCCGGATCGTCGTGGTGTTCGCGGTCGAGGCGGACGCCGGTGACGTAGGCGCTCGTGGCGTACGGATCCGCGTGCGGGCCGTGCAGCGTCCGCCCGTCCGCCAGCCGCAGGACCAGACCGTGGGCCCCGCGCTCCCGGCCGGCCAGCCACGGCAGCGGCTCGTGCGCGAGCGCCCGCCACAGCCGGGTCAGCACGGCCGCCCGGGCGCCCGGCAGCTCCGCCGCGTACCGGGGCAGCAGACCGGGCCGGACGGCGGCCAGCTCCTCGGCGACCTCGGCCTCGGCGGTGGGGGACTGGGACACGGACGGCTCCTCGGTTGCGCGCGGCACGCGGCACGATGGTCAGGTACGACAGAAGACATACTGAGTCTGTCCGGGCCCCCTGGCGAAGAACGATTCGGGCCCCGGGACGCGGAACGATCCGGGCCCCCGACGAAGAACGAATGGATCGCGTGGACCTCAAGCCTCCCGCAGACGACGTCGGCCGGCGCGCCGACGCCTTTGCGGCCGCCCCCCTGCTCAACTGCCTGCTCCGGGAGGTGGCCGAGCCCGTCCCCGGCACCGGGGACCGGCCGGTCCACCGGCTGCCCGGCACCGGGCGGCTGCTGCGCGTGCGCCCCGGGCGGCGCCCGGCCGACCCGGAGGTGTGCGTGGCCGGGGTCTGGCACCGGATCGGCCACCCCGAGCTGGTCAAACTGGTCGCCGAGGAACTGCGCCGGAACACCGGGCTGGCGGGCGGGGACCTGCCCGCCGAGATGATCGACAGCCGGGACGCGGTCGCCGCCCTGCTCACCGCCCGCGCCCGGGCGACGGCGCCCGAGGACCCGTATCTGCGCTCCGAGCAGTCCCTGCTCACCGGCCACCCCTACCACCCCGCCCCCAAGGCGCGCGGCGGCGGCCCGGTCGCCTCCTGGCTGCCCTACGCCCCGGAGGCCCACGCCCGTTTCCCGCTGGTGCTGCTCGGCGTCCGCGAGGACCAGGTGACCGAGGAAGGGGACACCCGCGCCCTGGACGCCCTCGGCGCCGCGCCCCCCGGCTACCGGCTGCTGCCCGCCCACCCCTGGCAGCTCGACCTGGTCGGCGGCGACCTCGCCCCCGCCTTCGAGGACGGCCGACTGATCCGGCTCGGCACGACCGCCTTCGACACCTGGCCGACGGCCGCGATCCGGACGGTGTACGAGCCCCGGCGCGACCTGTTCCTGAAGTTCAGCCTCGACGTCCGCATCACCAACGACATCCGCCGGCTGTGGCGCCACGACCTGCTGCGGCTGCGCCGCACCGACGCCGCTGCCGAGCAGGCCTTCGCGGCGCTCGGCCCGTCGGCGGGCTGGCTGAGCGACCGCGGCTACCGCACGGCCTCCTTCGCCTTCGAGGAGCTGGCGGTCCTGGTCCGGGACGGTCTGCGCGGCCATCTCCTGCCGGGCGCCACCCCGCTGCTCGCCGCGGGCCTCGCGGAGGGCTACGAGGGCACCCCGCTGGCCGCCGCCGACGCCCCGGAAGCCTGGTGGGAGGCCTATCTGCGGCAGGTCGTCCCGCCCGCCCTCGCCGCGTTCCAGGACCACGGGGTCGTCCTGGAGGCGCACCTGCAGAACACGCTCGTCGCGGTCGACGCGGCCGGCACGCCCGTGCAGGCGCTGTTCCGGGACGCCGAGGGCGCCAAGCTGCTGCCGGACGTGACGCGGGCGGCCGGCTGGGAGCGGCTGGTGTACTGCCTGGTCGTCAACCACCTCACCGAGATCGCCGGCGCCCTCGCCGAACACCATCGCGGTCTCGACCCGTGGCCCGCCGCCCGCCGCGAACTCGCCCGGCACGACCTGCCGGAGATCCCGGCCCTGCTGGCCTCGCCCACGCTGCCCGGCAAGACCAACCTGCTGCTGCGCTGGACCGGCGCGGACGGCGCCGCCGCCCGCTACCTGCCCCTGCCGAACCCGCTGGCGGGCCGCTGACCCGCGGCGGGGTCAGCGAGCCGTGCCGAAGTCCTGGGTCCAGTAGCTGCCCGGCTGCGCGAGACCGACGCCGATCTCCTTGAACGAGCAGTTGAGGATGTTGGCCCGGTGCTCGGGGCTGTTCATCCAGCCGGTCATCACGTCTCCGGCGGTGGCGTAGCCGTAGGCGACGTTCTCCCCGTAGCTGCTCCAGTCGTAGCCGGCGGCCGTGATGCGGTCGCCCGGGGACGACCCGTCGGAACCGGTGTGCGTCATGTTCTGGTGGGCCGCCATGTCGTCGCTGTGGGCCTGCGCGACCTTGGTCAGCGTGGCGTTCAGGGTCAGGTCCTGGCAACCCGCCTTCTCGCGCTCGGTGTTGACGAGCTGCAGGATCTGCGCGGTGACGCCGGACGCCGTGGCCGTGGCCTTCGGGGTGCTCGGCGCGGCGGGAGCGGCGGGCGCGGCGGAGGTCGCCTCGGGGGCCGCGGGGGCCGAGGCGGTGGCCTCGGGGGCGGCGGGGGCCTCGGGGGCGGCCGTCGCGGGCGCCGCGGTCTGCTGCGGGGTGCCCGGCTGAGCGGGAGCCGGGGGCGTGGCTGTCGCGGCGGTCTGCGGCGCGGCGGCCCAGTGATGATGAACGTTGCGGTGGTGATGCCTGTGGATCAAGGGCCACTGCGGTGTGGGGGTGCTCGTGGTGGCCGTGGCGGCGACGTCGGCGGGGTCCGCGGTGCCGGCCGGCCAGTCGGTACAGGCCAGCGCGACGGAGGGCACGCCCACGGCGCCGGTCGCGACGGTGGCGATGACTATTCGCCGGTAGAACTGCGTTTTGCGGTGCTTGCCCATTCGCCAACCTCACTCGGTGATCGCCGGGCGCTCATTCTCGGGACGGCTTCACACGGAACGCAAAGGTGGCTTCCTACGATGCCGCTTCGTAGGCGGGGCCGACTCTTGTCAGGCGGGCCGAGAACTGCCGACTTCGCATATGTGATCTTTGCTCTCTGCTGGCGCGCCGTCAGAAACGCGGCATGGCGAACGAATGCGGGCGGGTCCCGTTCGGGCGCCGTCCCCTCGCCCGAACGGGACCCACACCCGTGGCAAGACGGACAAATCCCCTATGTCGCCGGAGCCCCGTCTACTACCCGGCCTGCGTAGTGGCCGACTTCGCTGTGAGGGTTGTCACCCGCCCTCCTGTTCTAGGCTGGCCGGTGTGCTGCGCGACGTGACTGCTGTTCGATACGTGACCCCGCTGCGCTCCGGCGGCTCCGTGCCCGGGGTCGTCGAGGCCGACGACCTCGGGACGTACGTCGTGAAGTTCACCGGTTCCGCGCAGGGGCACAAGGCGCTGGTCGCCGAGGTGATCGTCGGCGAACTCGCCCGCGCGCTCGGGCTGCGCTTCCCGGAGCTGGTCCTGGTCCACTTCGACCCCGCGATCGCCGCCGCCGAGCCGCACCAGGAGGTGCGCGACCTGCACGGCGCGAGCGCCGGGGTGAACCTCGGCATGGACTACCTGCCGGGCGCCCGCGACCTCACCCCGGAGATCGCCGGGGCCTTCCCGGTGGACCCGCTGGAGGCGGGCCGCATCGTCTGGCTGGACGCGCTGACGGCCAACGTCGACCGTACGGTCCACAGCTCCAACCTCATGGTGTGGCCCACGCTCGGCACCGTGCCGCCGCGCCTGTGGCTCATCGACCACGGCGCCGCCCTCGTCTTCCACCACCGCTGGGACACCACGGACCCCGGCAGGCGGTACGACTTCCGGCACCACGCCCTCGGCCACTACGGGCCCGACGTCCGGGCCGCCGACGCCGAACTCGCCCCCCGCGTCACGGAGGAGCTGCTGCGCGGGATCGTCGCCGAGGTGCCCGACGCCTGGCTGGCCGAGGACGCCGGGTTCGCGACGCCCGACGACGTCCGGGACGCGTACGTCGGCTATCTCCTCGCGCGCCTGCGGCTCTCCGACGGGTGGCTGCCCACCGACTTCCCGAGCCGCGAGGAGCTCGCCGACGAGGAGGCCGCACGCGAGCGCAGGAACCAGGCGGGCCGTCCGGACTGGCTGAAGCGGGTCCCCGACCTGCACGGCAAGCCGGCGGCGGAGCGGGACTGGTCGGCGCACCTGGGCTGAGTGCCGTCCGCGCCGGGTCCGGGCACCGCACCCGGCACCGTCGGCCGTCCCGCCCCGGAGCGGGCCGTACGCGGCCGAGTGGCCCCGGGAAGGTCCCGGGGCCACTCGGACAGGCCCGGCTGAAGGGGGCTCGTGCGGCTCAGCCCCTGAGCTGCTCGTACGCCGGGAGGGTGAGGAAGTCGGCGTAGTCCTCGTCGAGGGAGACCCGCAGCAGCAGGTCGTGCGCCTCCTGCCAGTGCCCGGCCGCGAAGGCCTGCTCGCCGATCTCCTTGCGGATGGCGTCCAGTTCCTCGGCGGCGACCTTGCGGGCCAGCTCGGGCGTGGCCTTGTCGCCGTTCTCGAACTCGACGCCCGCGTTGATCCACTGCCAGATCTGGGAGCGGGAGATCTCGGCGGTGGCCGCGTCCTCCATCAGGTTGAAGATGGCGACCGCGCCGAGTCCGCGCAGCCAGGCCTCGATGTAACGGGTGCCCACCTGCACGGCGTTGACCAGCCCCGCGTAGGTCGGCCTGGCGTCGAGCGAGTCGATCGCGATGAGGTCGGCGGCCGCCACGTGGACGTCCTCGCGCAGCCGGTCCTTCTGGTTCGGCCTGTCGCCGAGGACCCGGTCGAAGGACTCCATGGCGATCGGCACGAGGTCGGGGTGGGCGACCCAGGAGCCGTCGAAACCGTCGTTCGCCTCGCGGTCCTTGTCGGCGCGGACCTTCTCGAAGGCGACCTTGTTGACCTCCGCGTCCCTGCGCGAGGGGATGAAGGCCGCCATGCCGCCGATCGCGTGCGCGCCCCGCTTGTGGCAGGTGCGGACGAGGAGTTCGGTGTACGCCCGCATGAACGGGGCGGTCATCGTCACCGCGTTGCGGTCCGGCAGCACGAACCTGGCACCGCCGTCACGGAAGTTCTTGACGATGGAGAACAGGTAGTCCCAGCGGCCCGCGTTCAACCCGGCGGCGTGGTCGCGCAGTTCGTAGAGGATCTCCTCCATCTCGTACGCGGCCGTGATGGTCTCGATCAGGACGGTGGCGCGGACGGTGCCCTGCGGGATGCCGACGTAGTCCTGCGCGAACACGAACACGTCGTTCCACAGGCGCGCCTCGAGGTGCGACTCTGTCTTCGGCAGGTAGAAGTACGGGCCCTTGCCGAGGTCCAGCAGCCGCTGGGCGTTGTGGAAGAAGTACAGGCCGAAGTCGACGAGGGCGCCGGGGACCGCGGTTCCGTCGGAGTCGGCCAGGTGGCGCTCGTTCAGGTGCCAGCCGCGCGGGCGCATGACGACCGTCGCCAGCTCCTCGTTCGGGCGCAGGGCGTACGACTTGCCCGACGCCGCGTCGGTGAAGTCGATGTTCCGGGTGTAGGCGTCGATCAGGTTGGCCTGGCCGAGGACGACGTTCTCCCAGGTGGGCGCGGAGGCGTCCTCGAAGTCGGCGAGCCAGACCCGCGCGCCGGAGTTGAGCGCGTTGATGGTCATCTTGCGGTCGGTGGGGCCGGTGATCTCGACGCGCCGGTCGTTCAGCGCGGCCGGGGCCGGGGCGACCTTCCAGGAGTCGTCCGCGCGAATCGCGGCCGTCTCGGGCAGGAAGTCGAGCGTGGAGGTGCGGGCGATCTCGGCGCGGCGCTCGGCCCGGCGGGCCAGGAGTTCGTCACGGCGCGGGGTGAACCGCCGGTGCAGCTCCGCCACGAAGGCGAGCGCCGCGTCCGTGAGTACCTCCTCCTGCCGGGGCAGGGGCTCGGCGTCGACGATGGCCAGCGGGGACGGCGCTGGTGCGGACATGAGCTGTCACTTCCTTCAGCGGTGGCACCTAGTGCCTAGTGGCACGAATAGGACAGACAGCGCCGGCTGTGCGGTCAGGCGCTTCTGAGCAGTGGATAGTAGTTTCCTCATCGTGGAACTTCAATGGTTTGTTGATGTCGAGATTCTCTGGGTCGAGGGAAGGTGGCGCTCGGTGCCACCCCGTTCACTCAAGGTGGCTCAGATCGGCCTCGGTGTCGATGTCGTACGCCTCGGCCACATCCGCGCACTCCACGAGCCGGATCCCGGCCTCGTGCGCCTTCAGGTAGGCCCGGGCCCCACGGTCGCCGGTAGCGGCCGCCGCGATGCCCCGCCAGTGGGACGCACCGAAGAGCACGGGGTGCCCGCGCACACCGTCGTACGCGGCCGAGACCAGGGAGTGCTCGTCCTCGTACGCGGCGAGTACCCGGGCCACCGCCTTCGGCCCGATGCCCGGCTGGTCCACGAGCGAGACCAGCGCCGCGCGCGCCCCCGTGCCGGCCAGCGAGGCGAGTCCTGCTCGCAGGGACGACCCCATGCCCTCGGCCCAGTCGGGGTTGTCCACGAGCACGCAGCCGGCCAGCCGGGCGCGCTCGCGGACCTCGTCGGCCCGTGCGCCCAGCACGACATGGATCCGCTCGCACCCGGCCGCGCGCAGCACCTGTGCCGCGTGCTCCACCAGGGGCCGCCCCCGGTGGGGCAGCAGTGCCTTGGGCCGCCCGCCGAGGCGTCTGCCACCCCCGGCGGCGAGCAGCAGCCCGGCGACGTCCTCGGTGTGGTCCTGGTTCTCCGTCATGAGTCCTGCATACCTGACGGCGGCCCGGGCGGCCGGTTCCCCCGGGGCTGAATTTCGGTCTGCGCTGTGGCGCTCCCGGACGGGGTGGCGTTTACTGGCCCGCGCACGACGCCGCGCCTGGGGAGGGCTGTGTTGCGGAGCTTGGGGCAGAGGCCAGTGACCGGCAGCGACGAGGACCCGAGGGTGACGGAACTGCGGACCGCGGTGTCCCGGCTCCGCCGTGAACTCGCGGTGCTCCCGGCGGACTTCCCCGACCGCGTCATAGCCGAGGACGAACTGGCCGCCCTGGCCGCGATGGCCACCGGCGGCGCACCGGAGATCCCGCGCCTTCGCAGGTCCCTGTTACTGATCGCGGGCGCGATCGGCTCGGTGAGCGCGCTGGCGCGAAGCCTGAGCGTGGTGCGCGAGGCGGTGGACCTGTTCGGCGAACCGCCCCGGTGAAGGGCGGCCGATCTGCCGGGGACCCGCCCCACGAGGGGGCGGCGGACGCGTCAGGGGCCCCCGGCGGGGAGGCGGTGGGTGTGGCAGGGGGGCCGCCCCGGTGGAGGGGCGGTGGGCCTGCGGCGAACCGCCCGGTGAAGGGTCGGCGGACGTGTGGGGAGCCGCCCCGGCAGGCGGACGGTTGGCCTGTCGAGGCACCGCCCCGGTGGGGGGTCGGTGGACCGGTCGGGGATCTGCCCCGGTGGAGGGGCGGTGGGCCTGCGGCGAACCGCCCGGTGAAGGGTCGGCGGACGTGTGGGGAGCCGCCCCGGCAGGCGGACGGTTGGCCTGTCGAGGCACCGCCCCGGTGGGGGGTCGGTGGACCGGTCGGGGATCTGCCCCGGTGGGGAGAGGGCGGACCTGATCGGGGAGCCGCCCCAGCGGGGAGACGGTAGACCTGTCAGGGCACCGCCCCGGTGTGGGGGGCCGTTACGCGCCCGAGCTCGCGAGCGCCTGGGAGAGCTCCAGGGCGACCTGCTGCAGCACCGGCACGATCTTCTCGGTGGCCGCCTCCGTGACCCGCCCGGCCGGTCCGGAGATGGAGATCGCCGCGGCCGTCGGGGACTCCGGCACGGACACCGCGAGGCACCGGACCCCTATCTCCTGCTCGTTGTCGTCGACCGCGTACCCCGCCCGGCGCACGTCCTCCAGCGCCGCGAGGAATCCGTCGGCCGTGGTGATGGTCTTCTCGGTCGCGGCCGGCATCCCCGTGCGCGACAGCAGCGCCCGCACCTCGTCGTCCGGCACGCCCGCCAGCAGCGCCTTGCCCACGCCGGTCGAGTGCGGCAGCACCCGCCGGCCGACCTCGGTGAACATCCGCATCGAGTGCTTCGACGGCACCTGCGCCACGTACACGATCTCGTCGCCGTCCAGCAGCGCCATGTTCGCCGTCTCGCCCGTCTCCTCCACCAGCCGGGCCAGGTACGGCCGGGCCCAGGTCCCGAGCAGCCGGGAAGCCGACTCGCCGAGCCGGATGAGCCGGGGACCGAGCGCGTACCGCCGGTTCGGCTGCTGGCGCACGTAGCCGCAGGCGACCAGGGTGCGCATCAGCCGGTGGATGGTCGGCAGCGGCAGCCCGCTGGTCGCGGACAGCTCGCTCAGGCCGACCTCGCCGCCCGCGTCGGCCATCCGCTCGAGCAGGTCGAAGGCACGCTCGAGGGACTGGACCCCACCTCCGCCCGCGGATTTGGCGGAGTCGGTGGTGCTGGCGCTGGACGTCGGCACGGCGCGTTCCTTTCGGGGCTGACGGGAGGGCAGAAGCCTACCCGGCGCCCGGTTGACTCCCCGCTTGTACGTAGCTACGTTCTGCCTGCTGGAATTCTAATTCCACTTTGTGGAAACGTCCAGAGTGGACGCGCGCTACCCCCTGTTCGGAAGTGTGCCCCTTGACGGCGGGAGAGCGGGAGTGAAGACTCCTTCAACAGAACGTTGAAATCCGTTACGTGGGTGTAAATCCCGTTTCCTGGGCGTAAAACGGCGGTACAGAGAGGGGTTCGGGTGTCCGACGCTGAACTGGTGCTGCGCTCGACGCGCGTCATCACTCCGGAGGGGACGCGGGCCGCCGCGGTCACCGTGTCCGGCGGGACGATCACGGCCGTACTGCCGTACGACGCCGAGGTCCCGGCCACGGCACGCCTGGAGGACCTCGGCGACCACGTGCTGCTGCCCGGCCTGGTCGACACCCATGTCCATGTGAACGACCCGGGGCGCACCGAGTGGGAGGGCTTCTGGACCGCCACCCGCGCGGCGGCGGCCGGCGGCATCACCACCCTGATCGACATGCCGCTCAACTCCCTCCCGCCCACCACCACCGTCGACCACCTGCGGGTCAAGCAGGAGGTCGCCCGCGACAAGGCGCACATCGACGTCGGTTTCTGGGGCGGCGCCCTGCCCGGCAACGTCAAGGACCTGCGTCCGCTGCACGACGCCGGCGTCTTCGGCTTCAAGGCCTTCCTGTCCCCGTCCGGCGTGGACGAGTTCCCGCACCTCGACCAGGAGCAGCTCGCCCGGTCACTGGCGGAGATCGCCGGCTTCGACGGCCTGCTGATCGTGCACGCCGAGGACCCGCACCACCTGGCCGCGGCCCCGCAGCACGGCGGCCCCAGGTACGCCGACTTCCTCGCCTCCCGCCCCCGGGACGCCGAGGACACGGCCATCGCCGGCCTGATCGCGCAGGCCCGCCGCCTGAACGCCCGCGTGCACGTCCTGCACCTGTCGTCCAGCGACGCGCTGCCCCTGATCCGTGCCGCCCGCGCCGAGGGCGTTCACGTCACCGTGGAGACCTGCCCGCACTACCTCACCCTCACGGCCGAGGAAGTCCCCGACGGTGCCAGCGAGTTCAAGTGCTGCCCGCCCATCCGCGAGGCCGCCAACCAGGACCTGCTCTGGGAGGCGCTGGCCGACGGCACCATCGACTGCGTCGTCACCGACCACTCGCCCTCCACCGCCGACCTCAAGACCGACGACTTCGCCACCGCCTGGGGCGGCATCTCCGGACTCCAGCTCAGCCTCTCCGCCATGTGGACGGAGGCCCGCACGCGCGGCCACGGCCTGGAGGACGTCGTCCGCTGGATGTCCACGCGGACCGCCGCCCTGGTCGGTCTGGACGCGCGCAAGGGCGCCATCGCCCCCGGCCGCGACGCCGACTTCGCCGTCCTCGCGCCCGACGAGACCTTCACCGTCGACCCGGCCGGCCTCCAGCACCGCAACCGGGTCACCGCGTACGCCGGCAAGACCCTGTACGGCGTCGTCAGGTCCACCTGGCTGCGCGGCGAACGCATCGTCGCCGACGGCGAGTTCGCCGAGCCGAAGGGCACGCTGCTCGGCCGCCCCCAGTGACCCCCCGCAACCGCCCGGCCGACTCCCGAAAGGAACCCCTGATCACCGTGACGGCGACACCAGGTTTTACCGGCGACGCGAACCCCTACGGAGGCGGTGACCCGTACGCGGACTACCGCACCGCCGACTTCCCCTTCACCCAGTACGCCAACCTCGCCGACCGTCAGCTCGGCGCCGGTGTCATCGCCGCCAACGACGAGTTCTTCGCCCAGCGCGAGAACCTGCTGGTCCCCGAGCGCGCCGAGTTCGACCCCGAGCACTTCGGGCACAAGGGCAAGATCATGGACGGCTGGGAGACCCGCCGCCGGCGCGGCGCCTCCGCCGGCCACCCGTGGCCGACGGCCGAGGACCACGACTGGGCGCTGGTGCGCCTCGGCGCGCCCGGAGTGATCCGCGGCATCGTCGTCGACACCGCCCACTTCCGCGGCAACTACCCCCAGGCGGTCTCGATCGAGGGCGCGTCCGTACCGGGCTCGCCGTCCCCCGGGGAACTGCTCGACGGCGACGTGAAGTGGACGACCCTCGTCCCGCGCACCCCCGTGGGCGGCCACGCCGCGAACGGCTTCGAGGTCACCGTCGAGCAGCGCTTCACGCATCTGCGCGTCAACCAGCACCCCGACGGCGGCATCGCCCGGCTGCGCGTGTACGGCGAGGTCGTCCCCGACCCCGAGTGGCTGGCGACGCTCGGCACCTTCGACGTGGTCGCCCTGGAGAACGGCGGCCGGGTCGAGGACGCCTCCGACCGCTTCTACTCCCCGGCCACCCACACCATCCAGCCGGGGCGCTCCCGCAAGATGGACGACGGCTGGGAGACCCGGCGCCGCCGCGACCAGGGCAACGACTGGATCGGCTACCGGCTCGCCACCCAGTCCCACATCCGCGCCGTCGAGATCGACACCGCCTATCTGAAGGGCAACAGCGCCGGCTGGGCGTCCGTCTCGGTGCGGGACGGCGAGTCCGGCGAGTGGACCGAGATCCTGCCGCGCACCCGGCTCCAGCCCGACACCAACCACCGATTCGTCCTGGCCGCCCCGGCCGTCGGCACGCACGCGCGCATCGACATCTTCCCCGACGGCGGCATCTCCCGGCTGCGTCTGTTCGGCTCCCCGACCGAGGACGGCGCGGCCCGGCTGGCCGCCCGCCACCAGGAACTGGGCGGCTGACCGGCCGGCCCCTCGCCCGCGTGGGGCGCCCCGGCCTGGACAGCACCGGGCGCCCCACGCGCCGCCTCAGGCCGCGAACCCCCCGTCCACGTCGAACTCGGCCCCCGTGACGTACGCCGCGTCCGGACCGGCGAGGTACGTCACCGCGGCGGCCACCTCGTCGGCCGTGCCGTAGCGGCCCAGCGCCGTCATCGCCGCCTGGCCGGGGGCGTGCGGTCCGTCCGCGGGGTTCATGTCGGTGTCGATCGGCCCCGGATGGACGAGGTTCGCCGTGATGCCGCGCCCGCCCAGCTCCCGCGCCAGCGCCTTCGTCAGGCCCGTCAGCGCCGCCTTGCTCGTCGCGTACAGCGTCCCGCCGGGCCCCGGCACGCGCCGCGCCATGCAGCTGCCGACCGTGACGATCCGGCCGCCGGACGGCATGAGCGCGGCCGCCGCCTGCGAGGCCAGGAACACCGCGCGGACGTTCACCGCCAGGACCTCGTCGACGTCCTTCGCGGTGAGCGTCTCCAGCGGACCCAGCACCCCCACGCCGGCGTTGTTGACCAGCACGTCGAGACCGCCGTACGCCTCCGCCGTACGCTCCACCGCGCCCGCCGCCCCGGCCGGATCTGCCGAGTCCGCGCGCAGCGCCAGCGCCCCGCGGCCCAGCGCCCGTACGGCCCGCACCACCTCCTGTGCGCCCTCCTTGCCGTTCACGTACGTCACCGCCACGTCCGCGCCCTCGCGCGCGAGGCGCAGCGCGATCGCCGCGCCGATGCCCCGGCTGCCGCCCGTCACCAGGGCCGCCTTGCCGTGAAGAGTTCCATGAGCTGTCATGCCTCCATCCCAGCCGCCGCGGCCCCCGTCCGATGGCGGCGAACGGACGGCGTTCTCGGCCGCCCCCGGAACTCTCCGGCGCCCCTGACGCGTTCTTCGACTCGTGACCCTTCAGCAAGAGATCGTCGGCACCGCCATGCAGATGGCGGTCGTCAACCTGCACCCCGGCCAGACCGTGTACTGCGAGGCGGGGAAGTTCCTGTTCAAGACCACGAACGTGACCATGGAGACCCGGCTGTCCGGACCGTCCGGCAACGGCCGGCAGCAGGGCGGTGGCAGCGGCATGGGCGGCCTGCTGCGCCAGGCCATGGGCACCGCCATGCAGGTGGGCCAGCGCATGCTGGCGGGCGAGTCCATGGCCTTCCAGTACTTCACCGCCCAGGGCGGTCAGGGCACGGTCGGCTTCGCGGGCGTGCTGCCCGGTGAGATGCGCGCCCTGGAACTCGACGGCTCGCGCGCCTGGTTCGCCGAGAAGGACGCCTTCGTGGCCGCCGAGTCCAGCGTGGAGTTCGGCATCGCCTTCGCGGGCGGCCGCACCGGCATGAGCGGCGGCGAGGGGTTCATCCTGGAGAAGTTCACCGGGTACGGCACGGTGATCATCGCCGGCGCGGGCAACTTCATCGACCTGAACCCGGCGGACTTCGGCGGCCGCATCGAGGTCGACACCGGCTGTGTGGTCGCCTTCGAGGAGGGCATCCAGTACGGCGTCCAGCGCGTCGGCGGCCTGAACCGTCAGGGGATCATGAACGCCGTCTTCGGCGGCGAGGGCCTGTCCCTGGCCACCCTGGAGGGCAACGGCCGGGTGATCCTCCAGTCCATGACCATCGAGAGCCTCGCCAACGCCCTGAAGAAGGCCCAGGGCGGCGACAAGCAGGGCCCGACCGGCGGGCTGTTCTCCACGGACGTCGGCTGAATCGGCGAATCCCAGGTGCAGGTCCTGCGGAGGTCTCGAGGGGAAAAGTTAACTGCCTTGAAAACGGGGTGACTTGAAGGGAAAGACTTCAACTTTGTCATTGACATGCCATTGTCTACGCGCGTCATCATGACGTCATGAGATTCCCCCCACGCGCAACACGCATCGGCGCCGCAGCCGCGATCCTGTCCGCCCTCCTGGTGGGCGGCACCGTCTCCGCCAGCACCGCGGACGCCGCCTCCCCCGCGTCCGTCGGCAGCATCTGCTACGGCGACCTGCCCTCGCAGGCCCACGACACCCTGAACCTCATCGACCAGGGCGGCCCCTTCCCGTACTCGCAGGACGGCATCGTCTTCACCAACCGCGAGGGTGTCCTGCCCAGCCAGTCGTCCGGCTACTACCACGAGTACACGGTGGTCACCCCGGGCGCCCCGACGCGCGGCGCCCGCCGCATCGTCACCGGCGAGGAGTCCCAGGAGGACTACTACACCTCGGACCACTACGCCACGTTCGACCTGGTCGACTTCGGCTGCTGAGTCGTTCGGCAGGACCCCTGCGAACAGCGCGACCCATGTGACACCGACCCTCGCCCCGCGGCCTTCTCCCCACCCAGGGACCGCGGGGCGAGCCGTTTCCCGTGCGGGGCGTTCGCGGTCGGCGGGGGAGCGGAGGTCTGTGCGGTCGGTCGGGTCGCGTCCGTGGCCGGCCGGGGACCGGAGGCGTCGGTGGTCCGCCGGGGTCCCGGCGGTCGAAAGTCGGCGCTGTTGCGACTTTGGTAGCCGGTCACGTCCGAGGGCAGGTCGCGGGGCCGGCCCTGCGCATAGATTTGTCGATCGTGACAGAAGACAGACCGCCGGCGGCCGCGGTACCCGGGTACGGGCTGCGCCGCTGGATGCTGCCGTCGGCCGTGCTGCGGGAACTCGACCCGGACGCGGGCCCCGCCGGCCGGCGCACCCCGCGCACGGCACGGGACTGGGCCGTCGACGTGTGCTGCTTCCTGGTGGTCGTCCTCGGGTACCTGGCGACCGCCGTGAACCTGGTGCGGCACCCCGACGTGCCCCGGCCGCTCCTGGTCGCCGACGTACTGCTCGGCGCACTGTCCTGCGGCGCCGTCTGGATGCGCCGCCGCTGGCCGGTGGGCCTGGCCGCCGCGATGGTGGCGGTCGGCCTGGTGTCCGACACCTCCGGCTGGGCCGCGATGGTCACCCTGTTCACCGTCGCCGTGCACCGGCCCTTCCGTTACGTGGCCTGGCTCGGCGCCGCCGACCTCGCCCTCATCCCCGTCTACTACTGGCTGCGCCCGGGATCCGACCTGCCCTACGCGGTCGCCGTCCTGATCGCCATGCTGCTCACCGTCTCCGTGATCGGCTGGGGCATGTTCGTCCGCTCCAAGCGGATGCTGATGCTGAGCCTCAGGGACCGGGCACACCGGGCGGAGACGGAGGCGCGGCTGCGCGCCGAGCAGGCGCAGCGGCTCGCCCGCGAGGCC
Organism: Streptomyces sp. NPDC037126; assembly: GCF_055605965.1. Lineage (NCBI taxonomy): Bacteria > Bacillati > Actinomycetota > Actinomycetes > Kitasatosporales > Streptomycetaceae > Streptomyces > Streptomyces sp. NPDC037126. The sequence goes on from NZ_JBVJTD010000015.1 coordinate 133,117, forward strand.
ATCGCCCGCGAGATGCACGACGTGCTCGCCCACCGGCTCACCCTGCTCAGCGTGCACGCCGGCGCGCTGGAGTTCCGGCCCGACGCGCCCCGCGAGGAGATCGCGCGGGCCGCCGGGGTCATCCGGGAGAGCGCCCACGAGGCGCTGCAGGACCTGCGGGAGATCATCGGCGTGCTGCGCGCGGGCGAGTCCGACGACGCGGCGGGCGGGCGGCCCCAGCCGACGCTGGTCGCGCTGGACGCCCTGGTCGCCGAGTGCCGTGAGGCCGGCATGAAGCTCACCCTCGACCACCGCGTCGCCGACCCGGCCGCCGTCCCCGCCTCCGTGGGCCGCACCGCCTACCGCATCGCCCAGGAGGCCCTCACCAACGCCCGCAAGCACGCTCCCGGCACCGAGGTCACCCTCCGCCTCACCGGCACCCCCGGCGACGGCCTCACCCTCACGGTCTCCAATCCGGCCCCGCCCGCCGAGGTCCCGCCCGTCCCCGGCTCCGGCCAGGGCCTGATCGGCCTCACCGAACGCACCACCCTCACCGGAGGCCACTTCGCCCACGGCCCCACCCCCGACGGCGGCTTCGAAGTCTCCGCCCACCTGCCATGGCCGTAGCGGTGAACTCCGAGGCCCGCAGGGGGGTATGGCCACGACGCCAGTGCGTGCACCGGCGCGGGCAGGGGGAGGACGTTGGGGCTGGCGCACCGGTTTCCGTGGTCCCCGGTGCAGCGGCGCAGCGGTGCCCACTGCTTGTACTCGACGTTGGCGTGCTCCACGCAGAGCCGGTCGGAGGACTGTGGGCGGCGTTCGTCGCGCCAGGTGTGGTGGTCGCCGAGCGGGGCGTTGTCCCTCGGTTTGCGCGGCGGGGCGATGACCTGGCCGGGGAACGCGTTGGATGGGGAATCTCTGGTCAGCTCACCAGGGCGCCGGGCCCTCGTCGTCGGTGAAGGTGCCGGTCGGTCCGTCGGCGCCGATGGTGGCCATCCGGACGGCGGCCACCGCGCCTTCGGCCGGCGTGCGGTCGCCGCGGTGGCCGTTCAGGTCGGTGGCGACGTAGCCGGGGCAGACGGCGTTGACCTTGATGTCCTCGGCCAGCAGGTCCCAAGCGTATTGCAGGGTGAGCGCCGTCAGCGCCGTCTTCGACGTGACGTACCCGGCGGAGACCGGCATCAGCGGCGGTCCGTCGGTGCCCTTCAGGTCTGCGTTGATGGTGAGCGAGCCCACCGAACTGGACACGTTGACGATCCGAGGCGAGGCTGATCGGCGCAGCAGCGGCAGCATCGCGTTGGTGACGGCGATCACCCCGAAGTAGTTGGTCTCGAAGACGGCGCGCAGGACGTCCATGTCCGCCATGCTCGGGCGCTGGTCGCCCAGGTCGCTGCCCGGAGGGACGCTGATACCTGCGTTGTTGACCAGGGCGTCGAGCCTGCCGTAGCGGGCTTCGATCTCGGCGGCGGCTGCGGCGGCCGAGTCCGGGTCGGTCACGTCGAGCACGACCGACGTCGCATCAGCACCGCTTTCCCGCAGCTTCCCGGCGGCCTGCTGGCCGAGTTCGGTAGTGCGGGCGCCGACGACGACGCTGTGGCCCAGGGCTCCGAGCTGGGCGGCGATCTGGCGGCCGATGCCCTTGTTCGCGCCGGTCACCAGGGTGATCATGGTTTCGTTCATGGGGCCAGCACACCACCGCACCGAGCGCGCGGGCCAACACTCGTAGCGTCTCGAACGATACCCTGCGGGTATGGATGTGCCGGAGACGCGTGAGCTCTCCTACTTCGTCGCCGTCGCCGAGGAACTGCACTTCGGCCGCGCCGCACAGCGCCTGGGCATGGCACAGCCGCCGCTGTCCCGCGCCATCGCCCGGCTGGAGCGACGCATGGGCGTGCAGCTGCTGGAACGCACCAGCCGATCGGTGAACCTCACCGACGCCGGCCGGGTCTTCCTGACCGAAAGCCGCAAGGCGCTGGACGCGGTCACGGCGTCGGTCCGGCGCGCGCAACGGGCGGCACGGACCGATCCGAAGCTCACGCTGGCGATGAAGCCCAACGGGGACGCGGGACTGCTGGAGTCGATCCTGCGGCACTACCGCCGCGATCCGGACGCCGTCGACATCGAGGTGATCGTCTGCGGCATCGGGGAGCAGGCTCCGATGCTGCGCGACGGCAGGGCCGACGTCGCGTTCCTGACCGCGCCCTACGACGACCTCGCGGGCTTCGACACCGAACCGCTGCTGACCCAGGACCAGATGGCCGTGCTCCCCCGGGCCCACCGTCTCGCCGGCCGCGCCGCCTTGACGCTCGCCGACCTGACCGGCGAACAGCTGCCCCGATGGCCTGGTGACGATGTGGACGCCACCGATGGCCGTCTGCACGAGGTGCGTGACATCTCGCAGGTGATGCAGTTGGTCGCTCTGGGCCGGCTGGTCGCGATCCTGCCCGAGTCGGTGCGCCAGCACGCCTGGCCCGACGTGGTGTGCGTGCCGCTGCTCGACGCCCCGCCCACCACGGTCGTCGTCGCCTGGCCGGAGCGGACGACATCACGGGCGGTGGCCGCGCTGATCCGCGCCAGTGCGGAGGCGGCGGAGACGGCAGGAGCGGGCATGCTGCGTCGAGGGGAGATCAGGCATCAGGACACGCCGACGTGAACTGGGCACGCTGCTCACGAGTCGGGGAGCGACAGTGCGCGGAGCGCCCCGTGACGTGTCCTCCGTCGCCGGTCCCTGTCGCCGTGCCCCCGCCTCCGCGATGCCAAGGCCGCGAGCCCCGTGTGCATGATTTCGTGAACCCCATGACTGCGACGCCGATCAGACTGCTTCTCGTGGACGACGATCCCCTCGTGCGGGCCGGGCTCGCGCTGATGGTGGGCGGGGCGGAGGACATCGAGATCGTGGGGGAGGCGGCCGACGGGGGTGAGGCCGAGGGGCTGGTGGAGCGGACCCGTCCGGACGTCGTGCTGATGGACCTGCGGATGCCCGCGGTGGACGGGATCACCGCGACCCGGCGGCTGCGCGCGCGGACGGACGCCCCGCAGGTCGTGGTGCTGACCACCTTCCACGCCGACGAGCAGGTGCTGCACGCCCTGCGCGCGGGCGCCGCCGGTTTCGTCCTCAAGGACACCCCGCCCGCCGAGATCGTCGACGCCGTGCGCCGGGTCGCGGCCGGCGACCCGGTCCTGTCGCCCGCCGTCACCCGGCAGTTGATGCGGCACGCGGCCGGCACCGCCGCCGACGCCCGGCAGACACGCGCGCGCGAACGGCTCGCCGTGCTCAACGACCGCGAGCGCGAGGTCGCCGTCGCCGTCGGGCGCGGCCTCGCCAACGCCCAGATCGCCGCCGAACTCTTCATGAGCGTGGCCACCGTCAAGACGCACGTCTCCCGCATCCTCGCCAAACTGGGCCTGAACAACCGCGTCCAGGTCGCCCTGCTCGCCTACGACGCGGGACTTCTCCAGGACGGGCACTAAGCGGGCACGGCGGACGTTGTCCAGGCATCGGGATGCGCCCGGTGGGCCTCGGGGGAGTCCGGAAGGGGAGCCATGGACAGGCAACAGGTGGTCGACCTGGGGGAGTTCGGGGACGCGTTCCGCCGGGACCCCCACCCGGTGTACGCCCTGCTGCGCGAGCGGGGCCCCGTGCACCGGGTCCGCCTGCAGGGAGCCGACGAGGGCTACGAGACCTGGCTCGTCGTGGGGTACGAGGAGGCGCGCGCCGCCCTCGCCGACCCCCGGCTGGTCAAGGACACCGCCAAGAGCGACGACGCCTCCTTCTTCGACGAGGAGCTGATCGGCAAGCACATGCTGCTCAGCGATCCGCCGCAGCACACCCGGCTGCGCGGTCTCGTCACGCGTGCGTTCACCATGCGCCGGGTGGAGGAACTGCGCCCCCGGATCCAGCGGATCACCGACCGGCTGCTCGACGAGATGCTGCCGCACGGCCGCGCCGACCTCATCGCCTCACTCGCCTACCCCCTGCCCATCACCGTCATCTGCGAGCTGCTCGGCGTACCCGAGATGGACCGCGCCGAGTTCCGGAAGATGTCCACGGAGGTGGTCGCCCCGACCAGCGCGGACACCGGGTACGACGCCATCGTGCGGCTCGCCGCCTATCTCACCGACCTGATCGAGGACAAGCGGTGCGCCGGACCGTCCGGCGACCTGCTCGGGGACCTCATCCGCACCACCGCCGAGGACGGCGACCGCCTCTCCCCGAAGGAGCTGCGCGGCATGGCCTTCCTGCTGCTGATCGCCGGCCACGAGACCACGGTCAACCTGATCGGCAACGGCGTGCTCGCCCTGCTCACCCACCCCGATCAGCTCGCCGCGCTGCGCGCCGACCCTGACCTCCTGGACGGCGCGGTCGAGGAGATGCTGCGCCACGAGGGCCCGGTGGAGAACGCCACGTTCCGTTTCGCCGCCGGGCCCCTGGAGATCGGCGGCACCGCGATCGCGCGGGGCGACCACGTGATGGTCGGGCTGACCGCCGCCCAGCGCGACGGCGCCCGCTTCGCCGACCCGGACCGCTTCGACATCCGCCGTGACACGCGCGGCCATCTCGCCTTCGGCCACGGCATCCACTACTGCCTCGGCGCGCCCCTGGCGCGGCTGGAGGGCCGTATCGCCATCGGCTCCCTCCTGGAGCGCGCACCCGGCCTCGCCCTGGACGGCGATCCGGGCGAGTGGCTGCCGGGCATGCTGATGCGGGGCGTGAGAAGCCTGCCGGTGCGCTGGTAGTGGCGACCGCTCAGCCGTAGGACGGCTGGACCCGGTCGGGGATCTCCGCGAGCACCACCGGGCGCCGCTCCCGGCGGGAGACCTCGCAGGCCTCGGCGATCCGCAGCGCCTGCAGGGCCTCGCGGCCGTCGCACGGGTTGGGCCGCTGGCCGCGCACCACGTCCACGAAGGCGTTCAGCTCGGCCTCGTACGCGGGCCCGAACCGCTCCAGGAACCCGGTCCACGGCTTGTCGGCGGGCGGCGGCCCGGTGGGTTCGGTGGACGCGACCGGCGTACGGTCGTCCAGGCCGACGACGATCGTGTCGCGCTCCCCGGCGAGCTCCATGCGCACGTCGTAGCCGGCGCCGTTCATCCGGGTCGCGGTCGCCGCCGCCAGGGTGCCGTCGTCCAGCGTGAGCAGCGCCGCCCCCGTGTCGACGTCACCGGCCTCGCGGAACATCGCGGGTCCGGTGTCCGACCCGGTGGCGTAGACGTCGGTCACCTCACGGCCGGTCACCCAGCGCAGGACGTCGAAGTCGTGGATCAGCGTGTCGCGGAACAGCCCGCCGGACAGCGGCAGCCACTCGCGCGGGGGAGGGGACTGGTCGCACGTCATGGCCCGTACGGTGTGCAGCCGTCCGAGCCGTCCCGCGCCCACGGCCGCCCGGGCGCCGGCGTACCCCGCGTCGAACCGGCGCTGGAAGCCCATCTGCAGCACGGTCCCGGCCGCCTCCACCTCGGCGAGCGCCTGCAGGGTGCCCGCGAGGTCCAGGGCGATCGGTTTCTCGCAGAAGACGGGCAGTCCGGAGCGGGCTGCCCGACCGATCAGTTCGGCGTGGGCCGCCGTCGCCGTGGTGATCACCACCGCGTCCACGCCCCACTTGAAGATCTCGTCCACCCCCGGCGCCGCCGTCTCGCCCAGCCGGTGCGCCAGCCCCTGTGCCCGCGACGGATCCACGTCCGTCAGGATCAGCGACCCGACCTCGCGATGCCGGCTGAGCGTGTTCGCATGGACGGTGCCGATGCGGCCCGTACCGATGACCCCGATGCGCATGGAAACAAAGTGAGGGCGGAGCCCGCGTCCTGTCAATGCAAATGTCCGGACAATCGGACTACACAACTTCCCGTCAACCACTCACGCGACTACGCTCGGCCCCGTGCCGAAACCAGAAGTGGACCCGACCGTCTCGCTCGATCTCCGAGTGGACCGCAGCTCGCCGGTGCCGTTGTACTTCCAGCTCTCGCAGCAGCTGGAGGCCGCCATCGAGCACGGCAGCCTCACCCCCGGCAGCCTGCTGGGCAACGAGATCGAGCTGGCCGGACGCCTCGGACTGTCCCGGCCGACCGTCCGCCAGGCCATCCAGTCCCTCGTGGACAAGGGGCTCCTCGTGCGCCGCCGGGGCGTCGGCACCCAGGTCGTGCACAGCCAGGTCAAGCGCCCGCTGGAGCTGAGCAGCCTTTACGACGACCTGGAGGCGGCCGGTCAGCGGCCCGCGACCAAGGTGCTGGTCAACGCGGTCGTCCCGGCCCCGGCCACGGTCGCCGCCGCGCTCGGTGTCGGCGAGGGCAGTGACGTCCACCGGGTCGAGCGGCTCCGGCTCGCGCACGGCGAACCGATGGCGTACCTGATCAACCACCTGCCGCCCGGCCTGCTCGACCTGGACACCGGCCAGCTGGAGGCGACGGGCCTGTACCGGCTGATGCGTTCGGCCGGGATCACCCTGCACAGCGCCCGCCAGTCCATCGGTGCGCGTGGCGCCACGGCCGCGGAGGCCGAGCGGCTCGCCGAGGCCGAGGGTGCCCCGCTGCTGACCATGCAGCGCACCACGTTCGACGACACTGGCCGGGCGGTCGAGTTCGGCGACCACACCTACCGCCCGAGCCGCTACTCCTTCGAGTTCCAGCTGCTCGTACGCTCCTGACCCGTCCGGTTGGTCGCAATGTCCGGACAATGCGACCCCGGGGTGCTCCCCGGCCGTGTCAGGAGCGTCGCCCATGTTCGATACTGGAGCGTTTGGGGCCGCTGAGGAGATCACCGGCCCCTTGCGTACGTACGAACACGGCAAGAAGGGCACGGCCTCGTGGCACGGTTTCGGACCTGGGCAGTCTTCGCACTCGCAGGGACACTCTCGGTGTCCCTCGCGGGCTGCAGCAGCACCGGCGGCAAGCGGGCCGAGGACGCCCGCAGGGCCGCCGCGGCCCAGGGCAGGGCGGCGGTGAACACCCCCCGCTGGACCTTCGCGATGATCACGCACTCGGGAGACGGCGACACCTTCTGGGACATCGTGCAGAGCGGCGCCAAGCAGGCCGCCGTCAAGGACAACATCAACTTCCTGTACTCGCACGACGACGACGCCCAGCAGCAGGCGCAGCTCGTGGACGCGGCGGTCGACAAGAAGGTTGACGGCATCATCGTCACCCTCGCCAAGCCGGACGCGATGAAGGCCTCCGTGGCCCGGGCCGAGAAGGCCGGCATCCCCGTGATCACGGTCAACTCCGGCTCGGAGGTGTCCAAGGCCTTTGGCGCCCTCACCCACATCGGCCAGGACGAGACCATCGCCGGCGAGGCCGTCGGCGACGAGCTGAACAGGCGCGGGAAGAAGAAGGCCCTGTGCGTGCTGCACGAGCAGGGCAACGTCGGCCACGAGCAGCGCTGCGACGGCGTCGCCCGGTCCTTCCACGGCACGCTGCAGAAGCTCTACGTCAACGGCACGAACATGCCCGACGTACAGGCCGCCATCGAGGCCAAGCTCCAGGCGGACAGGTCCGTCGACGCCGTCGTCACCCTGGGCGCGCCCTACGCCGACACCGCCGTGAAGGCCAAGGGGGACGCGGGCAGCAAGGCCGAGATCGACACCTTCGACCTCAACGCCCAGGTCGCCGCCGAGCTGAAGAACGGCACCCTCGGCTTCGCCGTGGACCAGCAGCCGTACCTCCAGGGCTACGAGGCCGTCGACCTGCTGTGGGCCTACAAGTACAACGGCGACGTCCTCGGCGGCGGCAAGCCGGTGCTGACCGGCCCGCAGATCATCACCAAGGACCAGGCGGCCGCGCTGGCTGAGTACACCGAGCGGGGCACCCGATGAGCGCCACCGCCGAAGGAACGGCCGACGAACGGAAGGCCGGCGAGCAGGAGGCCGGAGTGCAGAGCGCCGGTGAGCAGGACGCCGGTGAGCAGAGCGCCGGTGAGCGGCCGGCCGCCGGGCAGAGTGCCGACGAAAGGATTCTGCAGGCCTCTCCGCTGAAGCGCCTGCTCTCCCGCCCGGAACTGGGGTCGGTCGTCGGCGCACTCGCCGTCCTCCTCTTCTTCGCCCTCACCGCCGACGGCTTCCTGCGCGCCGCCAGCCTCAGCACGGTGCTGTACGCCTCCTCGACCATCGGCATCATGGCCGTACCCGTGGCCCTGCTGATGATCGGCGGCGAGTTCGACCTGTCGGCGGGCGTCCTCGTGACGTCCTCGGCGCTGATCTCCTCGATGTTCAGCTACCAGATGACGGCGAACACCTGGGTCGGCGTGGGCGTCTCCCTCCTCGTCACCCTCGCCGTGGGCGCCTTCAACGGCTTCATGCTCACCCGCACCAGGCTGCCCAGCTTCATCATCACGCTGGGCACCTTCCTGATGCTGACCGGCATGAACCTCGGCTTCACCAAGCTGATCGACGGCACGGTCTCCACCAAGACCGTCGCCGACATGGAGGGCTTCCCGAGCGCCCGCGCCGTCTTCGCCTCGACCATCACCGTCGGCGGCGTCGACTTCAAGGTCACCATCCTGTGGTGGCTCGGCCTCGTCGCCCTCGCCTCCTGGATCCTGCTGCGCACCCGCGCCGGCAACTGGATCTTCGCGGTCGGCGGCAACGCGGACGCGGCCCGCGCGGTCGGCGTGCCCGTGACGAAGACGAAGATCGGGCTGTACATGGGCGTCGCGTTCGGCGCCTGGATCTCCGGCCAGCACCTGCTGTTCTCCTTCGACGCCGTCCAGTCCGGCGAGGGCGTCGGCAACGAGCTGATCTACATCATCGCGGCCGTCATCGGCGGCTGCCTCATCACCGGCGGCTACGGCAGCGCCGTCGGCTCGGCGGTCGGCGCCCTCCTGTTCGGCATGACCAGCAAGGGCATCGTCTTCGCCGAGTGGAACCCCGACTGGTTCAAGTTCTTCCTCGGAGCGATGCTGCTCCTCGCGACCCTGCTCAACCACTGGGTCCGCAAGCGCGCGGAGGCGACGACATGACCGTGACCACCGAGCGCACCCCGCTGGTCGAACTGACCGGCGTCAGCAAGCGCTACGGCAACGTCCGCGCCCTGGAGGGCGTCTCGCTGGAGGTCCACGCGGGCGAGATCACCTGCGTCCTCGGCGACAACGGCGCGGGCAAGTCCACCCTGATCAAGGTGATCGCGGGCCTGCACCAGCACGACGGCGGCACCCTGCGCGTCGAGGGCGAGGAGACCCGGCTCGTCTCCCCGCGCGCGGCCCTGGACCGGGGCATCGCCACGGTCTACCAGGACCTGGCCGTCGTTCCCCTGATGCCGGTCTGGCGCAACTTCTTCCTCGGCTCCGAGCCCCGCAGGGGCGCCGGCCCCTTCAAGCGCCTCGACATCGGCCTGATGCGCCGCACCACCCGCGAGGCGCTGCTGCGCATGGGCATCGACCTCAGGGACGTCGACCAGCCCATCGGCACCCTCTCCGGCGGCGAACGCCAGTGCGTCGCCATCGCCCGGGCCGTCCACTTCGGCGCCAAGGTGCTGGTCCTGGACGAACCGACGGCGGCCCTGGGCGTGAAGCAGTCCGGTGTGGTCCTCAAGTACGTGGCGGCCGCGCGCGACGAGGGCCTGGGCGTCGTACTGATCACCCACAACCCGCACCACGCGTACCTGGTCGGCGACAGGTTCGTCCTCCTGCGCAGGGGCACGATGGTGGGCAATCACACACGGAACGAGATCACTCTGGACGAACTGACCCGGCAGATGGCCGGCGGTTCCGACCTGGAGGCCCTGCGCCACGAACTGCGGCGCGGTTGAGGGACGCGGGGAACCGCGCGACCGGCCGCGGGACACCCGCACACGCCACCGGTCGCGCGCCCCCGGCCCGCTGACACGTACAGCACCCATACCCTCGGTGAGGCACAATCGAGCCCGATGAGCACCCACCGCGACCTCACCGCCCCCATCGGCTCCCGCCGTGCCCCGGTCCTGCGCACCGTCGGCACGCGCGAGCGCCGGTCCCACCTGACCGCACCCCGGGTGCCGACGGTGGGCATCGACATCGGCGGCACCAAGGTCATGGCGGGCGTCGTGGACGCCGACGGCAACATCCTGGAGAAGCTCCGCACGGAGACCCCGGACAAGTCCAAGAGCCCGAAGGTCGTCGAGGACACCATCGTCGAGCTGGTGCTCGACCTGTCCGACCGGCACGACGTGCACGCGGTCGGCATCGGCGCGGCCGGCTGGGTCGACGCCGACCGCAACCGCGTCCTGTTCGCCCCGCACCTGTCCTGGCGCAACGAGCCCCTGCGCGACCGCCTGAGCGGACGGCTCTCCGTGCCGGTCCTCGTGGACAACGACGCCAACACCGCGGCCTGGGCGGAGTGGCGCTTCGGCGCCGGCCGCGGCGAGGACCACCTCGTCATGATCACGCTCGGCACCGGCATCGGCGGCGCGATCCTGGAGGACGGGCAGGTCAAGCGCGGCAAGTTCGGTGTCGCGGGCGAGTTCGGCCACATGCAGGTCGTGCCCGGCGGTCACCGCTGCCCGTGCGGCAACCGCGGCTGCTGGGAGCAGTACAGCTCCGGCAACGCGCTCGTCCGCGAGGCCAAGGAGCTGGCCGTGGCCGACTCCCCGGTCGCCTACGGGATCATCGAGCACGTCAAGGGCAACATCGACGAGATCAGCGGCCCGATGATCACGGAGCTGGCCCGCGAGGGCGACGCCATGTGCGTGGAGCTGCTCCAGGACATCGGCCAGTGGCTGGGCGTCGGCATCGCCAACCTCGCGGCGGCCCTCGACCCCTCCTGCTTCGTGATCGGCGGCGGCGTCAGCGCCGCCGACGACCTGCTCATCGGCCCCGCCCGGGACGCCTTCAAGCGCCATCTCACCGGCCGCGGCTACCGCCCCGAGGCCCGTATCACCCGCGCCCAGCTCGGCCCCGAGGCCGGCATGGTGGGCGCCGCCGACCTGGCCCGGCTGGTCGCCCGCCGGTTCCGCCGCGCCAAGCGCCGCCGGGTGGAGCGCTACGAGCGTTACGAGCGGTACGCCCAGGCCCGCCGAGACCGGGACACCGCATGACCGCATCACTGCCCCGCCAGGCCACCCCGCCCCACGCGCCGCAGCGGCCCCCCGAGGACCCGCGCCACAAGGCGAGGCGCCGGGCCCTCACCCTGCTGATCATCGTGCTGCTCATCGGCGTACCCGCCGGCTACCTGGTGATCTCCGCGAACCAGAGCCGCAACAGCGGCAAGGACAAGGAGGCGAAGTACACCGCGACCGGCCTCACCCCGGGCTGGCCGTCCAAGGTCCAGCGCCGCCTCTACCAGGTGACCGTCCCGCACCCCGCCGACTACATCGCGTGCTACGAGACGAACAACTGGAAGACCAGCCGCCTCTACGTGCAGTTCCGCACCAACGCGGCCGGCCTGGACAGCTTCCTGCAGACCATGGGCACCCGCCGGGACCGGCTGAAGCAGGGCGACGTCACCATCGGCGCCCGCGACCGCAAGGTCAGCGGCTGGAACTTCACCGGCACCGGGCCCTGGTGGGGCCTCACCCACGCGCAGAAGAACCCGGCACCCACCCAGGACGTGGTCGTGAACATGTCCGACCCGAACTACCCGATGGTGTACGTCGTCTCGCGCACCGTGCCGTGACGGCGAGCCCCGGCCTCCCGTGCACGCCGCCGGGCGCGCGGGCCCCGGCCGGTCCCCGGAGCCGATTGTCAGACCCCGCCCGTACAGTCGAAGACGTCTGATCGAGGACACGGGCGGGAGGTGACAGGACGTATGAGCGGCACGGCTGCGGTGGCCGAGCACACCGGAGGTTCCCGGGACACCGGTGCCGCGCACCCGGTCCCGGTGCGCCTCGCCTCCGTCTACCTGCCCGCGCCCCTCCCGCGCGAGGGCCGCATCGCCTTCTGGGACCCCGACGGCGGCGCCCTGCCCACCACCACCGGGGCCGACACCCACGAACTGACGGTCGTACGACGCCAGGGAGCAACCGTGCGCCGCCGTACGGTGCCCGCGCTGACCCTGCCGCTCGCCGACGCCCTTCCGCTGCTGGCCGGCGCCCGGCGCGACCCGGCCGCCCACCCGGCCACGGCCTGCTGGGGCGCCGCCGCCCTGCACGCCCTGCGCCTCGTCGCCCGCGGCCGCCTGCTGCCCGGCCTGACCCCGGCCGGCCACGACGCCTGGCGCGCCGGACCGCTCGAACCCGACGACATCGCCCACCTGCGCGCGGTGGCCGCCGCCCTGCCCCCGGAGGGCCACGCCGTGCCCCTCCCGGACCCCGGCCCGCTCCGGCTGCCCGAGCCGGAGGCACTGGTCCGCTCCTTCCTGGACGCGGTCGCCGACACCCTGCCGCGCACCCCCGCGGCCCCGTACACCTCCGGCCGCCCGTACGCCGCCCGCGAGCCCCAGGCCCTGCCGCGGGCGCACGAGTGGGCGGCCGAGGTCGCCGCGGGGATGGACGCGGGCGTACGGATCTCGCTCCGCCTGGACCTCGCCGCGTACGACGTCTTCGACGCCGGAGCGAGCCCCGGCACCCGCGCCGCCGGAGCAGCGATCGTCCAGGTGCACAGCCTCGCCGACCCCACCCTGGTGGCCGACGCGGCGGCCCTGTGGGCGGGCGAGGCCGACGCGGCCCTCGGGCCACGCGCACGCGTGGACGCCGCCCTCGCCGTGCGGCGCGCGGCCCGGGTGTGGGCGCCCCTGGACCGGCTCGCCGAGCAGGACGTGCCCGACGTCCTCGCCCTGTCCGAGGAGGAGCTGGGCGAGCTGCTCGGCGTCGCGGCCACCCGGCTGGTCGCCTCCGGGGTCGCCGTGCACTGGCCCCGGGACCTCGCCCGCGACCTCACGGCCGCCGCCGTGGTGCGGCCCGCCCCGGGCTCCGCCACCGACGGCACCGGCTTCTTCGAGAGCGAGGAACTGCTGCAGTTCCGCTGGCAGCTCGCGCTCGGCGGGGACCCGCTCAGCGAGGCCGAGATGGACGCGCTCGCCGAGGCCCACCGGCCCGTCGTCCGGCTGCGGGACCGCTGGGTGCTCGTCGACCCGGCCCTGGTCCGCAAGGCCCGCAAGCGCGAACTGGGCCTACTGGACCCCGTCGACGCGTTGTCCGTCGCGCTCACCGGCACCGCCGACGTCGACGGCGAGAGCGTGGACGCCGTCCCCGTCGGCGCGCTCGCCACCCTCCGCGACCGGCTCACCGCCGGCCTGCGCCCCGCGGACCCGCCCGCGGGGCTGCACGCCACCCTGCGCGACTACCAACTGCGCGGCCTCGCCTGGCTCGACCTCATGACCTCCCTCGGCCTCGGCGGCTGCCTCGCCGACGACATGGGCCTCGGCAAGACCGTCACCCTCATCGCCCTGCACCTGGAGCGGGCCCGCACCGAACCCACCCTCGTGGTCTGCCCCGCCTCGCTGCTGGGCAACTGGCAGCGCGAGATCACCCGGTTCGCGCCCGGCGTCCCCGTCCGCCGCTTCCACGGCCCCGACCGCACCCTGGACGGGCTCGACGGCGGCTTCGTCCTCACCACGTACGGCACGATGCGCTCCACCGCGGCCCGCCTGGCCGAACAGCCCTGGGGCATGGTCGTGGCCGACGAGGCCCAGCACGTGAAGAACCCCTACTCGGCCACCGCCAAGGCGCTCCGCACCGTCCCGGCCCCGGCGCGCGTGGCGCTCACCGGCACCCCGGTGGAGAACAACCTCTCCGAACTGTGGGCCCTGCTCGACTGGACCACCCCGGGACTCCTCGGCCCGCTGAAGTCCTTCCGCGCCCGTCATGCGCGGGCGGTCGAGAACGGCGAGGACGAGGAGGCGGTCGAGCGCCTGGCCCGACTGGTCCGCCCCTTCCTGCTGCGCCGGAGGAAGTCCGATCCCGGTATCGTCCCCGAGCTGCCGCCCAAGACCGAGACCGACCACCCGGTGCCGCTCACCCGCGAACAGGCCGCGCTGTACGAGGCGGTGGTGCGCGAGTCCATGCTGGCCATCGAGACCGCCGAGGGAATCGCCCGCCGGGGCCTGGTCCTCAAGCTCCTAGGCGCCCTGAAGCAGATCTGCGACCACCCCGCGCTGTATCTGAAGGAGGACGCGCCCGCGGCCCACCGTTCCGGCAAACTCGCGCTCCTGGACGAGCTGTTGGACACCGTGCTCGCCGAGGACGGCTCGGCGCTCGTCTTCACCCAGTACGTCGGCATGGCCCGCCTCATCACCGCCCACCTGTCCGCCCGCGCGGTTCCGGTGGAGATGCTGCACGGCGGCACACCCGTGCCGGAGCGCGAGCGCATGGTCGACCGGTTCCAGGGCGGTGAGACCCCGGTCCTCGTCCTGTCCCTGAAGGCCGCGGGCACCGGCCTGAACCTCACCCGCGCGGGCCATGTCGTCCACTTCGACCGCTGGTGGAACCCGGCCGTCGAGGAGCAGGCCACCGACCGCGCCTACCGCATCGGCCAGACCCAGCCCGTCCAGGTCCATCGCCTGGTCACCGAGGGCACGGTCGAGGACCGCATCGCCGAGATGCTCGCCGCCAAGCGCGCCCTGGCCGACGCCATCCTCGGCTCCGGCGAGGCCGCCCTCACCGAACTGACCGACCGCGAGCTGTCCGACCTCGTCTCACTGCGGAGAACGCCATGACCACCGGCGAACCCCGCCCCGCCGACGCGGCCCGAGAGGCCCTTCGAGCAGCCCAGGAACGCCGGCGCCCCCAGGCGGCTGCTGCCCCCGCCGACCCGGACCAGCTGTCCGGGGCCGAGTCGGGGGCGGAGGACGGGGGGAGGTCCGGTGACGCCGCGCGGGCGGCGCTGCGGGCGGCCGTCGCCGCGCGCCGGGCCGAAGGTGAGCCTGTGCCGGCCGAGTCCGCCGGCCCGATCGGGGACGAGGAACCCGACGACCCCGCGCGCTCCGTCACACCGGCCGGTCGGCCCGGCGGGGCAGGCAGGCGCCCCGGCGACGTCGCCCGCGAGGCGCTGCGCGCGGCCCGCCGGGAAGCGCTGCGCACCGAGCCGACCGAGTCCCGGGACCCCGCCCGCGCACCGGAGCGCCCCCGCCCCTCCCTCCCGACCGGACAGCCCCCGAGCCCCGTTCGCGCCAAGGCGGCCCAGGAGATGCGGCACTACCTGGCGACCGCCTTCCGCATGCCGTCCTGGCAGGACGCCTCGGAGCAGGAGCAGGAGCCACCCCGGGCCACGGACGAGCCCGCTGCCTCCTCGGATGACGGTGCTTCTTGTGCCGGGTCGGTGGTCGCCTCGGACGGCTGTGCTCCTTGTGCCAAGTCGGTGGTCGCCCCGGACGACCGTCCCTCCCGTGCCGGGTCGGCCGCCTCCTCGGACGGTCGTACTTCCCGTGCCGGGTCGGCTGTCGCCCCGGACGACCGTGCCTCCCGTGCCGAGTCGGCCGATCCTCCTGGCGGGCACGCTGCAGCCGCCGGATCCGCAGCCGTTCCTGGGGATGCCGCTGAAAGCGCCGCCCCGGCCGGCGCCCCCGCCCCTCATGCCGAGCGGGCCGCAGCCATGGACGGTCACGCCACGCCTGCCGAGCGGCCTGCCATCCCTGGCGACCGTGCCACCCGTGCCGAGCCGGTTCCCGCTTCGGGCGCCCGTGCCACCGGCGACGAGCGGTCTGCCACCCCTGGCCACCCCGTCACCCCGGCCAGGCCAACCGCCACCCCTGGCGACCCGGTCACGCCTGTCGAATCAACCGCCACCCCTGGCGACCCGGTCACCTCTGCCGAATCAACCGCCATCCCTGGCCGTCACCCCGTCACCTCTGTCGAATCAACCGCCACCCCTGGCGACCCGGTCACCTCTGCCGAATCAACCGCCGCCCCCGGCCGCCACCCCGCCAGCCCTGCCGAATCAACTGCCGCCCGGGGCAACCGCACCATCCCCACCGAGCCGTCCGCCACCCCCGGCGACACCCCCGTCCGGACGCCCGAGGCCGACCGCGTGCCCGTGGCTCCGCATGTGCCGGTCACGATGGGTACGCCCCATCGGGACGGCGAACTCCGGCGTACGTTCCCGGCGTTCGCTCCGAAGGCGGGGGGCGCGGCGAGCTGGTGGGGCAATGCGTGGGTGGAGGCACTGGAGCGGGGCGCGCTGGACGCCAAGCGGCTGGTGCGGGGGCGAGGGTATGCCGACCAGGGCCATGTAGACGCGATCACGGTGACCCCCGGACTGGTGCTCGCGTACGTCCGCGGCAGCCGCCCCCGCCCCTACCGCGTACAAGTGCGGGTCCGCACGCTCCCGGACGAGGACTGGGCGCGGTTCCTGGACGCGGCCGCCGACCGGCCGGGCCACATCGCGGCGCTGCTCGACAAGGAGCTGCCCCAGTCCCTGGCCGACTGCGGGGTGCCGCTGCTCCCCGGCCCCGGCGATCTCGTCCCGCGCTGCAGCTGCCCCGACTCCGGCCACCCCTGCAAGCACGCGGCCGCCCTGTGCTACCAGACCGCGCGCCTGCTCGACGCCGACCCCTTCGTACTGCTCCTGCTGCGCGGCCGCGGCGAGCGGGAGCTGCTCGACGCGCTCTCCCGGCGCAGCGCCGCCCGCGCGGCCCGCGCCGCCCAGGAGCGGCAGCCGGAGGCCCTGCCCGGCGTGCGGGCCACCGAAGCCCTCGCCCCTCGTGCGCTCCCGCCGCTGCCCGCGCCGCTGCCGGTGCCGGCGCACCCCGAGCAGCCCCCGGCGTATCCGGCGGCGCCCGGCGGCCCGGACCCGTTCGCGCTGGACCAGCTGGCGACCGACGCCGCCGCCCGTGCGCACGCGCTGCTCGGCACCGGGCGCGACCCGGTCGGTGCACTGAGCCTGTGGCAGGACGCGGTGCGCCTCGCCGCGGCCCGCCCCGGCTCCGGCCTGACCGCCGCGACCCGGGCGCTGCACTCCACGCTCGCCACGGCCGTCGGCCGCACCCCCTCCGACCTCGCGCGGGCCGTCGCCGCCTGGCGGCAGGGCGGTGTCGAGGGCCTGGCCGTACTGGAGGAGCCGTGGGACCCGCCGGCGGGCCGCTTCGACCGGGCCCGGCCGCTGCTGCTCGCCGCGGACCTTCCCGCGTTCCGCCCCTGGCGCAACCGGCTCACCCACCCTCGCGGTCACGTCCAGCTCCGTCTGGGCCACGACGGTCTGTGGTACGCCTACGAGTCGGAGCCCGGACATGACGACTGGTGGCCCCGGGGCACCCCGGACCTGGACCCGGTGGGCGCGCTCACGGGCCTCGGCACCCTGGACGACGCCTGATCGACGCCCGGCGGACGGACGTGGGATCCGTCACGCCCTGGGGCGCCCGTCGTGGAGGGACACCCCGGGGTCCCCGTCGTGGACGGACCAGCCCTGCGCGCGAAGGCGGAACGCCGGTGCCCGCAGCGGTCGTCGCTGCGGGCACCGGCGTGGTGCGGGGGAGTGCGCCGCCTCAGGAGGCGGGGGTCGCCCTGTCCTCACCCACCGATCAGTAGGCGGAGTTGACGTTGTCGATGGAGCCGTAGCGGTGGGCGGCGTAGTTGGCGGCCGCGGTGATGTTGGCGACCGGGTCCTTGATGCTGTGGGCGGTGCCGGCCACGTGGAAGGCGTTGAAGGTGGGGTCGATCACCTGGAGCAGGCCCTTGGAGGGGATGCCCTTCTTGGCGTTGACGTCCCAGTTGTTCTGCGCGTCGGGGTTGCCGCCGGACTCGCGCATGATGTTGCGCTTGAGGCCCGCGTAGCTGCCCGGGATGCCCTTGGCCTTCATGATGCTCAGCGACTGCTTGATCCAGCCGTCCAGGTTGTTGGCGTAGGCGCCCTTGGCGGCGGAGGCGTGGGTGTCGTTCGAGGCCCTGACCACG
Organism: Streptomyces sp. NPDC037126; assembly: GCF_055605965.1. NCBI lineage: Bacteria > Bacillati > Actinomycetota > Actinomycetes > Kitasatosporales > Streptomycetaceae > Streptomyces > Streptomyces sp. NPDC037126. The sequence continues at coordinate 150,820 of NZ_JBVJTD010000015.1, forward strand.
GAGGAGGCGTGCACCTGCGTCGCTTCGGCCGCCTGCGCGCTCGCCGGCATCATCGTGATCGCGGCGGCTGCCGCGCCCGTGGTGGCGAGACCGGTCAGGGCGATACGGGCGATGCGGGTGCGGGTGGTCATGGCCATGCGAGAACAACCTTCCGTAGGGGACACACGTCAGTGCCGGCCGCGAACCATCACGGCGGCGTGGGGCACCCGCAATCCACGGGCAGACCCTCCAGGGATCCGCCGCGACCCGATGACCGGCCCGCGGCGACGACAGCCATGATTAGCGGCCGGCGGACCGGGCCGCAACGATGTGACGTACTACCCGACTACGGAGCAATGTCCGGAATGGCGCCAATAGTGCTGTTCATTCGCAGTTCAGGGCATTCCTGGACTACGGCCCTCTTTAGGACGTGATCCGCCTCCTATGGGTGGCGTCACACGGGCAGGCCCCTGAGGGCCGTTCCGGGGCTCTCGGCGACACGGTCCCTCCGCTCAGGACCTACACTCAGTTGGTAGCCGCAAGCAACAGAACGTGCGTCATGATCGGAACGGGGCTGAAGCTCCTCGAAGACCACGTGGTGGACACCCGTACAGGAGCCTCGGAGCCGGGCAGTGCCCGGGGGGCGAGGCGAGGCAAGGAGATTTGCACGCATGACCACGTCCGCGTCCCCGGCCCGCGGGGGACCCGCAGCGATACCGGCGTCGGCACCACCGGCCGGCAGGCTGACGCATCGGCAGATCATGACGATCCTGAGTGGCCTGATGCTGGGGATGTTCCTTGCGGCCCTCGACCAGACCATCGTCAGCACCTCGATCCGTACGATCGCCGACGATCTGCACGGACTGAGCGCGCAGGCGTGGGTCACCACCGCGTACCTGATCACCTCCACCATCAGCACGCCGCTGTACGGAAAGCTGTCCGACCTCTACGGCCGCAAGCCCTTCTTCCTGGCGGCCATCACGATCTTCATCGTCGGCTCGGCGGCCTGTTCGTTCTCCACGTCGATGACCGAGCTGGCCGCTTTCCGGGCGTTCCAGGGCATCGGCGCGGGCGGCCTGATGTCGCTGGCGCTGGCGATCATCGGTGACATCGTGCCGCCGCGCGAGCGGGCCCGTTACCAGGGCTACATGCTCGCGATGTTCGGTTCGTCGAGCGTGCTCGGCCCGCTGATCGGCGGCTTCCTGGCGGGCCGCAGCAGCATCCTGGCCATCGCCGGCTGGCGCTGGGTGTTCCTGGTCAACGTGCCGGTCGGCATCATCGCGCTCTTCGTCGTCGCCAAGGTGCTCAACATCCCGCACATCCGGCGCGAGCACCGCATCGACTGGTGGGGCGCGGTCACGATCGCCGTCGGCGTGGTGCCGCTGCTGCTGGTGGCCGAGCAGGGCCAGCAGTGGGGCTGGACCTCCACCAGGGCCTACGTCTGCTACGCGGTCGGTGCGGTCGGCCTGGTGGCCTGGGTCTTCGTCGAGCGGGCCATGGGCGAGGAGGCCCTGATCCCGATGCGGCTGTTCCGCAGCTCGGTGTTCAGCAAGATGAGCCTGCTCTCCGTCCTCATCGGCATGGGCATGTTCGGCGGAATGATGATGGTTCCGCTGTACCTGCAGATCGTGAAGGGCGTCAGCCCCACCAGGTCCGGCCTGCTGATGCTGCCGCTGATGGTCGGCATGATCGCCGGTACCATCGTGGTCGGCCGCATCATCCAGAAGACCGGCAAGTACAAGGTCTTCCCGATCATCGGCTCCGCGCTGATCATCGCGGCGATGCTGCTGTTCCACTACCGGGTCGAGTGGGACACCAGGCTGCCGGAGACCATGGCCTACATGGCGCTGTTCGGCATCGGCCTGAGCGGGTGCATGCAGATCCTGACCCTGGCCGTGCAGAACGCGGTGGAGCCCAAGGACATGGGTGTGGCGACCGCGTCGGCCACCTTCTTCCGTCAGATGGGCGGCACCGCCGGTACCGCGATCTTCCTCTCCGTGCTGTTCAGCACCGTCGGTGACAAGATCAGCTCGGCCTTCCGGTCGGCGTACGAGACGCCCGCGTTCCGGGCCGCGCTCCATGACCCGGCCGTGCGCGCCAACCCCGTGAACCGGCCCGTGCTGGAGATGTTCAAGCACCCCCACGCGGGCGGCGGAAGCGGCTCGGGCGTGCTCGACGACTCCTCGTTCATCCAGCAGCTCGACCCGCGTCTGGCGGAGCCCTTCAAGGTCGGCTTCACCGACTCGATGCACCTGGTGTTCATCATCGCCGCGGCCGTGATGGTCCTCGGCTTCCTCGTCGCGGTGTGGACCAAGGAGGTGCCGCTGCGCAAGGTCTCCGGACTGGAGGCGCGGGCCGCCGAGGAGAACGGCGCTTCGGCGCCCGAGGCCGCCGCGGACGCCGCCACCGAGCAGGCCGTCGCCGGACCCGAGCCCACCGCCGAACTGGCCGCCGCCGGACTCCAGCCCGCCGCCGAAATGGCCGCCGCCGGGGTCCAGCTCGTGACCGAGCCGGGCACCGACAGGTTCGAGCCCGTGCACGCCTCCGCCCTGCGGCACGGCGTACGCGGCCGGGTGCTGGACGGTACGGGCGCGCCCGTACCGCAGGCCGTGATCACCCTGATCGACGTCAACGGACGCCAGCTCGGCCGCGCCGTCAGCGGCGTGGACGGCACCTACGCGATGTCCGTCGCCGCCCCCGGCACCTACGTGCTGATCGGCGCCGCCGGTGCGCGGCAGCCGCAGGCCGTCACAGTGGTCGTCGGCGAGGAGCCGGTCGACTGCGACCTCGCGCTCAGCGGCACGGCCGCCCTGACCGGGTCCGTCCTGGACGCCGTCGGCGGGCAGCCGCTGACCGGGGCCCTGCTGGTCGCCACCGACGTGCGCGGCGAGGTCGTCTCCACCGGCACCTCGGCCGCCGACGGCGCTTTCGTGCTCGCCGAGCTGGTGCCCGGCAGCTACACGGTCGCGGTGAACGCGTCCGGCTACCGCCCGACCGCCCTTCCGGTCGAGGTCGCCCCGGGAGCGGTGGAGCCCCTCGCGATCCGCCTCGAACCGGGTGCCCGGCTGAACGGTGTGGTCCGCTCCGCCACCGGCGCGCCGCTCGACGAGGCCAAGGTGACGCTGCTGAACTCGGCCGGGAACGTCGTCGGCACGGCGGTCACCGGTTCCGACGGCGCCTACGGGTTCACCGACCTCGACGGCGGCGAGTACACCGTCATCGCCAGCGGCTACGCGCCGGTCGCCTCGTCCGTCCGCCTCGACGGCAGCGGCGTCGCCGGCTTCGACCTCGACCTGTCCCACCAGGACGAGACCCGCTAGCGGGCACCACCGCGGGCCCCGAGCCCGGGGACCACATGCGCAGTGCGGACGGCCGACGCCGTCCGCACTTCGCATGTCCGGCCGCGGCCCCTCGCGTCCCGGCACCGGCACGCCCCCGTCCCTCACGCCCCGTCGCCGGGGGGCGGCACGGTGATCTCAGGAACCGCCCCGCGCGCTGGAGTCCGGCGCGGCACCGGCCGGGGCGCACCCGTGAGCCCGGACTTCGGGCCGCCCTGGATTCCGGGGACCGACGACGCCGACCGGCGCGGGTCCGGTTGGTGAACGGGCCTTCCACGCAAGGCACTTGCTGAATCCGGGCGCAGTGGCGGACGTCGGCCCGGGTGCCCTGCCGCCGGTCGTGCGCCCCACCGGGAGGAGAACCGGCCGTGTGCTCGTGTGAGCCCTGTACGCGCCCCCGCACCGGCGAGAAAACTCCGTCAGGCGGTGGGACGGCCGGAGCGTCGCCCACCGCCTTCGCCGCCGCCCGAGGAAGGAAGGCCGCCGTGCTGCTGCGTCTGCCGACGTCGGTGTCCGATGCGCGGGAATGCCTGGCGGAGGGGGCGGTGCCCGTCGGCGGGGCGACCCTCGTGTGGGCCGCCTGGCAGCGGGACGGCTTTCCCGAACTCGCCATGTCGCTGCGGAACCTGCCCGAGGCCAACGTGCTGGGGCGGGAGACCGTCGGCGGTGCGGTCGTCCTGCACCGGATCGACGGGCGGGTCCCGGAGGTGCTGCGCCTGGCCGCCGCCTCGGTGGGCACCGGCGCGGTACGGCGCACGGCGACCGTCGGCGGCAACCTCGTCGGCAGCACGCTGCGCTGTCTGCTGCCCGCGGCCCTCGCCCTGGACGCCCGGGCGACGGTGCTGGGACCCGACGGCGTCCACGAGACCGACCTGGCCGAGCTGGTGGCCAAGCGTCCCGTCCTGCCCCGGCTGCGCTGGCGCGAGCCCGTCGCCTGCGCGTACCGCAAACTGCCCGCCGAGGCGGGCGGACCGCCGCCCCTCGTCGTCGCCTCGGCGGTGCACGCCGGTGAGGGCGGCGGCCGTCTGCGGATCGCGGTACGCGACGGCTGCGAAGTGACCGGCGCCGAGGTGCCGTGCGGCGCGGGCGCCGACGAGACCCTGCACGCCCTGCGCGCCACGGCCGTCGGTGACCTGCCCGACGCCGCGCGGGACGTCGTCCGCACCCAGGTCGCCGCGCTCCTGGCGGGTCCCCGCGCGGACCGGCGCGCGTTGGGGAGCTGAGACCCGTACGGAAGCCGCCGATTTCCCCCCGGCCACGCGAGGGCCCGCGGGACATGAGAGGGTCGGACGAGTGAGCGAGACACCACCGAACACCCTGCAATACCGCTTCGACGGGCCGGAAGAGGCCCCCGTCCTGATCCTGGCTCCCTCACTGGGCACGACCTGGCACAGGTTGTAGAGACCGTCTTCGGGCGTCCACGTCAGTCCAGGGCGGGTGCGTAACAGCAGGTCAGGCACTGCGGTCCAGGGGAGTCGACGTAGTTGGTGACAGACGTGTGAGAGCGCCGGTGAGAGCTGCGTTCGACGGCAAGCTCCTACAGGCGCCGTCGGCGGGGGCTTCCGGGCGGGTGTGCTGCAGCTCCGGCGTTGGCACCGCTGCCCCTGGGTTCTCCTCCCTGCGCCCTCCGCGTCGAGTGCTCGGCAAATCCGGCCCTGGCCCTTGGCGACCAACAGTCATAACCTTCGCCCCTGCAAAGCCGAACGCTCCGGGAGGCGTCTGAGGCGATGCCTGCCCCCGCCGAGGGGCGCACGGGCTTCGCGTCCGCAGGCTGTTCATGGTCGCGGAAGCTGCGACAGGGCTATGTGCACCGGGCGGGCCGCACCGCCCGCGCCGGTGAGTCCGGCAGCGTGGTCACGTTCGTGCTGGCGGGCCAGCGCCGCGAGACGAGCCGCATGATGGGCGGGGCCGGCATCGAGCCGACCGTCACCAAGGTGCGGTCGGGCGAGGCGGAGCTGAGCCGGATCACCGGCGCCAAGGCTCCCTCCGGGATCCCGCTCGACGGCGGGCCCGCCGTCCCCCGGCCCAAGAACAGCAATGCTCCCTTCCGCAGCCTCGGCACCAGCAAGGGCCCTCCCGAGGCGCCTGCGGCAGGTCCCGAGAGGCGGGCGAGGCCCGCAAGCTCGCCGAGGCCCGCAGGACCGCCCTCGTGCATCGCAACGGCTGAGAGCCGTTGCCCTGGCAGCCTGGCCACGGGATCGACAACCCTCGGCCCGACCCGAAGCCGTCCTGTGTGCATCACCTACGAAGTCAACGCCTTTGGCCGCGAGAGGGATGCCCGCCGAAACGGAGCAGGATGATGTTGCCGACGCTCGCACTGCGCCCGGCATGACAAGCTGTGCTTGCCCACCCCCCCCGAACCCAGGAGGTCACCATGACCGCAGAGCCCGTATCTACGGAAGGTTCGGAGCCGGCTGCCCCCGAGACGTCCCCTCTGGAGCCGGACAGCGACGGCAACTACGACCTCAAGCGCAAGTTCCGCGAAGCCCTGGCGCGCAAGCGCGGTGTGCAGGCGGATGCCGCTGATGTGGCCGCCAAGTCCGATGCATCAAAGGTGCGTTCGGCGCACGGCCCGGCTGCGAGCCAGCGGTCGTTCAGGCGCAAGAGCGGCGGCTGAGTCGATGAGTTCCGCGATCTAACCGCTTCACCGGCACTCGCGCTATCCAGTCGCGCGTACCGTGCAGTGGCCCGCGACGTGCGCATGCCCGTGCGCGCGTCGCGGGCGGGGCATAGCCGGGGGACTTGTCTGGGGGAATGGCCCAGATGCGGTTGGCTCGGGTCGGTGGCGCCGCCGAACTGGAATTCCGCGATGAGGGCACTGCCTTGTCCGAGGGTACGCGGCCGCTGTCGCGCACCTTGCGTGCCCCTGTACCGCTGTCAAAACGACTGCGGCTGTCGTCAGTCCTCGCCGTCCGGGCCTGAGGCTCGTACGGCGGGGCCGCAGCACCGTCTCTTCCACGAAGGCATGGCTGAAGACCAGCTGCACCGCCTGCTTCAGACCGCGTTCCCGCTGGTGAAGGACGTCGAGGGTCAGGTACTGACCCGTCAGCCGCCGTTTCCTCGTGTCACGGCGTTGCCGCACCGGGATGCTGCTGTTTCCACCGAGCTGATCGACGGTCTGGTCCTTGATGGTCTTCGATATGGCCGCTCGCGTGCGTGTGCCCGAGACGGGCCGTGACGCTTGCCGGAACCACCCTGATCTCCACGCCCGCCCGCGCCATCTTTTGGGGGAGCAGCCCCTATGTGGGGCGCGCCCCCAAAACTTCCCGAAACGTTGCGCTCCGGCTGGGTCAAAATCTGTGCCCGCGAGCTGAGGTTTCAACTGGACGGGCAGACAGATTCTCTATCGCATTAAGTTGGGTGGGATTCTTCACCGTACACAGGCCGCTGCGGCGTGCTACTGTCGATCTCAGTTGCAGTTGTGGTTCCCAAGACTTCAAGTGCCCTCTGGGCGGCGCCTGTGCCGCTGGAGGCACTTTTGTTATCCGGTCTTTTTCCGGGCGGGGTGATCATCGCGGCGACACGGGGTCCGCGCAGTGCGGATCCCGATGCACCCCCCAAAGGAGAAATGACATGGCTGCTGGTACCGTGAAGTGGTTCAATGCGGAAAAGGGTTTCGGCTTCATCGAGCAGGACGGTGGCGGCGCTGATGTCTTCGCCCACTACTCGAACATCGCCGCCCAGGGCTTCCGCGAGCTGCTGGAGGGCCAGAAGGTGACCTTCGACATCGCGCAGGGCCAGAAGGGCCCGACGGCCGAGAACATCGTTCTCGCCTGACGCTGACTGTCGCGTACTTGTAGCTGGGGCCCGCATCCTTCGGGGTGCGGGCCCCAGCTGCTCGCATTTTCCCGCAGTGGTTTCGCCAGCGGACGACAACTGGGAAACCCGAAGGTGCACCGCATACGGTGCAGCCCTCAGGGGCGCACCATCCCTTCGTGGCTTCGTCGCGGTGGACTCCCGAACATTGCCTCCGCTTCGAGCCACTCATTCCAGCTCCCTGTGCCCGTACGGATTTTTCGTCGGCCAGATTTGCTTTCGTATTCCATCGGTCCATTCTTGCAATTCTCTGTGCTGCTGATCGCTGCGGGAATTCCTTGATATGTGCCGCATCGAGGAAGGTTCCGCATGAACCGCACACGCACGAACGACCGCTTCACCCGCACCCGTAAGGGCAGTGCCGAATCCGGAAGGGGTGGCAGCCGATTCGGTTCGTCGGCCAGGAGCCTTTCCGCCGGGTCGAGCCGTTCCGGTGGTTACGGCCGCCGGCCCGCCGCGGTCCAGGGGGAGTTCGCGCTGCCCAGGACGATCACTCCCGCGCTCCCCGCCGTGGAGGGCTTCGCCGATCTCGACATGCCCGGGGCGCTGCTGGGCGCGCTCAGCTCGCAAGGCGTCACCGTACCCTTCCCGATCCAGGCCGCGACCCTGCCGAATTCCCTCGCCGGCCGCGACGTACTGGGCCGTGGCCGCACCGGCTCCGGCAAGACCCTCGCTTTCGGGCTGGCGTTGCTGGCCCGTACGGCCGGGCAGCGCGCCGAGGCCGGGCAGCCGCTGGGGCTGATCCTCGTACCCACGCGTGAGCTGGCGCAGCAGGTCACCGACGCGCTCGCCCCGTACGCCCGCTCCGTGAGGCTGCGGCTGGCCACGGTGGTGGGCGGAATGCCGATCGGCCGGCAGGTGAGCGCGCTGCGCGGTGGCGCCGAGGTCGTCGTCGCCACACCGGGACGCCTCAAAGACGTCATCGACCGCGGCGACTGCCGGCTGAACCAGGTTTCCATCACCGTCCTCGACGAGGCCGACCAGATGGCCGACATGGGCTTCATGCCGCAGGTCACCGCCCTTCTCGACCAGGTCCGCCCCGAAGGCCAGCGCATGCTGTTCTCCGCCACTCTCGACCGCAACGTCGACCTGCTCGTGCGCCGCTACCTCAGCGACCCCGTCGTGCACTCCGTCGACCCCTCGGCCGGCGCGGTCACGACGATGGAGCACCACGTGCTCCACGTTCACGGCGCCGACAAGCACGCGGCAACCACCCAGATCGCCGCACGCGACGGCCGCGTGATCATGTTCCTCGACACCAAGCACGCCGTCGACGGCCTCACCGAGCACCTCCTGAACAGCGGGGTACGGGCCGCCGCCCTGCACGGCGGGAAGTCACAGCCACAGCGCACCCGCACGCTGGCACAGTTCAAGACCGGACACGTCAACGTGCTGGTGGCGACCAACGTCGCGGCGCGCGGCATCCACGTCGACAATCTCGACCTCGTCGTCAATGTCGACCCGCCGACCGACCACAAGGACTACCTCCACCGCGGCGGCCGTACCGCCCGCGCAGGAGAGTCCGGCAGCGTCGTCACCCTGGTCACCCCCAACCAGCGCCGTAGTATGACCCGCCTCATGGCAGCGGCCGGCATCGTCCCGCAGACCACCCAGGTCCGCGTCGGCGAAGAGGCCCTGCACCGCATCACCGGCGCCCAGGCCCCCTCCGGCATCCCGGTCGTCATCACCGCACCGGTGGGCGAACGCCCCAAGAAGCGCGGCGCCACCTCACGCGGTCGGCGCCGTCCCGTCTCGGCGGCCCGCCGTGCGCCCGTACGGCAGTCCACCGCCGGTGCAGCGGCATAGAACCTTCGTGTCAGGAAGCCCGCCCAACTTCGCAGGAGGCACCCTTTGACGCTGGACCAGACGCAGCTCCGCTCAACACGTACCAACGCCGTGCAGACGGCAGCCGATCCCGCGGACGCGGCCGGACCGCAGGTCTGGGAGGACATGACCGTGGAGGTGGCACTGTCCGTGATGGCCGCCGCCCGTACAGGTCATCTGGTCGTCTGCGACGAGGACGGTATGGGCACCGGCCTGGTCACCCGGGACCGGCTCACGGCCGTTCGTGACGGCTCCGGATACACGGACCGGATCCGCCTGCGTGACATCGCCGACGTCATCGGGCCCTTCGCGTCGCCGCTGGCCACGAGGGCCGAAGCCGAGCGTGCGACGCGCTGCCGCCGGCTCGGGGCCCCGCCCGTGGCCGACGAACACGGCAACGCTCTGGGCGTCCTCGCCCTCTCCCGCTGAACCGCCCTCACCCCTACCCGCCCCGTCTTCTCTTCCCCCTGGAGGCATCATGCGCTGTGTCATCGCCCGCTTCCCGTTCGACCTGACCAAGAGCGGCGTGGTGGAATCGATGAAGGGCGTCACACCCGAGCTGGTCACCGGAGAGTTCGTCATCATCGGACGACGCCACTACCCCGCCAAGCAGGTCGGCCAGGTCATCACCCGCCAGGACCGCCGTGATTTCAGCACCGGCGAGGTCCTCAGGGCCATGACCCAACTCGGTTTCACCTGCCGCCCCCGCCCTACCGCCGCATCTGCGCCCCGGGCCGACCGGTACGAGCCGGCTTCCGCAACGCTCGGCACTCTGCCTGTCCGCCTGACGTACGGACAGGTGTGAGCCGAACAGAGCAGTGAGGCCCCACCGGCGTGGGCGAATTCCAGGGGGCGTAGCAACACCGCGGTGAGTTGATCAAGCCGCGAGCAGTTCAGACAGACGCTCGGCTGGGGTCTCCCAGTCGAGTGTTCTGCGTGGGCGGCTGTTGAGTTCGGTGGCGCGTCCGGTCCGCAGGGCCCGGGTCAGCTCGCACCTCAGTTCCCCGCGGCCTTGGTCGTAAAGCGCCTGGTAGATCGTCTCGTGGACCACGTGCATCTCCGGCTGGTCGGGGAGGCGTGCCCGTAGAGCGTGGCAGATCTGCTCCGGGCTCCACCGCCGGGTCACGTGGTCCCGGAGGAAGTCCCGCAGCCTGGGGTTCTGGGCGATCTTGCCGGGCCTGGGGCGCGGTTCGCGGGCGTCCGCGCGGCGCTGGGCGGCGTTCGGACGGTAGGACCGTCCGCCGTGGGGCATGAGCGTACGGTTGCGGCAATCTCCCGGCTTACGGTGGAGGGACTGCGGCCAAGCTCGGCTGCGATGGCCCGGACTGACGCCTTCTCCCGGAGCCGGTCGGCGATGTGGATGCGGTCGCCTCGGTGCGGCAGCGCGACGGGCCGACGGGTTCCTCAGGGCGAGCCGGGGGTTCGGGCGCTTGCCCGGGCAGCCCCGTGACCACGGTGGGCGAGGCTGCCCTGTACCTCGCGGATGCCTGCCGGCCGTAGAGCCGACGCTTGCCGGTGCGGCGGTTGATGCAGATGATCCGGCAGGCTTCCGTGTTCGCTCCTCCAAGATCCACGAGCCGAAGGTATTCTTCCCGCTCAGGGTCCGACCTCCTGGGCCCCTGAGGACGCCGATCCTTCCGGATCTCGAAGTCCATCCCTTGAATTGCGGTGTTGCGACGTACCACTGGAACGGAAGCGTGCCGGTGGGGCCTCACTGTGGGCCGGTGAGTCAGTGGTCGGAGTAGCTGAAGTCGCCCACGGTCCAGGCACTGACGTCCTCGATCGCGACGCGGTACATCCCGCCTGTCTCCGGGATCCCCACCGCCCCCTGCAGGATCCGGGCGACGTGGAAATGCAGATGCGTGGACGGTCCGTCCTTCCTCGCGGGGGTGTCGAAGACGGCGGCGAACTCGCCCAGGTCGGCGGAGTCCGTCAGCACCTCAGACACCCTCTGCCTCCACATGGCTTCCGGAGCCAGCCGACCGGTGATGACAGCACCACTGGTGACCACGGTCAGGGACATCTGATTGCTCTCCCCGGACTCCACGAGGGCGGCTATCGCAACGAGCAGCTCGTCAGGCTTCGGCATGGGATCGGATTCTATGCAACCGGCCCGCCCGGGCGGCTTGGACGAGGGCGCAACCGGGCGAGATGGGTGCATGCGGCTCCCCTGGTGCCGCACGACAGGCCGGGGGTGCGCATGTGCGGCGGCTGCGAGCCAGGGGCGTGCTTCGAGGCGGCATTGGTCTGCTTGTCGTTCGGCTGCCGCAGGTCTTCGATGATCGCTTGTGCGGTATCGCGTGTGTCGGCAACGGCCGCGTGGAACGGGGCAGCTGTGGCGTTGACGGACATTGTGTCATCAGGGTCACCCTCGTCTCCGGATCGTTCATGCCCGGCCCTTGCCTACCCGACCCTGCGCCCCGCCCGCCAACCCACCCGAGCCACCGTGCTCGCCGGAGGGGGCTGAGAATCGCGGTCGACGCGCCGCGCCGGTCGGCGCCCGGAGCGCCGGGTCGGGTGTGGTCACGGCGCTGAGGCGGCAGTAGGAGCGTCGACCCGCGGATCGCGGCATCCGAATGGACACTTCCACGAGCTGCTCGATCATCCCGGGATCGTCGAGGGCGGCGCAGACCTCGTGCCGCGCCCGTCAACGGCCGATGTGCGGGGCGCCACGGCTGGAAGCGTCCGTCGCGATCGGCGGTGTTCTTCGCAGACGCAGTGCCGACCGGTGCCCGCCGACGATGGCCGCGGCGCAGTCGGCGACGTCACGCTCAGCCCGACGTGCTGCGCGGCGGTGGGTCACTGTGAGCGCCGGACTGAGCCTCGGAGCTGCTTGGACCAGCCATGGACCGGTCGAGGCGGATTGCCTCGTCTTCGAGTGCGCGAAAATCTATGTCGGCCAGAGTAGACATTGGGCTGCGGTGTGGTTAAGGTTTCTCTCGTAGCCGAGATCGAGCGAGGACCGGCAGACATGAACTGCCGGTCGGTAGTGCAGCAGTTGCAGTTCGCATGACGGTGCGGTGGTGGAGTTCCGAAGCCAGAGCGGTTGTAGGACGGCGACGGGACTGACGACCGGACCGGGTGGCCCGCAGTGATCAGGGGCCGCCACGAGCAGTACCGCAGTGGCAGTACGGGTAAGTGCAAGTTCGCAATACCCAGCAGTGAGGTCATTGAGCAGTACCTCGGTGAAGGCGTCGGCTGCGGGCGCGCGCACCGGGTGATTCGGCAGTGGGTTCTAAGCCAGAGCAGACGCAGGACGGGCGACGGGGCTGGCTGCCGAAGAGTGGCGCTGTTCGAGGTCACCAGCAGTTTGCAGTACCAGCGATTCGCAGTTTCCGTCAGTGAGTAGTTGATCAAGAGGGAAGAACGGAGGAGCCGAGCGCCATCAGGATCGCCCGGGCGGAATTCTTGGCCCCGGGTACCGCAGGACATCGATAGTGAGGTGGTCTCCGGTCAAGCAACCGCGATCCCCGCGCCCCCGACAGCGTCTCGGTCGGGTTTGCGGAAACAGAAGGCCGGTGCAGTATCAGGGCCGGCAGATGGTGTATTAGTTCCTTCGGGGCCCTGGTGCCAGTACGGCGCCAGGGCCCCTCCACGCGTTCCACAGAGAGGTGCAATGACAGCAGACGACACGTTCGGCCGTCTCGATGACGACGACTACCCCGCCTACACCATGGGCCGGGCCGCCGAACTGCTCGGCACCACACAGGGCTTCCTCCGGGCCATCGGCGAAGCCCGCCTTATCACCCCGCTGCGCTCCGCAGGCGGACATCGCCGCTACTCCCGCTACCAGTTGCGCGTTGCCGCCCGCGCCCGGGAACTCGTCGACCACGGGACCCCTATCGAGGCCGCCTGCCGGATCGTCATCCTTGAAGACCAGCTCGAGGAAGCCCAGCGCCTCAACGCCGAATACCGCCGCGCCGCCGAATCAGCGAACCCGACGGCAGCAGCATGAGATGAGCGTGCCCGTCAGCGTCGGCGGGCACCGCACGCACGGTCTCGTGTGGCGTGATCATTTCCTGTGGTGACCCGGTGTGTGGGCGTGTAGCGTCTGCGTCAGCTGTCGTGGTTCGGAATTCCCTGCCCGCGCCTTTGGTGTGGGCGTTTTGCTGTGCTGTGCCGCAGGGACCAGGACGATCACCTCCGTCTGCCACATGGAGTGGGAGGCGTTCATCGACTGGAAGGCATGAGACATGGCAACGGGAACTGTGAAGTGGTTCAACGCGGAGAAGGGCTTCGGCTTCATCGCCCAGGACGGCGGCGGCCCGGATGTCTTCGCGCACTACTCCGCGATCAACTCCACCGGCTTTCGTGAGCTCCGGGAGGGCCAGGCCGTGACGTTCGACGTCACCCAGGGCCAGAAGGGTCCGCAGGCCGAGAACATCAACCTGGTCTGACCTCGCAGACCTGCTCGAGGGATCGCGCACGCCGCGTCAGGTGGCCGCCGCCCGTGCAGGCCTGCCTGCTGTCGCGCCGGGCCGGTGCAGGATCAGGGGGCCCGGGGCCGCTGCCACTTCGGCTTGAACCTTCCTGACCTCAGTCGGCAAGCGTCGTCGGGCACGGGAGCCGCGTGTCTGGCGCGGCTACCGTGCCGCTCGGAGGAGCCGACGTTCAGACGCTCGTCCAGGCGTCGAGGAAGGCTTTCCGTCCAGCCGGATCGTCCGACCTGCGGTCTGCGTGCAGGACGCGCCAGGCGGTGAGCTCGAGATCTCGGAGCCACAGTTCTCCGATGACCTGTGTCTTGAGGTCGGGCAGATGGTCGGACTCGACGAGGGCCTGACCGATCACCTCCCCGGCCGCGGAACGCTGGGGCGGGGTCATCTCATCGACGGCCGAGAGGATCTGCCGGGCCAGGGCAGCTCCCTCTCCTGCCAGCGAACGCAGCACCGGATCCTTGATGTTGACGGGCAGCAGGTACGCGGTGCCCGAAGACCTCCACAGGTCCGACCAGAAGTGCTCTCCTGCCGCGGTGGGGGCAGGCAGCGCGGCCAGCAGCCCGAGGAGATGGCCGGTGGCCGCATAGCCATCGGAGTGGGCGGCTGCGACCACTGCGACGCCGGCGACGCCCTCCACATCGAGCTGGCCCGCCTCGAGATGCGGAGCCAGGTCCAGTTGGTGTTCCAACTGGTCTGCGAGCGCGGTGGATACGTAGGGGCGGACCTCAGGAAGCATCGGCGATCCTTGCGCGTAGGCGAGCGGAGATGCCCGTTCGTAAGCCCTGATCGTGCCCAGGACCAGCCGTTCTACTCGGCTTCGGCAGGCCCAATTGGCGGTAGGTCAACGGGGCAGGAGTTCCCACGGTGGAGAACCGGCTCAGGCCCGGCGACGTGGCTCTGTTCTGGACCGACCTCCCGCCATGTGTCCGGGTGAGGTTTCCTAGCATGACCGCATGGTTGCCAGTGACGCCCAGGAGCCCGGGGGAGGCCGAGAAGCTGTGTCCCGCGACGCCGCTGGGCCGTGGTGATCGCCACCGGCATCACCGAGGACGGCGGCCGCGAGGTACCGGGAGTGATGGTCGGCGACAGCGAGACCGAGGTGTTCTGGACCCAGTTCCTGCGTCACTTGCGCGAACGCGGCCTGGGCGGTGTCCGGCTCGTACTCGGCGATCACCACTCGGGCCTGGTCAAGGCGATCCGCAAGGTCATGATCGGCGCGGCCTGCCAGCGCTGCCGGGTTCATTTCCTGCGCAATGTCTTCGGCGTGATCCCCAAGGACGCCGCGGAAATGGTCGCCGCGACCATCCGCACCATCTTCGCCCAGCCCGACCAGGACGCCGTCCGCAACCAGCTCGACACGGTCGCCGCCGGAACGGCACTGGAAGAAGATTCAGTCCACGAACCCGCTGGAGCGGATCAACCGCGAGATCAAACGCCGCGTCGACGTCGTCCAGGTCTTCCCCAACGACGACGCCGTCCTGTGGCTGGTCACCGCCGTGCTCTTCGAGATGCACGACGAGTGGATCGCCTTCCCCCCGCCGCTACCTACATGAAGGCAGCATGGACCAGATCTACCCCACCGAGCCCGGCGAAAGAGCCCCCGCACTCCCCAACACCACCAACACGACCGACGATTGATCGCCTACACCACGTCAAGGGACACGACCGAGCTTCCGGGGGTGCTCGCTCGTCCGACGAGTCTGCTTGTTTGTTCACAGGCGGATGACGGCCAGCGCGACGACCGCATGCGAAAGTCGATTGGGTCGATTCCGATCGGTGCCGTACAGTTCACCGTACCGACGCGGGGTGGAGCAGCTCGGTAGCTCGCTGGGCTCATAACCCAGAGGTCGCAGGTTCAAATCCTGTCCCCGCTACTCAACGTGAAGGCCCGGCATCCACCGGGCCTTCACTGCGTGTGTGCCGGTTCGGACCTGGCTCTCGGCGAACAGGGCCCCGCGGTCGCAGAAGGCGTCAACGCACTGGGCTGCACCGAGGCCGTACGCCGCCTCAGCCACCGTGCTCCCGGAATCGTGGCTCTGACACAAGGCGGCAATCCGTTTACACGGCGCATCCTGCCGTCCTGCCGGCAGGATGCGCCGATGGATCAGTCCCCGCCGACCATGGCCAGACAGGAGGGACATGGGCATCGCTGGTTTCCTGGCTGGTTTTCGGTCGTCCCGATCAGTGGTGCGATCCCAGTAGCTGGCCGCCTCGCGCCGATGCGGTGCCCGCGCTCAGTAGCGGAGGTGTCGGCGACGGCTGAAACATTTCAAGCGTCCCCGACAGCGGAGGACGACAGGGGTGCCGTCAATAGTTGGTGAGGCGGAAGGAACAGCCGACGGCCTTGATGCGGTGCCAGACGGTCACGAGCACGGTGATGCCCAGAGGGAGTGCGCCTGGTGTCGTCGTCCATCCCGGTACCGAAGGCGTCGAGGCGGCTTCAGCGCACTCGCCCAGCATGCGCCGGCACCGTCGAATTGTCGGCGGATGACTTTCGCGGGATCTGCCGGTCACCCGGCAGACACAGATGGTTCACCGGGCAGGCATGGGTAACCCGGCAGATGGCTCCCACCGGCTGCGCAGAGCACCGGTTGGCGGCGGCCCAGAGCCACCCGCGCTGGAGGAACCTCGTGAACGGCGAATCGACCATCCCATCCTGCGAGACGCGCTTCCCCGCAGTCACGGCGAGCATCACGGCCGCCCGGCACTGGGTCCGCGATTGCGTGGAAGGTTTCGGCGGCCCGCCGCTGTGCCGGCACCGGATGATCGAGACCGCCGAACTGCTCGTCTCGGAACTGATCACCAATGCCATCCGCCACGGCTCCGGCCCGCCCCTGATCCAGCTCATCTGGAACGGGCGGTGGCTGCGCATAGCCGTCAGCGATTCCAGCGACCGCTGGCCCCGCAAACGCGCCACCGGGAACACCGAGCCCGGCGGCTTTGGCATCCAACTCCTCGACCGACTCGCCCGACGCTGGGGCGTCACCCCGGGTCACCCCGGCAAAACGGTCTGGGCCGAACTCGGCCTCGACTCCTGAGCGCGGTGGCGGAGCTGACCACCAACAGCGTCGTCCACGGCGTCGGCTCGGACACGCTGCGGATCGGGGCCGAGAGCGACCGGATCGTCTGCGAGGTCCACGACAGCGGACAACTGAACGATCCCCTGGCCGGTCGCCGCCCGTCCCATCCCACGCAGCCCGGCGGCCGGGGGCTCCTACTCGTCCACCCACTTGCGGACCTCGTCCGTGTCCACACCGGCCCCGACGGCACTACCATTCGCCCCTACCTCCCCGGATGACCACGACAACGCTGCGGGCCCGCCCACTCACTCATGCGTTCCGCCTCCGGCGAGGTGTTTTCGATGACTCCTCATGTGGAGTGCGGTGCCACCCCGACCTGCTGGGGGTGGCTGCCGACCCTGTGCCCGACCTCGATGCCAGCGGCGCCGCGGCCGGAACGGGACCGTGCTGCCGGGCTGAGGCTCAGGCGTCGATGATGACGGGGATGATGAGGGGCTTGCGGCGGTGGGTGCGGAACGCCCAGTTCGCCACGGCGCGGGCGACGAGCTGTTCGAGTTGGCGGGCGTCCCCGACGCCTTCCTCGGCCGCGGTGGCCAGGGTCTTCTCGATGACGGGGATGACCGGCTCGAAGGTGGTGTCGTCGTGGACGAAACCCCGGGCCAGGAAGTCGGGCGCCTCGGCGAGGGCGCCGGTGTCCGCGTCGACGATCGCCACCACCGTGACCACGCCTTCGGCGGCGAGGGTGAGGCGGTCCTTGAGGGACGCCTCGGTGGCGCCGCCGACTTCCATGCCATCCACGTAGACGTTGCCGGCGGGGACCTTGCCGGTGATGGACGCGCGCCCGTCGACCAGGTCGACGACGACGCCGTCCTCGGCGATGACGACCCGCTCGGGGTCGACACCGGTACGGATGGCGAGGTCGCCGTTGGCCCGCAGGTGGCGCCATTCGCCGTGCACGGGCATGACGTTGCGGGGCTTGACGATGTTGTAGCAGTAGACGAGTTCGCCCGCGCTGGCGTGCCCGGAGACGTGCACCTTGGCGTTGCCCTTGTGGACGACGTGGGCGCCCCACCGGGTGAGTCCGTTGATGACCCGGTAGATGGCGTTCTCGTTGCCGGGGATGAGGGAGCTGGCGAGCAGGACGGTGTCGCCCTTGCCGATGCGGATCATGTGGTCGCGGTTGGCCATCCGTGACAGCGCGGCCATCGGCTCGCCCTGGGAGCCGGTGCACACCAGAGTGATCTTGTGGTCCGGGAGCTTCTCCAGCTCCTTCGTGCTCACGACCAGACCGGAGGGGACCTTCAGATAGCCCAGGTCACGGGCGATGCCCATGTTACGGACCATCGACCGGCCGACGAAGGCGACCTTGCGGCCGTGCTGGTGGGCGGCGTCCAGGACCTGCTGGATGCGGTGCACGTGGCTGGCGAAGCTGGAGACGATGACCCGGCGCGGCGCGGTGCGCATCACCTGCTCGATCGCCGGGTTCAGCTCCCGCTCGGAGGTGGTGAAGCCGGGTACTTCGGCGTTGGTGGAGTCGGTGAGGAACAGGTCCACGCCCTCCTCACCGAGGCGGGCGAAGGCACGCAGATCGGTGATGCGGTCGTCGAGAGGGAACTGGTCCATCTTGAAGTCGCCGGTGTGCAGCACCATCCCGGCCCGGGTGCGGATCGCGACGGCGAGACTGTCGGGGATGGAGTGGTTGACCGCCACGAACTCGCAGTCGAAGGGTCCCAGGCCACGCCGGTCGCCCTCCCGCACCCGTACCGTGCGGGGCCGGATGCCGTGTTCCTTGAGCTTGGCCTCCAAGAACGCCAGCGTCAGCTTGGACCCGATGACGGGGATGTCGCGCCGTTCGCGCAGCAGGTACGGTACGCCGCCGATGTGGTCCTCGTGGCCGTGGGTGAGGACAATGCCCACGACGTCGTCCAGCCGGTCCCGGATCGAGGTGAAGTCCGGCAGGATCACGTCCACGCCGGGCTGGGTCTCCTCGGGGAACAGTACGCCGCAGTCGACGATGAGCAGCTTGCCGGCGTGCTCGAAGACGGTCATGTTGCGGCCGATCTCACCGAGGCCGCCCAGGGCGATGACCCGCAGCCCCCCTTCGGGAAGAGGCGGGGCGGCTTTCAGGTCGGGGTGCGGATGACTCATACCCTGACGGTACCCGGAGAGCGGGACAGGATGATCCACTGCCTGCGGGACCTGAGCGCTCGATACGAACCGCCGCCGACGACGTACTGCCGCTCGCCGACCGCTGGCCGGTGATGGTCCGCTGCTGATGCCGAAGGGTCTGTCTCGACAGGGGCGTGCCCGACCAGGCGCCGTCACTGTTCTGACCATCCGTGCGGTTGGTGCCAACTACGCGATGAGCCATCGGGTCGGAAGCCAGCTCCATCGGGGCGGCCCTGGCCCGCTGCATGCTGGCCCAGGATGTGGAACGACGTGAACCGGCTCTGCCCGACCGAACCGAACCGTCGTCGGCGCGGCAAGTCGGATCCGCGCGATGCCCAGAACACGGCCCGGGCGGTGCTGAGAGGGCGGGCGCGTGCCCGGGCCAAGTCCGTGCGATGCGCCGTTGCAGTTCGCCCGCATGTACAAGCTCGCCAAGGGTTGTGCGGTCAAGGCCCGCACCCAGGCGATCAACCAGCTCAAAGCCGTCCTGGTCATCGCCGATCCCGCCCTGCGGGAACGGCTGTCCAGCCTGGGCAACCGCGAGCTGTTCCGCACGTTCGCACGCCTCGGCCTATCCGGCGGTGGGGGAGACGAGGACGCGGTGACCCATGCCACCCACCTGACGTTGTGCATGCTCGCCGAGCGCATCGAACAGTTCACCGGGCAGATCGATGAGCTGAACCAGTGCCTGACCCGGCTCGTCGAAGCCCACGCCCCACAGCTACTTGTACCGGTGGCATCGGCCCGGACAGTGCCGTCACTCTCCTGATCACCATGGGGGACAACCCCGAGCGACTGAAGACTGAGGCGTCCTTTGCTGCCCTTTGCGGAGTCAGCCCCATCGAGTACTCCTCCGGCCGGCGGAGCACACGTCGGCTCAATTACGGCGGCGACCGCCAGGCGAACGCGGCCCTGCACCGCATCGTCTTCACCCGCCTGCGCCATGACCCGCGCACCCAGGCGTACTACGAACGCCGCACCCAGGAAGGCAAGACCCGACGCGAGATCATCCGATGTCTCAAGCGATACGCAGCCCGCGAGGTATTCAACCTGGTCAGACCGGTTGCCCGCACACCCGCGTTATAGGGGCGTCCCCGGAGGGTGGCCGCTGTCGATGAACCTCCGCGCTGGCAATCGGGGCGAAACGGCATGGAAGGGATATAAGACACTAGCCTCGGGTCATGGTGACGCGTACCCGGCTGTATCACGACGGCACTCTGGTCCTGGAGGACTTTCCCGTCGGTGACGTCCCTGCGCATCTCGCTGATCCGGCGTCGGTCCTGTGGCTGGACCTGCACCGGCCCGGAGCCGCTGAACTCACCATGCTCGGTCAGGAGTTCGGCATCCACGAACTGGCTCTGGAAGATGCCGCCCAGCGTGGACAGCGGCCGAAACTCGACCGCTATCGCACCCACGAGTTCCTCAGCGCCTATGCCGTGACCGTCAGCCCGGACGGTGCGCAGCTGACGTACAGCGAGATCGCCGTGTTCCTCACCGGCCAGGCCATGATCACCGTCCGCAAGGACGACGGTCTCGACATCGAGGACGTCGTCGCCCGCTGGGACGAGAGCCCGGACCTGGCCGGCCACGGCGTCGGATTCCTGCTGCACGGTCTGCTCGACCATCTCGTGGACGGACACTTCGCCGCCGTCCAGCAACTGGACGACAGCATCGAGGAGCTGGAGGGCCTGCTCTTCGCGGCCGGGCGCCGTGAGATCGAAGCCGTGCAGCGCCGGGTCTTCGCACTGCGCAAATCACTCGTCCGGCTGCGCCGCGTCGTGCTTCCGATGCGCGAGGTGGTCAACGGGCTCATGCGCCCCGGCCTGCACCTGATCACCGACCCTCTCGTCCCGTACTACCAGGACGTCTACGACCACGTGCTGCGTGCGACCGAGTGGACGGAATCACTGCGGGACCTGGTGGCCTCGGTCATGGAGACGAACCTCTCGGTCCAGGCCAACAGCATGAATCTGATCATGAAGAAGGTGACGAGCTGGGCCGCGATCATCGCCGTTCCCACCGCGATCACCGGCTACTACGGCCAGAACCTCCCCTATCCCGGTTTCGGCCGCGAGTCGGGATTCATCACCTCCGCCGCCGTCATCGTGCTCCTGTCCGCATTGCTGTATCTGACGTTCAAGCGCAAGGACTGGCTCTGACCTGCACCGGCACCGGCGACCAGGTCCCGAAGGCGGGAAACTGCCTGGTCATCCCGGGCTTTTTGGGCCGGTGAGCGGAGTAGTGTGAAGGCACCGGGAGTTTTTCGCGCACCGGCTCCGCTGCGGGTGCCGTTTCCGGTGATCGACGGCGCCGGGCCGCACCCACGAGCCCGGGGACAGGTCCGCGCCATGGCCGTGACCATTGACCGTACGACATCGAGCAGGCGCACGCCGCCGCCGGCGGCCCGGCTGTCCCTGAGCCCAGCGCCGGGCGGGCTGGACGGAATGTGGTGGCCTCGCTCCCGTGCCCTCACCCGTGAGCTGCCCACCCTGACGGCCGCGCTGGGCGATCTCTGGGGTCGTATCACGGGTGTCACCGTGCACCCGGCCTACTGGCCCGTCCTGCCGCACTGGGTGTCCGACGCCGGGCGCACCGTGCAGGTGGACTGGTCCACCGAGGAGCAGGATCCGCACAGACTCACTCTCCTCTCCGCTGACGGCCACCGGGACGTGCTGGTGATTCCGCCGGAAACCGGTGCTGACGCCGCCGCGCAGCTGATGGCAGGCGACGGCATCGATGTCCCGGCCCGGGAGCAAGCGGCAGACAGGATCGATGCACGAAACAGGGAGGAAGCCTGGGAGGCCGAAGGCGGAGCAGGTCGACCGTCGTCCCTGCCCCGGCCCACCGGCTCGGCGGGGCCCTCGCCCGCCGGTCGGCGGAGGTGAGATCCCGTGCTCGTCGTCGCCGTGGCCGTGCTGGTCGTCCTGATCGCCGTCGGAGTCGTTCTGATCCACCAGCTCAACGGTCAGCACGACGAACGGATCGCTGCCTTCCACTACAGCGATGTTCTGCCGGGGGTCGGGCGTCGGCCCCGGAGGCGCCGTCGGTCGACGGTGGACGCGAGCCTTCCGATGCGCCCCACCGCGACGGCTGCCGCAAATGACATCGACTTCGGCCCGACGGACGGCAGAGGAAGGCGCGTCATGGCGATTTTGCGAGACCGGAAGACGTACCGCGAGAGGATCATGCAGGCTCTGTACCAAGCCGCCGAGGGCGATCGCCTCCTGGGCGTCGACGGGGCGAAGCTCCGCACCGACCTCGGCATCCCTGAGCAGGACATGGCCGCTGCCTGCATGTACCTGGCGGGCGAAGGCTGGGTCGTCGTGGACTGGGGGAGGGGCAACACACCCGCGATGATCACGCTGACGCACCAGGGGATCCGGCAGATGGAGACGGAAGAGGAAGGACGTGGCTGAGCCGCCGCGTCGCTTTCTCGGACCGAAGCGAAACTTCGCAAGGATTCTTCCTGTCGGATCAGTCCCTTTGGCGTTGCCCGTTTCCGTGACCGCGCCGTGCGGTGAGGTGCTCGCGCGAGCGTCGTGCGGAGTACGGTGAGGGAGCAGGGTCGTACGCGGTCGCATGCTCCGCGGTGGCACTGACCTTTACGACGGGCGGACATCATGGCCGACTCGGACACCTCCGATCATCTCCCCCGGCTCCTGCCGGACGCCGTTCACCGGCCCGTGAGACCGGGGACGGCCCTGCTGAGGCTGGAGACGACGCACGCGCGCGTAGGGAATCCTGGACGGCGCATGGTGGCCGCGGTCCCGGGACATAGGTGCCGAGCTCCCCTCGCTGATCTCCGCGTTGACCGAGCATCTCGGGCCCATCACCCGGGTCGGTCTGGACGGGAGCGCCTGGGACGGACTGCCGCCCCGGGTGATGGTCGACGGCCGAGTCGTCCACATCGACTCCTTCCCGGTCGGTGACGACACCGTCCTCGTCACCCGGGGCGACCGGGACCATTTCTCCCTGATGCTGGTCCCTCCGGGCACGTCGCCCGACGCGGCACGCGCCGCGATGACCAGGGCCGTACGGGCCGACAACGTCACCGAGGCCCATCAGATCCTCATCGATACGGGCGGTGACACGCCGTCT
This sequence comes from Streptomyces sp. NPDC037126, assembly GCF_055605965.1. Classification (NCBI taxonomy): domain Bacteria; kingdom Bacillati; phylum Actinomycetota; class Actinomycetes; order Kitasatosporales; family Streptomycetaceae; genus Streptomyces; species Streptomyces sp. NPDC037126. Next base: position 173,500 of record NZ_JBVJTD010000015.1, read on the forward strand.
ACGCCGGCCTGACACGTCCGTCGCGGATCGACTCCCCGTCGGCCTGGACCCTAGATGCGGGCGAACTTCTCGGTCTGCTGGGCGAATTCCTGAGCCATGGCGGCGCTGACCGTGGGCCTGGTGTCGCGGATCGTGTCCAGGTAGTCGTCGGTGGTGGGGGTGGTCCGGGTTCCGGTGTCGAAGGTGAGCTCGAACTGGGCCTGGGAGACGGTTCGCGCCGCATGGGCGATGTCAGCGGGGGTGAACCCCTCGCTGGCGGACGCGAGTACCGCGCTGTCGGCCTGCGCCCCCGCACGGGCCAGGTAGCTCGCCCACAGTGCGGTCCTGGCGGTGTGGTCGGGAGGGCCGATCGGGAGGACGTAGTCGAAGCGGCCGTGGCGCAGGAACGCGGAGTCGAGCGTGGTGACGTTGTTCGTGGCGCAGACGAGCAGCCGCCCGTCCTGGCTACGGAACCGGACGATCGCTTTGAGCAGTTCGTTGACGACGCCGACAGCGGTCGCGTCCGCGCCGCCGCGTTCGCCGGCGATCTCCTCGACCTCGTCGATGAAGACGAGGACGCGGTCGAGCCGGGCGATCTCGTCGAAGCGCCGGTTGAGCCCGGTCGCCAGGCCGTACTCGGCGGCCAGACGGGCGGGGAACAGTTCGAGGAAGGGCCATCCCAGGCGGCTGGCGATCGCGTGCGTGAACGTGCTCTTGCCGGTCCCGGGCGGGCCGAACAGCATCACCGCCCGTGGCAGTTCCACTCCGTGCTGGGCGGCCAGTTCGGGATGGGCCAGCGGCAGGACCAGGCGCCGCTCGATGAGCCGCTTCTCCCGTTGCATGCCCGCGACCTTCTGCCACAGTCCCCCCGGTGGCAGCTCCGCTCCGAGCGAGGACAGCGTGCCGGCCGACTGCGGGGTCACCGGCCCGCGCTTTTCGAAGAAGACCAGCCCGGGGCGGGCGCCGAAGTCGCAGTTGCGCAGGGCGGTGGCACCGGTCTCGCCCTCGGGCAGGGCGGCGTGCACCGCGCGGACGCCGGCGGCGAAGAGCCGTTGCTCAAGGGCGGTGATCAGGGCACTGCCTAGCCCGCGCTGCCGCCAGGTGGGCGCCAGGCAGATGCGCAGGATCCATGCCCGTTCGCCCTCCACCCTGCTCACCGCGGCGCCGATCAGCACGTCGTCGGCCGTGGCCACCACAGCCGGGTGACGGGTCTGGAGGGCCGTCACGGCGTCCGAGAGAGGGAAGAGCGGCGGCTCCTCGGTGGTGCCGCTCTCCATGTCGACACGGATCAGCGCTTCGAGATCGTCCTGTGTGTAGTCCCTGACGCGCCAACCCGTCATGACCAGCTCCGCGTGTTCGGCCGTACTCCCATCATCAGCCGATGCCCGCAGGACGCGCGACAGGCGACGGTCACGAGTCCTCCCTGGTGGCACGGATCGCTCGGGCCGCAGTCGGGTCACGTCTCGTGTTCCGTTCGGCCCGTCGCTCCCCATCAGTCCGCCGGGCCTCGGCGAGGAGTATCCTTGTGATTACCGAGAGCATCTCGTACACCGGCTTCCACGCCGGGTCGTTCTCGGCGAGTGATGACAACCGGGCCGGCCGTGACCGGTCCGGGGTTGGGTCCGCGCCATGACCGCGACCATTCCGTTCACACCCGCAGTCGGAGGCCAGGCCCCTTCTTCGTCACCGCTCCGACTCACGCTGGCGCCGGTCGGCGCCCCTCCGGCCCTGATCGACGGTGCCTGGTGGCCCCGTTCGCGCAGCCTGACGGAGCAGCTCCCGGCGCTCGTCGAACGTCTCGACCCGCTGTGGGGGCGGATCACCCGGATAGCGGTGAGCCGCACGTTCTGGCCGGTGATTCCGGGAGAAGTGCCCGCGCACGGCCACATGGTGCGCGTCGGCTGGTCGCCCGCCGGGCAAGACCCGCACAAGCTGTTGCTGCTGTCCTACACGTTCGGCTGTTGGAACCTGCTGGTGATCCCACCGGAGACAGCGCCGGCCACCGCGGCCCGGCTCATGGCCACGGCCACCGACCCGTCGCGGAGCCTCACGGCGACCGGCCTGATGCGTGAGGCCGAACGTTTGCGGGCAGCGGCGGAGGCAGAGGCAGCGGCAGTGGCCGACTCGGACTCTCTCCGGGAGGCGGTCTGGGACGCCGAAGGCGGACACGACGCGCGGCGCCCCGCGTCGCGTACTCCTGACGGACCGGTCACCGGCCACATGCCAGCCCGGCAGTAGGAGTGTGAGATACATGGGCACCCTGGTGACGGTGAGTGTGCTCCTCGCGATGATCGTCTTTGGTGTGATCGTGATTCAGCTGTTCACCGCGAGTCACGATGACCGCATGGAGACCCTTGCCTCCGGCCGTACCCGGCGGTGGCGGTTCTCGCCATGGCACCGCACGGAGAAGTGAACCCGCTCCAAGGAGGATCGCGGAGCCGGCTCCGCCGGTAGGACGTTCGTAGACATCGGCGGGAGCGTAACGGTCAGCGTGTCGTCGGCCATGTCCCTGGTGGTGCGGCTGCCGGCTCACTCCAGGAGGGCGAGATAGTCGGTGGCGCCCCCGCGTCATTCGATCAGCAGGAGCGTCGCGTCGTCCGGCGTGATCCCGCCCCGCGCCCGTTGGAGCGTGTGGGAGAGGCTGCGCGCCACCGTCCGGATCTGCCGCGCCGGGGGTCCAAGGCGGTTCACCCAGTCGATGAGCTGTTCCTCACCGAATTCCTCACCGCCGACATCGCGCTCCTCGATCAGTCCGTCGGTGAAGCACATGATCCGCTCGCCGGGCTCAAGGGTCACTTCACTGATCCGGGGCTCGTGACCGCCGAAGCCGACGGGCAGCGTCGTCGGGCCCTGCAGCCGTCGTACGACACGGTGTCCACGGATCAGCAGAGGAGCGGGATGTCCGGCGTTGACCCACTGAAGCCTGCCCGTGACCGTGTCGAGCCGCATCATCTGTGCGGTCACGAAGTGGTCGGGGCCGAACTGCACGGCGACGGCCCGATCCATGAACGCATAGATCTCCGACAGGCCGACGCTGATGCGCCGGGCATGCCGGTAGGCTCCGATGACCACCGTGGCCATCGTGGCGGCATCCAGCCCGTGGCCCATCGCGTCGACCATGGCCACATGCAGGACATCGCCGTTGAGGGCGTAGTCGAAGCTGTCGCCGGCCACGTCGTAGGCGGGTTCCAGCCTTCCGGCCGGCTCGACCCGGGGCGTGAACATCGCCAGCGGTGGCAGCAGCGACCACTGGATCTCCGCCGCCACACTCATCGGTTCTCTGCGGCGCAGCCGGAAGAACAGATCGGTGTAACCGTGCTTGGTCACCAGCATGTCGGCCACGAGCGAGGCGAGTCGGCGCAGCAGCCGCCGCTCGTCGTCGTGAATTCGGTCCAGGGTGACGGCCATGACGCCCACCTGGTCGCCACCGTCCAGCAGAGGCAGGTAGATCCGCACACCGTCGGCCTGCGGCACCTCCACGGGACGCGCTTCCCGGAAGGCACGGCCGACGTCGGAGCCGTCGATCGGCCGGGGTTCCCCAGACGCCAGCCCGTCACCCGGCAGGGGAACCAGCCACACCTGGCCGTAGTCCTGCAAGAAGAGCGAGGTCTCGCGGCCGTCGAGCCTGCCGACTGCCGTGCGACGAGCGGACCGAGCCGGTGCGGTGGCAACTCGTGTCCCTGGTCGAGCAGGACTCCCGGAAACTCCTCCCCGAAGTGCTCCGACCGGGCGGAGCCTTCCCCGGGTTCCTGTCGCTCACGGTCCGTCATCGCCGTGGCCCCGGGGGACGTTCCGGCGGATCTTCACGAAGGCGCTGTGCATACGACTCCCGACAGAGACTCACCGGCCGAGGCGGCGTGGGACTTCCGCCCGGATCGCGGGGGCCGACCCACCGACTCCCATCGAGTCGGCCGTGTGCTCGTGCGCTCCGTGTCCGAGCCGCGGCGGCCGGTCGGCGCCGGCGGCGACCTCTGCCGGATCGACCTCTCCGGCGCCACGAACGTTTCGAGGGGTCCGCGCCGTCGGCCGCCCTGCCGGCTCGGCTCACTGCCTGTGGGGCAGGATCCCGACTACCAGTAGTGGCGTCGACCGGCGACGGCGTGTCCCATCGCGCCGAGGATCCACAGGATGGCTCCGACGACCAGCAGGATGATCCCGATGGTCCACAGGATGGATATCCCGGTGAGGAAGCCGACGACGAGCAGAATGATGCCCAGGATGATCATGATCTCTCCTTCGGGAAACAGTGCTGAGTCCCTGCGAACTACGAGGGACTGAAAGCGCGTTGAGGTGGGAACGGTCGATCCCTTCCCTACTCCACCCGGTGTGGCTTGTGGCGGGCGACCTGCAGGCGGACCTCGGTGGGCATGTCAGCAACGCCGGTGGACCGCCGGGCGGTGCGGAGCGGGCCTTCACACAGGGCACCGAGAGTGGCGCCGGGGGTGCCCTCGGGGGTGAGGGTGAGCTTGACGAGGGTGCGGTGGCGGGCCGGTCGGCCGGTGATGTGTACGACCGCATGGCCGACCCCCGGCAGGGCACCGGCCTCGGTCGCGATCGCGTCACCGAGTGCGCGGTCGCGCAGTTCGACGCCCTCCTGCGGGGGTGTGCCGCCGACGGGCAGGGAGCCGGGGCGACGTCGGCTCAGCTGGGCGAGCAGCCAGCACAGGGCGAGCAGAGCCGCGACGACGAGGGCGGCGATGACCGCGGGCCACCACCAGCCCTGGCTGCTCCAGCGGACCCGGTCGGCGGAGCCGAGCAGGACGTCTGCCGGGCGGGTCAGGGGCCAGCCGGCGGGCGGGGCCAGATCGTGCCGCCGGTAGAGGTCGAGTCCGGCGAAGAGGATGAGCAGTCCGCCGCCGAGGAGGACCAGTCCGACGAGGGCCAGCAGAGTGCGGTTGAGTGCGGATCGCGGCGTCATGGCGGGCTCCGGTGCGGCGGGTCTTGCGTCAGCGGGTGCGTCGCCGCACCCGTACGGCGATGCGGGGAGGACGGGCGAGGGCCAGCCGGTCGCGTTCCTCGCCGAGGACGGCGGTGAGGTCGTCCTTCACCCGCCGGGGGTCGCGGAAGCGGACGTCCGCGCGGGCTTTGATGCGGTGGCGGCGCACCAGGACGTGCGCCGCGCCGACGCCGGGGACCCGCATGGCGGCGTCGCGCAGCAGGACGGCGGCGCCGTCGCGGTCCAGAAAAGCCCGTATGCGCGGGCAGCCGGCGGGTGAGCGCAGGGGCAGCCAGCGGTGCTCCCCGGGGGTGAGGGCCAGGACGATCAGCCAGACGCCGACGGCGGCGGCCACGGCGGCTCCCGTCAACATCCACACGTCGTCCTCCGGGCGGGTGGCCAGTTCGTCGGCCAGGTGCCGTCGCCAGGCCGCCGCCGGGCGTCCCGCCCGTACGGCTATGACGTCGACGAGCGTCACGACCGCGGCCACGAGAATCACCGCGGCGACCGACGCCGCGGTGATGCGGCGCCCGGACCACTTGCGACGGGTCCGGTGGCCGCCGTCGCGCTCACCGGCCGTGAGGTCCGAGGTGGACACGTCGCGTTCGGGAGGGTCGGGCTCTTTCGTGAGCGGCACCGCGGCACGGTGCGTGGACGACGTGGAGCCGCTGCCCGGAGGATGTGGCTCGGACGTCATCGCGATCGCCTTTCCTCCACGGCGTGCCCGGTGACCCGGGCCGCGTGGCCGCTCACCGGACCCGCCCCCGGCTCGGGTCGGCGGCGGTCACCAGCCGCCGGACGGTGAGGAGTACCTCTCCCACCCGCAGCCCGGTCAGCTGGGCGACCCGCTCGGCGACGTCCTGCTGGATCCGCTCGCAGACACGGGGGATGTCGGTGGGGTAGGGCAGGTCCATGGTCAGATGCAGACGCACCGATCCGGTACGGACGGCGGCGGAGGCGTGGGGCGCCGCGGGTCCGCCCCGATCGGGCGGTACGGCGGCGCGCCGGGACTGGGCCGCGCGTGCGGCCTGGACGGCGATACGGGCGACCACCCTGTCCGGGATGACTGTGGCACCCCGCTCGGCCGGGGGCGGCAGGCCGGCGGCCGGCGCCGGTGGGCCCGACGACCCACCGGGGGCACCGGGCCGGGTCATCACCGCCGCCTCCCTGACCGGACGTCGAGGTCGCCCTGCACGACGAGGCCTACTACCAGCCCCGCCGTACCCAGGACCAGCACCAGCAGAAAGGCCCAGAAGCCGCCGAAGTAGCCGGCGAAGCCGAGGGCCATGCCGGCCGCGAGTCCGGTCGTTGCTGTGTTCATCGTGCACTCACCCGTCTCACGAGCGTCCCTCTCACCGTGATCCTCCGCTCATGCCCGAGGACACGGCGGTGGTCCCGGCAGCGGTCACCTCACGCGGCCCTCGTCCGGTTCGGTCTGCTCCCGTTCGTCGTCGGGCAGGTGAACGTCGTCGACGGCGATGTTCACCTCCACGACCTCCAGGCCCGTCATCCGCTCCACGGCGCTGATGACATTGATGCGTACGCCGCCCGCGACGTCGACGATGGAGACGCCGTACTCGACGACGACGTCCAGGTCGACCGCAGCCTGCCGTTCCCCGACCTCGACCTTGACGCCGCGGGTGACCACTCCGCCGCTGCCTGTGCCGGGGACGCGTTCCCGCATGGCGCCGAACGCGCGGGCCATCCCCGCGCCCAGGCTGTGGATGCCCGGTACCTCGCGGGCGGCCATGCCCGCGATCTTGGCCACCACCCCGTCCGCGATGGTGGTCCTGCCCCGTGTCTCGGCCGGGGCCCCCGACCCGGTGCGGCCCGTGAGCGGGCTCACGCCCGTTTCGGACCGGCCCCCGCCGACGCTGGTGATGTTGTCCGTCATGGCGGTCGCCTCGATCGGTCGCTCGGACACCGGTGCGGCGCCCTTCGAAGCGTTGGACATTACGGACGCCACATTCCTCACATCCAAAGAATGTGGCGTGCATCACATGCCACCCCGTCGGGTACACGGGTGGTCCGGTACCTTGTACGGGGGCGCCATGATCGAAAGCGATGTTCCCCCAACGCCGGAGCGCGACCTGTCGGTACGAGACCTGCCGGACCGACTGCTGGCCGTGCGGGCGGCCGAGGGGGACGAGGACTCCTTCGCCGTTCTCGTCCAGCGGCACAGCCGGTCCCTGCTGACCCTGGCCCGCTGCATGCTGGGCAACCCCCAGGACGCTGAAGAGGCCGTCCAGGACGCCTTCATCAGCGCCTGGCGCCACCTGCCGGAATACCGGCACGGCGCGGAGTTCCACACCTGGATGTACCGGATCACCGTCAACCGATGCCAGACCATGCGACACCGCCGACCGCCGCCCGTCCCTCTGGAAACCGTCGCCGAACCCGCGGCGGGCGAAGCGTGGAGCCAGCCCGCCCGGACCGCCGAGCAGGATGCGGCCACGGCCGCCCTGCGCCGAGCACTCGCCGAACTGGACGCCGGACAGCGGGTCTGCTGGATCCTGAGGGAGGTGCAGGGCCTGCCCTACAAGGAGATAGCGCACGTGACGCGTACCGGCGAGCAGACGGTACGCGGCAGACTGTTCAGGGCGCGCCGATCCCTGCAGGAGGCGATGGGCCCATGGCGCTAGATGACCCGCACCTGCGGCCTCCCGAACCGCCCGGAGCCGGCGGGCCACGCAACGGCTCAGCCGCCGCCGACGTGCCCCCGTTCGCAGGCGATGAGGTACTGCCCTGCGGCCGCCTGCTCAGCCAGGTCTGGGAACAGGGGCGGGACGCACCGCCGGCCGCGGGCCCGCACCCGGTGGCCTGTCCGCACTGCCGGGAGGCAGCCGAGGGACTGGCCACGGTGAACGCGGCCGCCCGGGCGCTGCGCGACGAGGACCCTCCGGGCCTGCACGCACTCGCCCACCGGGTCATGGACGTCGTCAGGGCAGAGGTCCGGTTCGGGCGGATACTGCCCCTGGCCGACCCGCACCTGGACCTACGGATCGCCGAGAGCGCCGCGGCGAAGGTGCTGAGGCGGGCCGCGGACACGGTCCCCGGTGCCAGGGCCGCGACCTGCCGACTCGTACCCCGGGGCAACGGCACCGACGTACGGGTGACCATGACCCTGGCCGCCTCCCTCGACCGCCCGCTGCCCGACCGGGTCCACCAGGTACGCCGATCGGTCCTCCACGCTGCCGGACAGGACCTGGGGCTCACGGTGACAGCCGTCGACATCGCCGTGGTCGACGTACTGGAGCCGGGGCCGACCCTCGGCCCCCGCCTCCCGACGGGCGGTGGCACGTGATGACCGTCAGCGGCACCACCGCGCTCCTCGGCGTCGCGGCCGAGGCGGCCCTCGCGGTCCCTGGCGTGGCAGGCCTGCAACCCCGCCTTGCCCTGCGCCTCGCGGCAGCCGCCGCGCCCACCCGGGCGGACAGCACGCCGCCCGAGGCCGGCATTCGCGCCGACCGGGCGCCGGACGGTTCGGGATGGCACATCGAGGTGCGCTGCGTCCTTGTCGAGGGCCGACGGGCGCTGGACATCGCCCGAGACGTCCATGACCGGGTGACCGCAGCCCTCATCACCCACCTCGCCACCCACGGTGTCGCGGAGCCGGTCACCGTCGCGGTCACGGTGACCGGTATTGCCGCCTGGCACGACGCGGCATGAGCGGCGGCGCGGGCCAAGCCCCGCGAACCGTCGCTCCTTCGTGCTCTCGTTCAACCCATCGCTCCGCATCGGTCCGCCGGGCCCCGACAAGGAGTACCCTGGTGATTACCGAGAGCTTTCCGTACACCGGCTTCCACGTCGGGTCGTTCTCGGCGATTCACGACAACCGGGTCGCCACGACCGGCCCGGGGTTGGGTCCGCGTCATGACCGCGACCATTCTGTTGACGCCCGCGATCGAAGACCGGACTCCTTCTTCGTCGCCCCTCCGGCTCGTCCTGGCACCTCTCGGAACCGCTCCGGCCCTGATCGACGGTGCCTGGTGGCCCCGCTCCCGCTCCCTGACGGCGGAGCTTCCGGCGCTCATCGAGGTCCTCGATCCGCTGTGGGGGCGGATCACCCGAGTAACGGTGAACCCCACGTTCTGGCCCGTCATCCCACGAAAGGTGCCCGTCCAAGGGCACGTGGTGCACGTCGGCTGGTTCGAGGCCGAGCAGGACCCGCACAAATTGCTGCTGCTCTCCTATACCGTCGGCCGCTGGGACCTGCTGGTGATCCCACCGGAGACAGAGCCTGCCATCGCCGCCCGGCTGATGGCCGCGGCCATCGACCCGTCGCGGAGCCTCACGGCGACCGGCCTGATCCATGAGGCCGAAGCCTTCGTCGCGGCAGTGGCAGCGGCCGGTGGTTCGCCCTCGCTCGCGGGCCGCGGACGATGTTCTGCGCCTGCGGTCCCTTCTGTCCCTGCCCGATGTCGAAGCTGACGCGCTCGCCGCCCGCGAGTTCCCGGTAGCCGTTGCCGTTGATCTCGGAGTAACGGGCGAAGACGTCCGGGCCTTTGTTGTCCTGGGCGATGAACCCGTGTCCGACGCACACCCGGAACCGCTCGGCCTCGGGAGGCGGGCTGGTGCATCCTGACCCGCCTGTGCAACGTTGCAAGGACACCAGCCTGGTCTGGTGAGAGGCCCCGCGCCGCCCTTGAAGGTCATTCCTCTCGGTCCGGGAGGTGGTGCGGGTTGTCCCGCTCGGCTTTACGCGGCCCATGCCGCGTGCTTGATGCCTTCCTCACCGGAGGGCGTGATGGGCTCGACCCCGAAGATCGAGGGGCGAACCATGAACGACTTCACCGTGGCGACACAGCGGCACCCCGACCGCACCGTGATCACCGTGACCGGGGAGATAGACCTTCAGACACGATCAGCGGCGAGACGAGCAGGGAGAAGAGCCTGAGACCGACCAGCCCGACCGTGGTAGCCACCGCACCGGGCAACAAGGCGCGCGTGTGCCGGCCGCAGGGATGTGGGTATCCGGCTGCCGCCTCGCATCCGGCACACCCACGGACGCGGCCCATCGGCCGGGAAGGACACGCCGACAGCATGACCGCGCACACCCCGCCCCGTCCGCCGCCCCCCCGCAGGCGGCAGTGATTTCGCCCGCCTGTCGAAGAAGATCGCCGAGGCCGGCCTGATGAATCGGCGGCCCGGCTCCTACATGGTCCGCTCCATCGCCGTGGCCGTCGCCTACGCCGGGGGCTGGTGCGCGTTCGTCCTCATCGGCTCAGGCTGGTGGACCCTGGCGATCGCCGCGTACCTCGCCATGATGTTCGGGCAGGTCGCTCTGCTCGCCCACGACGTCGGCCATCGCCAGGTCTTCCGCCGGCGCCGGCCCAGCGAGACGTCCGGCCGCATCGCCGGGGCCGCGATCGGCATGGGCTACGGATGGTGGCAGGACAAACACACCCGCCACCACACCAACCCCAACCACGAGGACCTCGACCCCGACATCGCCCCCGACCTGCTCGTGTGGTCCCAGGACCAGGCCCGCGCCGCGACCGGACTGCCGAGGCTCCTCGGCCGCCGGCAGGCGTTCCTCTTCTTTCCCTGCTCCTGCTCGAAGGGGTCAACCTGCATGTCTCCAGCGCGCGAGCACTGGGCAACCGCGCCCTGAAGAACCGCGCCCTGGACGGCACGCTGCTCTACGGGCACACCGCCGCCTACCTGACCGCAGTGTTCCTGGTCCTCCCGCCAGGCATGGCGATCGCGTTCCTCGCCGTCCACCAGTGCCTGTTCGGCCTGTACCTCGGCTGCCTCTTCGCCCCCAACCACAAAGGCATGCCGATCCTGACCGGCAACGACCACCCCGACTTCCTGCGCCGCCAGGTCCTCACCGCACGCAACGTACGCGGCAGCTGGTTCACCGACCTCGCCCTGGGCGGCCTGAACCACCAGATCGAACACCACCTGTTCCCCAGCATGCCCAGCCCCCACCTGCGCAGGGCCCGGCCCCTCGTCCGCCACTACTGCCAGGACCTGGGAGTCGACTACCTGGAAACCGGACTGATCGCCTCCTACCGGCAAGCACTCGCCAGTCTCCACCGAGCAGGAGCGCCACTGCGGCGCGCCCGTGCCAGCACCGCCCACGTATGACGCCCATCTGCCCCAGGGGGCCGTGTCACCCTGCTCTGCCCGATCCGCGGGGCCGAACCCGCAGCCGACCCGTCAGCGGGCGGGCGAGAACAGGCACCGCCGCCGCTATGAGCGGTGGCGCCGTCGCGTTTTACCGGCCGTTCACCGGCGGCGCTGGGTAGCGCGCTGTCGCCCGGGCAGGCGTGAGGGCAGGTCTTCCACTGACCGGCACCCCCCGAGCGGGTCCCTTCCAGTGGGTCACTCGTCGGCTGGCCCGCTGAGGGAACACTGCCCGACGACATCCGCGAGGCTCTCGATGCCGCTGTCGCGGCCCACTGTCAGCAGGCGACACCATGGCTGCCCCTCTTGAAGACAGCGTCTGGCTGGGCGGGAGGCGCAGGGTGGGAAGACCGTCGGCCGGCGGGGCCAGGCCCTGCGCCCATGTGGAACGGTCGTCACCGCCGGCACTTGTCTTCGGGTACGTCGGTCTCGATCTTCTCCTTGCGGACCTCGCCGGTGACGGTTTCCTCGTCGGTGCGCTCGTCGGTGGTGAGGCGGACCCGCTCGACCGGCCCGGCCTCGGTCTCCACCCCGGGCCGCTCGGCGTGCAGCGTCACCTCGGGCCCGGCTTCGGTGATGTCCGGGCCTGCCGTGGCCTCACAGCTGGATTCGGTGACCGTTTCGCGTTCGACGCGTACCTCTTCGTGGCGGACGGAGACGGTCTGCTGCACCTCTTCGGTGACGACGTACATGCGCAGCCGGGCCCGGCCGAACTCCTGGCGTTCAGTGCCGATGTGCATCACCGGTGGCTTCCGTGCCGGTGCTGGTGCCGGCGGTTCCGGTTTCGGCGTCGGTGCGGGCCCAGCCGGGCGGTGCCGGGCTGTTTGGCCTGTTGCCAGGCGGCGTCCCAGCCGATGCCGTAGTGCTCGTACAGGCGATGTTCTTCGTCCTCGGACAGGTGGCCCCCGGCCCCTGCGTCAACGGTGGGGGCGTCCTTGACCTTGTCCTTGGCGTAGCGGGCGACCTCTAAGGCGGCCGGGGCCGGGCTCGGGCTCGGGCGATGAGTATGGCGACGTCGTCGTGGTCGTCCGGATCGCGCAGTGCGTCCAGGAGCCGGTCGCAGGTCTCTTCCGAGGTTCGGTCGGGGATGTGCAGCAGCTGGAGGAGGAGGTCCAGGCGCTCGTCGATGGCGTGGTGGCGGGTCTCGACCAAGCCGTCGGTGTAGAGGACCAGTCGGTCGCCGGGGGCCAGGCCGAAGGTGGTGACTTCGAAGGCGACCCCGCCGACCCCGAGGGGTGCGCCGGTGGGCAGATCGAGCAGTTCGGGGGGCTCGCCCGCGCGTATCAGCACCGGGGGCAGGTGCCCGGCGACAGCGAGGTGGCACAGGGCGCGGTGCGGGTCGTAGATGGCGTAGGCGCAGGTGGCGTACTGCTCCAGGTCAGCGGTGATCTTGTCGAGGTGGTGGAGCACCTCGGTCGGTGCGAGGTCGACGTCGGCCAGGGTGGAGGTAGCGGTGCGCAGGCGTCCCATGGTGGTGGCGGCGCTTATGCCGCTGCCCATCACATCGCCCACGACCAGCGCGACCTTGTCCTCCACGAGAGGGATGACATCGAACCAGTCGCCACCGACTTCGATGGTCGTCCCGGCGGGCCGATATCGGGAGGCGACCTCCAGGCCCGCCTGCTGCGGTGGAAGGTCGGGCAGCAGGCTGCGCTGGAGAGTGACCGCGGTGTTGCGTGCGCCTTGGTACAGACGGGCATTGTCGATGCAGACCGCGGCTCGCTCTGCCAATTCACAGACCAGGAGGAGGTCGTCGTTGTCGAAGGGTAGCGGGCTGCGGGCGCGGGTGAGGCCCAGGGTGCCGAGCACCTCGCCACGGGCGATCAGGGGCGTCAAGAGATAGCTGTGGATGCCGGCGCGGGCCAGGATGGCTGCGGCCTCGGCGTCCCGGGCGATACGTGCCAGGTCCCGCTCGCCGACGTGGGGTATCAGAATGGGGCGGCCGGTCCGCACGCACTGAGTGGCCAGGCGCTCCGCGCCGTAGCTGGCGAGCTGGCCGGGAGGGTCGGCGGCGCGTACGGCCTCGGTGGGGTACGCGGCTTTCACAGCAAGGGCCCGGAAGAGTGCTCTGCCTGTCGCGGGTGCCGTCGGGTGGCGGTCGTTCAGGATGGAATCCAGGATGTCCACCGCCGCCACGTCGGCGAGCTCGGGGACGGCGACGTCGGCCAGCTCGCGGGCGGTCTGTTCCACGTCCAAGGTGGTGCCGATACGGGCGGAGCCGTTGGCGATCAGGGCGAGACGCTGCCGGGCGCGGTGCCGATCGGTGACATCCACCAACATGATGGCTACCCCGAGTACCCGGCCGCCGGGACCGTCGAGCCGGTAGTAGGAGACGGACCAGGCATGATCGTTGTCGGGGTCGGCGGGAGTGCGTCCCACGCTGTGCTGGTCGATGATGGGCTTTCCGGACGTGAGGACTCGCCGCAGCGCGGCCTCGACCGCGTCGACCTCCAGGAACGGCAGGGCCTCGCGGACTCGTCGCCCGAGGTGGTCTTCGGCAGGGACGCCGTTGATCTGCGCCAGCGCCGGGTTGACGGCCACGTACCGCAGGTCGGTGTCCAAGACGGCCAGCCCGATCGGGGACTGCGAGACCAGCCGCGTGGACAGGGCCACGTCCCGTTCCACCTGACGCAGGATTGCCTCGTCGGTGGCGATGCCCAGGGCGTAGTAGTCACCCCCGGCGTCCAGGAGTCGCATGTTGCGGAACTCCACCAGCCGGCTACTGCCGTCCTTGTGCCGGACGGGGAAGGCGCCGGCCCATCCCTGTCCCGTCCTCATGACCTCGCTGAACAGCCTGATCATCACGTCCAGGTTCTGCTCGTGGACCAGCAGCCGCGCCGCGTACTGGCTCAGCGCCTCCGCCGCGGTGTAGCCGAACAGCTCCTCGGCCTGCGGGCTCCACAGCACGATCCGACCCTCGGCATCCAGCAGCACAGCCGCGACACTGAGCAGATCCAGCAACTCACGCGGCTGTCCCGGCCCGGAATCCGGCTGGTCACCCTCGGCACCGAAGGGATCGGCTTTCCTCATCCAAGCACTCCCTCCGCCTGCCAGCCCGACACGCCGCCCTGCGCCGGCTTCAGGCCGTGGCCAGTGTCCCCCGCACCTCGCAGTGCTTCCATGGTCCCCCGGATCCGGGCGGCCGCACGGTCGCCCGATACCGTTCGTCGCGCCCCAGGCCCCAGCAGCTGGGCAGCGCCGAAAAAGCTCCGACCTCCCGGAAACAGGCGTGGGCGGCACGGGCGACGGCGAACCGGCTGCCCCCGATCGGGATCTCGTTCTCAGCGGTCAGGTACCACCAGGCCACACGCAACGGAACGATCCGGCGGGGCGGCGGCTGCAGCAGCGCAACACCCCAACCCCCAGTCGGCCAAACGCCGCCACCGCACCACCGGCGTTCCCCGAACGCCACCAGCGCAGGCCCATCCCCCAGGCACCGAGCACGACGGCCTCACCTGGCAGCGGGCACCGTGCCTTCGCCGAAAAGCGCGACCTCGGCCACGGTGACGTCCAGGCACCGCCGGACATGGCGAGCGGGTGCCGCTGGAGCCGCGGTCGAATCTGACGAAGAGGAAGGCGTTGCCCGTAGCGACTGAGGGAGGGCACGCGCCCGGAGGGCCCCCTGCCGACACGGCCACGAGTACATGCCGGACAACGTATACCTGGGCTCTCGTCGGCAGGGTCCGGCAGTGCCGGAGCGGAGTAAGGCCCGCCAGGTCCACCCCGGCGATGTGGCATCTCGTGACAGATGAGAGGGTCAGGCGGGTGAGTGAGACACCGATGAACACCATCGGCGTCCAGTCCTTTCCTCTCGGGCACGAAACCGCAGGTCAAGGTCTTCAGATCCGGGAGAGCCCGCCCAGTTGGTGACAGCTGCGTGATAGCGGGTGATACGGCGGAGCCTCGTCGGGAACCATCCCGGCGGGACTTTTGGGGAGTTTGTTGCGGCCGCCGGTGACCTGTCGGCCTACGCGGACGCCGGTCACCCGGCCTCCGCGGCCGGAAGCGCATCTACTCGACGTCGGTCGGGCGTGGCAGCCGGTGGCGAGCAGCAGCCGTTCCTCCGGCTTCTCCGCAGCGGTTCGGGTCCCGTGCTGCTGGCGGTCGGCGATTCGGCGGCAGTGACGCGGCCGATCGGGGCCTTGGCGAGCGGTCCCTGGAGCGGTATAGGAAGGCCTGCCCGAGCAGCCGACCCGTCGTCCGAATGTACTCCCCGGTGCGAAATACTCTCCGGATGAGTTCACGCACTTCCCCGATCAGCCGGCCGATCACGATACGGAGGGCCGTCGCGCGGGATGCCAAACGGCTCACGCGGCTCGTGCGTGGCTCAGGCGCCTACGAGGGGAAGTACGCAGCCGCAGTCGCGGGCTACCGGGTCGGTCCTGATTACATCGAGACCCACCGCGCCTTTGTGGCCGTCGGCGCCGACGAGCATGGAGGCCGGGTCCTCGGGTTCTACTCGCTCGTCCTCGCTCACCGGAGATCGACCTGCTGTTCGTCGCCGACGAAGCGCAAGGACGGGGTATTGGACAGCTGCTCGTGGCGCACCTGCAGTCCGAGGCGCGTGCCGCAGGGCTCGACCGTGTCAAGGTCGTGTCGCATCCTCCTGCCGAGGGCTTCTACCACCGCGTTGGTGCGGTGCGGACCGGGACCGTGTTTGCGAACCCGCCCGTCGTGCCGTGGGACCGTCCCGCATTCGAGTTTCGCATTCCTTCGGGGTAACGCCGTGTGCCGGTGGGTGGGGCACCGGCTTCGCCTGCATGGTGGCCGGCTTGCATCAGCCGCTGAACGCCCCGCGCTCCGTGTGTGCCGTCGCCTCTGCCCTGGCGTGGTGATCGCCTGCGCCAGCGGCCTCCCCGGCGAATTCCTCACCTCCGGCACCCCCCGGAGCACGCCCCCGGGGCGCAGCGGCACGAATAGTCGGCATGTCGGTACAGGAAAGGAAAATGACAACGTCACAGTCCGTTTCACCGGTCCGTACGCACGACGGCATGGCACATGATCGACAAGTCGTGTCCCATGGCAGCCTTCGGATCTGACAACGACGTGGATCCGGAGGTAACCCGCCCATGGTGGTGATCATCAATCCCACAGTGAGGAGGCGCCGTCTGGGGGCCGAACTGCGCCGACTCCGCCAGGACAGCGGGCTGAAGAGCACGGAAGTGGCCGAGCGGCTCATGGTCTCCCAGCCCAAGATCAGCCACATGGAGAACGGCCGGCGCGCCATCAGTCCCCGCGATGTACGCGACCTTTGCGCCATCTACGGGGTGACGGACCAGCAGGTCGTCGACTCCCTGATGCACATGGCCCAGGAGTCGGGAAAGCAGGGATGGTGGAGCGCCTACGGCGAGCACCCCCAGAGCGTCCATATCGGCCTCGAGACGGACGCCGCCTCGATCCATGCCTACGAGCCCATGGTGATCCCCAGCCTGCTGCAAACCCCTGCCTACGCCAGTGCCGTCATCGAGGAAACGATTCCCCCGGTCACTGCGGAACAGGCCGCCCGGCGTCTCAAGCTGCTGCTGCGCCGTCAGCACCGGATCTACGACCCCACCTGCCCGCTGCGTCTGTGGGTCGTCCTGGAGGAATCGGCACTGCGCCGTGTCGTCGGCGGTCCCGACGTCATGCGTGAACAGCTGGAGCATCTGAACGCACTCGGTGCCGAGCCGCACATCACCGTGCGAGTCCTCCCCTACACGGTGGGCGCCCACCCGGGCCTCTCAGGACAGTTCTCCATCCTGCGGTTCGCCGACGACCCGCAGACAGGGGTGGTGTACCTGGAACGCTTCACCAGCGACTTTTACCTGGAAAGGCAGTCTGCCGTACAGCAGTACGCCATGATGTACGACCACCTCCAGGCCCGAGCCCTCAGCCCGGACAGCACGCACGACTTCATCACCGAGGCCACCAAGTCACACATCGACGCGGCAAGCCGCCCGTGAGTACTCTGACGGCCTCATCGAGGGAGTTGCACCCAACACGCTCTCCAGGTCTTCGTCCGGGGTTCGGTGGGGGACGGGGATGTTCTGACCTGCGGCGGAGCGACGGGTACCGGCACTTTTGAACGGCGTCGGACAGGGGCGCGCTCCGACGCGTGCCGGCCTCGGGGGGAAGCGGGGCGTTGCCATCGGTGCCAGCGGGTGGGGGCGGGCGGTGCGGCCGGGCGCGAAGGCTGCCCTGGTCGACCAAGGCTTCGAAAGCGCCGTCGTTGCACATGGGGAGAAGGTGGGCATCGACGTGGAGATCGCCGAGCGCAACCCGGCCCAGAGCGGGTTCGTGCCGACCCCCGAACAAGGGATTGTGGAGCGCGCCTACGGGATCTTGATGCTGCACTGCCGGCTGGTGCGGGACTACGAGCACCTGCCGCGCAGTTCGGAGTCGCGGGTGACAAGCCCTGCTCGGTCTCGACCAGGATACCGCGCTCGGTAAGCCGCTTGAGCTTCACGCGGGTGTTGTTGATGTTGTTGGGCGCGATCTCCATGTCCATCGCCCCGCACACCTGCCACGCCCGCAGCGGCGCACACCGCCATGATCTGCGGGTAGGCCGGATGGCCGGCGGTTTCGGGGCCGGCGTCGCGGGCGGCTGCGGATCGGGCAGCTCCAGCAGCGTCTTGCGGGTGATCCGGACCTCCTCGGCGGGTCGGCCGAGTTCGTCAAGCCGTGCGGTCAGCCGCGTGATCCCCTCCCTCGTCGTCCCGGCCGGCGCGGCCGTCTCCCGTTCCCGCATCTCCGGTCGTGCCGGTGCCGCCGCGAGGGGCAGCTCCCCGCCGGTCAAGCGCTGTGCCAGGCCGTAGTGGTGGCCCTGGTCGGTCGGCGCAGTATCACCGCGGTCATCCCCAGTACCCCTCATCGGAGTGACCCCCAGGCGGCTGTCTTGTACCCGTGGGCGCGAAGCCCCTGAGGCGCCTGCTCGGGTGAGGTGGTGCGTCAAGGACGGTCCTGGTACTCCGGCTGCACGGCCCTCGCTCTGACGGCACACGGGCCCGCACAGGGCCAGTTCCAATCGTGTCGGCGTGACGGCACACGGAAGCCGTCAAGGCGCCACACCAGCGGCTACTTTATATAGATTTGCGTGACTTTGTATGGAGATCGGGTAGATCTGCCATGCCTCGGCCGACTACCGGCCCGGGGTCGCTGCAGAGGGTGTGGCCGGCGCCCGTCGGCGTGCCGCAGGCCGGCTGGAGGAGTCGAGTGTCCGAGCAGAACACAGTCGAAGTCGAGACCGCCCACGGAAGGGTTTCCGGGCTGGTGGGGGAGGGCAGCACCCGTTTCCTGGGTATCCCCTACGCTGCCGCCCCTGCCGGCGACCTGCTCTTCGCAGCTCCCGTGGCACCGAAGCGATGGCTGGGTGTACGCGCCGCGCACACCCTCGGCGCCACCGCACCCAAGCCACCGTTGGGCGGCCGGTTGGGAGAGATCACCTCCGACCGGACGTGGCAGGTGAGGAGTGGCTGAACCTGAATGTCTGGACGCCCGATCCGGCCGCTTCCGGCCTGCCGGTCCTGGTGTGGATCCACGGCGGCGGGTTCACCACAGGCTCCTCGGCCGTGCCCAGCTACGACGGTGCCACCTTCGCCCGCGACGGCCTGGTGTGCGTCAGCTTCAACTACCGGCTCGGCGTGTACGGCTTCGGCTATCTGCCCGACGCGCCCGCACCGGCCAACCGTGGCCTGCTCGACCAGATCGCCGCCCTGACCTGGGTGCGCGAGAACATCGCCAAGTTCGGCGGTGACCCGGACAACGTCACCGTGGCCGGAGAGTCCGCGGGCGCGATGAGCATCCTCGCCCTCCTCTCCCGCGACGACGGCCTGTTCCACAAGGCGATCGTGCAGAGCGGCACCGCCCACCTCGGTCAGACCCCCGCCGACGCAGGCAAGGTCCTCAAGACCGTCGCCGACGAGCTCGGGGTCGAGCCCACCGCCCAGGCCCTGGCCGGCGTCGACCCCGAAGAACTGCTCAAAGCACAGAACATCATCAGCGCCGACGTCAGCCAAAGCCCGGACCACGGCAAGTACGGCCCGAGCACCATGGCCTCCTGCGGCCTGGCCTTCATGCCCGTCGTCGACGGCGACGTGCTGCCCCGGCGTCCCATCGACGCCATCGCCGACGGCGCGGGCAGCAACGTCCCGCTGCTGATGGGCACCACCACCGAGGAGTTCCGCCTCTTCATCGTCACCACCGTCCTGGTGGGCTGGAACCTTCCCGTCCTGTACGACAAGCACCTGAAGGCATGCAGCGTCCCCGCCGGCTCCTGGGACGAATACAAGAAGGGTGGCACCAACGCCTACCCCCGCGACGCCGCCTCCGGAGTGGCATGCGCGCTGCTGAGCGACCGCATGTTCCGCATCCCCACCTACCGCATCGCCGAAGCCCGCGCCACCGACGCCGCCGCCCCCACCCACCTGTACGAATTCGGCTGGCGCTCCCCGGTCACCCCCAACAACCTGCAGGTCAAGATCGGCGCCTGCCACAGCGTCGACCTGCCCTTCGCCTGGGACACCCTCGCCCTGCCCGACAGCCAGAAGCTCACCGGCCCGAACCCGCCCCAGGCCCTGGCCACAGCCCTCCACCAAGCCTGGGCCGACTTCGCCAAGACAGGACAGGTCTCCTGGGACGCCTACGACACCACCAAACGCCCTGTCATGACCTACGCCCGCAACAACAACGCCACCACCAACCAGGTCGTTGAGGACCCACGCGAGAGCGAACGCGAATGGTGGGACGGCCACCCCGCCACCAGCTGACCCCAGGCGGCCCAGCCGCCGTTCGCCTCACCCATCTCATCGTGGCCCCCGCCGACAGCGGGGGCCACTTCTCCATGCCGCAGCGAGCTTCGAGCACCACCACCGCGATCACCAGGCCCAACACGTCAACGGCCAGGCCGCGCGTGCAGCCCGGTATTTCTTGCCGCGTCACGCCCCGTCGACTCGGCCGGGGCCCCGGTCGCCGCGTGCACGCTCCGGGTGTCGAGCACCACCAGGCTCGGGTCCGCCTTCCGCCTCGCCTTCTCCCACACCTGCCAGCGCAGCAGGTCGTGAAGGGCGTGGCCGATGCCGCCGTCGCGTCGCTCGGTGGAGTAGTACCTCACCGCGCCGACCGACCACCCCCGAGCCATCGGAACTGACATGGATCTTGGGACGCACCCCGATACCCTGCACGTGGAAAGTGCCCTCCGCCTGGACCGACAGAACCCCTCAGCAAGGTTCACCGTCCCAGGTCAGGAAGGCACTTTCGCGTTTCCACCTCGACAGCCGCCAAACCCGAGCGAAGCTGCGAGGCCGGTCAACACCTCCCACACAACGGGGGAACCTGACTAAGGCATCTGCTGACCTTGCGGGGGCTGAAAGCCGTGATGCACCGAGCGGCCGGCGAGTTGGATTTCCGGTCGTGCAGCGGCACCAAGTGTCGGCCTCAGCCGGTATGTCCTGACTGCGGAGGTACCAGTGCAGCCTCTGCGGGAGTCGGAGTCTGTGCCTTCCTGACGTCGGCCCACGGGACAACTCGCCGCGACAGCTGCCCCAAGGACCGGTAGAAGCGGTCCGGAAGGAACACGGCGTCCGCGACGATCATCGCGCCGGAGAAGAGCGGCAGGCCCAGGAACACCGCGATACCCACGTGCATGCCCAACAGCACCCCCAGGACGGGGTACTTGAGCCTGCCGAACAGGACGAACGGGAAGGCCACCTGCAACAGCACCGTCAGGTAGCAGGCGATGGCGATCAGTACGTCGTGTTCGTCCGCCATGGCGGAGAGCGCGGGCCAGGGCTGGAACAGGTCGAGATTCAGGGCGTAATGGAGGGCGGTGCCGTTGCCCCAGGAGGCACCCTGCACCTTGTACAGGCCCGCGGATCCGTAGAGGAAGCAGACTTGGGCGGCGATGACGAGCATGCCGCAGTTGTGCAGCACAGTGATCACTGTCAGGCGCGCCTCGCGGAGGTGGCGTCGCAGCTCGCCGGATGCCTGGTCCAGCGGAAGCCGGACTGCCTTGCCGGCGGATGCCCGGAGCCGGACCCTGCGCGCGTCGAGAGACCAGCGTCGCCCGCTTGCGGTGACAACGAGGTAGAGGGCCATGAGGAGGATGAGGTTGTCCCCTCCGTCCGTCATGAAGATCGCCCTGGCGTGGAACGACGTCACTACGACCGCGAAGAGCACGGACACCGCCCTGGTCCGCCAGCCCAGCATGAACAGTGCGGAGATGACGATGGCTGCCCCGTAGCAGACCTCGAAGTAGGCCCGGCTGTCGGACAGGGTGAGGATGCTGGCCCAGCCGGTCTGGTTGAAGAGCTGCTTGGCCAGTGCCGGCGTCCACGGTGAGCCGGGACCCCAGATCTCGTCGCGGTGGGGAAACTCGCGCAGCAGGAAGGCGAAGTAGAGGAACCCGTACCCGATGCGCAGAACCGCCGCAGCGTACAGGGAGATCGGCTGCTCCAGCAGGAGCGTGAGGAGCGCAGCGACACGGACCGGCATATGCTGAGGCGCCTGTGCGCCCGCCCGCTCCGGGCCGTGTCCGGACTCCGACGACGTGGTTGCCGGGGCCGATGTCTGCTCAGCCTGTTGCATGGCGGGCCGCCTTCCACCAGGGCAGGTAACGGGTGTCGGTGGGCCGTGGTGCGGCCGTGCCGGAACCGGGGCCGCCCGCTGCGGGCGGCGCGGCGATGGGCAGGGTGATCACCCGCAGTTGGATGGACTCGAATGCGCCGTGGCGATGTGCGGCGACGCGATCCGCTGCGATGTTGCGCAGGTATTGCTGGATCATCAGAGCGCGTTGTGAGTGCGGATGGTCGTCGCCACCGTGTGTTTCGAGGTAGGAAGTCCAGGCCCGGCGCAGCATGTTCTGTGCTGTGTGGCTCGGGAAGGGGTCGTGTTTCACCGCGGCTGTGTCGACGGCGGTCAGGTCGAACCAGCCGCTGACTACGGCGGTGCCGTCCGGGGCGGTGTGCATGGTCCTTGCCGAGATCTGCCGGTTGGCCGACTCCGGGTCCGGGGCGAAGAGCCGCCAGTTCTGCTCGAACAACGGGAAGACCCAGGCGTTGATCTGTCGGCTGTACTGCCGGGAGATGGGATTCGGCGGTGCCACCTGCAGGAAGACCAGGAGCACGTGGACCAGGGCCGCCGCCAGGCACAGGACCACGGCGACTTGCACTCCGGCCTTCAGGACGACGGGCGGCTCTGAAGACGCTGGGAACGCAGTCGGTCTCCCGCTCTCTCTCTGTACGGTCGGCCTGACGCCCGCCCGGTTCAATTCGTCAGCATCTGCTGACGCAATGCCACCCCGCACGGCCCTATCCGGTCCTTCCGTCCCGACTTCTCTCACCTGGTTCTCCTGAGCTTCCGTCTGCGGCGTGCGGCGGAATCGATGACGATCCGCGCCGCACGCCACCCGTCCTACCCGCGCACGTGGGTGGCTGCCTGCGAGCAGTCACCCCGTTGGAGTGGGTCGCGCATGCTAGGCAGGGTCACAGCCGTAGCTGTCGTCCTGGCCAGGCTTGTCGCCGTATTCGTTGTGTGCGGGTTTGCAGCCGTGGCCGTTCCCGCCTGTGGTGCCGCCCGTGGTGCCGGCGGTCGTGGTGCCGCCCGTGGTGCCGGCGGTCGTGGTGCCGCCCGTGGTGCCGGCGGTCGTGGTGCCGCCCGTGGTGCCGGCGGTCGTGGTGCCGCCTGTGGTGCCGCCCGTGGTGCCGGCGGTCGTCGTACCGGTGGTGCCGGTGGTGCCGGCGGTCGTGGTGCCGGTGGTGCCGGCAGTCGTCGTACCGGTGGTGCCGGTGGTGCCGGCGGTCGTGGTGCCGGTGGTGCCGGCGGTCGTCGTACCGGTGGTGCCGGTGGTGCCGGCGGTCGTGGTGCCGGTGGTGCCGGCGGTCGTCGTACCGGTGGTGCCGGTGGTGCCAGCGGTCGTGGTGCCACCCGTGGTGCCGGTCGCGCACTGCGGCCGGGTGATCGTGTTGGTGTCCAGCGTCACGGCACCGTTACGGGCCAGCGCCCGTCCCTCGATGGTCGCGCTCGTGGTGACAGTGATCGAGGTCATGGCCAGGATGTTGCCCACGAAGGCGGTGCTGGTGCCAAGAGTGGCCGAACTGCCGACCTTCCAGAACACATTGCACGGCGAGGCACCGTTGATGAGGGACACGCGACTGCTGGACGCCGTCGTCAGACCCGAACCGATCTGGAAGACCCAGACCGCGTTGGGGTCCCCCTGGGCATCCAGAGTGAGGGTGCCGGTGAGCCCGAGAGTGGAGGAGGCTGTGTAGACGCCTGGAACCAGCGTCAGGCCACCGGCGTCCGGGGGAAGTGCCCCGTCGGAGGGCTGCCCGGCAGCGTCGTTGTACGCCGTGATCAGGTCGGTCTGGGCGTCCTGAGCCACAGTGTCCGCAGAGTGCAGGGTCCCGTTCACCACGGCGGGCGGCCCGTATCCGCTGATGGACGTTCCCGGAGACACTCCGACATCCCCGGTGATCACCGAGGGGCCGGTGTTGGTGGTTGCCGAACCGGCCAGTACCGCGAAGCTGTCCGCCCGGCCCAGATCTACAAACGTGGCGAGAGCACTTGCCTGGGTCGGCGACACAGCGACTACGACAGCGGAGATCACCACGGCAAGTACCGCCGCGATCCATACCGACAAAGTGCGCCGCAGAGGCGCGACGGGGATATTGAGCGTCATCGAAGGGCCAGCTCCTGTGAGGGTGGATGGAGGCGTATTTGGCGGTTCTCGGTCACACGGAATCGCCTGTCTCTGCCGCTGGAATATTACGCAGACGCATGCCTCAACTTGCAACTCATGCGCGTGGTTTCGCCCAACCTGGCGAGCCGATCACAAATGCTCAGAGAATTTTTAATAGGCCGAATGGTCGTGCCTGCTTAGCCGAGACGGCCGACATGGTGGCGCCACTTCCCAGGTCAGCCCAGGCAGCAAAGAAATTCATGCATCCGCAGCCCCTCGGCCGATACCGCCCTCATCCGACCCCCGACACCTCACCGGCGTGTTGAGCAAATGAGCAGCTCCGCGATTCTCTCCGGAGGAGAGTCGTAACTGGCGGAGCGGAAGGAACGCCGCGAGAAGACCAGGAAGGCTTTGCATGAGACCAGGGAAGGGAACCGGCCTCTGCGCGTCACCGGAGCGGTACTTCCCCGCAATCCAGGTACCGCGAAGGGGACTTCACCACAGCCGCACCCGTCTTTCGGTGACGACCTGATCCGTTGACTAGGCCACCGGCAAGGATCGCCCTGACGCACCAAGGCCCTCGGCGCACGGAAGCACCGAGGAATAAGAGCACGGCAGACATCAGTGATCATTTGGAAGGGCAGCCCATCCACCGCCAGACTGTGGCGTATGAGATCCACGACGCCGCCCTGCGTGCTCGAACAAGGCCACGTCACGGTGCGCGACATGGTGACCCGTCAGCCCGGGCCCACCGATGGCCCGGACTGTCCCGTGTGCGGCGCCGTGTCTCGTCATGCGCTGTGCTCGGCGCCCGGCGTTCCGCCCACGGCGTCGGCGTCATGACGACCGCGGTCGTCGTCGGTGGCGGGCCCAACGGGCTCGCCGCTGCGGCCCTCCTCGCGCGGGATGGCCTGGACGTCACGCTGCTGGAGGCCGCCGACGAGGTCGGCGGCGGCACGCGCAGCCACGAGGCGATCCTGCCCGGCCTGCTGCACGACCACTGTTCGGCCATCCACCCCATGGCCGTCACTTCGCCCGCGCTCCGGGCCCTCGGCCTCGAACGCCACGGGCTGCGGTGGCGGCTGCCGGAGATCGACTGTGTGCACCCGCTGGACGACGGGACTGCCGGGGTCCTGCTGCGCTCCGTCACGGAGACCGCCGCTGGGCTCGGCCAGGACAGCCGCCGCTACCGGGCCCTGGTGGAGCCCTTGGTGCGGCGCTGGGACGCCCTCGCGCACGACGTGATGGGTCCGCTGCTGCGGATCCCGGTGCACCCGCTGCTGCTCGCCCGGTTCGGCCTCCCGGCCGTGCTGCCTCCCGCGGTCCTCGCGCGCCTCTTCCGGACCCCGCAGGCCCAGGCACTGTGGGCCGGGGTGGCGGCGCACGCGTTCCGGCCGTTCTGGGACCCGCTCGTCTCGGCGATCGGGCTCGGCATCCTCACCTCCGGCCACGCCGCCGGGTGGGCCGTCGCCGAGGGCGGCTCGCAGTCCATCGCCCGCAGCATGGCCGCGGCTCTCCTCGCGGCCGGCGGCACGATCGAGACCGGCGTGCGGATCACCGCCCGGCGGCAGATCCCGCCCGCTGACGTGACTCTGCTCGACCTCGACCCCGGCCAGGTCGCCGCCCTCTACGGCGACAGGCTGCCCGCCCGCGTGACGGGCGCGTACCGGCGCTTCCGCCGCGGCCCTGGCGCCTTCAAGGTGGACCTGGCCGTCGAGGGCGGCGTGCCTTGGAGGGACGAGCGGGCACGACGGGCCGGGACCGTGCACCTCGGCGGTCAGCTCGCCGAAGTGGCCCTGACGGAACGGGACGTGACGCAGGGCCGGATGCCCGAGCGGCCCTTCGTCCTGGTCGGCCAGCAGTACCTTGCCGACCCCTCCCGGTCGGTGGGCGACGTCCACCCCGTCTGGACGTACGCCCACGTCCCGCACGGTTACGACGGGGACGCCACGGAGGCGATCCTCCGGCAGCTCGAACGCTTCGCCCCCGGCGCACGCGAACGAATCGTGGGCCGACACGTCACCCGCCCCGCCGACTTCGCCGCGGCCAACCCCAACTTCACCGGCGGCGACATCCTCACCGGAGCGAAGACAGTCTCCCAGCTCCTCCTGGGCGCCCGCCCGGCGCTGGACCCCTACGCCACTGGCCTGCCCGGAGTGTTCCTGTGCTCAGCGGCCACCCCACCCGGCCCTGGGGTGCACGGCATGTGCGGCGCCGGGGCGGCGGCATCAGCACTGCGCCACCTGGGGGGCCGCCCGACCTGGCAGGCTCAGGAGCGCTCCCAGGACTCGCGCACGTAGAGGCGCTCCTCGCTCGTGCAGCCCAGGCCATTGGAGCCCTGCTCGGACCCCAGGTTCCAGCCCACGGCGCCGTTGACCTTGCGGACGAGCTCGATCAGACGGTTGCTCTCCGTCCACGTGCGGTAGGTGACCCGGCCCGCGACGAGCTATGCCCCCGCCCTCCCAACGAACTGAACATCTGCCGCTCGACCTCACAAGGTGAGCCGTCATCTGATGCCGGCCCACCCGGATAGCCCGTGGCCGACCCGGTCCACTCCAGCCCGAGGCCGGCCAGTTACCCGAGCATGTCCACCGTGACCCTCCCACACCGCGCGTATTCGTCAGGAGCACTCCCAGTGATACCTCGGGGCCGCCGCAGGCTCCGTCGGGCTCTCACCGCAGACCTGTCAGGACGCCACGGACAGATCTCGGCCGGACCGCCCTGCAACCCGCCACCTCCGAGAGCCCTCGCAACGTGACCGGCAGGCGCCGAGGTTCGGGAGCCTCTTGCAGCCGCTTGTACCTGCGGAGTTGGGTTCACGGTCGGATCGCCGGCGGGGGGACCGTTTGTGACCTCCGCGAAGGTGTCCTGGGATTTCGCGCGAAAGTGTCCGGCCCCTCCCCAAAGACGGGTTCCACCACAGCCACAGGCCAGAGTGCGTTCTGGGCAGCCGCTTTCGCACAAGACGCCGAGTAGGACTCCGTCAGGTCTGTCTCGGCCCTGGTGCCGTATATGTCCAGCTGGGCAGGGGCTGTTGGCAGGTGGTGCAGATACCCGCGCCCGCCGATCTCACCGACCAGGGCGACCTGTTGTCATCCCGTCATCGGGCATCGGCCGGTGGTTTCGGCGGCCGCCACACCACGAAGATGCGCCGGAGCTGCTGTCCCGAGCGGCAGGAGTACGCTGACAACGTCGAGGGCACGTCGTACGCCGGTGTCCGGACCGGTCTCGTCCTCGTCGCGGCCCCAGGAGCGGGCGCGCGACTGCACCTCACCATGGATGACTCGCGCGCCGTCGGTCCGCCCGGCCTTTGGCTCGACTCCACCGGGCGCCCGCCGATGGCACCCACCAGGGCGAGACCGCCTGACGGCCCGCCGCCCACTCTCCACGTCCTAGTCAGTCCAAGCCCACGTAGCTCCTGTATCCACCGTCCGCGCGACTCGCATCCGCTCTCTGCGATGCCGTTACGCACCCACCGTCCAAGAGGCGCAGCCCAAGACCCCGGCCGCACCGTCGTCACTGAGGTCAAGGACCGCGCATGTCTCTCCCTATCCTCCGCTCCCCGTCCGGCGTCCCGCCGGAAGGCGTCCCGCCGTCCCCGGAGTACGACGGAAGGGCACCCTTCCCGCGCGAGCGAACGGCTGCCGAGCGCACGGGCAGCGAGCGGCTGTACCTGGCGATCACGGCGTTGATCGTCTTCCTCCCGTTCCTGGCACTCGGTCTGGCCGTCTGGCTGCTGTGGGGGCGCCTGATCCATCCCGTCGATGTCCTGCTCGCGGCGGTGCTCTACACCGTCACGGGCCTCGGCGTCACGGTCGGCTTCCACCGTGGTCTGACCCACGGCAGCTACCGGGCCGTACGGCCGCTGCGCACCGCGCTCGCGGTGGCCGGGTCCATGAGCTTCCAGGGGGACGTGATCGGCTGGGTCGCCATCCATCGCCGCCATCACGCCTTCACCGACCGGCCAGGCGATC
Source organism: Streptomyces sp. NPDC037126 (assembly GCF_055605965.1). Lineage (NCBI taxonomy): Bacteria > Bacillati > Actinomycetota > Actinomycetes > Kitasatosporales > Streptomycetaceae > Streptomyces > Streptomyces sp. NPDC037126. Next base: position 201,173 of record NZ_JBVJTD010000015.1, read on the forward strand.
CTCACTCTCCGTATCGCTACGGCACGTCTGTCTGCGGCCAGTTGCGGGGACTGGTGGATGCCCACGTCGGCTGGTTGTTCCGCAACGACCCCACGTCCGCGACGCGTTATGCTCCCGATCTGCTGGCCGACCGTGACATCCGGGCCGTGTCCAGGGCCTTCCCGGCCCTGTGTGTGCTCACCCTCGCCCTGCCCTTCGCCGTGGGGTGGCTGATCGGCGGCAGTTGGGTGTCCGCCCTGACCGCCCTTCTGTGGGCGGGACTTGTCCGCATCGCCCTGCTCCACCACGTCACGTGGAGCGTGAACTCCCTCTGCCATGTGATCGGTCAGCGCCCGTTCCATACCCGTCGCCACGACCGCGCCACCAACCTGTGGCCCCTGGCCCTGCTCTCGTTCGGCGAGAGCTGGCACAACCTGCACCACGCCGACCCCACCTGCGCCCGGCACGGCGTCGACCGCGGCCAGCTCGACCCGTCCGCCGCCGTGATCCGCCTCTTCGAACGCCTCGGCTGGGCCAGGGACGTGCGCTGGCCCACCCCGGACCGTATCGCCGCCCGCCGCGCATGAACCCGAGCGACCGCATCCCCTTCAGGAGTTCCCATGACACATGCCCCACCGCCCCGACTCTCATCGCCGTCCGCCGCCGTCCGCCTGCGCCTGGTGTCCCAGCCGGCACAGGGCCACGTGGCCCAGCGCATCGACGGCGCCTGGTGGCCCCGCTCGCCCGATCTGGCGACCGAACTGCCCAGGCTGCTGGCCGGACTGCCGCACGCCTGGGGACAGGTCACCAGCGTCCTCGTGGACGAGGCCGTATGGTCCCCGTTCCCGAACCGGCTGCTCGTCGCCAACCAGGTCGTACGCCTGCGCCGGACGACCACCCAGCACTCCCCGTCCACCGTCTGCCTGCTGGCGCCCGGCCGCGGCCGGTGGGACCTGATGGTGGTGCCGCCCGCCGCCACGGACGCGGAGGCCGGGCGGCTCATGGAGAGTGTGGCCACCGTTGTGAAGGACAGCGTGGGCTTGGGAGTCGCAGTCCGTTGACGGTGGCCGTCGGACCACCCCGGGTCGGCACTCCGGGTGCGGGCCTGGGGATGTTGTCACCGGACCCGGCTGGGAGGCTCCACGTGCCCGGTCCTGGACCGGCCGCGCTGTCCGACGGGGAGTCCGCTCGGACCGTCGACGGAGTACGCTGGTGTTACCGAGGGTATTTCGTGCACCGGCTTCCATGTCGTTGTCACTTTCGGCGATTTGATCACGCCGGGCCGGTTCCGGTCGGCCCGGGGCAGGGTTCGCGTCATGACTGCGACCGTTTCCCCCACGCCGATCCCCGGAAGTACGCCCTGCTCTACGTCACTCCGGATCTCTTGCGCTCCTACCGGTTCCTCGCCGACGGCCGTGCTCGATCCGCTGTCGGGGCTGTTCACCGGGGGCCTGACGAACCGCGCGAACTGGTCGGCCGCGCCGGGTGCGGGGCCCTTCGGTGGGCAGGTGCAGCCGACGCCCGTCTCGGCCCTCTGGCTGATGGCCGCCGGCCGAGGCTGTCTGCGCACCTCGCACGTGCACCGGCTGATGGTGGACGCGGCGCGCCTGCGCACGATGTCGGAGACCGACTCGGCCGTTCAGGCGGCCTGGGACTCCGAAGAAGACCACGAAGTCCGCTATCCGGCTGCACGCCCGCAGATCCCGGCCGTTTCCGCTCCGCCGACGGCGAGGTGAGGGCCGTGCGCACTCCAGCGGCCACCGGGGCCACAGTCGGCGGAGCCCGGACCGGCGTACCGCAGAGTGCTCCCGGCTGAGCCGGGCCGACACGCCAGAGCCTCAAAAGCAGCCCGAGACCCCGGCCGCACCGCAGACGACAGGCCGGGGTCCTCCCGCGCCGTGTGCTCCCCGGACCGCTCGGGTCCGGGACCGTCATCGACGTAAGGAAAGTGAGAACCATGGGTGTTCTGATCACCGTGCTGGCGGTGTGCGCCGTGGCGGGGCTGGTCCTGCTCGCCCTGAGCGTGCGCAACGTCCAGCAGTACGAGAAGGGCGTGGTGTTCCGTTTCGGGCGGCTGCTGCCGGCCATCCGAGGGCCGGGCCTGCGGGTCATCCGGCCGATCGGGGACCGGATGCGGAAGGTGTCCGTCCAGACCGAGGTCCTCGGCATCCCGCCGCAAGGATCCATCACCGCCGACAACGTGACGCTCACCGTCGACGCGGTCGTCTACTTCAAGGTCATCGACCCCGTCAAGGCCCTGGTGAACGTGCGCAACTATCCTGCCGCCGTCTCCCAGATCGCGCAGACGTCGCTCCGCTCGGTCATCGGAAGGGCCGACCTGGACACGCTGCTCTCCGACCGCGACCACATCAACGCGGAACTCAAGAAGGTGATGGACGCCCCCACCGAGGAGCCCTGGGGACTGCGCATCGAACGCGTCGAGATCAAGGACATAGCCCTTCCGGAGTCGATGATGCGCTCGATGTCGAAGCAGGCCGAGGCCGAGCGGGAACGCCGCGCGCGGGTCATCGCGGCCGACGGAGAGTTCCAGGCGTCCCAGCGGCTGACCGACGCCGCCGCGACGATGGCCGACACCCCCGGAGCACTCCAACTGCGGCTGCTGCAGACCGTGGTGGACGTCTCTGCCGAGAAGAACAGCACCCTCGTGATGCCGTTCCCCGTGGAGATGCTCCGCTTCTTCGACCACCAGAGCAGGGAAACCGACGGCGAGTCCGCCGGACGGCTCGTGCACCGGACCGCCAGGCGCCCCGCGCTGTCCACCAGTGCCGTGATCCCCGAGCCCGCCACCGCCACACCGGCCCTCACACCGTCGGTCTCCCTGCCCGGAGAGCGGGCCGGCAGCCGCGCGGAGGTGGCTCGGGAGCGGCGGGACAACTGGCCGACGTGCCGGGACGCCGAGGAATCCCTGAGCGGTTGACCGTTCCCGGCCGCCCGGGGTGACGTGATCGTCTCGGTGCAAGGTGGTGTAGCTGCTGGCCCCGGTGACAGCGTGTCACCGGGGTCGCAGCGGTCCGGGGTGGCTGAAGCGGCCGGCCCGCCGTTGGATGCGATGCCGGAGGGTGCGGTGGCGGACCGGTGGAAGCGCGGCCCGCGCGTCGGCCCGGGTGTAGAAGACATGCTTGGCGCCCTCGATCAGTACCAGGTAGACCACGACCATCAGGGCCAGAGCGAGGACGAGTCCGAGCGGCAGGGACCGGAAGCCGAGTGGTCCCGCGAGCGGGGACATCGGCAGCGCGACACCGACGGCGACGACACCCAGGGCGCTGACCAGCAGGGGGCGGCTGGGCCGGCTGCGGTAGAACGGCACCCGGCGCGTGCGGATGGCGAAGACGACCAGTGCCTGCGTGGCGAGGGATTCCACGAACCAACCGGAGCGGAACAGGTCGGCGCCGGCGTGAAAGACTTCGATCATGACCGCGAAGGTGAGGAAGTCGAAGAGGGAGCTGACGGGCCCGAAGAAGAGCATGAAGCGACGGATGAAGGCGATGTCCCAGTGCGAGGGCGCCCGCAGCTGCTCCGGGTCGACGTGGTCGGTGGGGATGGTCAACTGCCCTGCGTCGTAAAGGAGGTTGTTGAGCAGGATCTGCGAGGGCAGCATCGGCAGGAACGGCAGCACCAGAGAGGCTCCGGCCGCGCTGAACATGTTGCCGAAGTTGCTGGAGGTGCCCATCAGGACGTACTTGATGGTGTTGGCGAAGATCCGGCGGCCCTCGGTGACGCCGTCGGCGAGGACGCCGAGGTCCTTCTCCAGGAGGAGGACGTCGGCCGCGTCCTTGGCCACGTCGGTCGCGGTGTCCACGGACAGTCCCACGTCGGCGGCGTGCAGGGCCAGCGCGTCGTTCACGCCGTCGCCCAGGAACCCGATGTCCCGGCCTCGGCGCCGCAGCGCCCGTACGACTCGGGCCTTGTCCTGGGGCGAGACGCGGGCGAAGACGGTGGTGGTCTCGGCCGCACGGGTCAGCTCCTCGTCGTCCAGCTGACCGATGTCCTGGCCGGTGAGGGCGCGGCCGGGCGGCAGGCCGAGGTCGGCGCAGACCTTCTGGGCGACGAGCGCGTTGTCGCCGGTACAGATCTTGACGGTGATGCCGAGGTCGGCGAGGCGGCGCAGTGAGGCGGCGGCGCCGGTCTTGGGCGGATCGAGGAAGACCAGGAAGCCGGCCAGACGCAGCCGGTACTCGTCGGCGGCGGTGAGGGACGTCTGCCCGTCCGTGTCCCGGGTGGCCACGGCGACCACCCGGCTGCCCGCCGCGAAGTGCTCTTGGAGCACTGCCGCGGCCGCCTCCGGTACGTCACCGCAGCGGGCCAGGACCGCCTCGGGCGCGCCCTTGGCGACGAGCAGGCGGCTGCCGTCCGGACGCTCGACGAGGGCGGAGCCCAGCTGCCGATCGTGGTCGAAGGGTAGCAGCGCGAGCCGGTGGTGTCCGGCCGGGGGTGTGTCCGTGGCCTGCCACAGCGCGACGTCCAGCGCGTTCCCGCCCACCTGGTCGAGGTCGCCCTCGGTGGCCAGCAGGCCCAGCTTCAGCACCGTGTCGGAGGGTGTGCCGGCCGGGTCGAGGGCCGCCTCGAAACGGATGCGGCCCTCGGTGAGCGTGCCGGTCTTGTCGGTGACCAGGACGTCCATGTCGCCCAGGTCCTCGATGCACACCAGCCGTTTGACGAGGACCTTGCGCCGCGCCAGCTGTCGTGAGCCGGTGGCCAGGCTCGTGCTCACCACGGCGGGCAGCAGCTGCGGGGTGATGCCCACCGCGATGGCCAGCGAGAAGAGCAGAGCGTCGAGCAGCGGGCGGTGGAGCAGGAGGTTGATGACGAAGATCCCGGTGGTGAGGGCGGCGGCGACTTTGAGGAGCAGCATGGAGAAGCGGCGCAGCCCCGCCTGGAAGTCGGTCTCCGGCTGCCGTTCTCCCAGCCCCAGCGCGATCCGCCCGAACTCGGCACGGCCCCCGGTGGCTCCGACCACTGCGGTGGCGCTGCCCCCGTGCACCACGGTCCCCATCAGCGCGCAGGAGGTCAGCTCGGCCAGTGCCGCCCCCGCGGCGACCGGCTCCGGGTCCTTGTCGGCGGGGGCGGACTCCCCGGTGAGGACGCTCTCGTCGCAGGCGAACGCGGTGCATTCCAGCAGGCGCAGGTCCGCGGGCACCACCTGCCCCAGGGTCAGACGTACGACATCGCCCGGCACCAGCTCGGTCACGTCGACCTCGCCGGCCGCGCCGTCCCGGACCACGACGGCCGTGTGCCGCACCCGCGAGTGCAGGGCCTGTGCCGCCTTCTCCGCCCGGTACTCGTTGAGGAATCCCAGTGTCACGCTCAGCACCAGAATCCCCCCGATGATGATCGCGCCGGTCCGCTCGCCGAAGAAGTACGAGACCCCGGCTGTCACCGCCAGCAGGATCAGCAGGGCGCTGCGCAGCTGCCGCCCGAGGACCGCCAGGACGCGGACGTGGTGCGTGCGTACGGCGTTCGGCCCGAAGGCCGCCAGCCGCTCGGCCGCCTCGCCCCCCGACAGGCCGTCGGGGCTGCTCGCGAGCGCGGCCAGCACGGCCTTCGCGTCCTGGGCGGCGGCGTCCCCCACCCGCAGCTCTGCCGTACGGGTGGTCACTGACTCCGTGGTCACTGACTCCAGGTCCATTCGGCGACCTCGGGCAGGTCCGCCCCATGGGCGCGGATCCAGTCGTGATGGCGGTAGCGGACGTCGGCCATCCGCTGCCGCAGCGCCGCCGCGCGGACCGCGAGACCGGGCACCCGGTCGATGACGTCCATGACCAGCCGGTACAGGTCGAGGTCGTTGCGTACGACCATGTCGAACGGGGTCGTGGTGGTGCCCTCCTCCTTGTAGCCGCGTACGTGCAGGTGCGGGTGGTTGGCGCGGCGATAGGCGAGCCGGTGGATGAGCCACGGATAGCCGTGGTAGGCGAAGAGGACGGGTTTGTCGGGGGTGAACAGCGCGTCGTACTCGCTGTCGGGCATGCCGTGCGGGTGTTCCTCCGCGGGCAGCAGCCGGGCGATGTCGACGACGTTGACCACCCGTACCGCGAGCTCGGGCAGGTGGTGACGGAGCAGCGAGGCCGCGGCGAGTACTTCGAGGGTGGGTACGTCGCCCGCGCAGGCGAGCACCACGTCGGGCTCGCCGGGCTCGGACTCGGTGCCGGCCCAGGCCCAGATGCCGGCGCCGCGGGCGCAGTGCGCGCGGGCGGCGTCGAGGTCGAGCCAGTCGAAGCAGGGCTGCTTGCCCGCGACGACGACGTTGACGTAGTCGCGGCTGCGCAGCACGTGATCCGCCACGCACAGCAGGGTGTTGGCGTCCGGCGGATAGTAGACCCGCACGACCTCCGGCGACTTGTTCAGTACGTGGTCGACGAAACCGGGGTCCTGATGCGAGAAGCCGTTGTTGTCCTGGCGCCACACGTGCGAGGTCAGCAGGTAGTTGAGGGAGGCGATCGGGCGGCGCCAGGGGAGTCGGCGGGCGACGCGCAGCCACTTGATGTGCTGGTTCGCCATGGAGTCGACGATGTGGACGAAAGCCTCGTAACAGGAGAACAGGCCATGCCGGCCGGTGAGGAGATAGCCCTCCAGCCAGCCCTGACAGGTGTGTTCGGAGAGGATCTCCACCACCCGGCCGCCGCGCTCCAGGTGCTCGTCCGTCGGCAGTACCTGGGCCTCCCACGCCTTGCCGCTCGCCTCGTAGACGGCCTGCAGGCGGTTGGAGGCCGTCTCGTCCGGCCCGACCAGCCGGAAGTCGCGCCGCTCGCCCGTGTCGGCCATCACCTGCGCCAGCAGGTCGCCGAGGACGCGGGTCGGCTCATGCGCTGTCGTGCCGGGCTTGTCGACCGGGACGGCGAACCGCTCCAGGGGCGGCACGGGCAGGTCGTGCAGAAGCAGGCCGCCGTTGGTGTGCGGGCTGGCGCCCAGGCGGTGCGCACCGTCGGGGACACAGGCGAGGACCTGTTCCCGGGGGCGTCCGTGCTCGTCGAAGAGTTCATCGGGCCGGTACGAGCGGAGCCATCGCTCCAACTGCCGCAGATGGTCCGGGTTCTCGCGTACGGCCGGCAGCGGCACCTGGTGCGCTCGCCAGGTGCCCTCCACCGGGAGGCCGTCGACCTCGGCCGGCCCGGTCCAGCCCTTGGGCGTGCGCAGCACGATCACCGGCCAGCGTGGGCGTTCGGTGATGACGGAACCGGTGCGGGCGGCGTGCTGGAAGGCGGCGACACGGTCCAGGGCCTCGTCCATGGCACGAGCCATCGTCTGGTGGACGGCGCGGGGATCGTCCCCGGTCACGTGGAGGGGCTCGTGGCCGTATCCCCTGAGCAGGGAGTCGAGTTCGGGCTCCGGTATCCGGGCCAGGACCGTCGGGTTGGCGATCTTGTAGCCGTTGAGGTGCAGGATCGGCAGGACGGCACCGTCCCGTACCGGGTCGAGGAACTTGTTCGAGTGCCAGGAGGCGGCCAGCGGGCCCGTCTCGGCCTCACCGTCGCCGATCACGCAGGCCACCAGGAGCCCCGGGTTGTCGAACGCGGCCCCGTAGGCGTGCGAGAGGGAGTAGCCCAGCTCGCCGCCCTCGTGGATCGATCCGGGGGTCTCGGGTGCGACATGACTGGGGATGCCGCCCGGGAAGGAGAACTGCCGGAAGAGGCGCGTCATGCCGGCCGCGTCCCGCGTGATGTCCGGGTACGTCTCGGTGTAGCTGCCCTCCAGCCAGGAGTTCGCCACCACGGCCGGCCCGCCGTGACCGGGCCCCCAGACACAGATCGCGTCCAAGCGCCTGGCTTTCACGACCCTGTTGAGGTGGGTGTGGACCAGGTTCAGGCCCGGTGAGGTGCCCCAGTGCCCCAGCAGTCGCGGCTTGACGTGCTCAGGCGCCAACGGCTCGGTCAGCAGAGGGTTGGCCATGAGGTAGATCTGCCCGACGGCCAGATAGTTCGCCGCCCGCCAATGGGCATCCAGAGCGCTCAGCTCCTCCTCGTCGAGGGGGTCGGGGGTGTCCGGAGTGTCGAGAGAGGTCTCGGTAGTGGGGCCGAGCGGCATGACGAACCCTTCTCGCAGGAGGCTGATCAGGAACTTCCGGGACTGAGACCGGGGAGGTGCTCGGTTTCGTCGATGAAGGCGCGGGCGACGTCCGCCAGGCGGCGGTTGTGGGCGCGGGCGTAGGCGCGCAGCGTCGTGAAGGCCCGCTCCATGTCCGTGTGGCGGCGTTCGGCGAGCTTTCCCTTGGCCTGTTCGATCAGGACGCGGCTGTTGAGAGCGGTCTGCAGCTGTTCGTTGAGGAGGGTGCTGCGCTCGGTGGTGCGTTGTTGCAGCAGGCTGATGGTGGCGACGTCGGCGAGGGCCTGTGCGAAGGGGGTGGCGGCGGGGCTGATGGGCGCCGGGGTGGTGTGGAAGAGGTTGAGGGCGCCGACGACCTCGTCGCGCAGGCGCATGGGCAGCGCCTGGACGGCGGTGAAGCCGATGCGCTGGGCCTGGGCGGTGAACAGGGGCCAGCGCGCGGCTTCGTCGCGCAGGTCGGGAACGGAGACGGTGATCCCGGTGTGGAAGCAGTCCAGGCAGGGGCCTTCGTGGTTCTGGAGCTGGAAGAGTTCGAGGAGGCGCACGCGTTCGTCGGAGGCGGCCATGACACGCAGCACGCCGTCACGGTCGGCGAGCAGGACGCCCGCCGCACCCGCGTCGAGCAGATCGACGCAGCGGTCGGTGAGCAGGCGCAGGAAGTCCATGAGGTCGAAGTCGGCGACGAGACTGTCCGCCAGCTCCACGAACGTCCGGGCCATCAGCTGTTCCTTCATCGTGCACACCTCTGTTTGCGGGGCGTGAGCATCAGTGCTCCTCGTCGGGCGGTCGCGCATCCGGCGGTTGCGTATCGGAGGGACGCGCATCCGGCGGTCTCACGTCGGACGGTGTGGTCTCCAGGGGGAAGCGGAGCCGGTGGGCGACCACGTCGGCGGCGACCACCGAGATCCGTATCCCCCGGGCGTACGCGTGGGCGCGCAGCCGGATGAACGCTTCCTCGACGCCGACGCCGAGCTGGACCATGAGGACGCCGGTGGCCTGGTCGATCTCGGCCCGGTAACCGCCCAGGTCATCGAAGGGCGCGGGGTCCGGCCGGTCCGTGCCGGCCACGTCGGTGCCGGACGCGCCGGTTTCGGACGGGACACCCGCCTCACCGATCCCGGCGTCGAGCAGAAGCAACGTGGCAGTGTCGGCGAAGGCCATCGCGTCGGCCACCTCGTCCGCGTCCAGCTCGACCGAGCTGCTGGAGTACAGGTCGAGTACGCCGGGGCTGATGGCACCGATCTGCAGGGGGAAGGCGAAGACCGCCCTGGCTCCGGCTTCCAGGGCCGCGTCGGCGAACACCGTCCAATGCCGTTGCAGTTCACCGGCCAACAAGTCGGTGCACAGGACCGAGGAGCCGAGGACAAAGGCATCCACGCACGGCCCCTCGCCCAGTGTGAGCTGGAGTTCTTCCAGCTGCTGACTGACGGAGTCGGTGCTGTACAGCGGATGACTCGCCCGCCCGCGGGACATCGCGGACACCCCGGCCCCGCCGACCGGCAGCGCCGCCACCGCCGCCGTACACACGTCGAGGAGGCCGACCCGGGCGCCGCGCAGGGCCGCCTGCTCGGCCACGAGAACCCGGATCCGCGCCGACCGGCTGCCGGGGATCACGGTGACCACCGGATCAAAGGGGGAACTGGCGCCAAGAACACGGCACCGTCGGCCGGCCCGCGGACGTTTCCGACGTCCTTCCTGCGCCAGGAGCGGAGAGAGGCCACGCTCGGCTCGTCGGCCCGGTCCGCCAAGGCGACACCGAGTGATGCCTGGCGCTCGGAGAGGAGCGGGTCCTGCAACCGTCGGGCCACATCCCGGTGCCGCTCGTGCCGGTGAACCAGGAGCCCGGCGAAGCCGGCGCCGGTGATCCGGCCGACGGCGGGCGGGCGCACTCCGTCGAATCCCGGCCACCCGAAGCCGTCATCGCCTACGACACGGGGGGCTGGGACCGCGTGGGGGAGCCGCCGGTGCCGCCGCCCTGGGGAAGATCCGAACCCGCAGCCCTCCAGGGCCGCGGTCTCCGCGATCACCACGGCGAATCCGGGCTGCTGTACGGCGACGGCGAGACGTCCTGGACGGACTTCCGGGCTCGGCTCGAGAGCATCTTTGTCGAACGCCGCTGCGCGGGACCCCGCGACGGACCCGCGAGATCCCCGCGGGAACAGACGGCCTGCCAGCGGGCTGGACCGGCTCGGGCACATCGCTTCTACGGCGGGCTGCTCGCAACCGCCTCCGCTCCACGGCTGACCGCGGGCTGAAGAGGTGATCATGGCGCCCCCGCCCGCTGGAGGGGACGAGAGCGGCGCGAGCGGTCGCGAGCCCTCCGGCGGATGGACAGCCGCGGAATAAGGCATGACACCTCTGTTCCAGCCGTTCAAGTGTTCTCGGGACCGCTACCGGGCAACGGACGCGAGGCGCCGGGCTTCGTACCTGGCGAGGTGCGACCGAGGTCGGGGCATACGAACACATGAGTGGGTCACCAGGTCGGAGTTCCGCGCTCCGAGGCTCGGTGCCCGACAGGGATCTCCTCGAAGATGCGACGGGTCCGGACGAGAATCCGCTCCCGTGGCATCGCGGTCAGCAGGCCGTGCGTCCACCGGGGGCCTGGGCATCCGCTCACCAGCATAGTCCCCGGCCCTTCGCCGCGGTGGGTCCGAACAGGCCGGAATCTGGCAACCGGGCGGCTGCGGAAAGGCATCGGAGAAATCCGGGGCGAGCCGAATGTGAGGGAGCAGGTAGACCAGCAGCGGGAAGTCGACGAGCAGGGCGATGGCCAGGCCCGCGAAGAACAGCAGTGCCCCGTCCCGCCCCACCCGCGATCCTGACCTTGTCGGCGGTCCAGCAGACCGCACTGATCGCGAACACGGATCTGCCCATCGCGACCAGCCCGACCACGCCGAGACCGACCAGCACACCGGCATCCTTGAGCTTGAGCTGGGTCGGGTTTCCCGGTCCTCCTCCTTCTGCCACACCGCGCGCAGACACCCGCGCAGTGCGCCGACCTGCCGATCACGAGCAGCAGCGCGCCCGCGATGAGTCCGACGCGTCCGGCATGCGCGACGAGGCCATTCACGTTCAGCAGGTCGGAAAGGCCCGGTGCCTGGGCCCCAGGCGCCTTCCCACACCGTGCACTGCGCCACGATTGGCAGGACGATGGCATCAGGCTCGATCAGGTCGCCGTGGAGTTCGCCCCCGACAGCACATCGGAGACCGGACTCGGCGGGGGCTACGACGTACCGTCGTTCGAGTTCGCCGCCCGGTTCGGCCTGCGCCAACTACCCGGCACCGTGGATCTCGTGTGCTTGGACGGCCGACGCGCCTCCGCAGTTTTCCGCGCAGACAAGCCCTGGCGCGGCCACCTGCTCTACATGCGCCGCGATCTCGTTGAGCGTTTCGCCGGTGATCGCCGCATCATGCAGGTGGCCTGGGGCGAGCGCGAGGTGGCCGTCGACTGGCATTCTCCTCCTTCATGGGTACGCGCGGCGCAGCGCAGCCACGCGAACGTGTGGCGTCATATTCGGATACTCACGGCAGTTCAGTGCAGTACCGAGAATTAAGGGGTCGTAGGCGGCCAGGGGCCGACTTCTAGTGCCGGTAAGACGGGTCACAGGCTGTCCTCATTGCCGGTCACGAGTGGGCGGAGACGCATCTCGGCGTCAGCCTGCTCCGGCCAGGTTGGGCGCAGGTTCGGACGAAACCATCCGGCTGCGGTCGGGTCATGCCATTGCGCTGAGATCGATGGGACGGTTGTGCAGTGCCGTCCCGAACGGGGGTCTGACTCTTGAGATCTTTGACCGAACTGTCCAGTCACGGACTTGTCGACTGTCGTTGCGGGATGGTTTCTGCTGTCACCGAGCCACGGGGCGTGTCCCTATAGGGGCCTTGCCGAGTTTCAGGCGCCATCACGGTTCAGACCGCCCGAGCGGGCCGGTGCCATCCACTCAGCATGTCACCACGCGGGAGGCGAACCACCATGACGACCTCCAGCACGGATCCGCCCAATCGGAGTGAGGTCGTCCTGGGCGTGGACACGCACGGCGAGGTTCACGTCGCCGCCGTGGTCTCCCCGCTGGGGAAGGTCCTTGGCACCGAGTCCTTTCCGGCGACGGCCGTTGGCTACCGTCGGCTACTCGTGTGGGCCCGCAAGCGGGGGACGGTGCGCCGGGCCGGTGTGGAGGGCACCGGCACCTTCGGCGTGGGCCTGTCCCGCTACCTGCTGGCTCAGCAGATCGAGGTGTCTGAGGTGAACCGGCCCGACCGCTCGGCCCGCCGGCTGCTGGGGAAGTCGGACCCGCTCGATGCACAGGCCGCCGCGCGAGCCGTGCTCAGCGGTCGTGCCCGGGCCCGGGCCAAGTCCGGCGACGGTCCGGTGCACAGCGCCCGGATGTACAAGCTCGCCAAGGACTCTGCGGTCAAGGCCCGTACCCAGGCGATCAACCAGCTCAAAGCCGTCATGGTCATCGCCGATCCCGCACTGCGGGAACGACTGTCCAGCCTGGGCAACCGCGAGCTGTTCCGCACCTGCGCACGCCTCGGGCCAGGCGACGGCGAGGAGGGCGAGAACGCGGTGGCCCAGGCCACCCATATGACTCTGAGAATGCTCGCGGAGCGTATCGAACAGCTCACCGGGCAGATCGATGAGCTGAACCAACGCCTGACCCAGCTCGTCGAACACCACGCCCCACAGCTGCTCGTACCGGTGGGCATCGGTCCGGACAGCGCAGTCACCTTGCTGATCACCATGGGAGACAACCCCGAGCGGCTGAACACCGAGGCATCCTTTGCTGCCCTTTGCGGAGTCAGCCCAGTCGAGTATTCGTCGGGCCGGCGGAGCACGCGCCGACTCAACTACGGCGGCGACCGCCAGGCCAACGCCGCCCTGCACCGCATCGTCTTCACCCGCCTGCGCTACGACCCGCGCACCCAGGCGTACTACGAACGCCGCACCCAGGAAGGCAAGACCCGACGTGAAATCATTCGATGCCTCAAGCGATATGCCGCCCGAGAGGTCTTCCACCTGGTCAGAGCGGTTTCCCTCGCCCCCGCGTTATAGGGGCGTCCGTGAGACGTGAGAGGGTCTGGGGCGTGAGTGAGACACCACCGAACACCCTGCAATACCGCTTTGACGGGCCAGAAGACGCTCCGGTCCTGATCCTGGGTCCCTCACTGGGTACCACATGGCACATGTCGTAGAAGCCGTCCAGGGGCGTCCATCCAGTCCCGTGCGGACATGTATCTCCAGTTTCGGGATCCTGTGCTGAGAGGGTGTCCACGGGGTTTGTGACTCGCCGGTGACAGCTGGCAGTGCGACGAGGCCCCCGTCGGCTGGTTGTGTTTTGGTCTGGCTCGGCGGCGCGGCCGGCGCGATGGTGGATATGGCGTGCGCTGAGCCGACGTACTGGATGCGGGCCTCTTCTGCGGCGGCTTTCCGGTGGACGCGCCTGTAGTGTGCCGCTTCGATTTCGGCAATGCGCCTTTGCTCGGAGGTTGCGCTGGCGGGTGTGATCTCCTGGGCGGTCTCCGCAGGCTGGTCTTGGGGGAGCGTTCGCCGGTGTCGGTCCGTTCGCCGGCTGGGTGTGGCTGGCCGCCGCCGCGGACGTGGGCGGGCCCGCGCCGCTCGTGTCGGAGTCGGCGCGGGCCCTGTTTCGGCGGTGGGTCAGTGCAGTGCGCTGACTTCGGTCGCCGAAGTGTGCGGGGGTAGACGTGGACGTCGGCGACGGAGCCGGGGAGGTCAGGTAGGGGGTGGTGGCGGAGGCGCTGTTGATGCAGCCGCCGATGGTCAGGGGCATGGAGGAGTCGTACTGGGGGCTGAGGTTGGTGGCGGTCCGAATGAGGGTGCCGTTCTGCTAGGGGCCTTGTTGCCGGTGGTGGAGCCTCCCGGGGCGGGTGCCCGGAAGATGGCGACGAGGTGGGTCCAGGTGTCGTCGCCACGGGCGACGGCTAGCGGACGTCGACGTAGTCGGTGACCCGGGTGCTTCTGAGGTAGTGGTCTCCGGTCTGGCGGTTGACCGCGAGAGCCCAGGTGCCGTCCTGCTTGGCGGCCACCATGCCGATGAGGTGGCCCTTCTTGTCGGTGTCCAGCTCGCAGACATAGTGGTAGGTGCTGGAGCCGCGGGGTTTGAAGTAGAGGGTGGGCCAGGCGTCGTCGGTGAGCGGTTTCCAGGTGTTGCCCTTCTTGTACTGGAGGGTGCCGCCGAAGCTGAACGCCTGTCCCTTGCGGACCGGGTCGGAAGAGGCATGGAAGCCGGTGATGCGGGTGGCGTAGCGGTAGAGGTGGGCGGGCTTGGTGGTGCTGGTGCCCAGGTCGGGGTTGCCGTCGAAGCGGGCCCGCCAGTAGGCGTCGGTGTCCGGTGCGGTGAAGGTGTGGGCGAACGTCTCCTCGAACAGGGGCTTGTTGTAGCGGATCTTGATGGGGATGGTGGTGGCGTTCTTCCAGCCGCTCTTGCCGTCCTTCGAGTACTGCAGAGTGACAGTGGGCTTGGCGGGCCAGTGGGCGCGTGCGTCTTCGTAGTAGACGCTGTTCTCCGAACGCCTGACCTCGTCGTCGAGGCCCGAACCGCTCCGGCTACGCCTCGACCTGGCCGGCGGGCCTGGCGTCGAGGAGCGGGTGCGGGACCTGGTGGCGCGGGAGAGCGGCTGCTGCTCGTTCTTCACCTTCACCACCACCCCCGGCGAGGACCTGATCGGCCTGGACATCGCGGTGGAGGCGGCGCACGAGACGGTCCTGGACGCCATCGCCGCACGCACCGTCAGGGTGCAGGGGTGAGCGCGGGCCTGCGCAGCGGGCAGGTCGCCGAGGCGGCCGGGGTGAATGTCCAGACGTTGCGCTACTACGAGCGGCGCGGCCGCCTGCTGGCCGAGCCGGAACGCAGCAACGGCGGCCACCGCCTGTACGGCGAGGACGCGGTGACCGCGCTGAGGGTGATCAAGGCCGCCCAGCGGCTCGGGTTCACGCTGGAGGAGGTTGCCGAGCTGCTTGAGGCCGGCCGCCACCGGCACGGCCGTCCCCTTGCAGGGCTCCAGGAGCGGGCCGCGGCCAAGCTCGCCGAGGTCGACGCGAAGATCACCGACCTGACCACCATCCGCACCGCACTGGCCGCGGCCGTCGAAGCCGGGTGCGACGACCTGACCGTCTGCGCCGGAAGTGCGTGCTGCCCCATCCCCTTCACCGACCTCGCCGAGGAGAAACGCCATGCCGGCCCCTGCTGTTGACCCCCGCCCTCACCGCACCCCGAAGGCCCTCGGGGGCCTGGCTGACCTGGCGTGTGTGGCGTGCTGCGCCCTGCCCGTCCTCATCACGGCGGCCGTCGTCGGCACCGGTGCCGGAGTAGTGGTGAGCTGGCTGCCTGCCATCGCCGTCATCCTGGCGGTGCTCGCCGCCGGAACCTGGTGGCTCGGCCAGCCCCGCCGCGCCTGCTCCTGCGCGCCGAAGGCCCCTGGCGAAGACGAGTGCGGCTGCCAAGGGTCCGGGGACCCGCTGAAGATCACGGGCGCGGGCCGCCGCTAGGGTCCGACGCTATGACTGTCGCTCGTTCCGTTGCCCTGTTCGTCGTGGCCGCTCTCTTCGAGATCGGCGGCGCCTGGCTGGTCTGGCAGGGCATCCGCGACGAGCACAAGGGCTGGATCTGGATCGGCACCGGCGTCATCGCGCTGGGCCTGTACGGGGTGGTGGCCACCCTCCAGTCCGACGACAACTTCGGCCGCATCCTCGCCGCCTACGGCGGGATCTTCGTGGCCGGGTCGATCGCCTGGGCATGGTCGCCGACCGTTACCGCCCCGACCGGTGGGACGTCATCGGCGCCCTGGTCTGCCTCGTCGGCATGGCCGTGATCATGTATGCCCCCCCCGCAGCCACTGATCCGCACCTCGCCCTAGGAGCGTCCTGAAGATCTTGAAATAGCGCCCGGCTTGCACTGGTTCATGCCGATTGACATTTAACGGCAATCCAGGGCGAGCCAGGCGCCCAGAGCAAGATCTTCAGCGGCCTTCTAGACCTCGTTACACCTCCCCACTCCGTTGAACTCCGGACCGAGTGGGGCGACGAGCAGCCCTGCCCGTTTTCAAGAATCGGGCCTGCCAGGATCGTGTGGCGGAGCGCGAAGTATGTGCTCTCGTGTTCCCAGCGCTCGTGGTAGAGGTTGATCAGCGCCCTGGCTGAGTGTCGGCGGGCGTCGGTCAAGGTGGTGACCGGCCGGTAGGAGCCAGTGAAGACGGTGCCGTCGCTGCAGGTCATCGTGATCTCGGCGTCGATGATCCGGAGGTTGACGGTTCCACCGCTGACGAGGAAGGACAGCCGCGCCTCCATCAGCGCCCGGAGCACGCGGTCCCCGATCGGGGGCACCGTGCCCGCCGCGATCAGTTCCTCCAGCGTGAACGCGCGCGGCCGTACGACCCGCAGCGACAGACAGGTGCAGCCGACCGCGACCGGGGCAGCACGCGTGCAGCCGGGTGCCGTCGGGGAACGTGACGCCCGCCTCCCCAGTAACACGCTCAGAGAGCCTCTACCAGGACGTTCATACCAGCGACCCCACTACCCAGTAGCCGCCCACAGGGCCGACGCGGCGGCCAGGGAAGGCGCCCGAAAAACACCCGCCCGAAGAGCGGTCCTCCCCGTTCATTCAGTGTCCTGCGGATGCTCCTCACTTAACCTCCACCCGCACCTTCCACGGCGTGACGCGCGACGCCGTGCGCGCACGCGTCAGCCACGGCGGGAGGCACAGCAGCAACATCAAGAACCGCGTCGGGAATGTTCACGTCTCCGTTGGTGAATGTCATGTCCCAGCAGCCGATGGGGGCTCAGCGACCATGTGCGAAACGACGATGTGCTTTTCAGGAACTGGGTGAGGCGCCGGTGACGACGAGCGGTGGGCTTCAACCGGGCCAGTCGATGATGTGGACGTGCAGTTCGTTCTTCCAACTGGACGGCGAACCCGTCGGAGCGTTCGCGGCGCAGGCCGGCCCTGGTCGTCAGCATGTGCTGGGCAGCACGGACCGCGTCGGCGACGACCCGCGTCTGCTCGTCGACTTCAATGAGGGGCAGCCCCTGCTGTCGGCACATGGACAGCCGGTGGGAGAGCGTAATGGGAACACCGTGCTGCTGTGGGAAGCGGAGTACCGCATCCGCCGTGCTCGATTCCGCAGAAAGCTGCACTTCTCCGTAACATCCGAAGAACGAACCATCCTTGATGTCAGGGAGACGTCCCGGCCCGACCGCACTGTCCATACATACGTCACCCGCAGCGATCCCGCGCTCGACCCGGTTGCCGTGCTCGGCCTCATCCTGCTGGAGGCACGGCCCGACAAGATGTCGGTCCTCAACGAGCTGCTCGAGAGGCGACCGACGTAACGGCTTGTGCGGAGTCGGCCTCCAGGCCGGGGAAACCGGTGCGAGCCCGCGCGGCGCAGGGCGGCGGGTCGTCGCGCAGCGCCGCCTCGACGCGATTGGAACTGCGCCGCCCTTGGGAGTCGCACCGCAAGTTCGACCACTTTCTGGCTTTCACCGCGCTGGCAGCTGCCCTCATCTGTTACCGCAGACTCCCCAAATGAAATGGCCTGTTAACCGTTACAACACCCGACGCCGTCACTCCCGCCTCGGACAACGCAGCCCCATCACTTACGAGACAGCGTCCGAAACAACATCAACTACGCTGACACCAGCCGCATAACCCGTGTCCAGTATTCGGAGTCAAGGCCCGTGGGGCTCTACCCCACACCCCAGCCCTTGGGCCTGCCGTTGTCGGATGGTGCCGGAAGACGTAAGGAGGCCGAGTGTGCGTTGGAGACCTGGCAGGAAGGCAGGCCGTCGACGGGACGGGGATGGACCGCATGAGGATGTGTTCTCTTCGCAAGCTGTCTCACATCCGCGGGATGTCCGGGATGAGCGCTGGCGCGAGTGGTTGCGGTGTTCGCGGGTCGGGGCCGACCTGGTCGCGTGGTGGGATGGCGGCGACATACGCAGTCGTATCGGCGACATGCCGTACCGGGAGCGCCTTGTCGACCTGCTGTCCCGGGCCTCGCCTCGGGACTGCGCCGCGATGGGCCTGGGCTGCAGTCGCCGTATCGACCGGTCGTGCCGGGAGCCGGAGACCTGCGGCCAGGATCCCATCGGTCTCTCCGCCGCCAGTGTCGCTCCGTATCGTGTGGGTCCGGTGCCAGGTGCCTGCGGTTCCTTCGTGGACTGCTGGAGCGATTTGGAACTGCATGTGGAATTCTCCGCCGACGACCGCCACCGGGCCGTGCACATGAGCGACCGGAACCGCTCGGGCGAGGTCGGCGTGTGGGTGGACGGCGTTCGGCTGATGGTGGACGCCTGGCTGGATCAGTCCGGGTACTGGGTGGGCGATCGGTTTTACGTGCTGCAGGCAGCGGGCCCGGAAGACCATCCCGATCAGCAGATCGCCCTCGGCCTGCTCGGCTACAGAATTCTCTCGCTCGTGATCCACGACGCCTGGCGGGGGACGACACGCGTATTGGTCCCGGATGCCTCGGAGACATGGACCAATCCGTTCGTGCGGCTGGAGAGCGATCAGTTGCATCTGTACGCGGACGAATCCGCGGTCACGGGTGACCGGCCCGACCGATCAGTGCCTGCCGAATCGCCACTGCCTTGACCCGTCCCGGCCGACAAAGCCTCGGACTGGCCGCCCAGCCGGTAAACAGGCGGTATCCACCTCGGTTTGTTTCTCTCTATGGCCTGACCTCGGCGCTGCGCCACCGCGCGTACCCGCAGCAAGGACGTCTCCCCGTGTCCGCTGCCGGAGCTGTTTCGGCAGCTGGGCCAGGGTCAGCAGCTTGGTGGCTTCGATGTGGTCGGCGGCGGTGTTGGAGGGGTCAGTCACCCTGAGCGGGTGGAGCCGACTCGTCTTCTTCCTCCTCCATCAAGCGGATGCCCTCATGGGTCAGCGACGCGGTGGCGGGCGTCTTGTGCGATGTCCACTCGACGGTGATCAGGCCCGCGTCGGCCAGGTAGGCGCAGGCTGCGGAGAGGTCCGCGTCGGGAAGACGGACCTCGTCACGGAGTGTCTCTCCGCTGACATCAGGACGATTGCGTTCGACGGCCCCATACAGGGATCGGAGAATCGCTTTGCGGTAGGTCTTGCGTTCACGGAGTGTCGTCATGGCTGTCGCTCTCGGGCTCGTGGCCGATGGTGCAGGCGCTGATGGTGGGCGGAGGCTTCGTAAGCCGCCGAAGTCCTGTCACTCACACCTCGTCTGCGTTTTGCGGCCTGGCTGATTCGCTGGATGCCGGCCAGGACTATGCGGGCTGTGAGGCGCGACGCCCACCTCGACGTCGCCACGAGCGGCCTCCGGAGTCGCCGCGACGAGGCGGACCCAGGCGTTGCCCGCGGAGGGCAACGTTCGTCATCCATGCGTACCTCCTGCGGGCGATGGCTCTGAGGACATATGCGGCCACCGCTCGGAACATTCGGCATCCGGCTGCCCGCCGCCCTTCCGCCTGCGCCCTTTTCTGAAGCGTATGCCGCGACTGTGCCGCCTGCCGTCGAAGCAGGCACCGGGGTCGAGTTCCCAGGAGATCCCGGGGGCCCGGGGAGTAGCGTGGGAGGGCGAGGCGAGTCGCGTGTTCGCACCGGCTCCCGAAGACGGGTGGTCCTCATGACCGGCTCCGATTCACCCTCTGATTCCCGGCATCTGCCGAGCGGTGTTCACGAGGCTGTACGGCCTGGGTGCGCGCTCCTGCGGCTGGAGACTACGGAGTCGCGGGAAGGTGTCCTGGATGGTGCGTGGTGGCCGCGGTCGCGCGACATCGGTGCCGAGCTGCCCGAGCTGCTGAGCGCCCTCACCAGGCACCTCGGCCCCGTCACCCGCGTCGGGCTGGACACCGCGGCCTGGGCAGGGCTCCCGACGCGGATCGTCGTCGACGACCGGGTGGTGCACATCGACTCCTTCCCCGTGGGTGACGACACGGTCCTGCTATCGCTGTGGCGGACATCGGTATCGGTACCAGTGTTCATCTGGGCCCGTTGCTGGTCATCGCGCCGACGTTGACCGCCTCCTTCGCCGGTCCGCGGCTGACCGCTCTGGTCGGGGCTCTGGCAGAGGCCGCCCTGTTGATCATCGCGATTTTCCACGGTGGGCTGACCACTACCAACCATGTGGCGCAGCTGATCGCCCTGGCCGTGCTGTCGGCTCTGGTGGTCTTCATCTGTTATGTACGAGAGCGGCATGCCCGAGAGCTGAGCCGGTTGCGGTCGGTGGCCGAGACGGCGCAGAGGGTTCTGCTGCGGCCGCCACCCCGACGGATCGGGCCGTTGCGGGTGGCCTGGCTGTATCTGGCTGCCGAGGACGAGGCCCAGATCGGGGGCGACCTGTTGGCGGTCGCCCGCGCCGATCACTCCTGCACCCGGGTACTCATCGGCGACGTCCGAGGCCATGGGCTGGCCTCCGTCGACGAGGCGTCGGCAGCGATGAGCGCGTTCCGTGAGTGCGCTCACCGGTACGGCTCTCTGCCCGAGCTCGTCACCGCCGTCGAAGAGAGCGCCTGCCGGAACCAGGAGGAGGTCGCCGACACCGCGCACGACGCCGGCGAGCACTTCATCACCGCTGTCATGATCGACATCCCCGATCAGGGCCCACAGGCTGAGATGCTCAACTGCGGTCACCCGCCGCCCCTGCTGATCCGTGGTGACCAGATCAAGGTCCTGAACTCCCGCCGTCCCGCGCCCCCGCTGGGCCTGCGTGCCCTCTGCGTAGGGAGCGACCGCGCCGACCGTTTCACCCTGGATCCAGGTGACATGCTGCTGCTCTACACCGATGGGGCAGTCGAAGCCCGCTCACCGACCGGAACCTTCTATCCGCTCGCCGAACGGGTCGCTTCCTTTCGCGCATCAAGCCCGGATGCCCTGCTGCACGAGATCCACCGCGACCTGCTCGCGCACACCAGCGAGCAGCTCACTGACGACGTCGCCTTCCTGATCATCGAACGCACCCCCTCACGCCATCCGCACCGGCCACACCTCGTATCCCGTGCCGACGGATCACCACCGTCCAACCCGGCCGACCGTCACGGTCTGGCCCGCTGAACACGCTCCGCGCATACCGTCACTCCGCGAGCGCATTTCGTCGGTTGCCCCGTCCCCGGCGGGGATCGTGCTCGCTGTGGCTCAGCTTTCTCGTCGAACTGCGCTGGGAGGGCCGTCGCTGGCACCAGAAGATGACCGATCACCTGCAGCGGCCGTGCCCGGCGTGCACCGCCGCAGGATGGCGCGAGCACAGGGCGCGACGTAAGACGTGGCCGCCCTCCACGCACCTCGCGTCTGTGGGCGCGATCACCTGGACTGCACTCCCTGCAGTCCGGCGCCCGGGGCAGGCGAGGAGAGCAGTGCTGTGGCACGACGACGGACGTCGGGGCGGAGGCCACGGCGGCCCGGCGGTTCCCGGAGGGCACGCTCCCTCGGTCGAAAGCTGCGGGTGAGGAGTCGGAGGTCGACTTCGCGGCCACGTGGCCGGCGCTGGCCGGGCAGCGACGCGTGTGCGTCCCCACGCTGTGGCTGTCCTGCGCAGGCAAGGCTGTGCACCGGCCCGACCGCCTCGCAGGAGGTGTTCCTGGAAGGCCCATGTGGAGGCTTCGAGGTGCTGGACGGCGTGACGGCTGTATTGCGAAGCGCGGACGCCGGACAGGTTCCCAGCTTCCGCCAAGTGCCTGTCACACGTGTGGTCAGGACGGCGACGCGTGGAGTGCCGCGGATGTTGGGCGTGCCCTGTGGCCGGGAGACGTCCCTGTTCCGTAAGGCGGCCGGACGTTCCATGGCGGCCTTCCTCCGGGTGGGATGGAAGGCATGAGATCGCGCTTCTTTCCGCCCGTGTTCAAGGGCCGACTGCACGATGCCCGCACGGCGACCTCGATCGGGCGGTGGCTCGGCCTGGCGTTCGCGGTGTGCTTCTGCACCGGTTTGATCAGTCACTTCATGCAGCACCCGCCGGGATGGCTCGCGGGCGAGCTGCCCAGCCGTCCGGTGTGGGGCTACCGGTTCACGCAGGGGCTCCACGTCGCGTCCGGTATCGCGGCGATCCCGTTGCTGCTCGCCAAGTTGTGGACGGTGTATCCCCGTCTGTTCGAGTGGCCTCCGGTTCGCTCGGTGCGGCATGCCTTGGAACGGGTGTCGGTGGCCGTCTTGGTCGCGGCCGCCCTCTTCGAGCTGGCGACCGGCCTGCTGAACACCGCCCAGTGGTACCCGTGGCCCTTCTCCTTCGTGGAGGTGCACTACGCCGTGGCCTGGCTGCTGACAGGAGCGCTGGTGCTGCACATCGCGGTCAAGGCACCTGAGATCGCGGCACACTGGAGCCGTCGCTCGGCGGGCACGCTGTCCCTGCCCGCCGAGGACGCCCCGGATCGGCGCTCCCTGCTCGCCGCGGTTGCAGCGGCGGTCGGCGCCGTCACCGTGACCACGGTGGGGCAGTCCTTCACCCCGCTGAAGGACCTGACCCTGCTCGCACCCCGCCACCCTGACCATGGTCCCGAGGGCCTGCCGGTCAACCGGACTGCCGCCGCGGCCGGGGTCGGCCTGATCCACGCCGAGCGCTACCGCCTGACCGTCGCCGGACCGCGGCCCTACGTGCTGACGTTGGACGAGCTGCGCGCACTGCCCCAGCACGAGGTCGAGCTGCCGATCGCCTGCGTGGAGGGCTGGAGCAAGTCGGCGCACTGGACAGGCGTGCGCGTCGTGGACCTGCTGGAGCGGGTGGGAGCCCCGGTTCATGCGCGGGTACAGGTGGTGTCGTTGCAGACCCGGGGCGGTTACCGGGTCTCCGAGATGGGTCACGAGCACGCCCGGGACCCGCTGACCCTGCTCGCACTGCGGCTGAACGGTGAGGAGCTGTCGCCCGACCACGGATACCCGGTGCGCCTGATCGCTCCGAACCGTCCGGGCGTCCTGCAGACCAAGTGGGTCGGCCGACTGGAGGTGTTGTCATGAGAGTCAAGGTGCTGCGACTGCTGGCCGGGGCAGCCGGGCTGGCGCTGATGGGTGTCGGCGCGTCCTTGCTGTTGGACAGGCAGCAGGACCTGATGGGTGTGCTGGAGTGGCTCGGCGGGGCGGTGGTGTTGCACGACGCGCTGGTCGCGCCGCTGGTGCTGCTCGTCGGGCTGGTGCTGGTCCGTGGCGGGGTACGGGGGCCGATCCGCGGGGCGCTGCTCGTAGGGGGTGCCCTTACCGCGGTGGCGCTGCCGGTGCTGCTGCGACCGGGGCCGCGGGCCAACTCGACGGTGCTGCCGCTCGACTACCCGCGCAACTGGCTGCTGACCCTGGTGGCCGTGGCCACGTTCACGGCTCTGCTGGTGGTGGCGAAGGAGGTCCGACGCAGCCGACGGCGTCCACCTTCGTGACGACGGCGTCTTACGAGTGTCTTACGCACGGCCGGCACGGGCCCCGCCTGGCGTAGGGCATTCCTACGGTGGCGCCATGCGCACTCTTCGTACGGTGGCCCTCGTAACGGCTCCGCCCCTGTTCCTGGCTGTGGCGGGCCTGGTCCACCCGCGGCATCTCACCGCGTCGACGGCCGCTCACTGGGCGGGGCTGCACGTCGCCCTGCTGCCCGCCTTTCCGCTGCTGGCGCTCGGCCTGCTGGTGCCGCTGTGGGGCAGACCGGGGCGTGACGTCGACGGCGCACTCACCGTGGTGGCCTGGGCCGGGTGTCTCGGTTACGCGGCCTACTACTCGGGGCTGGACGCGGTGGCCGGTATCTCTGCCGGGACGGTGGCGGTACATGGGGTGCATGGGGCGGTGGGGTGGCTGTTCTCGACCGGTGACGAGTTGGGACGGGCAGGGGTGTACGCGCTGACGGTCGCCGCGATCGCCGCCGGCTCGGTACTGCTGCGGCGCCACGGCGTCCGGGTGCTGCCCGGGGCCGTGGTGGTGCTGGGGGCATGCTGGTCGTTCCTCGACAGTCACATCTTCTGGCCCCGCGGCGTGTTCACCATGCTCGCTTTCGCCGTGGGCTTCGGTCTGCTGAGCGTGGCGGCGTCCCGCCGGCCCGCAAGGCTTACGAACCCCTGACGGATCCCCGTCCCGGCATCCGCAGACGCGCAGCCAGGCATAGCGTCGGAGCATGTTGATCCTGGTCACCGGAGGCGCGGGCTTCATCGGCTCGCACATCGTCAGCGCTTTCACCAGTGCCGGGCACGAGGTACGCGTGCTCGACGCGCTCCTGCCCGCCGCCCACCGCACGCCGCCGCCCGTCCCCGATGGTGTCGACTGGCGGCACGCGGATGTTCGCGACAAGGGAGCGGTGGTGGACGCTCTGCGGGGCGTTGACGCCGTCTGCCATCAGGCGGCGATGGTCGGGCTCGGCAAGGACTTCGCGGACGCGCCCGACTACGTCGGCTGCAACGACCTCGGCACGGCCGTGCTGCTGGCAGGCATGGTTGCGGCCGGGGTGCGCCGGCTCGTGCTGGCGAGTTCCATGGTGGTGTACGGCGAGGGCCGCTACGAGTGTGCCCAGCACGGCATAGTTCGGCCGGGGCCGCGACGGATCGCCGATCTGGACGCGGGCCGTTTCGAACCACCGTGCCCACACTGTGGCGAGCCGCTGTCCGCCGGGCTGGTGGGGGAGGAGGCGCCGACCGATCCGCGCAACGTCTACGCGGCCACCAAGCTCGCGCAGGAGCACCTGGCCGCGGCGTGGGCGCGGGCCACCGGTGGACGAGTGGCGGCGCTCCGGTACCACAACGTGTACGGGCCGGGTATGCCGCGGGACACCCCGTACGCGGGAGTCGCCTCTTTGTTCCGGTCCGCGCTCGCGCGCGGTGAGGCACCGCGTGTGTTCGAGGACGGCGGTCAGCGCCGGGACTTCGTGCACGTGCGGGACGTCGCGGGGGCCAACCTCACGGCCATGGACGGGCTGCCCGCTTTGTCAGAGGGTGGCTTGCGGGCGTACAACGTCGGCAGCGGCGAGCCGCACACGGTGGGGGAGATGGCCGCCGCGCTGGCCGCGGCACACGGCGGCGACGCACCCGTCGTCACCCGGGAGTACAGGCTCGGCGACGTCCGCCACATCACCGCCTCCTCGCGCAGGCTCTGCGACGAGCTGGGCTGGAAACCGGTGGTGGACTTCGCAGAGGGAATGGCGGAGTTCGCGAAGGCTGCGCTGCGGGCCGGCTGAGCCTTCCCCGGTGACAACCCGGGGGGGGCCGTCCCTGTACTCCACAGGGACGGCCCTTCTCCGGACCGGGAAATGCACTCAGGCGGCTGTCGGCAGGCGGACCTCGAAGCGGCAGCCGCCGGGCACGTTGTGGACGGCGGCCCGGCCGCTGTGGGCCTCGACGATGCCCCGCACGATGGCCAGTCCCAGGCCCGCGCCGGCGGGCGGGGTGCGGGCGTCGGTGCCGCGCCAGCCGGTGTCGAAGACGCGGGGCAGGTCCTCGGACGGGATGCCGCCGCAGCCGTCGGTCACCGAGACGACGACGCTGCCGTCCTCCTGCCGGGCGGAGACGGCGACCGTTCCGTCGGTGGGAGTGCGGTGGATGGCGTTGACGAGGAGGTTGGCCAGGACGCGGGACATCTCGCGGCCGTCGACCTCGATCGGCATCGGCTCGACTCCGTCGCCGACGAGCCGTACGCCGTGTTCCTTGGCGAGGGCGTCTGCGCCCGCGATCGCGTCGCCGACGAGGTCGTAGACCGACATGCGGGCCGTGTTCAGGGCGAGTACGCCGGCCTGGATGCGGGAGAGTTCGAACAGGTCGCTGACCATTTCGCTGAGTCGCTCGACCTCCGTGCGGATCCGGGCGTGGTAGACGCTCGGATCGTCGACCACGCCGTCCTCCAGCGCCTCGGTCATGGCCTGCAGCCCGGCGAGCGGGGTGCGCAGGTCGTGGGAGATCCAGGCGACAAGCTCCCGTCGGGACTCCTCCAAGGCCCGCTCTCGCTCCCTGGAGGCGGCCAGCTTCGCACTGGTAGCGTCCAACTCCCGGACAAGTTGGGCCAGTTCAGCCGTGGGAGCGGTGCTGGGCGGGGTGAAGCGGCCCTCGTCACCGAGGGCGCGGGTGGCCTCGGCGAGCGCCTGGCTGCCCTTGACGACGCTGCGGCCCAGGACGAGCGCCACCGCGAGGGAGACGATCGCCGCTATGGAGCACACCATGGTGACGACCCACAGGTCGTGATCCGACAGCAGCATCGCCCACGACACGAGCATCGTCCCGGCGAGCATCGCCGCCACGGCGACGGCGGCGACCACGGTCAGCGACAGCGCGACCGAGCGGTTGCGCAGCAGCCTCAGCGCTGCCACACCGAGCAGTCCGGCGGCGCCCGCGCCGATCGCCGCGTACAGGGCGATCAGGAAGGTGTCACGCAGCATCGTCCGCTCCGTTCGCCTCAGGTACGTCGAAGCGGTAGCCGACGCCCCACACGGTGTTGATCAGCCGGGGGCGGGCCGGGTCGTCCTCGATCTTCTCGCGCAGCCGCCGTACGTGGACGGTGACGGTGGACAGGTCGCCGAACTCCCAGCCCCACACGCGACGCATCAGTTCCTCCCGGCTGGTGGCCCGCCCGGGATTGCGCAGGAAGAACTCCAGCAGATCGAACTCCCTGATGGTCAGGCCAAGTTCCTGACCATCGCGGGTGGCCCGGCGAGCTGTGGGGTCCACAGCGAGCGGTCCGGCCCGTAGTCCGGTCAGGCGCGGTGCGGGCGGTGCGCTCCGCACCGCCTCCAGCGCTCCCGCACGGCGCAGCACGGACTCCACCCGCAGGACCAGCTCCCTCGGGCTGAAAGGTTTGGTGACATAGTCGTCGGCCCCGACTTCCAGGCCGAGGATGCGGTCCTCCTCGTCACCCCGCGCCGTCAGCATGATCACGGGCAGCGGGCCGGTCTCGCGGATACGGCGGCAGACCTCCAGCCCGTCCATGCCGGGCAGCATCAGGTCCAGCACCACCAGTTCCGGCGGCTGTGCGGTGGCTCTGGCCACGGCGGAGGGACCGTCGGCGGCCACATCGACGTCGAAGCCCGCCCGGGTCAGGTATCCGGCGACGACCTCGGAGACGGTCGGGTCGTCGTCCACGACGAGTACGCGTTTCACGGTATCGAGTCTCACACCGCCCCTTGGCTGGCAGGGGGAGTGGTGGCGGACGTCAGAGATCCGTAAGGACTGCCGCCGACGTCAGAGATCCGTAAGGACGCCAAGTCCCTTACGTCCCTTTTGTATTCGTAGGGTGAGTGGGGTGATCGAGACTTCCCCCTCTTCTCCCGCCCGGGTCGATGTGGTGCTGCCCTGTCTGGACGAGGCCGAGGCCCTGCCGTGGGTGCTCGACCGGATCCCGCCCGGCTGGCGCGCCATCGTGGTCGACAACGGCTCCACCGACGGCTCGGCGGACATCGCCCGTGCACTCGGCGCCCACGTGGTGACAGAGCCGGTACGCGGCTTCGGCGCCGCCTGCCACGCCGGCCTGATGGCGGCCACCGCAGACGTCGTCTGCTTCTGCGACTGCGACGCCTCCCTCGACCCCGCCCTGCTGCCGGACATCGCCGCACCCGTGCTGGGAGGCACCGCCGATCTGGTGCTGGGCCGGCGGCGCCCCACGTCCCCCAAGGCGTGGCCCGTGCACGCGCGCCTGGCCAACCTGGAGCTGGCCCGGCTCATCCGCAGGCGCACCGGGGTGCGCCTGCACGACCTCGGCCCGATGCGCGCCGTCCGCCGCGAAGCCCTGCTGGCCCTCGACCTGACCGATCGGCGCTCCGGCTACCCGCTGCAGATGGTGGTGCGCGGCGCCGACGCCGGCTGGCGGGTGCGCGAGACGGAGGTGCCCTACCACCCGCGCACCGGCCGCTCCAAGGTCACCGGCACCTGGCGAGGCACCTGGCAGGCGGTACACGACATGCGTGCCGTGCTCGCCGAGACGCCCGCCACCACGACCGCCGTCACCGGCGTGCGGGGAGGCGGACGATGAACGCCCTGCCCCCGGTGACCCTGCTGGTGATCGCCAAGGAACCCGTGCCCGGCCGCGTCAAGACCCGGCTCACGCCGCCCTACACACCCCGGGAAGCAGCCACCCTGGCCGAGGCCGCCCTCGCCGACACGCTCCACACCCTGCTGCAAGCCCCCGCACGCCGTCGCGTGCTCGCTCTCGACGGCACCCCTGGCTCCTGGCTGCCGCCCGGCTACGACGTCGTACCCCAGAGCCCCGGCGGCCTGGACGAGCGGATCGTCGCCGCCTTCGCCCACTGTGACGGCCCGACGCTGCTGGTCGGCATGGACACCCCGCAACTGACCGCCGACATGATCGCTGGAGTCGGCCACGACGGCCACGACGCCTGGTTCGGTCCGGCCGCGGACGGCGGGTTCTGGGCGCTCGGCCTCGCCGATCCCGCCCGGGCCGGTGCCCTGGTCCGTGGGGTTCCCATGTCCACGGACCGTACGGGCGCGATCCAGCGCATCCGCCTGGTCGAGGCAGGACTGGCCGTGACCGACCTGCCGGTACTGCGTGACGTGGACACCGCAGCCGACGCTGCCGCGGTCGCCGCCTCCTGCGCACGCGGCTCCCGCTTCGCCGCCGTCCTCAACTCGATGGCAGAGGTGGTCCGATGAGCGGGACGGCGGTCGGCATCGACTCCGCCGTGGCCGAGCGGCCGGAACCGGCCGTGGCGGAGCCCCGGGCGGAGAACCCGACGGTGGTCAGGGCCAGGAAGCGCATGTCGACGCTCCCCGTCCGCCCCGCCGTGCCCGTGGAACCGGGCACCCCGTGGATCGACGATCCCTATGCCCACGCCCTGCGCACCGGACGAGGCTCGCTGTTCCTGCGCCGCCTGTCACAGCCCGATCGCCCCGACGACTACGGCGAGGAGCACATGCTGCCGCTGGACGTGGAGCGCTGGTGTGCACCTCCCGACGCGGCGGACACGAGCGTGCTGCGCCGATGTACGGGCTCCGTCCTGGACATGGGTTGCGGACCGGGACGCATGGTGGCCGCACTGGCCGCCCGCGGCGTACCGGCGCTGGGCGTGGACCTCAGCCGGGACGCCGTGAAGCGTACCCGGCGCAGTGGTGGCGCCGCCATCCAGCGCTCGGCCTTCGACCGCCTCCCGGGCGAAGGCCGCTGGGGCACCGTGCTGCTGTTGGACGGCAACATCGGCATCGGCGGCGATCCTGTCGCCCTGCTCCGCCGCATGCGCGAACTCGTCGCCCCCGGCGGGCTCCTGCTGGTCGAAGCCGCCCCGCAGGACGTGGACCAGCGCCTCACCGTGCGCGTCGAGGACGCCCACGGCCACCACGGACGGCCTTTCCCCTGGGCCAGGCTCGGCACCACCGCCCTCGTGAACGCCGCAGACTCCGCCGGCTGGATCCTGACCGGCAGATGGACGGCCGACGAGCGCCCGTTCACGGAACTACGCCGCCCGCGCGCGAATCACCCCGACGCGCAGCCCCCGATCACCGAAAGGCCCCACCACCCATGACCGACAGCGTCCCAACGCGTCGGTCGGCTCCCCGGCCCGCCGAGCCGTTGCCCGACCACCCCGCAGAGCCGGTGAACCGCCGCGTCGGCCGTACGCGTACCACCCTGGTCGTGGCGGTGCTCGTCGCACTCAGCGCCGTTGTCATCGGCACCCTCCACGCCGGCGACAACCAGAGCGACCCGGGCCGCCTGCTCGTGGGATACGCCATCGCCTGGGCACTGTTCGCCGCCGGGGTCTGGACCGTGCGCAAACTCCCCGCGCGCGCCGCGACCTTCCTGGTGCTCGCGGGCTCCGCCGCCGTCGGCCTGTCCGGCCTGGCGGCACCGCCCCGCACCAGCGACGACATGTACCGCTACGCCTGGGACGGCCGCGTGCAGGCGGCCGGTATCTCCCCCTACGCCCACCCGCCGGCCGCCCCCCAACTCGCCCATCTGCGGGACGAGTGGCTCTTTCCCACCAGCGGAGCCTGCGACGGCTGGGGACTGAGGCGCACCGACAGCGGCGCATGCGTCCGCATCAACCGGCCTAGTGTGCCGACGATCTACCCGCCCGTCGCGGAGGGCTGGTTCTTCGCCGTCCACGCCCTCTCGCCACCGGGTACTCGTCACAAGCCGCTCCAAGTGGGCGGCGCGGTACTGGCGTTCGGCACCACCATCGCCCTGCTCGCCGTCCTGCGACGACGCGGTGACCCGCAACGGGCCCCTGCCCGGGCTGCACTGTGGGGCTGGTGCCCGGCCGTCCCCTTCGAGGCCGTCAACAACGCCCACATCGACACCCTCGGCGTCCTGCTCACCGTGCTGGCACTCGGCACCGCCAGCACCGGGGCGCGTCGCGGCGCACTGCTCGGCGCGGCCATCGCCGTCAAACTGCTGCCCGTACTGGCGCTGCCCGGCGTCCTGTCCGGACAGCGCAGCGCAAGACGCATCGGGAGCGTGACTGCAGGTGCTCTCGGCGCGGTCGCGCTCGCCTACCTGCCCTACGTCCTGGCCTCCGGCACCAGCGTCCTCGGCTATCTCCCCGGCTACCTGAACGAAGAGGGCTACGAACCCGGCGACGTACGCCGCTTCGCCTTGCTACGGCTGATCCTGCCGGACTCGGCCGCCGGAATCGCCGCTGTCGTCCTGCTCGCCCTGACGGCCCTGTTCGTATGGTGGCGCGGTGACCCGACACGCCCCTGGAGCGGTGCCCTCCTTGTGACCGGCACGGCCCTGCTGCTGTTCTCACCCAACTACCCCTGGTACTCCCTGCTCGTCATCGCCCTCGCAGCTCTGGACGGCCGCTGGGAGTGGCTCGCCGTAACACTCGCCGGCACGGTCCTCTACCTCGCCGGGCGACTGTTGCCCGGGTTCCCTTTGCAGGCATGGGTCTATGGCGCTGCCGCTCTGACTGTCGCACTGGGTGCCTGCCTGAGAGGCATGAAGCCGACGCCGCCCCCGCTGAGTTGCTCCGGGCCCCAGCTGCCCGGCCCGGCGCAGTGCACGACATCAAGGCCGCCCGAACCCACGGCATCATCGACGCCTTGACCCACGCGGGCATCCTCTGCCGAGGCGGCAAGGCCACCTGGCCACCTCAGCATGTGGTTGACCTGACTTCGAGCGATCGGTGGCCACGGGCCGCCCTGTCGACAACATTTCCTAGGCGTGGATGTCTTGTCGCTCGGCATCGCGGATGGCGCGAGCGGCGTTGATGAGTCCGATGTGGCTGAAGGCTTGGGGGAAGTTGCCGAGGGCCTCTGCTGTGGTGGAGTCGGTCTCCTCGGCCAGCAGGCCGAGGTCGTTGGCGTGTGCGAGGGCGGTTTGGAAGGCGTGTCGTGCACGGGTGGTGTGGCCGGTGAGGGCGAGGGCTTGGGCAAGCCAGAAGGTGCACAGCAGGAAGGTGCCTTCTTCTTCCTGTAGTTCGTCGGTGAGGTAGCGGCGAACCAGGCCGTTGTGGTCGGTCAGTTGGGTGGCGATGGCCAGCACGGTGGACTGGATGCGGGGGTCGTGTGGTGGCAGGAAGCCGACGATGGGGAGCATCAGTGCGGAGGCGTCGAGGTCGTCGGTGTCGAATGCCTGGGTGAAGGCGCCCAGGCAGGGGTTCCAGCCGCGTTGTTCGATGGCTTGGCGGATCTGGTCGCGCTCGTGCTGCCAGTGGGGCAGGCGTTCGTCGGCCTGGAGGGCAGGGGCCATGCTGATGGCGCGGTCCAGGGCGACCCAGCACATCAGTTTCGAGTGGAGGAAGTGTCTGCTGGGTCCGCGTCTTTCCCAAATGCCTTGATCCGGTTGGGTCCACCGCTGGGCGGCTGTCTCGGCTGCCTGGAGCAGGAACGTGCGGGTGGCTGGGTCGAGAGGCTCATCGGGTGGAAGGGTCTGGGCTGCTGCGTCGAGGAGTTCGCCGTAGACGTCGAGTTGGCGTTGGCGCCAGGCGTCGTTGCCGATCCGAACGGGGCCGCTGTTGCGCCAGCCGGCCAGGTGAGGCAGGGGCCGCTCGCTCAGATCACGTTCTCCTCCGATGCCGTACATGATCTGCAGGTCGGCGCCGCGGTCGAGTTGGGTTGCCGCGGCCCGGGCGAGGAAGCCGAAGAACCGGTTCTTCTCCTTCTCGCAGGCGGCCGTGGCAAGTGCCTGAATGGTAAAGCTGGCGTCGCGGACCCATGTGTAGCGGTAGTCCCAGTTACGCATTCCGCCCGTCTTCTCGGGCAGAGAGGTGGTGGCCGCGGCGACGATGGCCCCGGTGGGTGCGAAGGTCAGGGCCCGCAGCACGCGTCCACTGTGGCTCACTTCGTCCTGCCAGGGGCCGACGTAGCTGCGGTGGAGCTTCGACCAGGAGCGCCAGCCTTCGACGGTGTCGGACATGCGACGCCGGATCCGTCCCGTCCGCCAGGCCGCCGACTCCTTCTCCCACGCCGTCCCGACGTGCAGGGCGAATCCGAGGTGGTGCCCCGCCGTGAGCGGGATTCGGCCGTGGGCCGTGGAACCGCTCATCCGCAGGTCGACGGGGCTCGACAGCAGCAGAACATGGGCGCCCCCGTACGCCGCGAGCCCACCCGGCACGGGTGAGAGGAGTGGGTGGACGAGTCCGAACTCCGGGCGCGGCGCGTAGCTGATCTCGATGTCCACCCGCCCTTCGGTGCAGGTGATCTGCCGCAGCAGCATTCCGGGGGAGGCGGTGCCGAGCGCGTGCCCGCGTTCGCGCCGTCCCAGGGCAAGGGCATCCCGCAGGACCGCCGTGCCCCCGGTCGTGCGGAAGACCGTCTCCAGAACCAGGGTGCCCTCGACGTAACGGCGGCTGATGTCGACCGGGCCGGTGACAGGGCGGACGGACCAGTGGCCGGCGTCCTCGTCGAGGAGCCGGGCGAAGATCGCCGGGCTGTCGAACCGAGGCACGCACAGCCAGTCCACCGAGCCGTCGGAGGTCACCAGCGCGGCTGAGCGGCAGTCTGACAGCAGGGCGTGGTCACCGATCGGTCGCGCACTCATGCGTCGCAGCCCGTCCACCTCGGGCCGAGCGCCGCCCGGCCGGGACGACGTGAGCAGTCGCCCGCGCCGCAGGTCTCTCCAGGTGCCTGACGGGTGACATGGATCCCAGCCTTCCTGAACAGCGGATTCACCTCCAGCCAATCAGCACGACCGGTGGATCGCACGTGCCGGTTGCCGACGGTTGCTCCGACCGAGTGGCACGAGCTGGTGCCGCGCTCGGCGTCCGGTCGGCGTACGTCGGGTCCCCCGCGCTGCGAGCGGCTGCCCCTGCCGCTGGTGTCCCTATCAGTGTTCGGCGTTCTCGTGGTCGCGCCGGCAACCGGCGTCCCGGGCGGTGCGCTGGTTCCCCTAGCCGGGGATGCCACCAAGATCCTTCAGTACCCGGACCGAAGACAGCACGACATCGACGTGCACGCCCTGCGCGTCCAGGATCGCTGTGCTCCGGTCGATCAGCCCGTGAGTGTTGCTGGTCTCCGGCGAGCGCTTGAGGGTGCAGTTGATCACCAGAGCACGCAGGTCGTCGTACCGGGCCGGCGGTGCATCGGTGGCGGGCGACGAAGCAGTCACACAGTCCTCCCAGAGCCCTCTGCGCAGCACGATGCTCGGCGGCGCACGTCCACATCCGGCTCCAGCGTGCGGGAGGCCCGCGGCAACCGCCCGGGCCCCGCCATGCCCGCTCCATCGCCACCACCCACAGCGGCCCGCTCAGTGTCCAGGCCCCCACCAGCTCCCACAGCGGTACCCGCCTCGTCCCTCACCTGCCCGATGAGCCCCCGAACGTCACTACAAGATAGGAAAGTTGAGGGCGGCAGTGCTCTTGGCCGGGCGGACACGGCCTCGGCCAGTGACCGCCAGTGGGCGGCTTCGACGGCTCTGCGTAGGCGGGCGGTCATGGTGCTCGGGCTGGTGGACATCGGGACTTTTCCGGGTCGCGTGGCCGGCGACACCCCGAACGTGTTCACGGTCTGAGTGGTCTGGCTCCCTCCTGGACGGCGCCGGAGTCACGGTTCTCGGTCACCCACGACGGAATCGAGGCGAGTCGGCGCAGGGGTGGCCCCTGCCTCCCCGTGAGTGAGATGCCGGCGAGGCGCCCCGCACCGGGCAGGTTGGAGAGCCGCAGGGCGGCGCGGCGGACCCGCAGGTGTCGTGGTGATTCGGGTACGAACCAGCGGGCCACGCGCCGGGCAGCGCGCTGCTTGTGCGCGACGACGGGCCGCCAGAGCCGTTCGTAGCCGTGCAGTGCGTCCTCGATGCGGGAGGTGCGGGCGAGTTGGTCGGCGAGGACGTATGCGGCACCCATCGCCAGGGAGGCACCTTGCGCTGCGAGGAGAGAGACAGCCTGGCAGGCGTCACCGACCAGGACGACCCGGCCGCGGCTCCAGGCCGGGAGGGTCGTCTGCGCGACATGGTCGTAGTAAATCCGGGAAGACGGCGGGCAGTTCGCCAGGACGCGGGGTACGAGCCAGCCGAGCGTGCCGTACTCGTGGCGCAACGCCGCCTGCACGTCCCTGGGGCAAGGAGCGTCTGTGGCGCGGTGCACGACGAACACGGCGACCGTGCCATCGCGCAGCGCGTACAGGCCCATCTGTCGGCCGATGGTGTCGGTGAGGCAGAACCGGTCGCCCACTTCCGCGTGCACCTCGGGATCGTCGAAGGTGAACGCGGCGGTGTGGTAGCCGAGGTGGTGGACGTACCGTGCCTCCTCGCCGAAGACCAGGGCGCGCACGGTGGAGTGGATACCGTCGGCGCCGACGAGCAGGTCGGCGTCGATACTGTCGCCGTCGGTGAGGGTGACGCGCACTCCGTCCGGCTCGGCGTCGACGCTGGCCGGCCCCACGCCGAAGCGCAGACGCACCGCGAGGGACAGCCGCTCCCGCAGGGCGAGTTCGAGGTCGGGCCGCATGATGCTCAGCAGGCGCCCGTCCAGGAAGCGGGCGAAGCGGTCGTAGCGGAGCCCGACCCGGCACTCGCCGTGGTCGTCCACGAGGGCCGCCTCGGAAACCCGATAGCTCAGCTCCTCCAGGGAGGGCAGCATGCCCATGGCCTCGGCCGCGTCGTATCCGGTCCCGAAGAAGTCGATCATGTAACCGTCGGTGCGGTGCCGCGGCTCCTTCTCCAGGACGACGACTTCCCAGCCGAGCACGTTGTGCAGACGGCCGGCCAGCGCGAGTCCCGCGATCCCGGCCCCACAGATGACGACCCTCATCGGTGTGCACCACCTCTCTCCGTCACCTAATTTTTGCATCATGCAAAGCTCATGCGTCAAGAAGGCTGGCGGACGGCGAGCACGCACCGGAGCGGTCTGGCGACCAGACGAGAGTCGGCCGCCGTTGCCACGGATGCGAGGACCGGGAAGGAGGCATGTCCCACGCAGTACCGGCCGACCGAACCACGGAAATGCCAACAAAAGCACCACTGGCGCGGACGAGGAGCGGGCGCCGAGAACTGTTCGACCCCAAGGGGCGGGCAGGTGGTGCGCACCCTTGACATCCTTTGCATAATGCAAAAGTAAGGAAGGGGAATCGATGAGCGGCATACGGGCAGCAACGGACAGAGAGCAAGGAGCCGACACGACGGCAAAGAGCCTTACACCGGCGCCGGCGATCGCGAGCCTGCGGAACGCCCCTTGGGGTGTGATGGCGCTGGCCGTGGTGGTCGGCGCCGGAGCGGGCGTCGGTTCGGTCGTCTTCCGCTGGTGCATCAAGACCTTCACCGGTCTGCTGTCCGGTCACTCCGACTACTCCGCTTCCCCCGGCGCGAGCAATCCGCACGTGCCGTGGCTGGGCCCGTACTTCGTGCTGCTCACCCCGGTGATCGGCGGCCTGCTCTACGGGCCGCTCGTGAACCGGTTCGCCAAGGAGGCCCGTGGGCACGGTGTGCCCGAGGTGATGCTGGCCGTGGCCCAGCGCGGCGGCCGGATCAGCCCGAAGGTCGCCGTCGTCAAGACGCTGGCCTCCGCGCTGACCATCGGTTCCGGCGGCTCGGTGGGCCGCGAGGGGCCGATCGTGCAGATCGGCTCGGCACTCGGCTCCACCCTCGGCCGCGTGACGAGGGCGACGGAGGGCCGCACGAAGCTCCTGGTCGCATGCGGAGCGGCGGGCGGCATCGCGGCCACCTTCAACGCTCCCCTGGCCGGTGTCTTCTTCGCCATGGAACTGATCCTCGGCACTTTCAGCGCGGAAGCCTTCGGCGCGACCGTGCTGGCCAGCGTCACCGCGAGCATCATCGGACGCGCGTCCTTCGGCGACGTCGCCTTCCTGAACCTGCCCGCGTTCCACGTCGACCACCTCGCACAGTACGGCCTGTTCGCCTTCCTCGGCGTGGTCGCCGCTGTGGTCGGGATGTGCTTCGCGCGCTTCCTGTACCTGGTCGAGGACGCGTGTGACTGGCTGTGGCGCGGCCCGGAGTGGCTGCGCCCGGCGGTCGGCGGACTGGCGCTCGGCCTGGTGCTGTTGGCCCTGCCGCAGATGTACGGCGTCGGCTACCCGGTCCTGGAGGAGGCGACCGAGGGCGGCTACGCCGTCGGCTTCCTACTCCTGCTCCTGGTCGGCAAGATGCTGGCGACCAGCCTGACCATCGGCATCGGCGGCTCGGGCGGTGTCTTCGCGCCCAGCCTGTTCATCGGCGCGATGCTCGGCTCGGCGTATGGCATCGGCGTCCATGACCTGATACCCGGCACGGCCGGGGCAGTGGGCGCGTACGCCCTGATCGGTATGGGCGCGACCTTCTCCGGCGCGGCCCGGGCGCCGATCACCGCCGTGGTCATCCTGTTCGAGCTGACCGGCGAGTACTCGATCATCCTGCCCCTGATGCTGGCCATCGTGCTGGCCACCGCCACCAGCCGCCTGCTCTCCCGCGACACCATCTACACCCTCAAGCTGCGCCGCCGCGGCATCGACCTCGAAGGCCCCGCCCCCGGGGCGGCGATCGGCGCCCAGCACGTCGGCACCGTCATGGAACCGCTCCCCTCCGCCCTGCCCGCGACC
Source organism: Streptomyces sp. NPDC037126 (assembly GCF_055605965.1). Taxonomy (NCBI): domain Bacteria; kingdom Bacillati; phylum Actinomycetota; class Actinomycetes; order Kitasatosporales; family Streptomycetaceae; genus Streptomyces; species Streptomyces sp. NPDC037126. The sequence continues at coordinate 238,050 of NZ_JBVJTD010000015.1, forward strand.
ACTTCCCTGGCCGACGCCGCCGACCTACTCAGCCTCTCGGGCCACGGCGCCCTCCCCGTCGTGGACGACACCGGCCGGTACGTCGGCATCGTCACGGCGCAGGCGGTGGCCGAGGCACTCGCGGAACAGCCGGAAGGCGCCCCGGCGCTGGTCGGCCAGCTCGCCGCGCCGCCCGCACCGGTCACCGCCGACCAGCCCCTCGCGCAGGCGCTGCACACCCTGTTGTCGGCCGCCGGGACCGGGGTGCCCGTGCTCGACGCCGAGCAGGGCAAGCCGGTGGGCTGGCTCAGCCACCAGAGCGCGTTGCGCGCGGTGCACGCGACTGCCTGAGCACCCACCAGGGCTCTTCACGGCCTGGCGGTCAATGGCCGGCTGGTCTGATCCGGCTGGAAGGAGCGGATGCGACAGCCACGGACAGACCAATACGGACTTTCTTTGCATACTAGAAACGTCGCCATGTGAGAGGGGGTGACTGCTATGTCGTACCCACGTCACTCGGCCGAATTCCGCGTGTCCGCATCGACCGGGATGAGGGCTGGCCGCGAGGTGGCGACCACAAGCAGCCCGGCAATCGTCGTCGACGGGCTCATGCTGCTGGCCGGCATCTATACGACGGTCTCGCCCTGAGTGATCCACTTCTACAGGACGAACCCGTATCTCACCGCGAACAACCTGATCATGGGGCTCGCGTCGCCCTGGTCGCTCTCGGAACCCCCCTCGCGCCCCAGCGGATGCACCGATTCGCTTGGACCCTGGTGCCGCTCGGCTTCTGGCTGATCCTCTCCCCAGCGGTCATGACGGCATCCCATGGCGTGTCGGCCGGGATCGTGTGGAGCAACACCTGTACGGGCGCGCCGTGTGCCTGCTTGGTGTGATCGCCGCGATTCGGGTTCCCGACGCATCGGGGTAGGCGCCACGGGCCCGGCCATGCCATGACCGGCTGCCGTGCCGTGTCAGGCGTCGTGCGCCATGGCTCCGTCCACGATCCAGCCCAGGGGGTGCGGCTCGGGGTCGTCCGCCGCCGGGGCCAAGGGCTCGCCTCCCGCCTCGTTGAAGGCGTTGAGGGCCTCGACGAGCGCGAGGCGCTCGGTCGGGCGGAGTCGTTCGACGATGTCAGCGATCTCGGCGCGACGCCGGGCGGTGACTTCCTCGACGGTGCGCCGGCCTTCCTCGGTCAACCGCAGCAGAGTCTCGCGGCGGTTGGCGGGATTGGCCTTGCGGTCGGCGAGTCCGGCGGCGATGAGCCGGTCGACCATGCGCATGGCGGTCGAGGGCGCAACCTGGAGCAGCTCGGCGAGCGCGACCAGCTTGGTCTCCCCTCGGGTGGCCAGCACGACCAGCATCCGGAACTGCGGGAGAGTCACGCGCTCCTCGACCTCGGCGAGGGAACGGGCGGAGACCGCTACCAGCAGCCGGGACGCGGTCAGGACCGCCCGGGTGACCGCATCAACGTCGTCCATGGTTCCCGCAGGGGGCTCGCGCTCCGGCATGTGTCCTTTCTACCTTGCCGAAGCCACTGCCTTCTCACTCGATGCGAACAGACTTTCCTCCCCCATGACTGTAGTGGCAGAGCAGCAGCATCGCGGCGCCATCGTGGAGCGGCCCGGTCGTCCGACTCTGCCCGGCCGATGTCCGTCACTGCGAGGCCCGTGTCAGGCGGTCACAGGATGACCCCTGGTGAGAGAGGGTGGCAAAGCAGCGGTGCCCGCTCGTCCACTGATCGGTGACGCTGAGAGCAAGGCCGGCGGCGATCCTGCGGAGCGCTCGTCGCCCGAGCCGCGCCCAGGGAAAGAACGGACCGCTCCGGCCGTGGAGGTCCTCGAACCGGGCGGTGAACTGTTCCTCGACGTCGTCGGGGTCGACCTCGACGACGAGGCGCCCGGTGGGGGCGACGAGGCCGCCGCAGCGGCGCAGCAGGCCACCAGGATCACCACCGATGCCGATGTTGCCGTCGATGAGCAGCACCGTCTGCCAGCCCCTCTCGGCCGGCAGCCGGTCGAAGACCGATCGGCACAGTGCGAGCCCGCCCAGAGTGGTGGTCAGTGCAACCGCGCGGGGTGTGATGTCGACCCCGAGGGCAAAGACTCCCCGGCTCAGGAGTGCCCTGCACATGCGGCCCGGGCCGCAGCCGACGTCGAGGACGGGGCCGGCGCAGCGTTCCAGCACTGTCTTGTCGGCCGCGGTGGGCTGCTCGTGCCAGCGATGTACCGGCATCCGGATCCGGCGCCCGTCGGCCAGCCGTAGGTACACCGGTTCTCGGCCGGGTCGCAGGGCGAGCGCATAGGGCTCCCCGTCGGCGTCGTACAGCTCGTCCTCGTCCGTTGTCACGGTGCTGCGCCATGCCCTGCGGCAGGTCGGTCCTCGTCGCCGCGGCCGGCCCGGCGCGCGCGGCGCAGTCTTATCGCGAAGGCCACGGCGGAGGCTGCGAAGAGTACGCCGGTGATCGCCAGCCATCGTCCGAGGTACGCGCTGTCGGACAGCCCGGTGTCGCCGGGGTAGGGGACCGCCAGACGGAGGACGAGGGGGAACCAGACCAGCAGGAGCAGACCGGACAGGAAGGCGGGGACGCGCAGGTGGTTGATCCACGGCACCCTCGGTCCGTCGGCGGCTCGGTGCCGCAGCACGGAGAGAGCCGACAGGTCGGCCAGCGAGTACAGGGGCAGCAGGATGAGGTCGTGGAGGATCGCCGCACCGACGAACCAGATCGCCACCTCCCAGGGCCGTACGGCGAACAGGCGCACCATGGCGTAGCCGGTCAGGGCGAACGAGGCGACCAGGACGAGCAGATGCAGGGGGCCGGAGCCGTACCAGCGGACGAATCGTGCCATGGTCACGCCCTGAAGGTGAGCCGGTGGACCCACTTGGTGTTGTTCACGCCGGGGTTGGCCGGGACGATGACGCGGGCCGGGTAGCCGTGGTCGAGTGAGAGATGAGCGCCGTTGACGCGGAGGGCGAGCAGCGCTCGGGGGTCGTGGATCTGGTTGCCGCGCAGCACCACCCGGGTGAAGGGGCCGGGGGGTTGGATGGACTGGACCAGGACGCTTGCGGCGTCGGGCAGTCCGGCCAGAGCGGCGAGGTCGGCCAGCCGCAGGCCGCTCCAGTGCTGGTCTTCGGTGGACCATCCCTCCACGCAGGCGATCGGCAGGGCGGCGGCGTGCTGGGGCAGCGCCAGGAGCTGATCGCGGGTGAAGACCCGCGGCGCTCCGTGTCCGTGGACCTCCAGCCGCCAGGTGGGGCCGACGAGCGCGGGGGTGACGCCCACTTTCGCCGCTGTCTTGTTGATCTGGAAGCTGTTCGGGCCGCTGCCCGGGTCGCGGTTGTGCGGTGCGAGCAGCGCGGTGGCGCGCAGCCGGCCGCCGATGCTCTGTCCGGCGGTCACGACGAACAGGAGCAGCGATCCCGCGCCCACCATGCCCACCGCGCCGCGGCGGGTCATCGTGGGCGAGACGGGAGAGGCTGCCACCAGGCCGTCGGGATCGGGTGGTTCGGGCACGGTGTGGGCGAGGTCGGTCCGCAGTTCGGCGCCCAGGCTGCGCGAGCGCAGTGCCCGCGTCATCCGACCGAGTCTGAGGCACACGTGGACGACGAAGGCGGCGATGAACACCCAGGCGCCGTAGAAGTGCAGGCGGTAGAACGAGCCCGGGAAGACGTAGTAGAGCTGGATGTTGACGATGCCGGTGACGAACTCGAAGATGACGCCGCCGACCAGCATCAGCAGCGAAAGCCGCTCCAGGCCGTGGGCGATGGAGCGCACCGGCAGCCATTCGAACAGCTTCGGGATCACCGACCACAACTTGGCCAGCAGCACCGGCACCAGCACCACACCCAGCGTCACGTGCACGCCCTGCAGCAGCCGGTACAGCCAGTACGGGTGCGTGGGCCAGCTGAAGAGGTAGAAGCCGAGGACGCCCTTGTCGGGGGTCTCGTCGTTGAGAGGGCTCAGGTCGGGGTTGTAGGAGGCGTAGGAGAGCAGTCCGGTGACGAAGAGCAGCGGAATGCCGATCAGGAGGACCAGTCCGAACACCGACGTCAGCCAAGGCCCGCGGATCGGACTGCGCCAGAATCCAGGACGGAACGGACCCGGGGGCGGAGGAGTCCGCTCGACCCGGCGCACGAGGGCCCTGGTATGAGCGGCCCCCTTGGTGGCCCGCGCCGCCGCGGCAGCGCGAACGCGCTCGAGGCGCCCCCGCGCGTGACCCTCGTCCGATCCCCGCCGCTGCGGCCCGCCGGAGCCCGCAGCCGGTGGCCGTCCACCACTGTCCAACGACTGCCTCCCCCGTCCCTGGACCGTCCCTCAACGTGGGGATCGAACCCGTGGCTCCGTCAGTGCCTGTCAAATCGTCAGCCACAAACTGGAACAGATCGGGTCGGCTCTCCGTGCCTGTCGTGCATGCGGGTGTCCGTCGTCAGCCGAACGGCAGAACCGGCGCTCCGTACGGCTCGGCGGGTCGCACGGTGGCCTCATGATGCTGGGGTGCGACGCCTCAGCGCACGACGCAGCGCCACCACCTGGCTCGGCCGCACCGCGCTGACCCGGGAAGTGTTCTGGTTCGTCGTGATCGGCGTCGCCTCCACTGTGGCCCAGGCCACGCTGTACTGGGTTCTGCGCCAGTGGTCGCAGCCCATCCTGGCCAATTTCACCGCCCTTCTTGTCGTCACCGTCCTCAACACGGAGGCCAACCGCCGACTGACCTTTCGCGAGTCCCGGGTCCGGGTCCTCCAGGCGCATCTGACCGCAGGCGGTCTGTTCTCCCTGGCGTACCTGGTCACCTCAGGCGCTGTCCTGCTCTTCCGTCACTACCGGCCCACCGCCTCACCAGCAGCGGAGACCCTGGTACTTGCGCCGAGCTTCGCCCTGGTGACCATGGTGCGCTTCACTGTCCTACGGATGGTCGTCTTCCGACGCCGCCGCCCATGACCCCCTCGCGCCCGATGCGACCGGCACGCCTGCTGTTCGACAGGGTGAAAGGCAGCAACTTGGGCAACGGGAATGAGAGCCACTTTGGTCTGTTCGTGAAGGTGGTGGAGCCCGCTACCTCGCCGGCCTCGAACTTCGCGCCTCGATGATCTGGTTCGAAGACCTCTTAGAGGGCGTTAAGTCCCGTTTCTGATGATGTGGTGTCGCCCGTTCGTGGGTGATGGGACGGTTCCACGCTCACGTCATGTCGTGTGCATGATGGGGTCGCGGGCATGGAACGGATGCCGTACGCGACCGACCTGTCCGACGAGCAGTGGGCGTTGATCGAGCCGTTGGTCACCGCGTGGAAGCAGGAGCGGGTAGCGCGGTCGGCGACCGGGAACCCGGGCTCCTGCGACCTGCGCGAGGTCGTGAACGCGCTGCTCTATCAGAACCGGACGGGTTGTCAGTGGCGGCTCCTGCCACACGACCTCCCTGCCTGGTCGGCAGTGTTCTACTACTTCACCCTGTGGCGCCAGGACGGCCTTGACCAGCGGATCCAGGAGATCCTGCGCTGCCAGGTACGGGAGTCCAGACGATTAGAGGACCCGTCCCTGGTCATCATCGACACCCAGTCCGTCCGCGTGGCAGCCGGGGTGCCGAAGAAGACGACGGGACTGGACGTGAACAAGAAGACGCCTGGCAGGAAGCGGGGACTCGCCGTCGACGTGCTGGGCCTGATCATCGGTGTGGTGATCCTCGCCGCGAGCGCGCACGACAACGAAGCCGGCATCGCTCTGCTGGACCAGGCGGCCGAACGATGCGGGATGCGCCTGGAAAAGGTCCTGGTCGACCAGGGTTTCAAAGACGCCGTGATCATCCACGGGGCGGTGCAGGACATCACCGTCGAGGTGGTCCGCCGCAACCCCGACGACGAAGGGAAGGGCTTCGTCCCGCAACCGAAGCGGTGGGTGGTCGAGCAGGTCAACGGCACTCTCATGCTGCACCGGCGCCTTGCCCGCGACTACGACCACCGACCCGATAACGCGGCCTCCCGCGTCTACTGGGCCTCCACCGCCGGCATGCTCCGCCGCCTCACCGCCCCTACCCTCACCTGGCGGGACGACGTGGAGCTGGCCGCGTGAACGTCAGCGAGCTCCTGCGGCTGCTGCAGACCGAACATGATGAGACCGCTGCACGAGCCGACAACCTGCGCGAGCAGATCGGGCGGCTCACCACCGCCCTCGCCGAGGCCGAAGCCCGTCTGGCCGAGCTCGCCGCCACCCGCGAGGTCATCGACAGCCTTACCCCTCCCGACCACGCAATGGCCCCCGCGGAGACCGCCACCGTCTACCAGCGCATCGTGACCGCGTTCAACAAGCACCCCGGGAAGGTGTTCCGCGTCCGCGATCTGCACGAGCACCTCGGCCTGCCCACTGACGAGCCCTCGATCAACGTCACCCGCTCCCGCCTGGGGCGACTCGTCCGCCAGGGATTCCTCGAGCAACCCGGACGCGGCCGCTATCAGAAACGGACTTAACGCCCTCTTACGAGCAGCCGATTGATCACGACATCACACAGACCCTACGCGGAGCTGCTCACGGCACTGTGCGGGATGCTGGTGGGCCAGGCGATGACCAGTCCTGTGGTGACTGGCCTCGACCAGTCGCTGATGGACCGCTGCAGGCAAAGTCGTTCGATCCCGTTGAAGCGTGCAGTTCGGGCGGATCATGCGCTCCTGACGGCCGGGACGACAGCCTTGCGGGGAAGACTGGCCGGTCGGCGGCAGCCGTGACTGGCGCGTCCCTGTGCTCGGCGCGAGCTCGAGAGACGTCATGGGTGATGTCGGCCCGATTCGGGGCGGGGGGTGGAGCAGAGCGCCAAGGAAGCGTCAATGAGTCATCAGGAACGCATACTTGTTCGTGCGGGAAAGCCTCGCTGTGGTCCTGAGGGAGCGACCAAAGGTGAGTGGTGGGAGCGGGGGGGGGCTGGGCAAGGTCGAGGTACGGCTCAAGTGGGACCCGAGCCCGCTGGGTGAAGCACCGCGGCATCTCAACATCTGTCGCCGCGACCTACTCGGTGGACGACCCCTACGGGCGGCCGGCATACGTCGTGCACTACGACAGCCGGTCACCGGACGGCACCATCAACATGACCCGGAACAGCCCGGCCGGCATGGGCTTCGGGTTCGTCGAGGTGATGGTCCTGGAGTTCGACCGGCTGTCGCCCGCGTACGGGCGTGTGGTGGTCGGTGTGGCCATCCACCAGGACGGTGGACCCCGGACGTTCGGGGACATCTCCAACGCTGGGGTGGTCGTCGTACAGGGATACCGGCAGCTTGCGACGGACGGCTTGGCCCAGGTCGCCGACTTCACGGCCGCGACGGTCGCCGAGTTCACCCGGGACTCCTCCGGAGTGCGGGAGATGCGCGAGATGATCCGAGGCTTCGACACTGACCCGGTGCTCTTCACCATGGAGATGGGCAGCTCGCAGCACTGACCGCGCTCCGCGGCTTCTCGATCACCGGCTCTTTCCCCACGGTTCCGCAGGAGACCGGAAACAGGTGCTGGTGCTCGTGACGGGGTGTTGGCTCGTGACGAAGAAGACACGGCCGCAGCGACCGGTCCGTACTCGGCTGCGGCGGTTCAGGCGCAGTCCGCTTCGGCGGACGAGCGATTTCGTCGAGGCGTGGCTGCTGCTCATCGCGTGGATCTTGGAAGAAGTGCTGGAGGGGCGCGACCGCGGGCGTGCTGGCCGCGATGGTCGCGGACCGGGGCTTGGAGGAGGACCGTACGTGAGCACCACTGGTGCGACGGTCCGGTGGACGATGCCCGACGGGCGGACACACACCGGCCGCGCCGCCGTGCCCGTCGACGCTTCCGCCGGGACGCGCCTGCCGGTGTGGACGAATTCCCGGGCGGCCTGGTATCCCGGCCCCCTACCGAGTCCGAGGCGGTCCCTGAGGTCCTCCATCGCCGGTGGAGAAGGACACGAAGTCTCTCGCCGCTGAGCGGCAGCTTCCCCTGCCCGATCTGGTCAGGGATGCGCTGACGTGTTTCAGGGCCATGCAGGTGGCCGAGAAGCTGGCGGCGGGGGAGAGGTACGAGGACAGTGGGTACGTGCTCGTGGATGAACTCGGCAGGGCGCTCAACGTGCGGCAGTTGCGTGAGCGGGTGTACAAGGTCATGGACGAGCACGGGCTGCGGCGGGTCCGCTTGTACGACGCTCGCGCGAGTTGCTGCACGTACCTCGCGAACAACGGGGTGCCTGATCACCTCCTGGCCCGCTGGGCCGGGCACACCAACGTCAAGACCACGAAGCGCTGGTATGTGAAGCCGCATGTGGAGGATCTTCGTCAGGCAGCGGATACCTGGGGAGGTCTGGCGAGCGTCTCCACCCCCGCTCCTGCATAGAGTGTGAGATGTGGGAGCGTGAGCGGGTGAGTGAGAAGAACGTCGAAACCCTGCAATACCGCTTTGACGGGCCAGAACAGGCTCCGGTCCTGGTCATGGGAACCTCCCTCGGTGCTACATGGCACATGTCGTAGAAGCCGTCCAGGGCCGTCCATCCAGTCCTATGCGGACATGTATGTCCAGTTTCGGGATCCTGAGCCGGGAAGGTGTCCACGGGGTCTGTAATTCGCGCGTGACACCTGACTGCACGACGAAGCCCCGCCGGTCTGCCGTGTGGCGATCGTGGACCGGAGGCAACTGGCGCACAGATTTCACCTACCGGCCCGGGCACCGTAGCGGTGGGGACAACCGCGCCTGAGGCGCACACCGATCCCTATGCTGACGGCATGATCGATGTGCCGATTTCAGCGCTGGAAGTCGCGGTGGTCGAATCAGGGACCTGTGGCGTGGAGACCCTGCGTGACACCGCCACCTTCGCTCGCAGGCTCGAACTACTGGGGTATCACCGGATCTGGTATGCCGAGCACCACCATTCGCCCGCGATCGGCGCGTTCCCACCGGTGGTGCTGATCGCTCATGCGGCGGCCTCGACCTCAGCCATCCGGCTCGGGTCGGGCGGAGTGCTGGCGCCCAACCATGCGCCCATCACGCTGGCGGAGCAGTTCGGAACACTGGCCGCGTTGCACCCGGACCGCATCGACCTGGGTATCGGCCGCGGCCCTGGCACCTTCGACAAGGCCACCGCGCGGGAATTGCGCCGCGGAGCCGGACCGGCGACGGACGCGCAGTACCACGACGACGTCGCCGCGATCCTGTCCTTTCTGGTCGACGAAGTGGCGCTCGGCCCGCTGCCGGAGCCATGGCTGCTTTGCTCCAGTACCGCAGGTGCCGCCCTCGCCGCGCGACTCGGCCTGCCGATCGCCGTCGCACACCACATCCGGCCCGACAACACCTTCACGGTGCTGGAGCGCTACCGGGCGGCGTTCATCCCGTCCCGCTGGTGCGAGCAGCCCCGGGTTGTGGTGTGCGTGGAGGCGATATGCGCTGAAACGGAGCAGGAAGCGGCGTGGCGAGCCGGGCCCATGGACGTCGTCAAGGCCGGGCTGCTCAAAGGTCTGAGCGAGATTCCCTTCCCCACGCCCGCGGATGCCGCCGCCCATCCCTTCACGGCAGAGGAACGGCAGGCGCTTGCCGGTTTCCGTGCACAGCAGGCGTGCGGGACGCCCAAGGCCGTCGTACGCCGGCTCGCGCAACTGGCCGCCGAGACCGGAGCAGACGAACTCATGCTGACCACACCTGTCTACGACCTCGACGCCCGCGTGCGCTCCTACGACCTCATCAAGAAGCACTGCGAGGCCACGAAAGCACCCTGACAACCACGCCCGCACCGAACCGTCCGTCCTGGCCCGCCCACCAGGGCTGCCGCGCGCCGCATCAGGGAGGGCAAGAACCGACCCGACGCGAGATCGTCCCACGCCTCAAACGCTGTGCGGCCCGGGAGGTCTTCCACCTGGTCGGACACACGCCGCCGTTGGCTCCGCCAGCGTAGACGCGGCAACTGTTCGGCCCGGCCGCTATCCCGGTGATGCGCCCGGAATGGGAGTCGGGACGTCGGCGGCGGAAGCTACGACAGCGGGCCGCTGCCCCGTTGAGCTGTGTTACCCGAACCTCTGAGTTCGCTCTGAGGCTGATGAGGCAGTCTTGAACGACAGATGAACGATCACCTAACGTCTCCCGGCGCAAGGCACGTTCCAACGTGGTGACACCAACGAGCCGCCTGGCCAGCGGCGTTGCACAGCCCTCCCGCAAGTCCACCCGACAGAGAAGGGCACCACCGTGCTTCGTTCTGTACTTGCCGCCGGCTGCGCCACCGCGCTCGCCGTCGTCGGTCTCGCCGCCGCCGCACCCGCCGGGGCCAGCGAAATCGCCCCGCACCACCAGATGAAGACCCACGGCACACAGGCCGCGACTGCCACGGCCGGCAACCTCTCCTACGGCGGCGGCAACGTCGTCACCAACCCGCAGATCTACATCGTCTACTGGGGAAACCAGTGGGGCACCGGCTCCACGGTCACCAACGACCCCTCGGGCGAGGCCGCGCTGCAGCTGAACTTCTTCCAGCACGCCTACGGCAGCGGTGACAGTTGGTCCAACTCGCAGACCCAGTACTGCCAGGGCGTGGCCGTCGGCACCACCCAGTGCAACGGCGCCGGCACGGCGGTGGGCCACCCGGCCTCCAACCCCGTGGGTGGCACCTGGCTCGACAGCTCGACCAAGGTCGCCAACAGACCGAGCGACGCCGCAATAGCCGCCGAGGCGGTCAAGGCCGCCGCTCACTTCGGGGTCTCCGGCGACAACGCCGAGGTCATCGTGGACCTGCCGCACGGGGTCGCGCCCAGCGGCTTCAAGACGCAGTACTGCGCTTGGCATGACCACACCACCACCGGCTCAGGGGCCGACCTGCCCTACACCAACATGCCGTACATCACGGATGCCGGTACGGGGTGCGGTGCCAACTTCGTCTCCACGGGCTCGTCCGGAGTCAACGGCACCACCGAGGGCATCACCATCGTCGGCGGCCACGAGTACGCCGAGACCCTCACCGACCCGGCACCCAGCAGCGGCTGGACGGACAGCACCGGCTACGAGACCGGCGACAAGTGCGCCTGGATCTCCAGCGGCCAGGGCGCGTCCACCATCGCCAGCCTGAACGGCGCGAACTTCGCCGTGCAGTCGCTGTGGAGCAACAACTTCAACGGTGGCGCGGGCGGTTGCGTCGTCTCCTACACCAGCGCGAGCAACCAGCACTGACACCGCCGCCGAATCCGGAGGCCGAGACCGTAGCCATCACCGGTGCGGTCTCGGCCTCCGGCCTCATCCGAGGAGCACGATCGTGAACCGAGCCCTGCCCGCCCTGACTCTCGTGGTCACCGCTCTGCTGTCCGCCTGCACCGCCGGCATACACGCCGTGGCGGCGACCCCGGCACACACCTCGACCGCGTCGACTCATCCAGCCTGCGCGAAGCTGCCGGCTGCCGTGCTGCCGCACTCAGCTGGGCAACTGACCCAGCAGCACAGTGGCGTGTACTGCCTGCCGCACGGTCAGCGGGTGGACGTCTTCCTGACCGCAGGGAAGAGCGGCCGGTGGCAACCAGTCCACGCAAGCGGGAACGGCGTGCTGGCGCCCGCAAACACGGGCGTGATGACCGCGCCGGTCGGCGTCACCCCCGCGATGTTCATGGGTGCCACGGACGGCACGGCAGTGCTGACCAGCACGACCCCGTCAGGACACAGGTGGAAGGTCACGATCGAGGTCACAGGCCACTAGCTTGATTCTGTCGGGGATCTTGGAGTTTCGCGGTGCGGCAGCATGGTCAACGGGCAAGCTCGGGTAGTTCCGATCACCCGATGCTGCTGTCGAGATGCCCGTTGTCCCTCCGTCCCCGTTCCGGTGAGCACGTCCCGCCTCTGACTGCGCAGGTCGCGCGGGCGAGCAACCCGGGCGGCACGACGGCGATATGGGTGCGTGACCGGCTGGATGGGCTCTGGTGTGACGAGGACTTCGCCGACTGGTATCCCCGTGACGGCGTCCGGGTCTCTCGCCTGCTCAACTGGCCACTGTCTGTGTGCTGCAGTTCCTGCTCGGCCTGTCGGACCGGCAGGCCGCTGAAGCTGTTCGCTGCCGCATCGACTTCAAGTACGCCATGTAGGGGGTGTTGCGAAAGTGCCGACGAGACGTATCGACGAGACGGCCGACCCGCCCTGGGCGCCGGTACGCGGGGACGCTCTCGTCATGGCCCGGCTTCCGACGGTGACCCCCCTGACCGCATTCGCAGAAGCCTCTTCCGCTGTCCGGCATTCGGCACCAGAAGGAGGCGTTCCGGGCTGGGGCGGCGAATTTCCTGCTGCAGCTTTCGCCATCCTGCGGAGCGGATTGGGCAAGCGTCGGTCCTTCTAGGCAGGTCCGGCCGCGGACGAGTTGGTCCTTGTTCGCCTGCCCCTCACGGAAATCCTCCCGGCGGCGCCGTGCGGCGTGGGCTCGTCGGTCTGGCCGGTCGGTTCAGGCGTGTGCGTGTCCGGTGCGGCGGCGAGAGATTCGGCTGAGGAGGGGGTCCACGACGAGGAAGGCGGCGAGCGGGATGCCGAGCAGTGGGACGTAGTAGCCGAGGACGGCGACCACCGCGACGCAGGGCATCAGCACGTACACCGGCACCTGTCGCCAGGCGCCGCGGGGGATCGGGCGGCCGAAGGCGGATCTGTGGCCGCGCTGCCACCACATGCGGTAGCCCCAGAGGATGAGGAGGATCAGGGCCAGGGCGAGGACGGCCAGCGCGATCTGGTCGGCGAGGCCGAACAGGGTGCCGGTGTGGGCGTCGATGCCCCACCGGGTGAGCTTGGCCAGCAGCGGGTAGTCGGCGAAGCGCAGGACGTCGGTGACCTTGCCGGTGGCCGGGTCGACGGCGATCGAGTCCTGCTTCTCGGGCCAGCTGCGCTGGATCTGCCGTACGACGTAGGCGGAGTTGGAGTCCGAGGGCGGCACGATTTCCACCGGGTCGGACAGGCCCTCGGTGCGGGCCGTCTTCAGGACGGCGTCCAGTCCCACGTCGGATCGTGCGCCGGGGCGCGAGCCCATGTCCTTGCCGTTCATGTCCATGCCCGCCATGGCGCCGTGTCCCTCGTGCCCGCTGCTCACCGTCGCGGTGACGGAGGGGGTGGACTGGCCGAGGGCTTCGCGGAGGTCGCCGATGTTCGCTCCGGCGTAGGTGGACCAGGTCAGGCCGGTCGCCGACAGGAAGAACAGGCCGCCGGCCGCCCATACGCCGACCGTGCCGTGCAGGGTCAGGGAGCGCCGCCGCCCCGTGGTGCCGCGCACCTTGCGGCGGGCGCGGCGCCGGCCGAACCACAGCACCAGCCCGCCACCTGTGATCACCCACAGCCAGCTGGCGGCGAACTCGCTGTACAGGCGGCCGGTGTCGCCCAGGTGCAGGTCGCGGTGGAGTTCGTCGATCCAGGTGCGCAGCGGCAGGGCGCCGGTGGAGCCGTACTGCTCCAGTGCGCCGCGTACCTTGCCGGTGTAGGGGTCCACGAACACGGCGAGTGTGTGGTCGGCGGGTATGCCCTTCACCCCGGACAGCAGTACGCGTGTGGTCGCATCCGGCTGCGGTGACGGCCGCACGGCGGAGATGGTGCCTTCGCGGTGGGCCTTGCGGGCGGCGGCCACCTGCTGGGAGATCGGCAACTTGTGGTCGCCGACCGGGACGGTCAGCTCATGGGCGTACACGATCTTCTCGGCCTGGAAGGAGCCCGCGTACAGCAGTCCGGTGATCGCCGCGACCAGCAGGAACGGCGCGACGAACACGCCCGCGTAGAAGTGCAGGCGCAGCACCAGCGGGCGCAGCGTGCGCAGGACCGAGGGAGCCGCCGCGGAAGCAGGGCCTAGGGTCGTCGGCTCGTCCGCGTCGCTGGCCGTGCGGGGTGGGGCGGTGGTGGGCGGTTCGACGGGCATGGGCTGCTCCTGCGGCGTACGGGTGTCACGTCAGCTGTCGGCTGAGCGGAACGGTGAGTTCCAGGCCGTTGGTGTGATGTGGAACACCTGGTCGGCCGCGAGGGTCGGGCGGCCCGGCGTCATGCAGCGACTGGAGCAGGGAGTCGCCAAACGTGGGCCGCCTTCGCGTTGCCCTGCGGCGGTCGGTCAGGCGATGCCGTCCAGCTTGCCTGCCTTGGCGTCGGCGACGATCGATGAGAACTGGTCGGCGCTCATCTGGACCTGCTGGCCGAAGTCGTCGGTCAGGACGATGCGGCGGTCGGTGGGGGCGGCCGGGTCGACGAACAGCTGGGGACAGCCGCAGTTGCAGTTGCCGCAGAACGTGGCGACGGGTTGCAGCCCGCTGGTGTCGGTCATGGTGACCACCTCCGTGGTATTGGGTTTGCGGCACTCCGATGTCCCGGACGAAACGGCCGGACCGGTTGGCCGCGGGGGACTGTCCCGGGGATACCCGGCGCGGATGCGGCGGACGCGCGACCCCGTCCTGTGCAGGGGGCGCGGGGGCGGCGGGTGTGCGCGGGTGCTCCAGGGAGTGCTACCGGTGCTTCGATTTCGCCAAGGCGGCCGGGAACTGAACGGCATCCGCGTCCGACTCGTAAGGAGGAGGCGGGTCGACCGGGTAACAGTCCGTGGGTGGTGATGCGTATGCCTGGGCCGGGGGAGAGATCCTTTGGGCGCGTGGCAGCATCAGGTGCCGTGAGTGTGTCCCTGGCGGTGCGGAGCGTGCGCGCGGCGGTCTTCGCCGTGCTGTGCGTGCTGCTCGCTGCCGGAGGGCATGCCATGGCCACGGGCATGGCGCCGCCTGTGTGGGTACAGGTCGCCTCGTTCGTGCCGGTCTTCGCGGCGGGCTGCCTGCTGGGTGGCCGCGAGCGGTCGCTGGCCGCCATCGGCACGGGGACGCTGGCCGCCCAAGGAGGGTTGCACCTTGTCTTCCACGCCGCCGAGCCCCAACACGCCTCGATGGTCATGCACGGCATGCGGATGGTCCAAGCGCCCCATGCGCTGACACCGCATGCCACCGCCGCCCACGTCGGGGCGGCCCTGCTGCTGACCTGGTGGCTGCGGCGCGGTGAGGCGGCACTGTGGTCGCTGCTGCGGTGGGCGGTCGCGTTCGTGCCGGGGCTTGCCGCCTGGTGGCAGGTGGCCGGCGGGGCGTGGCGCGCACCGGCCGGGCCGGGGCTTGTGCGTAGGGCCGCCGGCGAGCCGTGGGTGTTGCGGCAGGTACGGCTGAGGTACGCCGTTCACCGGCGGGGGCCGCCGCCCGGGATGTCGTACGCGATCTGAACCCGACATCCCTTGTTCCGTACGGAGATCCCTCACCTCATGTCCAGGACCCGCACCACCCTGCGCCGCGCGGCCGCCGTGACCGCCCTGACCGCCGCGGGACTCCTCGCTGCGGCAGGCGTCGCCTCCGCGCACGTCACCGTCCACCCCGAGAGCTACGCCAAGGGCGCCACCGACGGCGTCCTGACCTTCCGCGTCCCCAACGAGGAGGACAACGCCTCCACCACTGAGGTCCAGGTTTTCCTGCCCACCGACCACCCCGTCCTCGGCGTCCTGGTCCATCCGCAGGACGGCTGGACCGCCCAGGTCACCGACACCAAGCTCAAGACGCCCGTCAAGACCGACGACGGCACCATCACCGACGCCGCCTCCGAGATCACCTTCACCGGCGGGAAGATCGCACCCGGGCAATACGAGGACTTCAATGTCGCCTTCGGCCAGCTGCCCGACGGCACCGGCCAGCTGACCTTCAAGACCCTGCAGACCTACTCCGACGGCAAGATCGTCCGCTGGATCGAGGAGGCACAGGGCGGCCAGGAGCCGGAGAACCCGGCACCCGTGCTCAAGCTCACCGCCAAGGGCGCGGAGGACGGCGGTGGCACCTCGACCGCTTCGACGGCGAGTTCGAAGGGCTCCGAGAGTGTCAAGCCGACCGCATCGGCCGGCGACTCGACCGCCCGCGGTCTCGGCATCGCCGGGCTGGTCGTCGGCGTGCTGGGCCTGGCCGCGGCGGGCTTTGCCGTCGTGCGCGGCCGTTCTGCCGGATCCCAGGCGAAGTAGCGCAACCTGCCCTGCCGACGGTAGCCGTCGGCAGGGCATCGATCCGTCGCCGCGACCCCCGGCACAGTTGTCCCTCACGTGACGCGGACCACAATGTTGCTCCGGAACTCGCCCCCCGGCGGCTCCGACTCCTGATGCAGTACGGCGCGATCCGACCGACGCCGTACGACGTGATCTGGAGACGCGGTTGATGGACGAGTCCAGGCAAATCTCCTCCGGCGCGGGTGCGGTGTTGCGGAAGCTGGTGCCTCCGCCCGCCCTGTGCGGATTCCTTCTCCTGCTGGCGCTGGTGTTCACGGTGTCGTACGCCGTCGGTGCCGCCGCAGGACCCGTCGCGCCCGGCATGCACGGCACCGGCACCAGCCGGGGTGACGGCGGGGGCGGCGGCACGGCTGGCATGGAGAACATGCCCGGGGGTGGCCACTGATGAGTGCGGAATTTGTGGCCGTCGGCCTGGTGACGACGGACCTGACCGTCGGCGGCATGACCTGCGCGGCCTGTGTGAGGCGCGTCGAGAAGAAGCTCGGCAAGCTGGAAGGGGTCACGGCGACCGTCAATCTGGCCACTGGACGGGCGCGCGTGAACCACCCGCCCGGGATCAACCCCGAGGAACTCGTCGCCGCCGTCGAGAAGGCCGGCTACACGGCTGCCCTTCCCGAAACGCCCGAACAGCCCGAGACGCGCGAGGCCACGGACGCGGGCGAGTCCGAGGATGCTCGCCAGGAGTGGGGCCGGCTGCTGATCACCACGCTGCTCGCAGTGCCCGTGCTCGTGCTGTCGATGGTGCCCGCGCTGCAGTTCCGCAACTGGCAGTGGCTGTGCTTCGCGCTGGCCGCGCCGGTCGCCGTGTGGGGCGCGTTGCCCTTCCACGTGCGTGCGGCGCGTGGGCTTCGGCATGCGGCGGCGACCATGGACACCCTGGTGTCGCTGGGTGTGGTGGCGTCCTTCTCCTGGTCCGCCTACGCGCTCTTCCTCGGCGGTGCGGGAGAGCCCGGCATGCGGATGCCGTTCACTGTGGTGCCCTCGGCTTCGGACGGCGCGGCGCACCTCTATCTGGAAGCGGCCGTCGGCGTACCTCTGTTCGTGTTGGCGGGGCGCTTCCTGGAGGCGCGGGCCAGGCGTGGGACCGGGGCGGCACTCAGGTCGCTGGCCCAACTCGCCACCAAGGAAGTAACGATCCGTGACGACAACGGCGAACAGCTCGTTCCGGTCGCGCGGTTGAGGGTGGGGCAGGCTTTCGTGGTGCGGCCGGGGGAGCGTGTGGCCACCGACGGGCAGGTCGTGGAAGGCAGTTCAGCCGTCGATCTGTCCCTGGTCACCGGCGAGAGCGAACCCGTCGAGGTCGGGCCGGGTTCGGCGGTGGTCGGCGGTGCTGTCAACGCCGGCGGGCTGCTGCTGGTGAAGGCCACGGCCGTCGGCGCCGACACACAGCTCGCCCGGATCACCCGGCTGGTGACCGAGGCCCAGGCAGGCAAGGCGCGGGCGCAGCGGCTGGCCGACACGGTGGCAGGCGCCTTCGTCCCCGTCGTGCTGACGCTGGCAGTCACCTGTCTCGGCTTCTGGCTCGGCGCCGGGGCCGCCCCGCAGGCCGCCGTCACCGCGTGCGTGGCCGTCCTCGTCGTGGCCTGCCCGTGCGCGCTCGGCCTGGCCACGCCGACCGCGCTGATGGCCGCGACCGGCCGTGGTGCCCAACTGGGCGTCCTCGTCAGCGGACCCCAGGCACTGGAGGGGCTCCAGCACATCGACACGGTCGTCCTGGACAAGACCGGCACACTCACCTCCGGCCACATGACCGTCGCCCGCGTCACGGTCGTACCCGACGGACCGGGCAAGGAGGCGCTGCTGCGACTGGCCGGGGCCGTCGAGCACGGCTCGGAGCATCCCCTGGGCCGCGCGATCGCCTCCTACACCCGGCGGGAACTCCCCGAGGGGACGCTGCCGGACGTGAGTGAGTTCGCCGCAGTGCCGGGGCGGGGCGTGCGCGGCCTGGTCGAGGGCCGGCTGGTGGAAGTCCTCGCCGCGGACGGCGAGTTGCCCACCGCCCTGGCGGACGCGCTGCCGGTGGCCGAGGCCGCCTCCCACACGCCCGTCCTGGTCCGGGTGGACGGTGTGGCCGAGGCGCTGATCGAGGTCGGGGACGTCGTACGGTCCGGAAGCTACCGGGCCGTGGACCGGCTGCGGCGCCTCGGCGTGCGGCCGGTGCTCGCCACCGGTGACCGTGAGGCACCCGCGCGCGCCGTGGCCGCAGCCCTGGGTATCGATGAGGTGCACGCCCGCTGCACCCCCGAGGCCAAGGCCGACCTCGTACGGGACCTGCAGGAGCAGGGCCACCGCGTCGCGGTCATCGGCGACGGAGTGAACGACGCCGCGGCCCTGGCCGGCGCCGACCTGGGCATCGCCATGGGCAGCGGCACGGACGTGGCCATCGGGGCCGCCGACGTGACGTTGGTACGCGGGGACATCGAGGCGTTGGCGGACGCGGTCCGGCTCGCCCGGCGCACGCTGGGCACGATCCGGGCCAACCTCGTCTGGGCCTTCGGCTACAACGTCGTGACCGTGCCGCTCGCCATGGTCGGCCTGCTCGATCCGATGCTCGCCGCCGCGGCGATGTCGGTGAGTTCGCTGCTGGTCGTGGGCAACAGCCTGCGGCTGCGCGCCTGGCAGCCCTTGCCCGTCCCCGCCCGGAGGCGCACCCGATGACCGAGCGGAATCTCTGGCGACCCACTCGCCGTCGACTGACTGACACCTTTCTCGCCGCGCTCGCGCCCGTGGCCGCGTGCAGCCTCGCCCTGGGCGGCCTGACGACCTGGGCGGGGGCCGGGAAGGCGGGCAGCCCGGCGCGGATCACCGTCTCGAACGGGCGGGTCCTCCTGCCGTACGGGGACAGCACGGACACCGCGGCGCTCTTCAACATCGCCAACGTCGGTGGCGCGGACGACCGGCTGGTGGAAGTGACGTCCACCGCCACGCACGGCCGGATCACCCTCAGCGGGCACCGCATGCTGGGCGGCCGGGCCGCCTACAAGTCGGACATGCCCTCGGCCGGCGTCCCGGCGGGCGGCGGGTTGTCCATGTCGCCGCGCGGTGTGGACGTGACGTTGCGGGCCGGGGCAGGCTGGCGGGCAGGTGACCTCGTGCCGTTCACGCTGTACTTCGAGCGCAGCGCGCCGGTCGAGACGATCGCGGTCGTGATCCGCCCGAGCAACAGCGGCCGCTGATCGCCCACCCTCGTGCCGGAGGAGTCGTCTCCTAGACGTCGGGGCAGAGTGTCGTCGAGTTCCAGTCCGTTGTCGTGGGCTGGATCACACCCTGCGGATTGAGTACGGTCCCCCGTGAATGTCCGTACCCACGCATGACGACCGAAGCCCGGATGCGAGGATGAGGCGCCATGACAGCAGGGTGGTGTGCTCGCGCGATGCGGGCCGCGGTGTTCGCGGCCATGTGCGTGCTGCTCGCTGCCCTGGGCCACGTCCTGATGTCCGGCAGCGACGTGCCGGCGTGGGCGCTGGCCGCCGGCGGGGCCGTGACCGGTGCCGTGGGCTGGTGTCTGGCGGGGCGTGAGCGCGGGCTGCCGTTCATCGTGACGGTCGTGATCGCCGCCCAGACGGTGCTCCACGAGGCGTTCTCCTACGCCCAGTCGACGTCCGGCACGTCCGACGGCTCCGCATCCATGGACATGAGCGGCATGGGCTCCATGGACGGCTCCATCGGCATGGGCCCGATGCGGATGGGCTCCATGGACATGGGCGCCATGCACAGGGGCCACACGGGCATGAGCCCCATGGATCACATGGGACACTCCATGGACGGCGGTTCGCCGTCGTTCGGCATGCTCGCCGCCCACCTGCTCGCCGCGGTGCTGTGCGGCCTGTGGCTGGCGTACGGCGAGAAGGCCACCTTCCGGATCCTGCGGGCCGCCGCCGGATGGCTGGCAGCCCCACTGCGGCTGGTGCTCGCCCTTCCGGTCACCCCTGACCGCCCACGCGTCCGGGTGCGGCGCTGCCGCTCGGACCGCGCGCCGCGTTTTCTCCTCCTCGTCCACGCGATCACGTCTCGGGGTCCGCCGGTGGGGACGGCTGTCGTCTGAAGACAGCTGGTTTCCCGAGGCTGCCCGGCTGCCCGGTCGCGCCTCGGGCCACGGCCGTACGACCGCACAGGCGCTGTAGCGCCACAGCGACGCCGTAGGGCCGTCTCTCCCACTTTCACCGGACCGCGCGCTGTGGCGCGCCCAGGTCCGGATCACGGTTGACCCGAGAAGGACACCAGGTGAATACCTCTGCCCTGCCCACCTCGCGCTCCCGGAGTGACACCCCGGCAGCGCTCGACGAATCAATCACCGCTTGGGCGCTGGCCGCCCGGGGCGGTGACGCGGACGCGGTCGAGCAGTTCGTGGGCGCCTTGCACCGGGACGTCCAGCGTTACGTGGCCCATCTGTGCGGCGACCCCCAGGCCGTGGACGATCTGGCGCAGGACACGTTCCTGCGGGCGCTCGGCAGCCTGCACCGCTTCGAGGGGCGTTCCTCGGCGCGGGCCTGGCTGTTGTCCATCGCCCGCCGTGCGGTGATCGACAGCTACCGGTACGCCGCCGCCCGGCCACGCCTGGCCGACGTACCGGACTGGCAGCTGGCCGTCGAGCTGGCCCAGCCGTGCGACCTGCCCGGCTTCGACGACGGCATCGCACTGCTCGATCTGTTGACCTCGCTGCCCGACGACCGCCGGGAGGCGTTCACCCTCACGCAGCTGCTCGGCCTGCCCTACGCGGAGGCCGCCGAGGTGAGCGACTGCCCGATCGGCACGGTCCGCTCCCGCGTGGCCCGCGCCCGCGCAACGCTGATGGACCTGCTGGACGAGGCGGCCGAGGCTGCCGCGCCGGCGGCCTGACGCCCCGGAAGGGTGCCGGTGCCGGCTGGAAGAACGGCGCCGGCACCCTCGCCGCCGCTGGAGCACCGGGAGCGGTTCACCTGAGCCGGATCGCCAACTGGCCGGGAACTCAAGGCACCTTCGCTCCGACTACTGGAGCGGGTGACGAAAGCTCGCCCGTGTACCGAGTGGATCCAGGAGTTGTTCGATGCGTTCTCGTGTGTGGGGCGGTACCGCGGCCGTCGTGCTCGGCGGCCTGCTGGTGGCGGGCTGCGGCGGCGGGGGGAAGGACACGGCGGACGGGAACACGGGGCAGGCCGGGAAGGCGGTTTCCGGCGGCTATCCGGTGTCCGTCACGGACTGCATGGGGGCCAGGACCACCTTCTCCAGCGCGCCGAAGAGAATCGTCACCAGCAACGCCTCCAGTCTGGAGCTGCTGCTGCGCCTCGGCGCCGGCGACCAGGTGATCGGCACGGGATTCCCGCCCGGCAAGGGCACGCTGCCCGGCGCGCTCGACGCGCAGGCGCGGAAGGTCAAGGTGCTCAGCCAGACCGTGATTCCCAAGGAGAAGCTGCTGGGCTCCGGCGCCGACCTCTACATCGACACCTTCGCCTCCATGGGAAGCATGGGCGGCGGAGGGGTGGGCGACGCGCCGACGGCGGATGAGTTCAAGGCGGCTGGGATCAAGCACATCTACCTGAAGTCCACCGCCTGCGCCGCCCAGAGCAAGACCCCGGTGACCGACCTGTCCGCTGTCGAGGCCGACATCACCTCCCTCGGCGCGGTCACCGGCACGAGCGCTCAGGCGCAGAAACTCGTCGCCGGGATGAAGGAGAAGGTGGCCGCCGTCCAGAAGGCGGTCGGCGGCACGGCGGAGAGCAACCGGCCGACCTACTTCTTCTTCGACTACGACGCCGGTACGAAGCAGCCCTCCGTCACCTGCGACCGCCAGATCGCCAACGCCGTGATCACCCTGGCCGGAGCCCGCAACGTCTTCGCCGACTGCGACGGCGACTACAAGCAGGTCGGCTGGGAGGATGTCATCGCCAAGAACCCCGACTGGATCCAGCTCGGCGTCCGCAACCGCGGCAGCGAGGCAGCGAACAAGAAGGCGTTCGACGAGGCCGAGCAGTGGCTGAAGTCGAACCCCGCCACCAGGGGCCTGAAGGCGGTCAAGGAGGGCCACTTCCTGCGCATCGGCTCCGAGCAGACCACCATCGCGGGAGTCGAGAACGCCGACACGGTCGAGGCCATCGCCAAGACCCTCTACCCGGGCAAGGTCGCCTGACCGTGGCCTTCACCCTGGTGCGCCGGAAAGCCGCGGCCGCGGAGGAGCGCGGCAGCCTGCCCGCCGCTCCGCTGGCGGCGGTTCTGGCCGTGGTGCTGCTGGCCGCGCTGACGGCCGCCGTGGCCTGGGGCTCGACGTCGATCCCGCCGGGCGAGGTGTGGAGCGTGGTGTGGCGGCGGCTGTCCGGCGAGGCGCCCCGCCCCGGCACGGACGACCTCATCGTCTGGCAGCTGCGCGTCCCGCGCGCCCTGCTCGCCGCTCTCGTCGGCGCGGGACTCGGTGTCGTCGGAACGGCCGTACAGGCCCTGGTGCGCAACCCGCTGGCCGACCCCTACCTGCTGGGCATCTCCAACGGCGCCTCCCTCGGCGCGGTCACCGCGATCGTCCTCGGCCTCGGCGCCGGCGGGGCACTGGGACTGGGCCTGTCCGGGGCGGCTTTCGTCGGCGCGCTGGCGACGTTCGCGCTGGTGTGGGCGGTGGCCCGGCGCGGCGGCGGGTTCGCGCCGCTGCGGCTGGTGCTGGCCGGGGTCGCCATCGGCCAGTTCCTGTCCGGGTTCACCAGCTACCTGGTGTTGCAGGCCGGGGACGAGCAGCAGACCCACAGCGTCCTGTTCTGGCTCATGGGCAGCCTCAGCGGAGCGACGTGGGAACTGCTCGCGGTACCCGCCGTCGCCGTACCCGCCGCCGTGCTGTGGCTCCAGGCCCGCGCCCGGGGCCTGAACGCCCTGCTGATGGGCGACGAGACGGCCGCCGGACTCGGCATCGACGTCACCCGGCTGCGCCGCGAGCTGTTCACCGTGACCAGCGTGCTGACCGGTGTCCTGGTGGCGGTCTCCGGCGCGATCGCGTTCGTCGCGCTGATGGTGCCGCACGTCTGCCGTCTGGTCGTCGGCGGCGATCACCGACGCCTCCTGCCGGTCTCCGCGTTGTTCGGGGCCCTGCTCCTGGTGGTGGTCGACATCGTGTGCCGTACGGCGATGGACACGCAGGAGCTGCCGGTCGGCGTGGTCACCTCGCTGCTGGGGGCTCCGGCCCTGCTGTATCTGCTGGACCGGCGTCTGGGGAGCGGCAGTTGAGGATCGACATCGAGGACCTGTCCGTCGCCTACGCGGGCCGTAGGGTCGTCGCGGGCGCCCATCTCGTCGCCGCCGAGGGCGAGATCACCGGGTTGGTCGGCCCGAACGGAAGCGGCAAGTCCACGCTCCTGCGCACCGTCTACCGGCACCTCAAGCCCACCGCCGGGCGGGTCCTGCTGGCCGACACCGACCTGCGGGAGATGACCCCGCTCCAGTCGGCGCGGCACGTGGCGGCCTTGCCGCAGGAGCGCGGGAGCGACTTCGAGCTGACCGTGCGCGAGGTCGTCGCCATGGGCCGTACGCCCTACAAGCGGGCCTTCGCCGGGGAGGACGCCTCCGACAGGGACATCGTCGCGCAGGCGCTCACCGACGTCGGCATGGCGGAGCAGGCCGGACGCCGCTTCACAGCCCTCTCCGGCGGTGAACGCCAACGCGTGCTGCTGGCAAGGGCATTCACACAAAACCCGGACATCCTGGTGCTGGACGAACCGACCAACCACCTCGACATCCGCCACCAGGTCGACCTGCTCGCGCTCCTGCGCGCCCAGCGCCGTACGACCCTGGTGTCGCTGCACGACCTGAACGCCGCGGCCTCCGTCTGCGACCGCCTCCACGTCCTGCACGCCGGATCGGTGGTCGCCTCCGGCCCGCCGCGGGAAGTCCTCACGCCCCCGCTGATGGCGGAGGTCTTCGGAGTGCGAGCGGCGGTGGTGGACCATCCCCTGACCGGTGACCCGCTTATCGCCTTCGACCACCGGACGCCGGCGGACGAGGCACCGACAGTCGTGCCGCTGGAGACACCCAACCGGGAATGAACGGGCTCGGGCAGGACGCCGGTCACGTCCTGCCCACTCAGCCGTCCGCCCGGATTCAGGCGGCGATCGAGTCGGCGATGTCGTACCCGGCCTCGACGATCGCCGCGCGCAGCCGCTCGTCGTCAAGGTCCGTGCCGTGCACGGTGACGGCGTCGGCGGCGAGGTCGACCACGACTTCGCTCACCCCGGGTACCTCGGAGACCTCTTCCCTGATGCTCGCCGCGCAGTGCTCGCAGGTCATTCCCGTGACGTTGTACTGCTTCTGGTCCATGGATTAACTCCTGTATGCGGACGGGGCTTTGGCGTGGCGTACGGACGCCCGAACGAGGATGTTCAGGTCGACACCGTCGCCTCAGTAGTCGGCTGAGCGGAGCCCGGAGTTCCGCCGTAGGCACGCCGATTCGATGTCCGGCGGCAGGGAAAGAACCCTCCGCGGCACGCACCGGGCAGCGGGCGTGTTCAGCACGGTGGGGGAGGGCGGTCGCATGGCGCGGCTCCGGCACGACGTGCACGGCGGTTCCCACGCGGTATGGCCCTGGGACCCTGAGCCCAGGACGATCCGGCGCGGCCGGGCACGGATCAACGGGGGAGCCTGGCCGTTGCTCACGGCCACCGTCGCCGTTCTCGTAGCCGGGTACGGCTGGCTGGGAGCCGTCGTCGACGGAGCGCTCGGCGCGGCCGTCGGCTGTGCCGCCGGGCTCCTCTTCTGCGTGCTGCTGTACCTGCTGGTGGAGTCGGCCGTGCCGGGCAAGGCACCACGTGGCGGCCGCCGCGACTGATCGGCGCGGGCAGTTTCAGCCTGCCCGCCATGATTTTTGGACGCGCTCGGGAACTCGTGTGCGATCCCTCCCGACTTGTGGGACGAGGCTGCCGTCCGGCAGCCCACCCACGACCGTGAGGGGCGGCAACGGTGACAGGCCACAGTCCCGGTTCGCAGCAGCCCGGCCACATACCCGTCGGCGGCGAGGACCGCTGGCTGCTCGTTGCGGTGGCCGGCCTGCTGTCGTTCGTGGCGATGCTCGACATGAACATCGTCAACGTGGCCCTGGCGGACATCGCCGACGGCCTGCACGTCTCCGCCAGGACCGCACAGTGGGCGGTCCTGGGTTATCAACTGCCCTTGGTCGCGCTGCTGTTGCCGGTCGGCCGGTGGCTGGACGGGGTCGGGATGCGCTCGGCCCTGCTGGTCGCGACCGCGGGCTTCGGTCTGTGCAGCGCGCTCGCGGCCGCCGCACCCTGGGCGTCCTGGCTGATCGCCGCCCGCCTCGCCCAGGGCGCGTTCGGGGCAGTGCTCTTCGTGCTGATGCCGGTTCTCGCCCTGCGTTCGGTACGGCCGGAACTGCGCGCGCGGGCCATGAGCGTGCCCGCGACGCTGGGCCCGCTGGGTGCCGTGGCCGGCCCGGCGGTGGGCGGACTGTTGCTGGACCACCTGGGCTGGCGCGCCGTCTTCCTGGTCAAGATCCCCTTCTGTCTACTTGCCCTGGTCGTGGCGTGGAGGGCGATGCCGAGGGACGGGGGCCTGCGCCTGCCCGACCGGCGGTCGGCGGCGGATGCCGTGCTGGTGGGTTCCGGCGTGGCCGCCCTGCTGCTGGCGCTGACCCTGGCGCCGGGAAGCCCGGGGGCGCTGGTGCTCGCGCTCGCCGCCGTACCGCCGTTGTGGTGGTGGCTGCGGGGGCCGGGCGGCCGTCCGGTGGCCGGCGTACTGCGGGCGACGGGGCTGATCCGGGCGCATACGGCGGTGCTCGCGCTGGCGGCCGGGTTCGCGGCGATGCACTACGTCGTCGCCCTGCACCTCCAGCGCGACGACGGCGTCAGCGCCACCACGACCGGGCTGACCGTCCTCGCCTTCCCGCTCGGCATGGGGCTGGCCGGGCCGGTTGGCGGTCGTCTCGCCGACCGGTGCGGGTCTCGGCCGGTGGCGGTCACCGGCGCCGCCCTCACCGCCGCCGGTCTGCTCCTCCTCGTTCCGCTGGGGGGCGACTGGTCACCGGTGGACGTGGCTTGGCGGCTGGCGCTGGCCGGCCTCGGCATGGGCCTGAACGGCGGCCCGACCCAGGCCCTCGTCATGGGCGCCGCCCCACCGGACCGCACGGCGACCGTGGGCTCCTCCGTACAGCTGGCCCGCAGCCTCGGCTTCACCCTCGGCCCGGCCCTGGCCACCGCCGCCTGGGGCCTGACCGGAGGCGATGACGGCGTGACGGCCGGGCTGACCCTGGCGGCAACCGCCGCCTGTCTCGCCGTACCCCTGCTCGCACTGCCGGGACGCAGGCCGGCGTTCGAGCAAGAGATGTCCACCGGCGACGCTTCCGCCGCCCACCGTTCCTGACCGAGGAGTCCTCCCCATGTGCGGAATCACCGGCTGGGTGTCCTTCCACAGCGACGCCCGCACCCAGGCCCCGGTCATCGAGGCCATGACCGCCACCCTCACCCCACGCGGACCCGACGCCGCAGGCGTCTGGCTCGGCGAGCGCGCCGCGATCGGCCACCGACGCCTGGCCGTCATCGACCTCGAAGGCGGCGTACAGCCCATGACCGAGCGGCCCGACCGGCCGGACCTCGTGCTCACCTACAGCGGCGAGGTCTACAACCACCACGAACTGCGCACCGAACTGCGCGCCCGCGGCCACGAGTTCCGCACGCGCAGTGACACCGAGGTGGTGCTGCGCGCGTACGCCGAGTGGGGGGAGGCGGTGGCCGAGCACCTGGAGGGCATGTTCGCCTTCGCCGTATGGGACGAGTGCGCCCAGCGGCTGGTGTTGGTCCGTGACCGGCTCGGGGTGAAGCCTTTGTTCTGGGCGGCCGTCGACGGTGGCCTGGCCTTCGCGTCCGAGCCGAAGGCGCTTTTCGCCCATCCGGAGATACGGCCGCGGGTGGACGCGGACGGGCTGCGGGAGGCGTACAGCCTGCTGTTCAACACCGGCCCGACCGTCTGGTCCGGAGTCAGGGAGGTCGAACCGGGCGGCGTGCTCGTCCTGGACCGGGCCGGCATCCGCGAACGCCGCTACTGGCAGCTGGAGGCCGCCGGTCACACCGACGACCAGGACACTGCCATCGAGCGGATCCGCGCCCTGGTCGGTACCGCGGCCCGCAGCCAGCTCGAAGCGGACGTCCCGCTGTGCAGCCTGCTCTCCGGTGGCATCGACTCCACCGTCCTGACCGCCCTGCTCGCCGACGAACTGCGCCGGCGCGAAGGCCCGGACGCCCGGATCCGCTCCTACGCCGTCGACTACAGCGACCAGGCGGAACAGTTCACCGGCGACGTCCTGCGCACCGGCCACGACACGCCCTACGCCACCGAAGCCGGCGCCTTCATCGGCACCGACCACAGCACCGTCGTACTCGACCCGCGCGCCCTGCTCGACCCGGAGCACCGCAAGGCCGTCGTCGTGGCCCGCGACTCACCCATCGGTGTCGGCGACATGGACACCTCGCTGTACCTGCTGTTCGGCGAGATCCGTCGGCGCTCCACCGTCGCCCTCTCCGGCGAGGCGGCCGACGAGGTCTTCGGTGGCTACCCCTGGTTCCACAACCCGAAGGCGCTGGCCGCACAGACCTTCCCGTGGCTGCTGGTGACGGGCGACGAGGCCGCCGTGCCGCTGAACCCCGAACTCGACCTGTGCATCGCCGAGTTCCGCGACGACACCTACCGCACCGCCCTGGCCGCGGTACCGCACACGGAAGGCGAGACGCCCGCCGAACACCGCCAACGCGAGATGCAGCACCTGTCCCTGACCCGCTGGCTGCGCCAGCTCCTGCACCGCAAGGATCGCCTCAGCATGGCGCAGGGCCTGGAGGTCCGTGTCCCGTACTGCGACCACCGGCTCGTCGAGTACGCGTTCAACACGCCCTGGGCGCTGAAGAGCTTCGACGGCCGCGAGAAGAGCCTCCTGCGCGCGATGGGTGCCGGCCTCGCCCCGGAATCGGTGCTGCACCGCCCGAAGAACCACTACCCGGCCACCCATCACCCCGACTACAACCGCGGCCTTCAGCAGATGGCCCGGGACGCCCTCGCCGCCGAACAGGTCCGTGCCCTGGCCGACGAGACCCGGATCAAGCCCTGCCTCGACACCCCGCCCGACCGGCTGGAGTGGGGCCACCGCCTGCGCCTCGAACGCGTCGTCGACCTCGCCCTGTGGCTGGACCACTACCAGCCCGAACTCGCCCTTTGAGGAGCCTTTCCGTGACTCTCCAGGAACCGATACCCGCCACCGATGCGGACGTGCTGCCCGACCCGGTCCCACTGATGGGCTGCCCCTACAAGGCCAACCCCTACCCTCTGTACGAGCAGATGCGCGAGGCCGGTCCGGTCCACCGGGTCCTGTTCCCCAGCGGCGTCCAAGCCTGGCTCGTCACCGGCTACGAGGCCGCGTACTCTGCGCTGAACGACGACCGCCTCGGCAAGAACCACGACCGCGGCAACGACCGCTGGCTGGCCCGAGCCTCGATCATGCCCGAGCCCCAGCACTCCCAACTCCAGGTGCACCTCCTCCACCAGGACCCGCCCCAGCACACCCGGATGCGCCGCTTCGTCACCGACGCCTTCACCCCGCGGCGCATCGAGCAGCTCCGCCCGCGCTTCCAGGACCTCGCTGACTCCCTCGTCGACGCATTGCCGGAGCAGGGCCCCGCTGACCTCGTCACCGGCTTCGCCGCCCACTTCCCCTTCCAGGCCCTCGCCGAAGTCATCGGCCTCCCGCAGGACCTCGCGGCCCGCTTCGACCGCGACTGGGGCAAGGTCGTCCAGCCGGTCGGCCCCACCGACCCTGGACGCCCGCTGTACGAAACCCGGCTGCACGGCCTGCAGAGCTACATCGCCGACGTCGTCGCCCACAAGCGCGATCACTGGGACGACGACCTGCTCAGCCGCCTCGTCGTGGCCCGCGACCGCCGCGAACTCTCCCAGGAAGAGCTGGACTCGATGATCTTCCAGCTGCTCGTCGCGGGCCAGGAGCCGGTCACCAACCAGATCACCACGGCCCTGATCGCTCTGCTTCGCCACCCCGACCAACTGGCCCGCCTGCGCGACGACCCCGGCCTGCTGCCCCGCGCCGTCGAGGAACTCCTGCGCTACGACAGCGCCTTCGAACTCACCACCTGGCGCTTCTTCGACCAGGACAGCGACCTGCACGGCGCGAAGGTCCCGGCCGGCGACTCCGTGATCGTCTCCTTGTGCGCCGCCAACCGCGACGCGCGCCGCTTCTCCGACCCGGACACCCTGGACTTCGACCGCAGCCCCAACCCCCACCTCGCCTTCGGCCACGGCATCCACTTCTGCCCCGGCGCCGCCCTGGCCCGCGCCGAACTCCAGATCGCCCTCGGCACCCTCCTCACCCGCCTCCCCGGCCTCCATCTGACCATCAGAGACGAGGACATCGAGTGGATCCCGGCCGTCCTCGGCCGCGGCACCAACCACCTGCCCGCCGACTACGACCGCCGCCTCTGACAGCGACGTATCGCTGACCGGGTCCCGCTCCACCAGTCGGCCCGGCCCCAGCTGACCCACCCGCACACCGAGCATCGGCGCCTGGCTCGCATGTCCCGCCACGGCGTCATGCCGACGTGCCCTCGTACTGCCTGGTCCTCACGGAGAAACGACATGCCACTGACGGTCGCGTCGGACGCCCTCCCCACCCGCATCGGCAAGGAGATCCTGAACCTGCTCCTGCCCCACCACCGCACGACCGATCGCGACCACGCTCCTCTTCCCGCCCCTGTGGAAGCGCTTCCTCATCAGGTCCGCCGCATCGCCCGCTTCATCCGCGACGGCGCCCCTGTCGTCTTCACTCTGCCCGGCTTCCCGTGCAAGTCCCCCAACCCGACCAAAGTCCTCGGCCACCTGCCTGACCAGGGTGAACGCCTCTCTCTGGCCTTCCTGAACACCCTGTGCACCACGATCGAACGGGTCTACCCACCCGGTGCCCGCGTGATCATCTGCTCCGACGGCCACGTCTTCGGCGACCTCATCGGCGTTCCCGACGAGCACATCGACGCCTACGCCGACGACCTACGCATACAGATGGACCGGATGGGACTGGACAGACTGTCCGTCTTCGACCTGCGCGACGTCCTCGGCGATCTCCCGCACGACACGAAACGGACCCACATCCATGCGCGCTACGCCCCCACCCTGGAGGCCCTCCGCGCCGAGGTCCGCGGCGACGACCAGGCCCTCGCCCTCTACCGGGGCATCACCCGCTTCCTCGTCGAGGACACCGCCGGCTGGACCGGCACCCGCTCCGCCCTCCAACGCGCATGCAGACAACGGGCGTACGGCGTCATCCAGCGCAGCCGCGCCTGGGGCACCCTGATCGCCGAACACCACCCCCGCGCCGTACGCCTCTCCATCCACCCCCAGCCCACCGGCGCCCCGAAATTCGGCATCCGCCTCCTCGACGCGCCGGACGCCTGGACGACCCCCTGGCACTCGACGGCCCTCCACCGTAGGGACGGCACGTGGACCCTCCTGCCCCACCAGCAAGCCGCCCCCAGGGGCCGCCTGATTGTGCAGGACGGCAGACCGAGCCACTTCGAGGAAGCCCCGGCCGCGTGAAGCGGCGGGATGCCCGCGGGCTGCGGCGGGGTGTGCGGCGGCAGCGGGGTCCGCATCATGTCGGCGAGCTTGATCGGGTAGGTGACCGGTGAACGGCAGGCTGCCAGGTGCCGGTACTGCGTCTTCAGGGCTCCACGGGTCTTGACCGTGCACCAGGTGGCCAGGGCGACGATGTCGTCTTGGAGGTCGTCATGGCACAGCAGGACGAAGCCGGAGAAGTCGAAGGTGAGCCGGTGCTCCTCTGTCCCACCATGTAGGACACGGTCTCAACGCTTCCGTCGACGTCCGCCCCGGCTGGCAGGTGCTCGGCCAGTGGCCGACGCGCCCGCTGCGGCCGTGTCCGTCTGCGGACCGGGCCGGTCTGCCGAGACGACCAGGGCGGCGAGGAGCGTGGTGACCGGTACCGATGCCACCAGGCCGATCGAGCCCACCAGTGTGCGCACGATCTCTTCGGCGACCAGCTCACTGTTGGCGACCGTGGTCACGCCGCTCTGGGCGATGGAGAAGAGGAGCAGCAGCGGCAGCGCGGCGCCCGCGTAGGCGAGGACGAGGGTGTTGACGACGGAGGCGATGTGGTCGCGGCCGATGCGGATGCCCGCCCGGTACAGTCCGCGCCAGCCCATCGTGGGGTTGGCGTCGTGCAGTTCCCAGACGGCCGACGTCTGGGTCACGGTGACGTCGTCGAGCACGCCGAGGGAGCCGATGATGACGCCGGCGAGCAGCAGGCCGCTCATGTCGAGCTTCGGGTACAGGCCGTGGATCAGGCCGGTTTGGTCGTCCGTGTTGCCGGTGAGGGCGGCCCAGCCGATGAACACCGAGCCCAGGAGGCCGATCAGCGCCAGTGAGAGCAGGGTGCCGAGCACTGCCACCGAGGTGCGGGCCGACAGGCCGTGGCACATGTACAGGGCGATCAGCATGATCGCGCTCGACCCGACCACCGCGACCAGCAGCGGGTTCGAGCCCTGCAGGACCGCCGGCAGGATGAAGAAGTTCAGCACCAGGAAGCTGATGGCCAGCGCGACCAGTGCCATGACGCCGCGCAGCCGGCCGACCACCACGACGGCGAGCGCGAAGATGCCGGCCAGCAGGCCCATCGGGAAGCGGCGGTTGACGTCGGTGACCGAGTACTGCAGGTCCTTGGGCGCGGAGGGTTCGTAGGCGGTGACGACCTTCTCGCCCTGGTGCAGCTGCCGCGCCTGGTCGGGCTGCACGATCTCGGTGAAGGTACGACCCCTGTCCTTGCCGGTGTCGATCCGGATCGTCGCCTTGTGGCAGGTGCCGTTCGCCTCCTGCTGCGCCGAGCTGCCCTCGGCGGTGGAGGTGTCGCCGGTCGGGGTCTCGCCGGAGGCGTTCACCGACTTGCAGCTCACCTCGACGACCCGTGTGACCGTCGCCTGCTGGGTCTGCTGGTCGAAGCCGACACCGGTGCGCTTGTGCGGCGGGGCTCCGCCCGGCCACAGCACGACGAGCCCCACCACGACCGCGGCGGTGAAGGGGATCAGGATCGCCGCGATGACCTTGCGCAGGTGCCGGGAGACCGGCGCCGCGGGCCCGTGGCTGTGACTGTGGCCGTGCGAGTGGCCGTGTCCGTGACCGCCGGCTCCCGCTTCGGGGCCGTGACCGGAGCCGTGCTCGGCGGCGGTCGCAGTTGCGTGCCCGTGGCCTGTCTCCTGAGAGGGGGGAAGGTGGCCCGCGCCGGCATCGGGCCCGTAGCCGGGGTGAGGTATCGACTCAGGAGGATTCCCGTACCCGTAGTCGTGGCCGTACTCGCTCATGCGACCACCTCTGGGCCGGGGCGGGTCGCCGACCCGGTTCCAGTCCCCGGCGCTCTGCCGGTCAGCGGGTCCCATGCCGTCTCCCTCGCGGTTGTCCGTGCCCCCTCCGAAGCCGGTCCTGCGCGGCGGCTCTGAGGAAGAGTACGGGAACGGTTGTGCCGTGGTCTCAGTCGGACCATCGCCAGAAGATCGAGCGTTCTGCTCACTACATCTGGATCATGAACTTCTTCATCGGCCACATCTTCCGCACCGCCCCCCGGGGTGCGTGCCGCGAAACTCCCGTCGCCGTTGGGAGAGCACGGGTCATTGGGCTCGTCGCGGGTGCCACAGACGCTGGACAACGGTGAGAGGAGCGCTTGCGGTTGCTGTGCGGCCCGGAAGGGAGTTCAGGCTGATCAGCAGAATGAGCCCCATCACGGAAGACGCTATCGAGACCCACCAGGGCCAACTCTGGGCCCAACGCCTGGCCAGCACGCGCCGGCCCCCATGAGGGGACCAATCGCATTCTATGGAGAAGCAAAGAATTCGGCCCGGTACTGCCCGGTAGGCCCCGTTCCGGTCTACGTTCCCCTCGCGTCCTGTCATGTCACGCTCACCCGGCGTGCAGGGCGCGTGCGAGTGTCATGCTCCTGACTGCGCGGTTCCACCGCCGCTACGCGCAATCACGGGCCTGCCCATCCAGTGCGATACCCCACGTCAACCGGAGGCAGCACCCCATGCGTGAGTCACGCCCGAGCGGGCGGAGACGGAGTCTGCGAAGACTCGTCGCCGTCGCCTTCCCCGCCCTCACTCTGACCGTCGCCGGATTCACCGCCGCACCGACGGCCGGCGCCCAGCCTGCCGCGACCCACTCTCAGACCTCCAAGGTCACGCAGAACAACAAGGCGCTGACCGCTCCCGAGCGGCAGACCTTCCACGCGACCGGCAAGGCCGGCCAGAAGGTGCCGACCCAGCACCTGTGCGCCACCGCCGAGCCCGGCCACGCGTCCTGCTTCGCCCAGCGCCGTACCGACATCAAGCAGCGCCTCGCCTCGGCGCTCGCCGCCGCGGCCCCCTCCGGCCTCTCCCCAGCCAATCTCCACAGCGCCTACAACCTGCCCACGTCGGCCGGTTCCGGGATGACCGTCGGCATCGTCGACGCCTACAACGACCCCAACGCCGAGTCGGACCTGGCCACCTACCGCTCCACCTACGGCCTGTCCTCCTGCACCAAGGCCAACGGCTGCTTCAAGCAGGTCAGCCAGACCGGCTCCACCACCTCGCTGCCGACCAACGACAGCGGCTGGGCCGGCGAAGAGATGCTCGACATCGACATGGTCAGCGCGGTCTGCCCGAACTGCAGCATCGACCTGGTCGAGGCCAACTCCGCCACCGACTCCGACCTCGGCACCGCCGAGAACGAGGCCGTCTCCCTCGGCGCCAAGTTCGTCTCCAACAGCTGGGGCGGCTCCGAGGCGTCCACCCAGACCAGCGAGGACACCCAGTACTTCAAGCACCCGGGCGTCGCGATCACCGTCTCCTCCGGTGACTCCGCCTACGGCGCCGAGTACCCGGCGACCTCCCAGTACGTGACCGCCGTCGGCGGCACCGCGCTCACCACCGCCTCCAACTCCCGTGGTTGGAGCGAGTCGGTGTGGCACACCAACTCCACCGAGGGCACCGGCTCCGGCTGCTCCGCCTACGACCCGAAGCCGAGCTGGCAGACCGACACCGGCTGCTCCAAGCGCATGGAGGCCGACGTCTCCGCGGTCGCCGACCCGGCCACCGGCGTGGCGGT
>NZ_JBVJTD010000016.1:0-221641 GCF_055605965.1 Streptomyces sp. NPDC037126
AGGCGAACAAGCCCTACAAGGTTTCCGATGTTGTCTAGGCCTACCGTCAAGCATCACCTGGGACCAGAACGTCAGCCATCAGCTGGGACTAGACAGGGATGAGGCGCTTGCCGTCGTGGCTGCGAACGTAGGGCAGT
Organism: Streptomyces sp. NPDC037126; assembly: GCF_055605965.1. Lineage (NCBI taxonomy): Bacteria > Bacillati > Actinomycetota > Actinomycetes > Kitasatosporales > Streptomycetaceae > Streptomyces > Streptomyces sp. NPDC037126. The sequence goes on from NZ_JBVJTD010000016.1 coordinate 138, forward strand.
CAGATCATCGCGGTAGTGCCAGGCGCGCTCAGAACCTGCGGCACTCCGGGTCGTGGATGTCCTGGGCTGTCGGTCTGCGGGTGCGGCAAGGAGCCCACGTACCGTCCGCGAACACGGGCCGAACTGCGGGTGCGTCGGACCGTTGCCGCAAGGGACGGGCTGCCGCTGTCCGAGACGTTGTCCCGACCGGACCCTATGACCCCGCAGACGGGCTGACCTCACACCTCAGCGTGCCGGGCGGCGTTGTCCGATGAGGGCTGCTCCGACGCCGACGAAAGCACGCCCTCAAGGGCGGGCGGCCGCTGAAAACGACCGTCCAGAGGTCCCCTTGGACCCGGAGCTCCGTCAGGAACCGATGGACTTACCCAGCTGCGGACGGAGTTCACCGAGCCGTTGGAGCGCGTTTGTAGCAACTACCGGGCCGACTGCCTAGCGTGCGCTGGTCACCCCGGTACTTGGAAGGACACGCACATGAGACGCGCCACCAAGGTCTCCGCCGCCGCTGTCGGCCTGGCCGTCCTCGCGGTCACCGGCACCGCCGTCGCCGCAGCCGACCACAGCGACAACGACTGGCCCTACGCCCAGCACCGCGCGTCGTCGTACACCCTGGCGGCCGTCGGCGACATCGCCTGCGAGCCCGACGACACCGAGAACGCGGCCACCCCGGCGTCGCTCAAGTGCGGCAGCCCGACCCTGGGCGGTATGAGCGCCGAGTTCGCCACCGCCAAGCAGGCCACGGACATGCACCCCGACGCCGTGGCCCTGCTGGGCGACGAGCAGTACCAGGTCGGCAAGTTGAGCGACTTCGAGAAGTCCTTCGAGCAGGCGTGGGGCGGCCTGAAGATGCTCGAACGTCCGGCGCCGGGCAATCACGAGTACTACCCGTACGCCAAGAAGGGCGACAACGAGGCCGGGCAGAACGGTGCCGGCTACTTCGGCTACTTCAACGGCCACGACCAGGCCGGCACGCCGAACGAGCAGGGCCAGGCCGGCGACGACAGCGCCGACAAGCAGGGGTGGTACTCGTACAACCTCGGCAACTGGCACATCGTCTCGCTCAACGCCGAGTGCGACTCCGACGCGTTCAAGCACGACTGCTCCACGACGGACGACGGCCTCCTCGGCCAGGAGACCCAGTGGCTCTCGCGGGACCTGGCCGCCAACACGCGTCAGTGCACGATCGCGTACTGGCACCAGCCGACCTTCAGCGCCACGGCGACCTCGACCGCCACGGTGCCCGCGTCCGCGCCGGGCGCCGGCGGCACCGAGGGCGCGGCGGCCGACGCGTGGTGGAAGCTCCTCTACCAGCACCACGCCACGCTCGTCCTGAACGGCCACGAGCACGCGTACGCCCGGCTGCGCCCGATGAACCCGGCCGGCCAGTACGACCCGGCCCACGGCATCCCGGAGTTCATCGTCGGCTCCGGCGGCGAGGCCCTCGACACCCTCGCGGGCACGCCGGGCAACTACGACAACCCCAACGTGGTCACCGCCCAGGCCGGCGCCTTCGGTGGCATGAAGCTCACCCTCAAGTCCCACAGCTACAGCTGGGACTACAAGCCGGTCCTGCCCGGCCCCGGCTTCGACTCCACGGCGCTGCAGTACGACGATTCGGGCAGCGGCACCTGCAAGTGAGCCCGGCGTGGCCCCTCATCGGCGAAGGACCCGCCGGTGAGGGGCCGTACCGCGGGGCGTGACGGCCGCTTCCTACGTGTCCCCGGTTCGGTCGTCTTCGAAGACGAACAGCGGCTTGGTGCCATGGGCGGGTTTCTCGGCGAGGGAAATGGCTTCGGCGAAGCGTTCGAGCGGGAACGGGCGGCCCTCGGGGATGCTCAGCACCTCGTCGGCGACGAGACCGCGAACCCTGGACAGCGCGCGCAGCGCGTCCTCGGGTGAGGCGGCGCCGAACCAGCGGTTCAGCCAGAAGCCGCGGACCGTTTTCGTCTCGTAGATGACCGAGCGTGCCTGCAGCGGGATCGTCAGCGCTGCCGGGTCGGTCTGCCGGTGGGTGGAGAGCGCGCCGTAGACCACGAGCTCTCCTCCCGGAGCCAGCGCCTGGGACACCTGGGCGCCCACGGGGCCCGCGACACAGTCGACGGCCTTGCGCACGCCGGCCGGTCCCGCTGTCTCGGCCACGCGCTGCACCAGGTCCTCGTCCTCGGTGCAGACGACCACGTCACCGCCGAGCGCCTTGATCTCCTCGACGGCGGCGCGCCGCCGCACCACATTGATCGTGCGGATGCCCAGATGCCTGGCCAGCTGGATGACGAGCCGGCCGACGGTGGAGCCCGCGGCCGTCTGCAACAGCCATTCGCCGGGCTGTACGTCGAGTTCGCGCGTCACGAGGAGCAGCGCGGTCAACGGGTTGACCGCGAGCTGGCAGGCGCTGGAGTCGCTCAGATGGTCGGGGACCGGCAGGAGCCTGCGGGTGTCGGCGAGACGGTATTCCTGCCAGGTGCCTGCCACCTGGGGCCCCGGTACGGCCGGGATCGCGGCGGCCACCACCCGTTCGCCGATCTTCAGTCCGTCGGTGTCCGGGCCCAGGGCCTCGACGAGCCCCACGCACTCCATGTGACCCCCGACGGTGGGAAACTCGGCGGAGAAGCCGTAGCGGCCACGCAGCACGTGCAGATCGCTGGCGTGGATCGGGGTCGCCTTCACCCGGATCAGCGCCTGACCGGCTTCCGGCGTGGGAACGGGCCGGGTTTCCAGCCGCAGGACATCGACAGGCTCGCCGACCTCGGCGGCTACGAGCGCGCGCATGGATCGAGGCATCTTCGGCCCCCTTCACGCCTTCGTGAATCTGTCATTTCACGCTACGCCCGGCCCCGGAAAGATTCCCGGCGGCGGACGACGTGTGCCCTGGCCCGTCCTCGGCACCTGCCGCGGCCCCGGCGCCCTGACCTGCCGGGCGTGGTCGCGCGGCTGACCGGCGCCTTCACGACCGCTCCCCTCAGGTCTTCGCTCAGGCCTTACGCTCAGGTTTTCCGCTCGCGCGGGCCCTTTTTCCGCTCACGCGGGCAGGCTCAGTTGCCAGGAGACACCGAACCGGTCGTTGACCCAGCCGAACTTGGCGCTGAAGCCGTAGTTCCCGAGCGGCATGAGTGCACTGCCCCGCTCGGAGAGGGCCGCGTAGAGGCGGTCGATCTCGGCCTCGTTCTCGCACTGCACGAAGAGTGACATCGCGGGCGTGAAGGTGAAGTCGTGTTCCGCAGGGCTGTCGATGCACATGAACTGCCCGCCCGCGAGCGAGAACGTCGCGTGCTGCACGCTCCCCTCCTTGCCGGGGCCGTCGGTGCCGTAGCGGGTGATGCCGAGGACCTCGGCGTCGTCGAAGAGCGAGATGTAGAAGGTCATCGCCTCTTCGGCGTTTCCCTCGAACATCAGGAACGTGGTGATCTTCTGCGACGAAACGATCTCCATACCGTTTTCTCCTCCGGCGCTGTCGGACAGTCGACGCCCGGCAACGTTAGCGCCGGGACCGCGGGGTTCTCCGGATCATCCGGCTTCGATGCCCCAGGGCTTCGGCGACCCCGAGGTCCGGGCTGACCCTCCGTCACTCGTCGGGGTTCGATCAGGGGTCGCTCAGGGCCGTTCCCTGATGAGCCGGGGTGCCGGCGCGGCGGAGACTCGTGTCGGGCCGGCTGATCGCCGTCCCGGCCACGACGACATGGGGGAACACCGTGAACAGCTCCGCCCGACGCGCCCGTTGGACCACCCTGGCTGTCTCCGGCAGCGTGCTGATGACACTGGCCGCGGGCACGGCCGCTCCCGCCTCCGCCGCCACGTCGAGTCCGGCACGCGCGACCGCTCCGGGCGCGGCGGGCGCCGCCGCCTCCGCGCCGTTGCCCGCGCTGGATCCGAAGGCGCTGAAGGCGGCCATCGCCGGCCTGCCGAACGCGGACGTCACCGGCGCACTGCTGCGGATCACCGGCAGGTCGGGCCACTGGTCGGGCACGTCGGGCGTGGGCAACCTGGAGACCGGGCAGGGCGTGCCGCCCAACGCGCACATCCGCATCGGCAGCATCTCCAAGGTCTTCACCGCCACGATCGTCCTGCAGCTCGCGGCCGAGCACCGGATCAGCCTGGACGAGCCGGTCCAGCGGTATCTGCCGGGCGTCCTGCCCGCCGGTCTGCCGCCCGTCACGGTCGGCCAGCTGCTCAACCACACCAGCGGCCTGCCGCGGGGCGCCGACACCCCGGACTTCGGCGACGGCAGCCCCGAGTGGTTCGCCGCCCACCGCCTGAAGAGCTTCACCCCGCAGCAGGTGATCGACCTGATGGCGGGCCAGCCGATGCAGTTCGCGCCGGGCACCGCGCAGCAGTACAACGGCATGAACTACTACGTCGCCGGTGTGCTGATCGAGAAGATCACCGGGCACAGCTTCGCGGACGAGGTGCGCTCCCGGATCACCCGGCCGCTCGCCCTGCACGACACCTACGTGCCCGACGCCGACGACCCCCGGCTGCCGAGCCCCCATTCCGACGGCTATCTGACGGTCAAGTCCCCCGACGGCACCACGCATCCGGTGGACGTCACCGAGCAGAGCCCCTGGCCCTGGGCCGAGGGCGGGATGATCTCCACCCCCGCCGACCTGGACCGTTTCATCACCGCTCTGTTCCGTGGCCGTTTCCTCCCGCGGGCCGAGGAGGCCGAGCTGTTCACGGTTCCCGACGTTCCCAGCTTCCACAGCAGCCAGTGCCGGACCGAGACCGACGCCGGCCGGGCCTGCATGACCATGGGCCTGATGCGGGTCAAGGCGTCCAACGGCGTCGTGGTCTGGGGCAAGACGGGATCCCGCCCCGGCTACACCAGCGGTGTGTTCTCCACCCGCGACCTCTCCCGCAAGATCGTCTACTCCGTCAACCCGACCAACGTCGACGGCACCGAGATGCGCTACATCCTGCAGATCGCCGCCGCCTCCTTCGGCCCCCTGGTCCCGGCCAGGAACTGACCCCGGGCCCGGCACGTCCGGTAAGCGGCCGGGGTCAGGGCTGGGGCACGGGTCCGGGTGGCAGGTGGACCGTCATGATCAGGTGGCAGGTGCCGGAGCCGGAGCCGCGGTAGGTGTGCGGGGTGTCGCCGTCGAACGTGGCGGTCTGCCCGGCCTCGATGCCGTGCTCGGTGCCGTCGACGACCAGGGTCATACGCCCCGACGTGACGCTGACGGTCTCGACCACTCCGGCCTGGTGCGGGTGGCTGGGGTACTCCTCGCCCGGTTCCAGCCGCCAGCGCCAGACCTCGACGGGGGTCGGGCCCGACGTCGTCAGCATGAGACGGGCCTCGCTGCCCCGTTCCCCGGTCCACAGGGCGTCCACGGCCTCCTCGGACACGACGCGGACCTGGCCCCCGGAGGAGCCCTGCATCAGCGCGGACACCGAGACGCCGAGGGTGTCGGCCAGCCGGACGAGGGTGGCCAGGTTGGGGTTGCCCTGGGCCTTCTCCAGTCCCACCAGGGCGCCCTTGCTGACCTGGGCGCGGCGGCTCAGTTCCTCCAGGGACAGACCCGCGCGCGTGCGGGCCGCCCGGACGTTGTTCGCCACCGTCCGCAGGGCTGCGGCCGTCTCGGCCATGTGGTCTCCGTCCTCGGCACTGATCACTTCACTGCACCGCCCGGTCGATCGGTTGACACCGGCCGGTCGTTCTGTTGTACGGTTCGGTCGTTCCAATGATAGGGGATGCACCGAACCGTGATCGCTCTGCTGCTGGCCCTGGGCAGCTCACTCGCCTACGGATGCGCCGACTTCCTCGGCGGCCTCGGCGCCCGCAAGGCCCATGTGCTGCGGACCGTGCTGGTCGCGGCGCCGGCCAGCCTCGCCGTCGAGCTGCTGCTCTGGCCGGTCCTCGGCGCCTCGTTCAGCACCGCGGCCCTCGGCTGGGGCGCCGCGTCCGGGGTCGCCTCGGCCGCCGCGTTCGCCCTGCTCTACCGCACCCTGGCGATCGGCCCGATGAACGTGCTGTCACCGATCACCGCACTGGTGTCCGCCGCACTGCCCGTGGGGGTCGGTCTGCTGCAGGGCGAGCGTCTGGCCATCGCGGGGCTCATAGGCCTGCCGCTCGCGCTGGTGGCGGTGGTGCTGGTCAGCGCGGGACACGGTGCGGGCTCGGCACGCCCGTCGCGTACGGCGCTGCTGCTGGCCTTCGGCGCGGGCGCCGCCATCGCCCTCCAGCTGGTCTTCCTGCACCAGACGCCGTCCGACAGCGGGGTGGCTCCGCTGATCGTGGGCCGGGCGGTCTCCTCGGCCGTGGTCCTGGCCGCGGCCGGAGTGCTGCGCCACAGGCTGGGCTCCGCGCGGCCTGCATACTCGATGTCGGCGGCCGCGGGAGTGCTGGACTCGCTGGCCAACCTGCTCTTCCTGCTCGCCGCCCGCGGCGGGGACCTCACGGTCGTCGCCGTGATCACCGCCCTCTACCCGGCCGGCACCGTCCTGCTCGCCCGTGGTGTGCTCGCCGAACGCATCCACCGCGGACAGCTCGTCGGCCTGGGCACGGCCGCCGTCGCCGTGAGCCTGCTGGCCCTGACCTGAGCACCTCCCCGCCCCACCCGCACCACCGAACCGAGGAAAGCGGCATGCTGATTCACCCCTGGGACGCCGGCCTGGACGAAGAGGAATGGCAGACCTGGATAGCCGAGGGCCACGACTTCGGACAGCTCGGCGTCAACGGCCTGCCCGGCCGTCCGCCCGTCGTCGTACCCACCCACTTCGTCCGCGACGGCGGTGATCTCCTGGTCCACCTCGCCCGGCCCAACCCGGTCTGGCAGGCGATCGAGCACGACCCGAACGTCGTCCTCACCGTCATCGGCGACTACGCCTTCGTCCCCGGCCCCTGGCGCGCCCCGGCCGACACTCCGTCCCACGAGGGCGTCCCCACCAGCTACTACTCGGCCGTCCAATTCACCTGCCGGGCCGGCATCGTCGACGACCCCGAGGCCAAGGCCGAGCTGCTGCGGCGCCAGCTCGCCCACTTCCAGCCCGAGGGCGACCACGCCCCCGTCGCCGCCGACCAGCCGCCGTACGGGCGGATGCTGTCCGGCATACGAGGCCTGCGCCTGGAAGTCACCGAGGTACGGGCCAAGTTCAAGTACGACGACCACAAGCCCGTAGAGCACCGCACCGCCGTCGCCGACCGTCTCACCGCACGCGGCCAGGGCCTCGACCTGCCCACCGCCCGCCGGCAGCGCAGCCGCCTGGACCGCATGGGCCCCTGGAAGTCCTGAGCCACCGCCCTTCCACCCAACCGGCCCCAGGAAACGGAAACGCCCCCTCATGCCCGCATTCCGCATCGCCCCAGCCGTCGCGGACGCCTTCCCCGAGACCCTCGTCGCCCTGGTCACCGTCACCGGACTGCGCGGCCGTGAACCCTGGCCGCACACCGCGGACGCCCTGGAGGAGCTGGAGCGCCGGCTCGCCGACGGCACCTGGCACCCCGCCGACGAGAACGACCCCCGCGTCGAGACCTGGCACACGGCCTACCGCTCCTTCGGCACCAACCCGCGCCGCATCCGCCCCAGCGTCGACGCGCTCGGCCGCCGCCTCGCCAAGAAGGGCAGCCTGCCGCGCATCAACCCGGCCGTCGACTCCTACAACGCCGTCTCCGTCCGTCACGGCCTGCCCGCCGGCGCCTTCGACCTCGACCACGTCTCCGGTGACGTGGACATCCGCCCCGCGGACGGCACCGAGTCCTTCACCCCGCTCGGCGAACCCGGCACCGTCGAGAGCCCCAGGCCCGGCGAGATCGTCTACGCCGACACCGAGGGCGTGCTGACCCGCCACTGGAACCACCGCGACGCCCACCGCACCCGCGTCACCGAGGACTCCGCGCACGTCACCTTCGTCCTCGAGACCCTCCGGGCCGACCAGGACGGCGACCTCGTCAAGGTCGCGGCGGAGGAACTCCAGGGCCTGCTCGCCCCGCACGCCGACCGCACCGCCGTGCACTACCTCGGCCCGGCCCGGCCCCGCGCGGACGTCTGAGGCGCCGGCGTACTCGGGTGGAGTTGAGTACCCGTGCTCAGGCCGGCGACCGGGCGGGCCGCGACGCTTGAGGCATGAGCCGAGAACTGCGGAACCCCCTCTCCCCTCTTCTGTCGATACTCGGGCAGGCAGCGGCCGCGGCGGCGTTGTGGGCCGCGTGGCTGGGCTGGGACCAGCAGCGTGACGCGGGGCCCGACGGCACCACGACCGGGCCCTACGAGGCGTGGCAGGTGATCGGTCTGGTACTGACCCTGCTGGCGGCGGTGTGCTGGACGGCATCCCGGCGCCATGTCACGGGCGCCGTGGTCGGCACCTCGGGAGGCCTGACCGCCGCCGCCTGTTACGACTGGTCGGACGACTCCAGCGGCCTCTTCGTCATCGGTGTGGGCCTGGTCATGACGGGCAGCCTCGCCGCGACCGCCGTCGTCTCCGCCGTGATCTCCCGTGCGACACCTGACGGACGCCGGAGCGGAGTCTGACGGCACCCCGAGCCGCCACCCGCGCCCGGGTCAGCGGTCGGCGCCCCGCTCCTCTCGCGGAACCTCCCGGACATCGCACACCCGGTCGCTCCGGTCACGGGCCACGAAGGCCGGGCGGCCGAGGGCACGTCTCCGCCGTTCCGGACGCCCGGCACGAGGCCGGGTTCGCGTCCGACCGGAGGTCGCCGGACTCAGGTGGATCGACCCTCTGCGCGGCTGATTCGGGCCGCCGCCACCGGCCGCACCCGGGTGCCGGCCCGGCTCGGTCACTCGCCCGGCTGCTCCCGCTTGCGCAGCAGGACCAGGACCGCGCCGCCGATCACCACGAACCCGATGGCCACGCCCGCTATCAGCGGGGTGATCGCGGAGCCGCCCGTCGCGGCGAGGTCGGTGGCGTCCTCGGTGGCACTGGCGAGGGGGGTGGGCTCGCCCACGGTCTGGGCGGACTTCGTGGTGATCGTGCCCTGGGTCCGGCAGTCGAGGACACCGCTGAAGTGCCGGCTGAAGCCGTTCGGACCGGTGATCGTGAAGTCGTAGGCCTGGTCCTCCTGGAGCGGGACGCTCACCGTGCGGGTGGTGCCCGCGGGGATGGTGTGTCCGGAGCCCAGCAGGTCGAAGGTGAAGGGCTGGTCGCCCTTGTTGACGGCGGTGATGTCCACCGTGCCCTTGGCGCAGTTCTTTCGGGCCGAGACCGCCGGTACGGCGCCCTTGTCCGCCCAGGTGGCGGTCGTGGTCGCCGAGACCGCGGACTCGCTGGAACCGGCCAGGATCTGAGTCTGGCTGCGGGTGTCGGAGGCGAAGGCGCGGCCCACCGGGACGGTCGTCGAGGCCTGCAGGCTCAGCTCGGCGGAGCCGGACGTCGCGTCCTCGGGGACGTCGAAGTAGATGCGGCTGCCGTTCTTCGCCGACGTGAGCACCTTGCCGGTCCTGTCGATGATCCGCACCCCGCTGGTGGCCGCGTCCGCCGGCGGGATCACCGTGACGGAACTGGCGTTGGTGTGCACGGTCACCGGGCCGAGCAGGTCCCCGGGACGGCCGGAGACCGCGGGCGGGTCCAGGGTCAGGGAGGCCGGGGGCTCGGTGCTGTTCCGGGCGCTCTTCTGCAGGTAGTCGGCGAGCTTCTCGGCCTGCGGGTCCACGGCGTCGACCTTGGCGTGATCCGAGTAGCGCCAGATGGCCACCTGGGTGCCGGCCGCCGCGTCCTGCTCGGTGAGGGTGCTCACGCCGGCCCGGCGGGCGAGCGCGGCGAGATCGTTGACCTGGGGGTAGGAGTTGTCCAGGATCCAGCGGATGCGGCCGGCGTCCTTGTTGACGCCCAGCGAGGTGCCGCTCCAGGACGTCTCCTCGTACACGGCGTCGCGCTGGGTGGGGTTGTGCAGGTCGATGCAGTACGTCTGCAGGGTGCCGCCGCCGTCCACGGACATCTCGAAGAGCCCGGCGGCCACCCGCTGGTCGCCGCCGCCCTCGTGTATCACGGCCTCGCCGTAGGTCTTCAGGCCGTCGATCGTGGCCGTCGCGCCGCCCTGGGTCTGCGGTGTGCCGTCGGCCGCGGCCGTGCCCGCTCCGGACAGCACACCGGCCGCCACGAGGCCGGACACCAGCGTGGTGGCGGCGAGGCGGGTCACGGCGGTGGACCGACAGAACCCAGAGAGCGCAGCAGGCACAGATCTCCCCTTCGAGCAGGACCGTTGATGTGGGGGACGGTCCCACCAGCAGAATCAGCAGCCCCTTGGGGCACGCCCGGCATCCTATGGACCAGGCGGGACCTCACCTGCCGGTCCGATGATCCGATGGCCGATCCGATCCGCAATCGTTATCGCCGGGACCGTCCTTGAGCAGTGCATACCGACAAATCCCCCGGTCGGCGCGGGGTGTTCGTGACGTGCCGCACAGGCAGGGCGCGGTCCGGCAAAGGGCTGCCAAAGCCCTGCGGCCGTCCCTCCAGGCGGGGTTGACGTCGCGTCACCGGAGGCGTCAGGTCACGCCACCGGCTCCGCGACCGGTGGCGGCGGAACCTCCGCGGGCACCGGCGTCTCCCAGCTGGGCTCCGGGCGGGTCGCCGCGGGAGGTGCCTCCGGTTTCGCCGCGCGGCGGAAGACAGCGGTGCCCCGGGACAGGTCGTGGCCGATCGCCACGGCGTCGATGTCGGCCGAGGCCCACTGCTGCTGTCCCTCGCGCGCCTCCGTGCGCACCTTCAGCCGGCCCTGGACGACGACCGGCTGGCCCACCTCCACGGACGCGGCCACGTTCACGGCGAGCTGGCGGTTGGCCCACACCGTGAAGAAGTTGGTGTGCCCGTCCGTCCAGGTGCTCTTCTCCCGGTCCCAGTAGCGCGCGGTCACCGCCAGCCGGAACCGGGCCGACGGGCCCGCCGCCGACTCCCGGTAGACCGGCGGGGTCGCCACGTTGCCCACCACACAGACCACGGTCTCGTTCATGTCCTCGCTCCCCTCCCCCGCCCGGCGCGCTCCGGCCGGGCGGACGCGCGTACGGGCCCGTCCCGTACGGCGGTGTCTGCCGTGCGGGCGCGTACGACTGCCGTACGCGCCCGCACGTCCCGCCGACCGCGTGCGCCGTCCGCCGTCCCTCGGGACCCGGACCCGCCGCGCGATCGCCGTGACCTCAGACTGCCTCCGTCGGGCCGGGCCCGCCGAGCACTGTGGAAGGCCCCCTCACCTGTGGAAAACCCCGCCACCCACACGGGTGAGCGGGGCTCCCACACCCCCGTCGACCACCCCCGTCACTCGGCCGGACTCGCGGTCGCGTACCGCCCGTACCGCGGTCCCGCCGATACCGCCCGTACCGCTTGTCCCGCCTGTACCGCCCGTACCGCTGGTCCCGCCCGTACTGCTGGTCCCGCCCGAACCGCCCGTCCCGTCACCAGGCCGTTCCCGCGCCCGGGGCGCCCGTCCTCACCCCACCCCGGCTCCCGCCGACACGACCCGGCCGTACTGCTCCCGCACCTCCTGGTACCGCAGCAGCTCCGAGGCCACGGGGTCGAGCACACGGGCCCGGCCGCAGCTCGCGGACGCCTCCCGCAGCCGCCGTTCCGCGTCCTGGCCGTAGCGTCTCGCCGGTCCGCGGGCCGCCATCCGGCAGCCCCACTCCACCAGCGGCCCACCGACGATCCCGCACACCATCAGCAGCACCGGGACCCCCAGGTTGGGTGCCATGAAGCCCGCGATCTGGCCCACCAGCCACAGGCCGCCCACGATCTGGAGCAGGGTCATGGCCGCCTGCACCAGCACCGCCACCGGCCACCAGCCCGGCCGCGGTGGCCGCCCCGACGGAAGTCCGGCGTTCGCCGCGAGCTCGTCCAGCGCCTCCGACAGCCCCTGGGAGCCGCGTACGGCCGCCTCGCGCACCGCCTGCGCCCACGGCACCGGCAGCCCGGCCGAGGCCCGGTCGGCCACCGTACGGACCGCCTGTTCCACGCGCTGACGTGCCGTCGCCTCCTCGTCGGCCTGCGTACGCACCTGGTGGCGGCCCGTCGCAGCAGCCGCGCCACGCCGCTCGTACCAGCGCCACAGCCGCAGCCAGGGCGTGCCGCAGGCGCGGTTGGCGTTGCGCAGCCAGGCGCGCTCGGCGGCCTCGCCCGCCGCGGTGGCGCCCACCGCGTCCGCGAGCCGCGCGGCGAACTCCTCGCGTGCCTCCTCGCTGAGCCCGATACGGCGCCCCGCGGCGTAGACGGGCTTCAGTTCGGCCGCGGCGGAGTCCAGGTCGGCGGAGACCCGGCGCCCCGCGGCGCCGCGTTCCGCCACGAACTGGTCGAGGGCCTCGCGCAGTTCGCCGACGCCCTCGCCGGTGAGCGCGGACAGCGCGAGCACGGTGGCGCCGGGTTCGTCGTACTCGCCGAGCGCGACGCCGTCCTCGTCGAGCAGCCGCCGCAGGTCGTCCAGGACCTGGTCGGCGGCGTCGCCGGGCAGCCGGTCGATCTGGTTGAGGACGACGAACATGACCTCGGCGTGCCCGGCCAGGGGCCGCAGGTAGCGCTCGTGCAGGACCGCGTCGGCGTACTTCTCGGGGTCGACCACCCAGATCACCGCGTCGACCAGTTTCAGGATGCGGTCGACCTGTTCGCGGTGCTGCACGGCGGCTGAGTCGTGGTCGGGCAGGTCGATCAGGACCAGCCCGCGCAGGTGGGTGTCGCCCTCCGCGGCGTGCAGCGGACGGCGGCGCAGCCGGCCCGGGATGCCGAGCCGGTCGATGAGGCCGGCCGCACCGTCGCTCCAGCTGCACGCGATGGGCGAGGCGGTGGTCGGACGTCGTACGCCGGTCTCCGAAATGGCGACCCCGGCCAGGGCGTTGAACAGCTGGGACTTGCCGCTGCCGGTGGCGCCCGCGATGGCGACGACCGTGTGCCGGCCGGAGAGCTTGCGGCGGGCGGCCGCCTCGTCCAGGACGCGGCCCGCCTCGGCGAGGGTGCTGCTGTCCAGGCGGGCGCGGGAGAGCCCGACGAGTTCGCGCAGGGCCTCCAGGCGGGAGCGCAGCGGGCCGTCGTAGGCCAGCGGGGCGGGGAGGTGACCGCCGACGACCGGACCACGGCTCGTGGTCTCCAGGGCGGAGGCGCGTTCGGCGGCGAGCGCGGCCGCGTTGGCCTCCGTGATCCGCCGGGCGATCAGCCCGTCGTCCCAGGCCTCCGAGGATCCCGGCTCGGGAGCGTCGGCCGCGTCCGGCGCGGGGCGGTCGACCGCCGGCTCCGGTGCGGGGCGGGGGGCCATGGGCTCCGGTGCCGGGCGGGGGTTCGGCGACTGGGGGTGCGGCAGGGCGCCGACGACGGCGCGCACCTCGGGCGGCGCGGGCCTCTCCGGCTCCACGTCCTGGTCCCCGTCCACGCCCCCGTCGGACGCGCCGTCCCGGTTCGCGTACTGCGCGTACTCGGTGCCCGCGTACTCGGTGCCCACGTACCCGCCGCCCGTATCCTCCTCGCCGACGTCATCGGCGCCGTCGGCGCCGTCGGCGCCGTCGCCCACGCGCGCGTGCCGCTCGTCGGCCGGGTCCTCCTCGGGCCCGCCGAGGTACGACGCCGCTGCCGAGCCCCCGTCGCCGTCGTCGCCGGTGTCGTCATCGTCGTCCACGCGCGCGTGCTCGGCCCGGTCCTCGGGGCCGATGGCCGCTCCGCCTGCTGGAGGGCTCGGCTCCCCGGCCCCGAGGCCGCCGTCACGCTTGCCGAGGTCGACGGCGGCGCCCGCACCGGGCAAGCCACCCTCGTCCGGCTGACCGGTACCGGTACCGCTGTGCTGCGTGTGACCGGCGTAGTCGTTCCTGCCCTGCTGCATGTGAACGGTGTAGTCGTTTCTGCCGTGCTCCATACGCCCCATGTGGTCGGTGTGATCCGTGTGGTCCTGGTCAGTGATGGCGGTCACCGGTCACCTCTCCTTCTGCAGTACCGACAGCGCGGCGATGAGTTCGGCCTGGGGCTCGGGATGGACGTCGAGGGCGTCGAGCGGGGCGAGGCGCCGCTCGCGTTCGCGGAGCATGACGCGGTCCACGCGTTCGTTCAGCAGCCGCCCGGCGCGGTCGCGCAGGCGCAGCGCGCCGTGGGCGCCGACCCGCTCGGCGAGTCCCTCGCCCGCGCTGCGGGCCCGGCGCCCGCCCAGCAGAGCGGTGGCGACGAGGGCGGCCACGGCCTCGGGGTCGGGCGCGGAGTTGCGTTCCAGACCGCGCACCTCGTCCTCGGCGTACTCCTCCAGCTCGCGCCGCCAGCGCCGGACCGCGAGGCCGATGCGGTGCTCGGCGCTCTCCAGGGAGGACTCGCGGTCGGCGAGCCCGGGGGCGGCGGCCGCGGGCTCACGGCGCCAGGTCTCGTCCACCCGTTCGTCGGCGGCCGTGACGGCGCACAGCAGCAGGGCGGCCAGGCTCTCCACGAGGGCGTCGAGGAGTTCACCGGCGGCGCAGTCCAGGGGGAAGGCGCGCCAGCGTTTGAGGGCGTCCCCGGCGAGTACGGCGCCGGACTGGAGGCGGGCGCGCACGCGCGCGTGCTCGCTGTCGTAGGCGGTGTCCACGGCGGAGGTGAGCCGTAGGGCGGCCGCGTACTGGGCGGCGGCGGCGCCGGCCAGCTCCGGCAGGCGGGACTTGAGCGAGTCGAGGAGGCCGTAGACCGTGCGGGCCATGACATGCTGCCGCGCGGCGGGATCCTGGACGTGGTGGACGAGCCAGGCCCGCAGCGGCGCGACGGCGGTGGCGGGCAGCAGGCCCGCGCCCCACGCGGACTCGGGCAGCTCGGGCACCGTGAAGCGGGGTACGTCGCCGAGTCCCGCCTTCGTGAGCAGGGCGGCGTACTGCCGGGAGACCTCGGACACGACCTGGTGGGGCACCCGGTCCAGGACGGTGACGAGGGTGACGTCGTACTCCTTGGCGGTGCGCAGCAGGTGCCAGGGGACGGCGTCGGCGTAGCGGGCGGCCGTGGTCACCATCACCCAGATGTCGGCGGCGCAGATGAGTTCGGCGGCGAGCACCCGGTTGTCGGTGATCAGGGAGTCGACGTCGGGGGCGTCGAGGAGGGCGAGTCCGCGGGGGACTGTTTCGGCGGTCTCGACGCGCAGCACGCGCGCGGGGTCGTCGGTGGAGCTCTCGCCGTGGATCAGGACGTCGTCGCGGTCCTGGAGGGGCGCCCACACGCGTGTGAGGTCGGGCAGCACGCGCATCCCGCTGAACCAGTGATGATCCTCCGGGTGGCAGACCAGTACCGGTGTGCGGGTCGTCGGGCGGAGCACGCCGGCTTCGCTCACCCGGCGCCCGACGAGGGAGTTGACGAGGGTCGACTTCCCCGCGCCGGTGGACCCGCCGACGACCGCCAGCAGCGGCGCCTCGGGTGCCCGCAGGCGGGGTACGAGATAGTCGTCGAGCTGCGCGAGGAGTTCGTCGCGGTTGGCACGCGCGCGGGGGGCTCCGGCCAGGGGCAGCGGATAGCGTGCGGCGGCGACACGGTCGCGCAGCGCGGAGAGTGTGTCGAGCAGCTGAGGCCGTACGTCCAAGGTCACCACATGCGAAGAATGCCCAATTTTGAGGGAATTCTGAAGCATATAGACATGTCTGCGCGCCGACGGGACAGAACGGACGGAAGGGATGACCGGGACACGGGCTCGGTCGAGGCATAACGAGTGCACAACACCCGGTGCGTCAGAGGCCAAAAGCGGTGCACGATTCGTACCTGCCTGCGATTATCAGGACCGCTTCACTGAACCTCCACATCGAGCCACGGAGGCGAAGCGGCAGGGTCAGGGAACCGGGAGCCCTATCCTTGTCCCCGGCAACGTCAAGGATCGGCCCACACCAGGGCACCAGACACGAGGCCACACACCAGGCCCCCGTAGCTCAGTGGATAGAGCAGGCGCCTTCTAAGCGCTTGGCCGCAGGTTCGAGTCCTGCCGGGGGCGCCACTGAGAGCCCTCCCTCGGGGAGGGCTTTTTTGCTGCTCAGGGCGGGTGACACTCGACACGCCGAAGCCCCGCAAGCCCCCTTGACGATCAAGGGCGGGCTCCGGGGCCGTCCGGCTGTCACCGGGTTTTCGCGGGTGGCCGTGTCGAAGTTTCTCGCTCGGAGGGTCAGCGGGCGGACGGCCCTTCGGGTAAAACACCGGCAGCTTCCAGCCGCCGCTTCAGATCCGGCAGCTGCCCGTCCACGCACCGCGCGTAGGTCGCCAGGAGCACCACGACGCTGTTCCCGGCCCACTCGGCCACCTGAGCGGGCGGAATCCCGTCGTTGAGCCACTTCGTCAGGCGCGTGTTCCGGTTGTCGTAGACGCGCCGCCCAGTGGGCGACTCGAAGACGTGCGGCGGCAGCACGGCCTTACGGGCGCCCCGCCAGGCCCGGCGGATGACGGAGCCCGCGAGGATGCCACCCGACTCACCCTGGAACAGAAGATCACCCGGCTGGAGTCCCCCATCCGCGATGTGCTGCCGCAGGATGCGCGTCAGGGCGGGATGTCCCGGCACGGTGCGCGTCTCACCCTCTGCACGCCCTTTCAGGTCCCGGCGTTCGTGGATCTCCCCCGGTGTCGGTCCACTGCTTCCCGACCTCCGGCGTCGCCGTGTGGATCAGCAGCTCGCACCGCTGGTCGTCGGCCCCGGGCTCGGGCGGCGTCACGTCCTGCACCCGCATGGCCACGGCTTCCTCGGACCGTGGACCGCACAGCGTGGCGGAGAAGGCGTGGAGCCGGGGGCCACCGCGGGGCCTGGTGGCGGTCGAGTTCGGCGAGTTCGCCGATGCGGCGGTCCAAGGTGCCAGTGTTCTAGGCGGCCTTGGTGGCGTGCTTGGCTACGTACCTAGTGACGGCCTGCCTGTTCCGTGATGTCGGAGCCGTCACCGAAGGCTTCACGGGCCGGATGTCGAGCTGTCGGCCTCAGCGGAAGGTACGAGCGGACTGGTCTTCGGTGGCACGGCCACCTAGGGCCAGTTGTGGCTGTGCAGATCACGCAGCGTCGAGCTGAGCGGCCAAGAACACCGCTGCCACCGAGGGGTGGACTGCGTACGTTGCCCCCGCGCTCCCCTCGGGAGCCTCCCACCAGTAGAACGGAAGCCGCCGCTCACTGTTGCTGTGTCCCTTGCTCATCCCGGACAGCACCCCCGCCACGCGCCGCGCCGGATCACTCTCGTTCGGGCCGCCCAGTGCCTTGTCCACCAGCTCCGTGCAGTGGATCCTCCGGCCCGGGTTGCGCGCCAGGTACTCGAGCACCTGCCGGGCCTGCGGAGCGAGTTCAGCCAAGAACACTACGGCGCGCTGCACGTCCTTCGGACCCCATTCCGGGGCGCCGTAGTGCCCCTCTTCGCCGGAGTGCTCAGCCCACCGCGGATCGACCTCAGACAGATACTCCGTCATGCCCGCCCCCAACAATTGTCGCTCAGCGTGTGCGTCGTTGGCACCGTACAGAGCCACCGGGGCACTGCGTGTCGAATCCGCGTCGAAGAGGAGGACGGGACGCAGCCACAGGGCGCCCTCCAAGCGCTTGACCGCAGGTTCGAGTCCTGCCGGGGGCGCCACTGAGAGCCCTCCCTCGGGGAGGGCTTTCTTGCTGTTCGGAATGGGTGACGTCGGACATGCCGGGGCACGGGGTGGTGGGGCGGGATCCCTCGGGGAGAGCGGTCAGTGGGTGGTCCTGCCGAAGTGCTGGGCCAGCAGGCCTACCGCCACGCCGGCGGTGGCCACTGCCGCTGCCGGGATCGGCGAGTGGGCGTGCACTCCCGGGGTCCACGTCACAAGCATCAGGCCGGTGAGGAAGCTGGTCGCCCAACTGCACGCGGCGTCCAGCATGTTGTCGGCAGCGGGCGAAGGGCGGAGCGAGGCGCGCGCCAGGTGACGCGCCGGCACCGTGATCGCCATGGCCAGGGCCGCACACGGAGCCAGGAGCAGCAGCCCAGAACACGGGCGCCAGTCCCTCGCATTCGATCGTCTGCGGGAACGCGGCAGCGGTGACGAGCAGGACCAGGAGGTATACGACGCCTACGGGGACGAGCGCGAACAGCGTCAGTCCGCCGAGCACTGCTCCGGTGAGGAGTCTCTCCCAGGGAGACTTCGGTTCGTCCTCGCCATCCGTGTCATCGGCAGATGTGGATCGCTCCTCCATCGCAGCTCCGCATCAGTGGGAATCCCGCTCTGACCAAGACGAAGACCAAGGCGACGAGGAGGCGGTGACCCGCCTCTGGTCCTCGGCTCCGTCCGTCACGCCGGGGCCCGTGCCGAGGAACGGGAAAGGGCGTCAAGAAATGTGCGCCCAGCGGCGCGACTCGCTATTCGTAGCCGACATGGATCTTGTGCGGCAACAGTTTTGAGGCTCGCCTGAGCATCCCTGAGGTCGGCGGGAGGGAATCGTCCGCGGGCTCACGAACCGCGGCCGAACCAGTCCAGGCAGAGGACCGTGGCGTCGTCCGGGAGGTGTCCGTCGCAGGCGTCGATGGCCGCCGTGGTCAGCGTGCGGACGACCTCGCGGGGGTGGTCGGTGGCCGTGTCGCGGATGACGCCGGGCAGGTCGACGGTCTCCGCCTCGCGTTCCTGCATGCCGTCGGTGTAGAGCAGGAGGCGGTCACCGGGCCGCAGATCGAGATCCTGGGCCCCGTAGGGGGCGGGCAGCTGCATGCCGAAGGGCTGGTTGACGCGCAGGCGCAGTTCGTCGACCGTGCCGTCGCGCAGGCGCAGGGGCCAGGGGTGGCCGGCGTTGACGACCTGTGCGCCCGTGCCGTCCAGGGCGATGCGCAGCAGCTGGCCGGTGGCGAAGGCACTGCGTCCGTGGTCGAGGAGTGCCTGGTGCATCTGGCAGGCCTGCTCGACCAGGCCGGCTCCGGCCCGGCGCGCGCCGCGGGAGGCGTTGACCAGGAGGGTGGCCATGAGAGCGGCGTCGACGTCGTGGCCCATGGCGTCGGTGACGGACAGGTGCAGTGTGTCGAGGTCGAGGGTGTAGTCGTAGGTGTCGCCGGCGCAGTCGTCGGCGGGGACCAGGGTCGCGGCGAGGGCGAACTCGGGGGCCTCGCACGACGGCGCCGCGGGCAGGAGCTGGCGCTGGATCTCGGCGGCCAGGGTCACCGGCCTGGTGCGCTGGCCCCAGTGGTAGAGGTCGGTGAAGCGGCGGTCGGTCACCAGGACGTACGCCAGCGCGTGCGCCGTCTCCCTGACCTGCTCCAGCACCTCCTCCGTCACCTCGGGCAGGACCAGCTCCAGCACGCCGATGGCGTCGCCGCGGTTGGTGACGGGGGCGAGGACCCGATGCCCCGCACGGGCCTCCGGCGCCTGTACGAGCTTCTGGGTGCGCAGCACCTCGTCGTAGACGCTGCCCTTCAGCAGGACCTGCTCGGCCCGGCGGCCCCGCTGGGAGTCCTCGTCCTCCGTGACCCGCACCATCTCCCGGCCGACGATGTCGACGAACAGGAACGACACGTACCGCGCGTCGAACCGGTCGCTCAGGCTGCGCGCCACCACGTCCAGGGACGCCACCGGCGCCGCGTTCTCCGCCGCGGTCAGAATGTCGGCCAGCCATCTGCGACCCCGCGTCACATCGTCCTCCCGGGGTTCTGCCGTCTCCTCCCCGCAGTACCGCGGGATTCGCAGGTCCATGCATACGTGCCGCGCACGGCTCGGCGAGTAGACCGGTCGTAGGGGCGTTATCGCTGCTCGGAGCCAGTACGAGTCGGAGGCGGCGGGGGCTGCACGGGGCGGGCCGCCGGCTCGTGCGCGGCTCGGCGAAAGGTCTGGTCGTACGGGCGCTTTCGCTGCTCAGAGCGGGTGCGCGTCAGAGTCGACGGCTCGGCGAAAGGTCCGGTCGTACGGACGTTTCCGCTGCTCGCAGCCGGTGCGGACCAGAGCCGAGGGGCTGCACGGGGCGGGCCGCCGGCTCGTGCGTGGCTCGGCGAGAGGTCCGGTCGTCCGGGCGTTTTCGCTGCTCACAGCCGGTGCGGGTCAGAGCCGGCGGGGGCTGTGCGGGGGCGGGTCCTCGGGTGGCGTTTCGTGGGCCCTCGGAACGCCACCCGAGGTCTACGCTCGGGCCGTGGGGCAGCCGGAGCAGCGTGCCGAGGGCGCGGGACCGTTCACCACCAGGCTCACCTGGCACCTTCCCGGCGGTGGCAGCGCGGTGTGGGAGTCGCGGCTCGCACGGCGGCGCGGTGTGCTCGTCGTCCGTCCGCCCGGCGCCGTGGCCGGGCGGCACGCCCGCGCGGACGCCACCGCCATCGGCCGGCTGCGCAGGCTCAACGTCGTCGCGGCCGTCTCCTTCGTCATCGGCGGTGCCCTGTTCGCGGCCGGCGCCGCGGTCGCCCAGTTCGGCTCCGGGGACGCCACCGAGTGCGCCTCGGTCTACTTCGCGGGCGGCCTGTTCTTCAACACCGGCGGCTACGTCTCGCTGCTCCAGGTGATCAACGCGCCCCGCCATGTCGCCGGCGGCCCGGGCCGGCTGGTCACCCGCCGCTGGCGGTGGTGGAGCTACGAGCCGGCCCGCGTGGACTGGCTGGGCGCGTTCGTCCTGTTCGCGGGCACCCTCGTCTTCGCGGTCTCCCTGCTGAGCTCGTTGCTGCGGGGTCTGAGCGTCCGGCAGACCAACCGGCTGATCTGGGCGCCCGACGTGGTCGGCTGTGTGCTCTTCCTGGTCGCCGGGCACCTCGGCCTCGTCGAGATCTGCCACGGCCGGCCCCGCGTCCGCCCGCGCAGCCTCGGCTGGTGGATCGTCGCCGTGAACCAGCTCGGTTCCGTCCTCTTCATGGTGTCGGCGCTCGCCGCCTACACCCGCCCCGCCACCGGCAGCGCAGTCAACGCCGGCATCGCGAACTGGGGCACCCTCACCGGAGCGCTGTGCTTCTCGCTCGCCGGGCTCCTCCAGCTGCGTGAACGGCCCTAGGCTCTGGTCGAACGGCTTTCCGACCCGTGCGCGGGCGGGGAATGCGGCAGGACGGCCATCGCGCGGGAGGGGTGCGTGCGATCGGACAGGGAGGGGCGCCATGAGTGACACCAGGCAGACCGGCCGGCGGAGCGTGGATCCGGGCAGCCGGGGCCCGTGGCCCGAGCCCGCCTCGCGGTTCCCCCGTAGCCTGCGCATATCGATGTTCGCGGTGCTCGGGGCGTTCGGACTCCTCGCCGTTCCGGTCGTGTTGTTCGGCGGCCTGATCCTGTTCGTGGTCGTCGGGCGGGTGCTGGCCCCGCCGCCCGTACCGGAGGGCCACCCCCTCGTGCTGCCGAAGGGTGCGGTCGTGGGCACCTGGCGCGACGACCGTGGCGGGCGGCTGCTGGTCGGCGCCGACGGCACGTTCACCTCGGACGGGGCGTGCGGCGACTTCTCCGACGCGGACCTGAACAGCGTCACCGCCCCGGACTCGGGTTCCGGTTCCTGGCACCGCTCGACGAACATGCCCGGGAGCGGGCACGGCCGCGTGACGACGGTCCAGCTCGAGTTCGCGCCGAGTGCGATGTGGACCGAGTACGAGGTTCGCGGAACGGCCCGGCGTCCCGTCCTGTGGCAGTACATCGGTGATCCGGACGACGGCGAGCTCTGCGTGCTCAGGAAGGAGTCCTGAGCCACGGGGCAGGGCGGGGGGCGGCCCGGCCGGAAGGACGGCAGCAGCGCGCAGACGGGGAGCGCGGCGAAGGAGCCGCCGAGCAGCAGCACGAGGAGCAGGTCGGTCGCCCCGCGCACGCGCAGGACGCCGTCCGGGCCCGCCTCCGGGCGGTGGTTACAGTCACCGCGGGACCGACGGAGGGGAAGGGAGAGACGACGTGCGACTTCGCTGTGCGGTGCTGGACGACTTCCAGGGGGTGGCCACCGAGCTGGCCGACTGGTCGGTGATCGGGGACGAGGTGGAGGTCGTCGCGCTGCGCGAGCACCTCGACGGCGAGGACGCCCTCGCCGCCGCCCTCGCCGATTACGACATCGTCGTCACCCTGCGCGAACGGGTGGCCTTCCCCGGCTCGTTGCTCGCCCGCCTGCCCCGGCTGAGGCTGCTGATCGCGTCCGGGATGCGCAACGGCGTCATCGACTACGCCGCCGCGGAGGCGGGTGGCGTCACCGTGTGCGGTACGCGGAGTTCGGGCACCCCGCCGGTCGAGCTGACCTGGGCGCTGCTGCTGGGACTGGCCCGCGGGATCGTCGAGGAGAGCACCGCGCTGCGCACGAACGGCCCCTGGCAGTCCACGGTCGGCGCCGATCTGCACGGCCGTCGGCTGGGTCTGCTGGGGCTCGGCAGGATCGGCAGCCGGGTGGCCGCGGTCGGGCTGGCCTTCGGCATGCGGGTCTCCGCCTGGAGCCGGCACCTCACCGAGGAGCGCGCGGCCGAGGTAGGCGTCGAACTCGCCGCTTCCAAGGAGGAGTTGCTGAGCGGCAGCGACTTCGTCTCCGTCCACCTGGCCCTCGGCGAGCGCACCCGGGCGCTGGTCGGGGCCGCCGAACTCGCCCTGATGAAGCCGACCGCCTACCTGATCAACACCTCGCGCGCGGCGATCGTCGACCAGGACGCCCTGCTGGCCGCGCTGCACGGGGGCCGGATCGCGGGCGCCGGTGTCGACGTCTTCGACGTCGAGCCGCTGCCCGCCGGTCACCCGATGCGCACCGCGCCACGCCTCCTGGCCACCCCCCACCTCGGCTACGTCTCGCACGCCAACTACACGGCCTACTACGGCCAGGCGGTGGAGAACATCCAGGCGTACCTGGCGGGCTCGCCGCTACGACGGCTGCCCTGAGCGCCGGTCCGGACCTGACCCCGGGGAGCCGCCGCCCCCTCGCCGGGCGGCACCTGCGAAAAGGGTGATCCGGGGGCGGCCCCCGTGACTCGTCCCGCGTGCCGCCGTTGAACGGGGAGTGCGGCTGCTGGTCCTGCCGCCGCGCTTTCCCAGCGACAAAGGAGAACGTGATGTCTCGCATCGCGAAGGCAGCCGTCGTCACCCTCGGCACCGGCGCCGTGGTGATGAGCGGGGCCGGGCTGGCCCTGGCCGACGCGGGTGCCACGGGCGCGGCACTGAACTCGCCCGGCGTGCTGTCCGGCAACACGGCCCAGGTGCCGGTGAACATTCCCGTCAACGTGTGCGGGGACACGGTCGACGTGGTGGGCCTGCTGAACCCCGCCTTCGGCGACAGCTGCGGCAACCTGAGCAGCCACGGCGTCCCCGGCAACCCCGGCCCGGGCAGCAGCTACGGCGACTGATCCGGCCGCCCGGACAGGGAAGGGCCCCGGCACTCGAGGTGCCGGGGCCCTTCGCATGCGCGACGGCGGAACGCCGGCGTGCTCACGCGTACCGGTAGATCCGGCTCAGGTCCTCCAGCTGGTCCGGGGTCTCGCTCCACGGCGGCAGCTTCTGGTGCCGGGCGACGACCCGCGCGTGCTGGGCGTCCCCGGGGCCGGGCGGCGCGGCCGGCAGATAGCGGTGCTCTCGGTGGGCCCGCTGCCAGCGCTGCCACTGCAGGTCCAGGAAGGCGTGGTGCAGCCAGAACACCGGGTCGTTGACGGAGGCGGCGCCCAGCATCGCGCCCCCGACCCAGCGGTGCACCCGGTTGTGGTTGTGCCAGGAGGCACTGCCGCCGCCGGTCCCCCAGCCCTCCAGCTTGTTGCGGAAACCCCGGGCGACGGTCGAGTCCCACGGCCACACGTCGTAGACACGGTCGTCGAGCGCCCAGCGCACATCGTTCTTGGTGGGCAGCTGGATGGGCGCGGCGGCGCGGCCCAGGTCCCGGGTGAGGTACCGGCCGTCGGTGATCCCCTCCTTGATGGTCCAGTGGCCCGCCGAGTAGGCGAACGGCCCGGTCATCACCTGCTGGTCCGAACGCCGCCCGTTGCCGCCGAGCAGGTCCTTCGTCCAGGGCACGGAGGTCGTTCCCCGGTCCCGGGTCCAGTCCCAGTACGGCACGGTCACCGAGGAGTCGACGCGGCGCAGCGCCCGCTCCAGCTCCAGCACGAACCGGCGGTGCCAGGGCAGGAAGGACGGCGCCATGTGGGCGGTGCGCAGTCCGGTCTCGCCGTCAGGGGTGTAGAAGTCGATGTGCATCCGCACGAACTCGTCGTACTCACCGCTGCGTTTGACCGCCAGCAGCGCGTTCACGAACCGGCGCCGCTCGCTCGCGGTGAGCGTCCGGACGTCCTTACGCACGTACGTCATGCCGGTCCCCCATGTCCATGCGCAACCCCGGCAGC
Organism: Streptomyces sp. NPDC037126; assembly: GCF_055605965.1. NCBI lineage: Bacteria > Bacillati > Actinomycetota > Actinomycetes > Kitasatosporales > Streptomycetaceae > Streptomyces > Streptomyces sp. NPDC037126. The sequence continues at coordinate 24,191 of NZ_JBVJTD010000016.1, forward strand.
ACCGTGTCCATCGGCCCCGGGGCCATGTCGCGCAGCCGCTGGCCGGGGCCGATCTCGTCCACCGCCGCGCGGGCCGCCTCCAGCGGGGTCCGGTACGAGGTGTAGTGGTCGACCATGCTCAGCCAGGTGCCGTCCGCCCGGCGCATCAGGTGCAGCGGGCAGCCGTCGATGGTGATCCGCCAGTCGCCGCCGGAGGTGTCGCGCCCTTCGGCCGGTACCTGGACGCCCTGGATGCGGCGGCCCCGGTAGGTCTCGTCGAAGGAGCCGGCGCCGACGCCCTGGGCCGCGGGCCGGGAGGCGGCCACGACCGGGGCAAGGGCCAGGGCCGCGACGGAGGCCAGCAGCCCCCGCGTCACCTCTCTCCGCGCCGGTGCCGTCGTCCCCACTCTGGTCCCCCGCTCCGCGTCCACCGCCGCTCCGCCCATTTCGACGACCATCGCTCGCTCCTCGTCCGGGTTCAGATGTCCGTACGGGCTAACCGATCAAGGGCGTGGGGGGTCACCGCGGAACGGCCATCCGGTGGGTACGGGCGCGGGTGCCGCCGTCCTTACAGCCCGGGGCCCGTGCCGAGGTTCCCGCCGGCGACGGTCCGCAGGACCGGGGCGGCGAGGCCCGCCTGGGGGAGCCTGAGGCCGGGCAGACCGAAGTTCCGCGCGTCGGGCGCGGTCAGTGGGGCGTCCACGTTCAACCCGGGGCCGAGCGTGTGCAGGCCGGATGCGGGGGCTTCGACGCCGACGTGGTCGAACCGGTCGCCGAGCAGCCGCGGCAGGGGCGCCCGCACGCCCCCGCCGGGCAGGGCGCCCTCGACGGGCAGCCGGGGGACGGTCCGGTCGGGCAGCAGCCGGCCGGTGACATAGCGCGGCCCCTCGGGCGCGCCCGGAGTCAGCAGCGGCAGTTGGAGCCCGGCCTTGGGCATCTCCGTGCCGAGGGACTGGGAGACGCCGTTCAGCGGCACCGGGACGGGGACCGTGCCGACCGCGGCGGCGGCGGGGGTGGCCCCGGCGCCCACGGCGGCGGCGACGCCCGTGACGACGGCGGCAAGGGTTCCTCGGGTGGTCGTCTTCATGTCAGGTACGGTCCCTTTCGAGATACGGGTTCGACGTCCGTACCGCACAACTGGCCTGCCACGAACCGGAAAACGGCGTCGGTCCGCAATTCCCCCGACCGCCGTAATGGTCGGTTCGTCATTGTTCAGCTCGTCCAGAAGTCCCACCAGCGCGTCAGGACGAGCATTCCGACGACCCCGATGTGCAGAAGCGGCAGCACCCAGGTGAATTCGGCGAAGAAACCCTTCAGCCAGGCGGGCGCGGGCACATAGCCGCTGCGGACGACGAGGGAGGTGGCGTACCAGAACATCAGGATCGTGGCGACCCAGGCCAGACAGCACCACAGGCACAGCGCGTTGATCCGGTACAGCGACTGGAACTGGAGCCAGGAGACGAAGCAGATGCCGAACAGGCACCCGGCCTCGAACAGCAGCCAGTACCAGCCGGGGAAGCGGGCCCCGGCCAGCAGGCTCACGCCGAGGCAGACGACGACGCCGTAGGCCACCAGGCCCAGCATCGGGTTGGGGAACCCGAAGACCGAGGCCTGCTGGCTCTTCATCACGCTGCCGCAGGACACCACCGGGTTCAGGCTGCACCCGGGGACGAAGTTCGGGTTCCTGAGCAGCTTGAACTCGTCGAGGGTGATGACCCAGGAGGCGAGCAGCCCGGCCGCCCCGGTGAGCGCCAGCAGCAGGCCCAGGGCCTTGCCGCCGGCCAGGGGCGCGCGCATCAGCCGCGCAGGCTGCGGGCCGGAAGGACGACGTGCGCGGCAGCGGTCAGGGTCTCCTCGGCACCGGCGAACGCGGCCAGCGCGGCCGGTTCGACGGTCTCGCCGGGCCGGCCCTCGGGCCAGGCGCGGGTGGTGAAGACGAGATAGGCGTAGCCGCGCTGGGCGACGGCCGCGAGCCACTCCGGCGGCGCGTCGGCCTGGGCGACCAGCTGCGGCATCCGGACGACGGCCTGGCCGGCCTCGACCAGGAGGCCGACGGGGAGGCTGGGCCTGGCGGTGCCGTCGACCACGTCGCCGCCGACCGGCAGCCCGTTGCTCACCAGCAGCTGCTCCACCGCGGCCGCCGTGGCCCCCGGACCGCCCTCGGCGTCCCCGAGGGAGTAGGCCAGCAGGTAGGGCATGTCGGTGCCGTCGGGCGCCTCGCCGCTCCAGGCCAGGACGACGAGCGTGCCGAGGTCGGCAGGACGGATCTGGGTTGAGGTTGAGGTCACCGCGCGACCTTATCGACGGGTCGGCGCGTCGCCCGGCGGCTTCTCACCCTTCCGGACCAGTGGCCCGGGGGGCTCCACACGATTGAGGGAAACGCCCTCGAACGGGCCGGGGCCGGTGCCGCGGGTGCGGTACCGGCCCCGTTCCTGGTGCGGGAGCTGGGGTGTCAGCTCTGCAGGGGCAGGCCGCCGAGCAGCGGGTTGTGCTGGTTCACCGCGCCGGTGGCGCCCTTGACGGTGTTGAGCAGGGAGTCCTTGTTCTCGGTGTCGAGCGCGTCCGACTGGTGCTGCAGCGGCATCACGTCGTGCAGGGTGAGGGGGCCCTTGGTGAGCTGGTTGACGGCGCCGTTGAGGCTGGTGGGCGTCAGGTCGGCGGTGTTGTAGGCGAACGCGGGCGCGGTCACGCCTGCGAGGGCCACGGAACCGGCAACGACGGCGGCAGCCTTCAGGGACTTCATCATGTTCCTTTCTTCGGCAACTCAAGTCTCCCCAGGTATTTCTGGCGTCGTGCCTAACGAGTCCCCGCCGGACCGGAAACCCCGAGCTGAGAAGACATATGAGATCCCCCGGGACTTCCGGAACCTGCCCGCCGGAAAAGCCCTCAGCCGTCGTACCCGGTGGCACGACGGCTGAGAGGGATCGGGCGGTCTCGCGTCACCCGGTCGTGGGCAGGCTCGGCGTCGCCGGCAGGGAGGGCAGTGAGGCGCTGGGGGTCGGCAGTTTGGTGGCGCCGAGAACGGACGACGTCAGCAGGTCCAGCAGGCTGTCCACCACGCTGGTGGCGGACGAGACCACCTGGCCGACGTCGGAGGTGAGCGCCTTCACCAGATTGTCGATCGCGGTGTCCAGCGCGTTGACCGCGTCGCTCGTCGCGTCGCGGGCCACGCGCGCCTTGCCGTCGTCGAACTGCTTGGCCGCGGGGGCCGCGGACGCCGCGGGGGTGGCGGCCGATGCCGACGGGGTGGCGGGGAGCACGGACGGGCTCGCGGACGCCGGCGGCTTCACGGGCGCGGCGGGCTTCGCCGGGGTGGCCGAGGTGGCCGGGGCCGTGGTGGCGGTGGGCGTCGCGACGGCGGCGGGGGACGCGTGCGCCGCGGGGGTCGCGGCGGCCGTCGGCGTGGCGTGGGCGGCCGGAGTCGCCACCGCGGGCTTCACGGGCGCCGCAGGGGTCGCGGTGGCCGCCGCGGGCTTCGCCGCAGCCGCCGCCGGAGTGGCGGTCGCGGCCGGTTTCGCGACCGCGGCCGGGGTCGCCTGAGCGGCAGGAGTGGCGGTGGCCGCGGGCTTCGCGGGTGCCGCCGGGGTCGCGGTCGCCGCGGGTGTCGCCTGCGCGGCCGAAGTCGCCGTGGCCGCAGGCTCGTTGGCGGCCGCCGGGGTCGCGGCGGCGGGCTTCGCGGGTGCCGCCGGGGTCGCGGTCGCGGCGGGAGTGGCCGCCGCGGGAGTCGCCGTGGCCGCGGGGGTCGCGGTCGCGTGTGGCTTGACGGCGGCCGTCGAGGTCGGGGCAACCGTCGGCGTGGCAGCGGCAGTCGGGGTCGCAGCGGTCGGCGTGGCCGGGGAGTGGGGGTTCGCCATGGCGTCGGCGATGGACCTCTTCGCCGCGTCACCGAGCTGCTGGGCCTCGGTGGCGGGCAACCTGCCCTTCATCAGCGACTGGTTGAGCAGATCGACGACCGGGCGGGGAACGGAGCCGGTGGCGCTCAGGGCACTGACCTGGGCGAGCAGCTTCTCCGCTCCGGGGACGACCGCCCGGGGGGCGGTATGGGAGCGTTCGTGCGCCGAGTCGGCCGCGATGGCGGCCGGGCCGGTGACGCCGACCAGGACGGCGGCACAGAGGGTGGTGGACGCAAGACGCCACGCGGGTTGACCACGCATGGGTGTTCCTTTCGGTGAACATCGGGACCTGAGTTCACCGTCGATTCACCGATCGCTCTCCGCAACCGCTCGCTACTTTATGTGATCCGTACGAGGGAGACACAAACCGGCCGCCCGCCCCGCGACGGACACGCGGGACCGGCGGCCGGTCGAAGGGCTGGGCCCTGGCGTCAGTCCGCGACGCAGGTGTCCCCGAAGGCGGGGTTCAGCAGGCCGATGACGTCGACGGTGTCGCCGCAGGCGTTCACCGGCACGTGGACCGGGACCTCGACGACATTGCCCGACAGCACACCCGGGGAGGTGGCGGCGGCGCCGTGCGCGTCGGAGTTGGCGGAGGCCAGGCCGGCGCCGCCGGCGACGGCCGCCACGGCGGCGGAGGTCAGGACCAGACCCTTCGCGATACGCGACATGGAGAGGTGCTCCTTGTAATCGACACAAACATGCGGGCGGGATGCCCGGCGCTGTGTCAACGCGTGGCGCCCCAAGGGGTTGTGCCGCCAAAGGGGTGATGCGTGAGGGACCGGGCCGCCTTCACGTTTCCGACACACTTGACCCTATTCTCCTCATTGGTCCGGTTGGCCACTACAGTTGCGGACCTCTCCAGCACGCGCGAAGGGGCACCGCCGGTCATGTGCAAGTTCCCGGTTCCGCCGCCGAGTTCGAGGGAGGACTCGCGCACGCTCTCCCCCGGCCGCCGGCGTACGCCGGTCGCGCGGCGCGACACCGGCGGTCCCACGGATGACGTACGGAGCACCACGATCGGTGGACCCGGTGGCGTACCGGCCCGGCACCATCCGGCATACGCCGGCACGCCCGGGAGGGACGCCGATGTGTTCGATCCCGGGCCGGCCCGGCGGCCCGGTGGTGACCAGCCGGGCTTCCGGCTCGTTTCCCACCCGGACGCGGTGTGGGCCGGCGCGCGCTTCGCCGCCGTCCACGCGCACGTGTGAGGCGCGTTCCCGACCACACTCCCGAGCGCCCCGTGAGCGAGGTATCCCGCGAATGCACCAGTCAGCACCCGGCTCCCGGCCGCGGATCCTGCACCTCGCGCAACCCGTCGACGGCGGTGTCGCCCGGGTCCTGCTGGACCTGGCCAAGGCCCAGCTCGCGGCGGGCCTGGGGGTGGCGGTGGCCTGCCCCGGCGGCGAACTGGCCACAGAACTCGCGCACATGGGCGCCGAGGTCCGCGAGTGGCGGGCCGGCCGGTCCCCGGGCCCGGGGCTACCGGGCGAGGTACGACGGCTCGCACGTCTGGTCGACGAGGTACGGCCCGAACTGGTGCACGCGCACAGCGCCAAGGCGGGACTGGCGGGACGGCTCGCCGTCCGCGGCCGCGTGCCGACGGTGTTCCAGCCGCACGCCTGGTCGTTCGAGGCGGTCGGCGGAGTCACGCAGGCGCTGGCACTGCGCTGGGAGCGGTGGGGGGCGCGCTGGGCCGACCGGGTGCTGTGCGTCAGCGAGGCAGAGCGCGCGACCGGTCTGCGCGCCGGGGTGCGTGCCGCGTACGCGGTCGTCCCCAACGGCGTCGACGTCGACCGCTTCTCCCCGGCGCCCGCACCGCGCACCGCCGAGGACGCCCCGCACGGGCCACCTGGGGAAGGCGAACCCGGGGCGGCCCCCCTCGTCGTCTGCGTCGGGCGCCTCTGCCGCCAGAAGGGGCAGGACGTGCTGCTGCAGGCCTGGGAGGAGGTCCTCGCCGTGGTGCCGGGGGCCCGCCTGGCGCTGGTCGGTGACGGCCCGGACGGCCAGGCCTTACGTCAACTGGCCCACCCCGCAGTGCGGTTCGCCGGCGCCGTCGCCGATGCCGTGCCCTGGTACCGGGCCGCCGACCTGGTGGTGCTGCCCTCGCGCTGGGAGGGCATGGCGCTCGCCCCGCTGGAGGCGCTGGGCTGCGGGCGGCCCGTCGTGCTCACCGACGTCGACGGCGCCCGCGAGAGCCTTCCGCCCGCCCTCGCCGCACACGGCCTGGTCCCGCCGGACGATCCGGGGGCGCTGGCCGCGGCGGTCGCCCGGCTGCTGTGCGATCCGCCGCTGCGCGCGGCGCTCGGCGACCAGGGGCGCCGGCACGTCCTGGCCACGCACGACGTGCGGCTCACCGCCGGGCGGATCGCGGCCCTCTACAGCGAACTCCTCGGCCGCGAAGCCGGGTTGAACGAGGCCGCGTCGACCGGCGAAACAGCCCCGTCCGTGCCCTCCGAGTGCAGGGAGTCCATCCACTCGTGACTGCGGAAAGCACCGTCCCCTCCCCCGGCGCGCAGCCACGGGACCACGGACTCTCGCCCGTCGCGGTCCTGCCGCGCCGCCGTGCCGCCGGCGGCTTCCGCTTCCCGCTGCGGCGGCCGCCGGCCCGGCCCGCCTCACCGCTGCCGCTGCTCGCCGCGGACCTGGCCGCCGCGCTGGCCGGCGCGGGCGCGCTGCACACGGCCACCCGCCGGCCGCTGCTGGTCGCCGCCCTGGTGACCGGCACGCTGCTGCTGCGCCCGCGGCCGGGCCGGCCGGTACCCGGCGTCCTCGACGAACTGCCCGCGGTGTGCGGCCGGATCGCGGTGGTCTGGCTGGCCGTGGCCGCGCTGCTCGCCGCCCACGACCCGGGGCGCGCTCTCACCGCCCGCGGCCTGCTGCTCGGCTGGGCGCTGCACGCCGGGGCGGCCTGCGCGGGCCGGGGCGTGGTGCACTGGCGGCGCCGGGTGGCGCTGCTGCGCAGGCCGCGCACCGCGCTGGTGATCGGGCCCGCCGCGACCGCGCAGCGGGTGGCCGCCGCGCTGCTGCGGCACCCGCGCTGCGGGGTGCGGCCCGTGGGCGTCGTCGCGGACCACCCCGACGGCAGCGGTGGGCTGCCGCTGCTCACTGCCGGCGAGGAGGTGGAGCGGGCGCTCATCCAGAACGGGGTGCGGGTCGTGCTCACCGTCCACCCGGCCGTGCGCACCGGACAGGAGCCGCTGCTGCGGGCGCTCGCCGAGTCCGGCTGCACCCTGTGGGAACTGGACGCGGACTGCCCGGCGTACGAGATGCGCGACCAGCTCGCCGGGTTCGCCGTACGGCGTCTGGACCTGGGCACGCGGCGGCGGACGAGCCTCGCCAAGCGGCTGCTGGACCTGCTGGTGTCGGGGGCGCTGCTGGTCCTGGTCAGCCCGGTGCTGCTGGTGTGCGCGGCCGTGCTGCGGATCACCGAGGGGCCCGGGGTGGTCTTCCGGCAGGAGCGCATCGGCAAGGACGGGCGGCCCTTCACCCTGCTGAAGTTCCGCACCCACCGCCCGGTCGACGAGCACGAGGCGGCCACCCGCTGGAGCGTGGCGGGCGAGCACCGGATGGGCCGCTTCTGCCGCCTGCTGCGGCAGACCTCGCTGGACGAGCTGCTCCAGCTGTGGAACGTCTTCTGGGGTGACATGAGCCTGGTCGGCCCGCGGCCCGAACGGCCGTACTTCGTCGCACAGTTCAGCGGGACCTACCCGGGCTACGCGGCCCGCCACCGCATGCCGACCGGCATCACCGGGCTCGCCCAGGTCAACGGGTTGCGCGGCGACACCTCCATCGAGGACCGGGCCCGCTTCGACAACGCCTACATCGACAACTGGTCGCTGTGGCAGGACGTCTGCATCCTGCTGCGCACCGCGGCCGCGCTCGTGCGCTCCACGGGGAGCTGACCGATGGCCCTCGTCCTGCCGAACCGCCGCCCCCTGCGGCTCTCCCCGGTGCTGCCCGTGGCGGCCGTGGTCGCCCTGCTCGCACTGCCGGTACCGCCCGACGGCGAGGGCGGCGCGGGCCCCGCCGACGCGCTGTCCGCGCTGGTCGTCGCCTACTGCGCCGTACGGCTGCTGCGCACCCGCGCCCGCCCGCTACCACGGACCGCCGGCGTGCTCCTCGGCCTGCCGGTGGTGGGTGTCTCGGTGGCCGCCGTGAACGCGGTCTCGCCGGGCGCCGGGATCGCCGGACTCGGCCGCTATCTCCAGATCTTCGTGCTGGTCCCCGCGGCCGTGCTGCTCCTCGTCCGCGACCGGCGCGACCTGCGCCTGCTGGCCTGGTCGCTGGTGGCGCTCGCGGGGTGGCAGGGCGCCCTCGGCGTGCAGCAGTACGCCACCGGGACCGGCGCCTCCTACCAGGGCGAGGACATCCGCGCGGTCGGCACCTTCGGCGCGACGGACGTGATGGGCATGGCCACGGTCGTGTCCCTCGGGCTGGTGTGCGCGGTGGGGCTCGCGCTGGGCCGCAGGCCGGTGCGGGAGCGGGTGGTCGCGGCGGGCTGCGCCCTCGCCCTCCTGCTGCCGCTGGCGCTGTCCTTCAGCCGCGGCGCCTGGATCGCCACCGCCGTCACCTTCGCCGTCCAGCTGGTGCTGGCCGGGCTGCGCCGGGCACTGAGGGTCGGCGCGGTCGTGGTGGCCGCGTGCGTGGTCCTGGTGGGCGGCCTCGGCGTCGGTACGGCGATGCTGCAGGAGCGGATCGACAGCATCGGCCAGGTCACCGACGCCCCCGACCAGTCGGTCACCGACCGGTACACGATGTGGGCGGCGGCCGTAGACATGTGGCGCGAGCACCCGCTGACCGGCGTCGGTCTCAAGGGCTTCCCCGACTACCGCGACGGGCACGCCTCGCTCGCGCTGTCCTCGGGCAGCGACACGGAGGGCGCCGGCGTCTCGTTCCACCGGCAGCCGTTGCTCTCCCCGCACAACATGTATCTGCTGGTGCTCGGCGAACAGGGCCTGACCGGGCTGCTCTGCCTCGCGGGCGGCTGGCTGGCGCTGCTGGTGTGCGCCCTGCGCGGCCTGTGGCGCTCCCGCGCCCTCGGCGGCCGGGGCCTGGACTGCGCGCTGGTCGCCTGCGGGCTCCTGGTCTGGCAGCTCGTCGACTTCCTCTACGCCGACATCGGCGGCCCCTCGACCGTGCTGAGCGCCGTCTGCCTCGGCCTCACCGCCTGGTGGGCCCTGGTGGGCGGCGACGCCCTGGCCGACGAGGCGCTGCCGGGGGAGGCCGCCCTCCGATGCCGCTGAGCGCAGGCGGTCCCGCCCCCGCCGCCCCTAAGCCGCACGCCGGCCAGCCGGCCTCCTCCCCCGCCCCCGAGCACGCGCCGCCCACCCGGCGGTTTCTCGCGAAGGCCGCGCTGGTCACCGCCTCGCTGTCGGTCGCGGGGGCGCTGCTGGGGCTGGTGCGGGACCAGTCGCTGGCGCGGCTGTTCGGGGCCGGGCGGGACACGGACGCCTTCCTGGTGGCGTGGACGGTGCCGGAGTTCGCGGCCACGCTGCTCATCGAGGACGGGCTGGCCTTCGCGCTGATCCCGGCGTTCAGCGCGGCGCTGGCCCGCCGCGCCGAGGGCGCCCCCGGGAACCCGGTCCGCTCGCTGGTCGCAGGGACGCTGCCGAGGCTGGCGCTGGCGTTCGCGGCGGCGGGCGCGCTGCTCGCCCTGGCCGCTCCCCGGTTCGTGGCGGCGCTCGCGCCGGGCCTGCGCGATCCCGGCCTCGCCGTGGACTGCACCCGACTCACCGCGACCTGCGTGCTGAGCTTCGGTCTCGCCGGGTACTGCAGCGCGGCCCTGCGCGCCCACCGCCGCTTCCTGGCACCGGCCGCGATCTACGTCGCCTACAACGTCGGCATCGTCACGGCGATGTACGCCCTCGGCGGTCGCTGGGGCGTGCGCTCGGCCGCGTTCGGGGTCGCGGCGGGCGGCTGCCTGATGGTCGCCGTCCAACTCCCCTCCCTGATGAGGCAGTTGTTGGGCAGGCGCGGTGCGGAGGCCTCGCAGGAAGCCGTCGGCGGGGCGCAGCCCGTGAACACCGTGCTCATGGCCACCGTGCTGCTGTTCGCGCTGTGCCGGCAGTCGCAGGTGCTCATCGAGCGGTTCCTCGCCTCCGGTCTGCCCGTCGGCGCCATCTCGCATCTGAACTACGCGCAGAAGGTCGCCCAGATCCCGATGACGCTGTCGATGATGCTGTGCACGGTCACCTTCCCGGTGGTGGCGCGGGCGCTGGCCGAGGGCGACACCGAGCGGGCCCGGCGCCGGGTGGAGCGGGACCTGGCGCTGGCGGCCGGGGTGGTGCTGCTCGGCACGGCCGTGGTCGTGGCGTGCGCCCCGCAGCTGATCGGACTGCTGTTCCAGCGGGGCGCGTTCACCGCCGGGGACACCGCGGCGACCGCCGGGGTGATGCGGGTCTACGCGCTCGGGCTACTCGGCCAGACCCTGACGGGCGTCCTGGTCCGGGCGTACTTCTCGGCGGGCCGCGCCACCTGGTACCCGGTCGGCGCCATGGCCGTGGGGATCGCCGTGACCTCCTGGATCGGCGCCGGAACGGTCGGCTCCCGGGGGGTCACCGGGATCGCCGCCGCGAACGCCGCCGGCATCACCGTGACCGCCGTCCTGCTGCTCGCCGGCACCCGGCGCCGGAGCGTGCCCGTCCGGACCGGGCCCGTGCTGCGCGCGCTGGTCCGGCCGCTGTGCGCCGCGTCGGCCGCCACCGCGGCCGGCGCCCTCGTCGCGGGCCTGCCGGCGGCACCGCTCGGCGGACTCGCCGCCGGGGGCGCCACCGCGACCGTCGTGTTCGTCCTGCTCGGCCGGCCCCTGAGCGCCCGGGACCTGGCACCCGCACTCCGTTCCGCACGCACCCTCACCCGAAGGCTCGCCCATGTCGTCCTCCGTTGAGTCCCCCGCCCGCGCGGGCCGGCCGACCCCGGCCCGGCCCGGTCCGGTCCCGTGGATCGCCATGTACCACTCGGTCGGCGACTGCTCGGACGACCCCTACCGGGTGACGGTCGGCCCCGGCCGGCTGGAGCGGCAGCTGCGCTGGCTGCGCGGGCGGGGGCTGCGCGGGGTGTCGGTGGCCGAGCTGCTCGCGGCCCGGGCGCGGGGCGAGGGCCGGGACCTGGTCGGCCTCACCTTCGACGACGGCTATGCCGACTTCCTCGCCAACGCCGTTCCCCTGCTGGTCCGTTGGCAGTGCACAGCCACCCTGTTCGTGCTGCCGGGGCTGCTGGGCGGCGACAACGCCTGGGACCCCCTCGGCCCGCGCAGGCCGCTGCTGACCGCCGACGGCATCCGGCGCGTCGCCGACGCGGGCATGGAGATCGGCTCGCACGGCCTCACCCATGTGGACCTCACCCGGGCCGACGACGACCTGCTTCGGGCCGAGACCGCGGAAAGCCGCGCCGTCCTCGCCGAGTTGACCGGCCGTCCCGTCGCCGGGTTCTGCTACCCGTACGGCACGGTCGACGGGCGCGCCGTGGCCGCCGTGCGCGAGGCGGGCTACGGCTACGCCTGCGCCATCGACCCGGGCGCCCTGAACGGCACGCACGTCCTGCCGCGCGTGTACGTCGGGCAGCGGGACAACGCCGTACGCCTGTATCTGAAGTACCGGCTGCACCGCTTGCGCCGCCGTCCCGTCGAGGGGCTGCGGTGAGGGCGCTGCACGTCATCACGGGCCTCGGGGTGGGCGGCGCCGAGCAGCAACTGCGGCTGCTGCTGCGGCACCTGCCCGTGGCCTGCGACGTGGTGACGCTCACCAACCCCGGGCCGGTCGCCGAGGGCCTGGCGGCCGACGGGGTGCACGTGGTGCACCTGGGCATGACCGGCAACCGCGATCTGACCGCGCTGCCCCGGCTGGTCCGGATCATCCGGCGCGGCCGGTACGACCTCGTGCACACCCATCTGTACCGGGCCTGCCTGTACGGGCGGATCGCCGCCCGGCTGGCCGGGGTCCGGGCGGTCGTCGCCACGGAGCACTCCCTCGGCGACTCGCAGATGGAGGGCCGGCCGCTCAGCACCGGTGTCCGCGCGCTGTACCTCCTGGGCGAGCGGCTGGGCCGGTCCACGGTCGCCGTCTCCCCCACGGTCGCCACCCGGCTGGCCCGCTGGGGCGTGCCGAGGCCGCGGGTGGCGGTCGTGCCCAACGGCGTCGATCTGGCGCGGTTCGCCTTCGACCCGGCGGCCCGGCGGCACACCCGCGACCTGCTCGGACTGCCCGCCGACGCGTTCGTCGTCGGCGGCATCGGGCGGCTCGCGCCCGGCAAACGCTTCGACGTCCTGATCCGCGCCTTCGCCGAACTCCCCGACGAACCATGGCTGCTGCTGGTCGGCGGGGGCCCGCAGGAGGACGCCCTGCGGCGCGTGGCGCGGGCGGCCGGGGTCGCCGGGCGGGTGCTGTTCACCGGCGAACGGCCGTACCTCCCCGACGGCTCGCCCGGCCCGGGGCTGCCCGCGCTGGCCTGCGCGATGGACGTGCTCGCCTCGCCCTCCCCCGAGGAGGCGTTCGGCCTCGCGGTCGTGGAGGCGCTCGCGGCCGGCCTGCCGGTGCGCTACACCTCGTGCCCGGCCCTGGAGGACCTGCCGCCCGCGGCCGCCCCGGACGCGGTGCGCGTCCCGTGCGAGCCCGGCGCCTACGCCCGCGCGCTCGCCGGGGTCCGCGCCACGGGCCCCGGCCCGCGCACCGCCGGCGCGGCGGCCCGCCACTACTGCATCACCCGCAGCGCCGCCCGCCTCATGGAGGTCTACACGGCGGCCCTCGCCCGCACGTCCCCCGAAGTCCCCATCCAGCAGGGAGCTGGCCCGTCATGATCGACACACACACCCGGCATCACCGCACCACCCGTCTCGCCCGCGTCGGCGCGCTGCCCGCCTGGTCGCTGGTGGCGTCCGGCGTCCTCGCGGGCGGGCTGCTCGGCGGCGGGTACGGCGTGCTGAAGACCCCGACGTACACGGCGACCAGCTATGTCGTCGCCGTGCCCACCGCGGGTTCCGACACCGCCACGGCGCTCGGCTTCGCGCAGGCCTACGGCCGGGTCGCCACCCAGCTCGCGGTGCTCGGGGACGCGCAGACGCGGGCCGGGGTGCCGGTGGGCACCCTGCGCGACAGCGTGCGCACCGCGACCTCGCCGGACGCCCCGATGGTCGCCGTCTCCGCGACCTCGGCCCGGCCGGCGCAGGCGGCGGGCATGGCCGACGCGGTGGCCGAGGCGCTCACCCGGCACGCGAACGCGACCAAGGCCGACACGCACGTCCAGCTCCTGCAGTTCTCCCGGGCGGTCACGCCCACCGCGCCGAGCTCGGCCTCGGCCGGGATGACCGGGCTGGTCGGGGCGAGCGCGGGCGGGCTGCTGGGCGCCCTCGCGCTGCTGGTGCGGCCCGGACGCCGGCCGGAGGACGAGCCCCTGCGCGCGGCCACGGTGCCGGGTCCGGCGCTCGCCGCCGACGCGCACGGCCGGCTGTGACCGCCACGGACGCGGCGCGCACCGCGCGTCCCGCCCCCACCACCGACTCCGCCACGGAACCGGGCACCGGCATCACCACCGATCCTGCCGTCGAACCGGGCGCCGAACTCGCCCCCGGACCAGGCGCCGAACTCGCCACCGAACTGGTCACCGACGCGGCCGGCTTCGCCGCGCTGGCCCCGGCCTGGGAACGGCTGTTCGGGCGGTGCGCGGCCGCGACCCCGTTCCAGAGCCACGCCTGGCTGCACTCGTGGTGGCTGTCGTACGGCGGGCGCGGGCGGCTGCGGCTGCTGGTGGTGCGTTCCGGGGACGAACTGCTGGCCGTCGCGCCGCTGATGCTGGTCCGCCGGCCGCTGCCCGCGCTGGTCCCGCTCGGCGGGGCGATCTCCGACTACGCGGACGTGCTGCTGGACGACGCCGACGACGGGCGCGCGGCCGACGCGCTCACCGGGGCACTCGCGGCGGCGGCGCGCACGGCGCTGATCGACTTCCGCGAGGTGAGGCCGGGCGGCACGGTGGAGCGGGTGTACGACCGCTGGCGCGGCCCGCGCCGTACGCTCCGCGACTCCCCGTGTCTGGAGCTGCCCGCCGTGCCCATGGACGAACTGGTGGCCCGGCTGCCGTCGAACAGGGCACAGCAGCGGGTGCGGGCGAAGCTGCGCAGGCTGACCGCGCTGGGCGTCGAGCGGCGGGCGGCCGGCCCCGGGGAGGTGGACGCGGCGCTCGGCCGGATGCTGGAGCTGCACCGGCTGCAGTGGCAGGGGCGGAAGGTGACGGGTGAGCACCTGCGCCCCCGGTTCCGCACCCACCTGGTCCGGGCGGTCGGTGCGATGGTGCGCTCCGGGAACGCGGTGGTCACCGAGTTCCGGCTCGACGGCGAGGTGGTGGCCGTGGACCTGACCCTGCTCTCGCACGGCCTGGCCGGCGGCTATCTGTACGGCGCCCATCCGCGGCTGCGCGAACTGAAGGCGGACGTGGCCGTGATGCTCCTCGACGCCTGCGCCCTCAACGCGGCGGCCGCGGGCACCGGCGGGCACGGCACGCTGAGCCTGCTGCGCGGCGACGAGCCGTACAAGCACCACTGGCGACCCGAACCGGCCGTCAACCGGCGGCTGTTGCTGGCCCGGCGGCGCACCACCCCGCTGCTGGGGGCCGCGCTGTGCGAAGCGGCCGCCCGGCAGCGGGGCAAGGAGGTGCTGCACCGGTGGCGGGAGCGGGGCCGGGACTAGCCGCCGCGCGACCACCAGCCGGAGTGGAGGCAGAGCTTTCCGCCGAGCCAGTACTCGATCCAGACATCCAGGTTCAGCGGCGAGCAGTCGGCCGGGGGCTGCGGGGTGGGGGTCGGCGTCGGGGTGGCGGGTGCCGTGGGAACCGCGGGAAGGCCGTTCAGGGCGGCCCGGTAGACCTGCGAGGACCTCGGGTTGTCCGCGCACTGCCACACGCCGTGCGGGCAGTAGTCGGTCAGCGTGTTGTACAGCGGCTTGTGCTCGTCGATCCAGGCGAGCATGCGCCGCATGTACTCGGGGTCGTCGCCGTTGCGGAAGAGCCCCCATTCCGGATACGAGATGGGCTTGCCGTGGGCCTTCGCGAAGTCCACGTGCTGCCTCAGGCCGTAGGGCTCGGTGACCTGTTCGTCGAAGGTCTCCCCCGTCGGCTGGTCGTACGAATCCATGCCGATGATGTCGACCGTGTCGTCCCCGGGGTAGCACGCGGTCCAGGGCACGGCGTCCCGGCCGCGGCTCGGCGCGAAGTCGAACCGGAACCTCTGCCCCGGCACCGAGCGCATCGTCGTGACGATCCGGTTCCAGTAGCTCTTCCAGGCCTCCGGGTCCGGACCGCAGCGGTGGGTGTAGGTGGTGCCGTTCATCTCCCAGCCGAGCACGATCACCGTGTCCGGCACCCGCAGCTCCACCAGCCGTTCGGCCAGGGCGCGGAAGTGCTGGTCGAACGCGCCGGACGCGCCCGCCCGCAGCAGCTCCCGCACCTGGTCGTCCGGGACGTCCTCCTCGTTGTGCTCCTGCATGGGCACGTTGAGGACGAGCATCCGGTCGGCCTTCTCTCGCCGCCACCGCGCCCACACGTCCAGGAAGCCGGGCGGACCCTCGATGTCCCGCCAGCTGCCGCCGGGCAGGTAGGTGTGCCCGACCTTCAGCTCGGTGCCGCCGAGCCAGTGGCTCAGCCCGGCGATCCGCGCGACCCCGAGCGGCCCGGAGTCGAGAAAGGCACCGAAGGGCGGAGCCCCGGCCTTGGCGGGCACCGGCACGGCCGACGGCGTGGAGGTGGGTGCCGGGGCGACCGGTGTGGCGGTGGCGTGGGCCGCGGTGGTCGGCGCGGGGGTGACGTGTGCCGGAGTGGTCTGTGCCGCCGTGGTGGACGACGGGGTCGTGGGCGCGGGGGCGGTGGACGTGGGCGCCGCCGGTTCGGGGGCGGGGGGACCGGGGCTCCGCACCCCCTCCGCCGCGAATCCGGGACCGGCCGCAAGGGCGACCGTCACGGCGGCCGAGACCGCGGCCACGGTCAGCCGCCGGGAGCGGTCCCGCCGCTGCTGTGGAGCCATGCCTGCTCCTCTCTCCACTCGGCTGCGTCCTCACCTGTTCCTGCCTGTCACTGACAGGCAGTCATATCGACGGGTTTTCCGCCACTGCGGCTACGGCTTTCAGGTGGGCCCGGCCCCCGCACGGGCGAACGGACGGGAAGGAGCGCCCCGCGGGCCGTTCCTTGACGACGAGAAAGCGAGCAGTTGCTGATGTACGACCTGCTGGTGGTGGGCGCGGGCCCCTACGGCCTGTCGATCGCGTCGCACGCCGCGGCGGCCGGACTGGCCTTCCGCGTCCACGGGCGGCCCATGGCGACCTGGCGCGACCACATGCCCCGCGGAATGCTCCTGAGGTCGGAGCCGTGGGCGTCCGACCTGTCCGACCCCGAGGGCCGCTGGCGGCTCGACGTCTTCCGCGCCTTCCGGGGCATGACGGCCCGCCACGCCGGGCCGCTGCCACTGGAGGTGTTCACCGAGTACGGCCTGTGGTTCGCGCGCAACGCCGTGCCCGGGACCGACGAGCGGACGGTGACCCGGGTGGCGCCGTGCACCGGCGGCTTTCGGGCCGTCACCGAGGACGGGGAGACACTGACCGCAAGGACGGTCGCGCTCGCCGTCGGGGTGCTGCCGTTCGCCTCCGTCCCGGCCGTGCTGCGCGGCCTGCCGCCGGCGCTGGTGTCGCACAGCGGCGACCACGTCCGCCTCGACCGGTTCCGCGGCGGGGACGTCACCGTGATCGGCGGCGGGCAGGCGGCCCTGGAGACGGCCGCGCTCCTCGCCGAAGGGGGCACCCGGGTACGGATCGTGGTCCGCGCGGACCGGCTGCGCTGGAACGACGCGCCCCCTCCGTGGAACCGTCCCCGGTGGCGTTCGGCCTGCTCCCCGCGCGGCGGCCTCGGCACGGGCTGGCGGAACTGGTGCTACGCCGAGCGGCCCGGCCTGTTCCGGCGGCTGCCGGACCGCACGCGGGCCCGGATCGCGGCCGGTGCGCCGGCTCCCGCGGGTGCCTGGTGGGTGCGCGAAAGGGTGGAGGGCCGGGTGGAGGTGCTGCTCGGCCGTGAGGTGGTGGCGGCCCGTGCGGTACCGGGCGGCCTGCGCCTGGAGACGGCGGGACGGCGAGGGGGTACGGCCACGCTGGAGACCGGGCACGTCATCGCGGCGACGGGCTTCCGTGCCACCCGTGAGCGGCTCCGGCTGCTCTCCCCCGACCTGCGCGCCCTGCTGGCCACGGGCGCCGACGGGGCGCCCGAGGTGGGGCCGGGCTTCGAGTCGTCGTATCCGGGCCTGTTCCTGGCCGGCCTCGTCACGGCCGGGAGCTTCGGCCCTGCCATGCGGTTCGTGTACGGCGCGGGCTTCACGGCCGGCGCCCTGGTGCGCGGGGTCGGGCACCGCCTGCGCACGGGTCCGGCCGGCTGGCCCGTCCCGGCTGCCCGCCCCGCCGGACCACCGCACCAGGTACGGCACTGAGAGCGGTGTCCCGGCAGGGGGTCGGACGGCTTGCGGTACCGGAGGTGCCGTCGGCCGAAGTCGGCCTGCCGTCCGATGAGTTCGTGTCGGCTGCGGGGTGCCGGCCGCTCGGGTCCGGCACCCGGCGCGCTACCGACGGGCGGCCGTCCGGCCGCGGCGGTACAGGATCGCACCGGCCGCGATCAGTGCGGCACTGGCGGCCGAGGTCCCGATCATCTCCTCGGCGTTGCTGCCGGTGTGCGAAAGGCTCGGCCGCGACCAGTGGTGGTGGTGGTGTTCCCCGCCCCACGAGGGCGGGGAGTCGTCGCCACCGGACGGGGGCGGGGTGTCCTCGCCGCCGTAGGGAGGCGTGCTGTGGTCGTCGCCGTAACCCGGCGGCGTGCTGTGGTCGTCGCTGGGCGGGGGCGTGGTCTCCTCGTTGCCGTAGCCGGACGGAGTGGTCGGGCCGCCGGTGGGCGGGGGCGTGCTCTCCTCGTTGCCGTAGCCGGACGGAGTGGTCGGGCCGCCGGTGGGCGGGGGCGTGCTCTCCTCGTTGCCGTAGCCGGACGGAGTGGTCGGGCCGCCGGTGGGCGGGGGCGTGCTCTCCTCGTTGCCGTAGCCGGACGGAGTGGTCTCGTCGTCGCCGGGCGGAGTGCTGTGGTCGTTGTCCGGAGGTGTGGTCTCGTCATCGCCGGGCGGGGTGCCGGGGTTGGCCGGCGTGCTCCGTGAAGCACCGGGGTTCGCACAGGAGTTGCCGAACGCCGGGTTCAACGCCGCGACCACGTCCACGGAGTCGCCGCAGACGTTGACCGGGACGTCCACCGGGACCTGGACGGTGTTGCCGGACAACACGCCGGGTGAACCCTGGGAGGTGCCCTGCGCATTGGTGTCCGCGAGCGCGGAGCTGCCGTACAAGGACAGCACGCCGGTCGCCGCGGCGGCGGCCACGACCATGCCCTTGCTGAGGGTCTGTCGCAATCTCGTAGTCTTCCTGCTCGTAGAAATGGAAAAGCCGGCCCCGGAACGAAGAATCGACAGATCGACGGTCCGAGGCCGGCCAGAACTCAGCCGGTGGGGCTGGTGCGATGCGGGACGAACGTCAGTGGTTCGCGCAGCCGTCGCCGAGCGCGGGGTTCAGCAGGCCGATGACGTCGACCGTGTCGCCGCAGGCGTTGACCGGAACGTGGACCGGCACCTCGATCACGTTGCCGGAGAGGACGCCCGGGGAGTTGCTGGCGGTGCCCTGAGCCCCGGAGTCGGCGAAGGCGGGGACAGCTCCGCCCAGGACCAGGATGGCGCCGGCGAGGAAAGCAGCGCTCTTCTTCATGAGGTTTCCCTTCTCTGCGGTCATGCCCCTATTGACGGCCGAAACCGAGCGAGCACAGCTTGAACGGCTCGCATCATGACCGGCAGTTGTAAAACGAGGGATAGACAGCGGAAGAAACCGTGGAACGCATACACCCACCGAATTCACTCGAACGCCTTCACAGAATTGACACAACGGCCGATCTGATGGAGAAACAGCGGCGGAGAATCGGGCGGGACCGCGGATGGGGAAAGCACGGTGAAAAAAGCGACGAAGGCCGCCCGGACGGCGGCGCAGTACGCCTGCACACCGCCCGGGCGGCCTCGGAACGGGACCTGCTCAGCTGTTGGCGGCGCCGTTGCCGGCCAGGACCGAGACGTCGTCCACGAGGTGCGAGAGCGCCTCGTCGTCCTTGGCCTGGGTCGAGTTCTCGGCGCACTGCTGGTTCTGCGGCGAGGACAGGACGTTGACGTCCTGGACACCGACGTTGGCCAGGATGGCGACCAGCGACTGGGCGTTCGCCTTCGCCGGCAGGCCGACGCAGAGCTTGTTGAGCGAGCTCTGCACCAGGGTGGCCTGCGGGCTCAGGTTGCCCCGGGTCACCTGGTTGCCGAACGTCTCGTGAGCGGCGTCGCCGCTGAGCGACGTGGTGCCCGTGTCGTTGCCGATGGCAAGCGCCTGGGGGGCTGCCGCCGCCGACACACCGACGAAGGACGCGGCGACCGCCGCCGCGGCCATTGCCTTCTTCAACATTTCGCTTTCCTTTCCTGGCTCTTCGCCAAGACGCATGTTCCTGCCACGCATCAACCGGACCGGCGCCGATTGGTTGCGGGGCGTCACCCGATCGGATCGTTCGGCGGCGCGAGATCGGTGGAATTCAGGTATGCGGCGCCCGGAGAGCCGGGTCACGCCCCCCGTGTGGGCCATCGGAGTGAACCGGTGCAACCCATTGGTGGGATGGCCAGTTGAACCAGATCGCTCCGGTGGACGGGGTTTCTTCAGAAGGGAATGCGCAAGTGATCAAGAAGGTTCTGGCCTCCGCCGCGGTCGCCGCCTCCGTCGTCGGTGTCTCCGCCGCGGCCGCGTCGCCGGCCCTGGCCATCGGCAACGACACGGGTACGACGTCCTTCGCCGGCAACAACGCCACCCAGTCGTTCGGCAACTCGGCCACGTTCGGGAACATGAGCCCGCAGATGGCCCTCATCCAGGGCTCGTTCAACAAGCCCTGCATCGGCCTGCCGGCGAAGCTCAACGCCCAGTCGCTGGTCGGTCTGCTCAATGTCGGCGTGCAGGACATCCCGGTCCTGTCCTCGCCGCAGAACCAGCAGTGCACCGAGAACTCGACCCAGGCCAAGGGCGACGAGCCGCTCTCGCACCTCGTCGACGACGTGTCCGTCCTGGCGGGCAACGGCGCGACCGGGAGCTGAGCCCCCGGGTCCGCACGAGCCCACGACGGGTCGCCGAGCCGATCGGCGGCCCGTCCGCCGTTCCCCGCCCACCGTCGCTCCGCGCCGGGTGGGGGCGCCTGTGCACTCATCCGACTGCACTACTCCAAACGGGGCAAACGCCGCAACCCCGGCGGGGTTTCGGCCGTTGACGATCACGCAGCTCCTCCCCGGAGTCCGCCTTTCGAAAGGGAATGAACATGAAGAAGCTGTGGGCAACCGCGGCTGTTGCCGCCTCCGTTGCCGGTCTCGCCGGTGTGGCGGCTCCCCAGGCCCTCGCCATCGGTAACGACCACGGCACCACGTCGCTCAGCGGCAACGACGCCACGTCGTCCTTCGGCAACTCGGCCACGCTCGGCGACATGAGCCCGCAGCTCTCGCTGGTCCAGGGCTCGCTGAACAAGCCCTGCGTCGGCCTGCCTGCCAAGGTCAACGCCCAGTCGATCCTCGCCCTGGTCAACGTCGGCGTCCAGGACATCCCGGTCCTGTCCTCGCCGCAGAACCAGCAGTGCACCGAGAACTCGACGCAGGCCAAGGGCGACGAGCCGCTCTCGCACGTGCTGGACGACATCTCGGCCCTGTCGGGCAACGGCGCCACCGGCAGCTGAGCAGTCACTCCGCGGCGGCGGGTCACCGGTTCTCCGGTGGCCCGCCGCTTTGCGTCTACTTCCCGTACAGGGCGTCGATCTCCTTCGCGTACGCGACCGTCACCGCGTGCCGCCTGACCTTCAGCGACGGGGTCAGCAACCCGTTGTCCTCGGTGAACTCACCCTCCACCAGGGCGAAGGCCCGGATCGACTCCGCCCGGGAGACGGCTTCGTTGGCGTGGTCGACCGCCTTCTGCACCTCGGCGCGCAGCCGTTCGTCGTGGACCAGGCCGGCGAAGGGGGTGCCGGCCGGCATCCCGCGCACCGCCAGCCAGTGCGCGAGGGCCTCCGGGTCGAGGGTGATCAGCGCGGCGACGAAGGGCCGGTTGTCGCCGACGACCACGCACTGGCCGACGGGCGACCGGCTGCGCAGCCGGTCCTCCAGGACGGCGGGCGAGACGTTCTTGCCGCCGGAGGTGACGAGGATGTCCTTCTTGCGGCCGGTGATGGTGAGGTAGCCGTCCTCGTCCAGGGAGCCGAGGTCACCGGTGGCGAACCAGTCCTCGTGCAGCACCGCGTCGGTGGCCCGCTCGTTGTTCCAGTACGACCCGAAGACCACCCCGCCCCTGACCAGCACCTCGCTGTCGTCGGCGATGCGCACGGACACGCCCGGGACGGGCAGGCCGACCGTGCCGGGGCGGGGCCCGAGCGGGGGCACGATGGTGGCGGCCGCCGTGGTCTCGGTGAGGCCGTAGCCCTCGTAGACGACGATCCCGGCCGCGTGGAAGAACAGGTTGAGGTCGCGGTCCAGCGGGGAGCCGCCGCTGACGGCGTACCGCATGCGGCCGCCCAGTTCCTTGCGGATACGGCGGTAGACCAGCAGGTCGTACAGGGCCCAGGCGGCGTACAGGCCGGGGCCGGGGCCCTTGCCGGTGCCGAGGAACTTCCGCAGGTAGGCCTCGCCGAAGCGGACGGCCACGCGCTCGGCGCGGTCGAAGGAGGCGGCGCGGCCGATCTTCTCGGCGGTGGCGCGCCCGGTGTCGTGGATCTTCTCGAAGAGGTACGGCACCCCGACGAGGAAGGTGGGCCGGAACTCCCTGAGCGCGGGCCTCAGTTCGTCGGGCCTGACGCTCGGGAAGTGGCCGATCTCGATGCGGGCCATCAGACAGGCGAGCTGGAGGGTGCGGCCGAGGATGTGGGCGAGCGGCAGGAACAGCAGGGTGGAGGCGGCCTGGCCGGTGACGGCGCGGAAGACCGGGTGCAGCAGCTCCACGGTGTTGGCGGCCTCGGCGTGCAGGTTGGCGTGGGTGAGGACACAGCCCTTAGGCCGGCCGGTGGTGCCGGAGGTGTAGCAGAGGGTGGCGATGGTGTCGGGGGTCAACGCGTCGCGCCGCTCGGCGAGTTCGTCGTCGGAAATCTCCCGGCCGAGGACGGCGAGGTCGTCGAGGGCGTGCGCGTCCAGCTGCCACAGGCGCGGGGGCCTCGGGTGCCGGGCGGTCGCGGTGGTGACGGTGGCCGCGTTCCGGGCGGTCTCGGTGACGGCGAACCGGGCGCCGGAGTCCCGGACGATCCACTCCACCTGCTCGGCGGAGGAGGTGGGGTAGACCGGCACGGACTGGCCGCCGGCCGCCCAGATCGCGAAGTCCAGGACGGTCCACTCGTAGCGGGTGCGGGACATCACCGCGACCCGGCCGCCCGGTTCCAGTCCGGCGGCGATCAGCCCCTTGGCGACGGCGGCGACCTCGGCGGCGAAGGCGGCCGCCGTCACCGGGCGCCAGCCCGGCCGCTCGCGGCGGCGCAGCAGCACCGCGTCCGGGGCCTCGGCCGCGTGGGTGAACGGCAGGTCGGCCATCGAGCCGCTGGTGAGCGGGGGCGCCAGGGGCGCCGCATGCACCTCGCGCACGGTGCCGCCGGCGTCCCTGACGATCTCCACCGAGGCCCGGTCCGCCAGGTCGGTGCGCTGCCGTGCCCGTTTCAGATCCCTGCGTACGCCCATGACGGCTCCCGGTCGCGGCTCGCTGCTGCAAGGGCCTTGCCGAGGCGTCAACTTACTCGCAAGTAAGGAAAGGTCAACGGGGTGGGCGGGATCGGGTGCGGCCGGGTCAGGAGACGACGTCCTTGCGGGCGAACCCCCTGAAGGCCAGGGCGAACAGGACCAGGGCGTAGGTGACGGAGATCGCGGTGCCCTGGATCATGCCGGACCACTCGGGGTGCGGCTGGACGGTGTCGGCCCAGGCGAACTGCCAGTGCGCGGGCAGGAAGTCGCGCCAGTGGCCGAGGGCGGTCACCGCGTCCAGGACGTTGCCGACGATGGTCAGGCCGACCGCGCCGCCGACCGCGCCGAGTGGCGCGTCGGTCCTGGTCGACAGCCAGAACGCGAGCCCGGCGGTGACCAGTTGGGACACGAAGACGTACGCCACGGTGACCACGAGCCGCTGCACCGCGGTGCCGGTGTCCAGCGCGCCCCCGGTGGGGATCTGCAGCGGGCCCCAGCCGTAGGCCAAGGTGCCGACCGCGAGGGCCACGACCGGCAGCAGCACCATCGCGGCCAGGCTCAGCCCGAGGGCCACGACCAGCTTGGACCACAGCAGCCGGGCCCGGGGCACGGGCGCGGCGAGCAGATAGCGCAGGGAGGACCAGCTCGCCTCCGAGGCCACCGTGTCCCCGCAGAACAGGGCGACCGGCACGACCAGCAGGAAGCCGGCGGAGACGAACAGGTTCACCGCGGCGAAGTTGGCGCCGGACGCGGTCGCCGTGTCCATCAGGGTGATCCGGCCGTCGCGGCCGGACGGGTCGCCGCCGATGGCGAAGGCGATCGCCAGGACGAACGGCAGCACGGCGAGGATCGCGCCCATGACCAGGGTGCGGCGCCGCTTGAGCTGGCGGAGCAGCTCGACCCGCAGGGGCAGGGTGTGACTCGCCCGGTAGCCGGAGGCGACCTCGGTGAGCGTGCTCATGCGGAACCTCCGATCAGGGTGAGGAAGGCGTCTTCCAGACGGCGGTGCGGGCCGACCGAGGCGACCGGCACCTCCAGGCGGACCAGCTCCACGACCAGTTGTTCGGCGGTGCCGCCGGGGTCGAGGCGGACCAGCAGCCCGTCGTCGGTGCGTACGGCGGAGGCGACGCCGGGCAGCGCGGTCACCTTCTCCACGACCGGCTCCTCCACCGGCATGGCGGTGCCGACGAGGAGGGTGTCGCCGGAGCCGATGATCTCCCGGACGGGTCCTGCCTGGACGAGCCGGCCGCGGTCCATCACCACCAGATGGGTGCAGGACTGCTCGACCTCGGCGAGGAGGTGGCTGGAGACGATCACCGTGCGCCCGCCGGCCGCGTAGCGGATCATCACCTCGCGCATCTCGCGGATCTGCGGCGGGTCGAGGCCGTTGGTGGGCTCGTCCAGGATGAGCAGGTCGGGCATGCCCAGCATGGCCTGGGCGATGGCGAGGCGCTGGCGCATGCCCTGGGAGTACGTGCGCACCGCGCGGGCGAGCGCGTCGCCGAGCCCCGCGATCTGCAGGGCCTCGTCCAGGTGGGCGTCCTGCGGCGGGCGTCCGGTGGCCCGCCAGTACAGCTCCAGGTTCTCCCGGCCGGACAGGTGCGGCAGGAAGCCCGCGCCCTCGACGAACGCGCCCACCCGGGACAGCACCGGGGCGCCGGGCCGGACGGCGTGGCCGAAGACGCGGATCTCGCCGTCGTCCGGGGTGATCAGGCCCATCAGCATGCGCAGGGTGGTGGTCTTGCCCGCGCCGTTCGGCCCGAGCAGGCCGAGCACCTGGCCCCGCTCCACGCGGAAGGACAGCTCGCGCACCGCGTACCGGTCGCTGGACCCGGCGTACCGCTTGCTCAGGTCCGCGATGACGAGCGGGACGTCGGCGAGGGCGGGGTCGGGGGCCGGGCCCGCCGTACCGCGGCGGCCGGTGAGCAGGAGGGCGAGGGCGGCGACCGCGCCGGCCAGGGGCAGCCACCACACCCAGGTGGGCAGCGGTGCGGCGGCGGTGGTGACGGCGGGTGCCGTCGGCACGCTCAGGCCGCCGTCGAGGGAGACCGCGTAGGTGGCCGCGGCGGCCGGTGAGGCGTAGCCGAGGTCGGTGGAGGCGAGGACCAGGCGGAGGCGGTGGCCCTTCTGCACCTCGTGGTCGATCGCCGGGAGGGTGACCGTGACGCCCTTGCCCGCCCTCGCGCCGGTGACCCGGAAGGGGGCGACGAGCTGGGAGGGCAGCACCTCCCGGGTGCCGCCGGGGCCGACGTCGTAGACCTTGCCGAACAGGACGGCGTCGTCACTGGTGGAGGTGAGGTGGATCCGGGCGGTCGGTGAGCCGGTGATCTGCAGGTCGCGGGTGAGCGGCGCGGAGTCGAACCTCGCGTACTGGCCGGGGAAGTCCAGGGAGACGCCGACGCCGAGCGCGGAGAGCTGGGAGAGGCCGCCGGAGCCGCCGAGGCCGGGCAGCGCGGAGACGCCGGGCGGGCTGGCGCCGGCCGGGTTGGTGACGCGCTGCCGGCCGCCGGTCAGGGCGACCTCGCGCCGGTGGTCGTGCAGCCCGGGGTAGGCGCCGGCACTGGCACCGCGCAGCTGGGCGGTGCCGTCGGTGGAGTTGACGCCCCCGGTGCGGGTGATGCGGAAGGCGGGGCCGGTGCCGGTGCTCCTGTCGCCCTTCAGGTACCGGTCGAACCACGAGCGCACGCGTGCCTGTACCCGGGCGGTCTCCATGTCGCCGCCGTCGTGCCCGCCCGCGATCCAGTCGACGTCCACCGGGGCGCCGTTGGCGCGGATGGCCCGCTCGGCCGCGTCGGACTGGCCGAGCGGGAACAGCGAGTCGGTCTGGCCCTGCATCAGCAGGGTGGGCACCTTGATGCGGGTGCCGACGGCGGACGGCGAGCGCTCCTCGAGGAGCGCCCGGGCGGCGGCGTCCGGGGTGCCGGACTCGGCGACCCGGTCGTACATCCGGCACAGCTCGGGCTCGAAGCGGGCGCAGCCGCCGCCGGTGTTGAAGAAGACGCCGGCCCACAGCTTCTTGAACACGCCGTCCGGGAACAGGGCGTCCGCGAGGTTCCAGTAGGTGATGGCCGGGGCGATGGCGTCCACCCGGTGGTCGTAGCCCGCGGCGAGCAGGGAGATCGCGCCGCCGTAGGAGCCGCCGGCCACGCCCACGCGCGGGTCGCCGGGGTGGTCGAGCCGGACCTGGGGCTGGCGGGCCAGCCAGTCGATGAGCCGGGAGACGTCGGCGACCTCGTGCTTCGGATCGTTGAGGCCGATCTTGCCGGTGGACTTCCCGAAGCCGCGCGCGGACCAGGTCAGGACCGCGTACCCGTCCCGGGCGAGGTCCTCGGCCTGCCCGCGCATGTCGTCCTTGCTGCCGCCGAAGCCGTGCGCGAGCAGGACGGCGGGACGGCGGCCGGTGGCGCCGGAGGTGAAGTACGAGGTGTCCAGGCGGGCGCCGTCGGCCATGGTCATCACCCGGTCGGTGCGGTGCACCGCGGGCGCGTCACCGGAGGCGGCGGCCGTCCAGGTGCCGGCGCCGGCCAGCACCACGACGGCGGCCGCGGCGGCCATCAGCCGCCGCGGCCCCTTGAGCAGCCCTCGCAGTGCGGGCACGCGAAGATCCATGCCTCAACGGTACGGGCCCCCTCTGACATCCGACGGACCCCCCGGGCTGAACCCCGTGCCCTCCTTGGGGAGTACGGACCGGCCCCGGCCTACTTCGGCCGTGGTATCCGCGGGCCCCGGGACGGCCGGGTGCCCCTCAGGCCTCGGCGTCCTCGGGGATGGAGACCAGCCAGCGGGTCGCCTGGCGCGGGCGGAGGTAGAAGGCCCAGTAGAGGGTGGCGACGGCGGTGATGCCGCCGGTCCACAGCAGGTAAGAGACGTCCTGCTCCACGAGGATGTAGACGAGGACCGCGATCAGCAGGACCGGCATGGCCGGCCACAGCGGCATCCGCCAGGCCTTCCGGGCGCCGTGCGAGCCGCGCCGGGCGAGCAGGGCGGCGATGGCGACCAGCAGGTAGAGGCCGGTGACCGCCACGCCGGTGACGCCGTACAGCGTGTCCAGGTTGACGAAGCAGAGGAAGGCGCCGGGGACGCCGACGACGAGGGTGGCGACCCAGGGGGAACCGAACCGGCCGAGCCTGGAGAGGGCGTTGTTCACCGGGGCGGGCCAGGCCTTGTCGCGGGCGGAGGCGAACAGGACGCGGGAGTTCTGGATGACCATGACGATGCCCGCGTTGATGATCGCGAGGGCGACGCACAGGCTGACGAAGGTGCCGACGGCCGAGTTGCTCCAGGCGATGACCATGCTGCTGATGTCGCCGCCGGTCAGGGCCTTCAGGTTACCGGCGCCCAGGGTGATCGCCACGACCGGCACCAGGATGACCACGCTGGAGATGGCGAGCGTCGCGAGGACGGTGCGGGCGACGTTGCGGCGCGGGTTCTCCAGTTCCTCGGAGAGGTAGACGGCGGTGGAGAAGCCCTGCGTGGCGAAGAGGGCGATGGCGAGTCCGGACAGGACCATCATGGCCGTCACCGGGTTGACGTGCGCGTGCTCACCGGCGATCCGCAGGCTGCCGAGGCTGCCGAGGCCGCGGTGGGCGTGGGTGAAGCCGAGCATGGCGACGACACCGGCCGCGATGACCTCGAGCACCAGGAAGATGCCGGTGATCCAGGCGTTGGCGCGCAGGTCCAGCAGGCCCGCGAGGGTGGCCGCGAGCATCACGCCGGCACCCGTCCAGGCGGGGTCCAGGTGGACGACCGGGGCGAGGTAGTCGGCGGTGCCCATCGCGATGACCGGAGGGACGATCATCACGACGAGGAGCGACATCACGAAGGCCAGCCAGCCCGCGAGCCGGCCGGCGAGGCTGGAGACGATCGCGTACTCGCCGCCCGCGCTGGGGATGAGGGTGCCCAGCTCCGAGTAGCAGAAGGCGACCGGGATGCAGAGCAGCGCGCCGATGGCGAGACAGAGTGCCGTCGCCGTGCCCAGGCTGGAGAACAGGTCGGGCACGATCACGAAGAGCGTGGAGGCGGGTGTGACGCACGAGAGGGTGAGCAGGGTGCCGCCGACCACTCCGATGGATCGCTTGAGCTTCTGAGGGCTGTCAGCGACCTCTGGGAGGGTCGTCTCGACAGGGCGGAGCGTGTCGGTCATGCGGCGGAATCCGATCGACTCGTGCGACTGAGGTGGGGGGTCGGGAGCGCTATCGCCTCCGGCGGCTCGTCGTACGTTCATTTCGTCCGCTCCCGGCGTGCATAGAGAACCCCGACGAAAACCACCGCGTCAATGGCGGTTTACCTTCGAAATCCGCACCCTCGCCGATCTTTGCGCCGCATCGCATTCCCAGGTCGCGAGGCCATATTGACGCATCCATCAAGCCTCTGTGTGATGTGACCTTGCTTTCCAAGGTCATCTTCTCTTAACCCCTTCGCCATCCGTTTCATCCCGCCTGAACGGGAACCGCAGGCGACGCGTCAAAAAAATGTCAGGCCGTCCGCTATGCGGACGGCCTGACGGGGGTGCGGCGAGCGGTTCAGGTCACTCTCAGTGGTTGCGCGGGAACCCGAGGTCGACGCCCGCGGGGGCGTCGGCCGGGTCGGGCCAGCGCGTGGTGACGACCTTGCCGCGGGTGTAGAAGTGGGTGCCGTCGTTGCCGTAGATGTGGTGGTCGCCGAAGAGCGAGTCCTTCCAGCCGCCGAAGCTGTGGTAGCCGACGGGGACCGGGATCGGCACGTTCACGCCGACCATGCCGGCCTCGATCTCCAACTGGAAGCGGCGGGCCGCGCCGCCGTCCCGGGTGAAGATCGCGGTGCCGTTGCCGAACGGCGAGGAGTTGATGAGGGCGACGCCCTCCTCGTAGGTGTCCACGCGCAGCACGCACAGCACCGGGCCGAAGATCTCGTCCTGGTAGGCCTTCGCGGACGTGGGCACCTTGTCCAGCAGCGAGATGCCGATCCAGTGGCCGTCCTCGAAGCCCTCGACCGTGTATCCGGTGCCGTCCAGGACCACCTCGGCGCCCTCGGCGGCCGCGCCGGAGACGTAGGAGGCGACCTTGTCGCGGTGCACCTTGGTGATCAGCGGGCCCATCTCGGAGGCCGGGTCGTTGCCGGGGCCGATCTTGATCTTCTCGGCGCGCTCGCGGATCTTCTCCACCAGCGTGTCACCGACCGCGCCGACCGCGACGACGGCCGAGATCGCCATGCAGCGCTCGCCCGCCGAGCCGTAGGCCGCGCTCACGGCCGCGTCGGCCGCCGCGTCCAGGTCGGCGTCCGGCAGCACCAGCATGTGGTTCTTGGCGCCGCCCAGGGCCTGCACCCGCTTGCCGTTGGCGGAGGCGGTGGTGTGGATGTAGCGGGCGATCGGGGTCGAGCCGACGAAGGAGACCGCCTTGACGTCCGGGTGCTCCAGCAGCCGGTCGACGGCCACCTTGTCACCCTGCACCACGTTGAAGACGCCGTCGGGCAGACCGGCCTCCGCCAGCAGCTCCGCGATCTTCAGGGAGGCCGACGGGTCCTTCTCCGACGGCTTGAGGACGAAGGTGTTGCCGGTCGCGATGGCGATGGGGAACATCCACATCGGGACCATCGCCGGGAAGTTGAACGGCGTGATGCCCGCGACCACGCCCAGCGGCTGACGGATCGAGGAGACGTCGACCCGGCTGGCGACCTGCGTGGACAGCTCGCCCTTCAGCTGAACGTTGATCCCGCACGCCAGGTCCACGATCTCCAGGCCGCGCGCGACCTCGCCGAGCGCGTCGGAGTGCACCTTGCCGTGTTCGGCGGTGATCAGCTCGGCGATCTCGTCGCGGTGCGCGTCCAGCAGCGCCCGGAACCTGAACAGGATCGTGGTCCGCTGCGCCAGCGAGGACTGGCCCCAGTGCGCGAAGGCGTCCTTGGCCGCCGCGACGGCCGCGTCCACCTCCTCGACCGACGCGAACGCGACCTTGGTGGTGACCGCGCCGGTCGCCGGGTCGGTGACCGGCCCGTACGTACCCGACGCGCCTTCGACGGACTTCCCGCCGATCCAGTGGTTGACGATCTTCGTCATGCCCAGAGACTCCTTATTACAGATGGCGGCGTCGGGTCGAGACGTGCCGTTCGTACAGCTCACGTGCCTTGACCGCCGACGGTCGGGTCGCGGTCTCGGCCACAGGAACATCCCACCAGGCCTGCGCCTCGGGCGCGCCCGACACAGTGTCGGACGTTTCGGTCTCCACGTAGACACATGTGGGAGTGTCGGCGGCCCGCGCCTCGGCGAGCGCCGTGCGCAGGTCCCGTACGGTCTTCGCGCGCAGCACGCGCATGCCGAGGCTGGCCGCGTTGGCGGCCAGGTCGACGGGCAGCGGGGCACCGGTGAAGGTGCCGTCGCCCGAAGCGAACCGGTAGGCCGTGCCGAACCGCTCGCCGCCCACCGACTCCGACAGGCCGCCGATGGACGCGTACCCGTGGTTCTGCACCAGCAAAATCTTGATCGCGACGCCCTCCTGCACGGCGGTCACGATCTCCGTCGGCATCATCAGGTACGTGCCGTCGCCGACCAGCGCCCACACGTTCCGCTCCGGCGCGGCCAGCTTCACGCCGAGCGCGGCCGGGATCTCGTAGCCCATGCAGGAGTAGCCGTACTCCAGGTGGTACTGGTCGTACGAGCGCGCCCGCCAGAGCTTGTGCAGGTCGCCAGGGAGCGAGCCGGCCGCGTTGACGATGATGTCCGACTCGTCGACCAGGGCGTCCAGGGCCCCGACGACCTGCGTCTGGGTCGGCCGTACGTCCGGCTCGCCGGCCCCCAGGCAGGCGTCGACGCGCTGCTCCCAGCGCCGCTTGTCCCGCGTGTACCGGTCGACGTAGGCGTCGGCGACCCGGTGCCCGTGCATCACCAGTGCCTCGGTCAGCTCGCCCAGGCCGCTGCGGGCGTCCGCGACCAGCGGCAGCGCGCCCAGCTTGTGGCCGTCGTAGGGCGCGATGTTGAGGTTGAGGAAGCGGACGCCGGGGTCCTGGAAGAGGGTGCCGGAGGCGGTGGTGAAGTCCGTGTACCGGGTGCCCACCCCTATGACCAGGTCCGCGGTGCGGGCCAGCTCGTCGGCGGTCGCGGTGCCGGTGTGGCCGACCCCGCCCACGTCCTGCGGGTGGTCGTGGCGCAGGGAGCCCTTGCCGGCCTGGGTGGAGGCGACCGGGATGCGGGTCGCGGCCGCGAACTCGGCGAGGGCCGCCTCCGCGCGGCTGTGGTGGACCCCGCCGCCCGCGATCACCAGGGGCCGCCGCGCGGCACGGACCGCCCGCACGGCCTCGGCCAGCTCGGTCGGGTCCGCGCCCGGCCGGCGCACGGTCCACACGCGCTCGGCGAAGAACTCCTCCGGCCAGTCGAAGGCCTCCGCCTGCACGTCCTGCGGCAGGGCGAGGGTGACCGCGCCGGTCTCCACCGGGTCGGTGAGGACCCGCATCGCCTGGAGCGCGCTCGGGATCAGCTGCTCGGGGCGGCTGATCCGGTCGAAGTACCGCGACACCGGGCGCAGGGTGTCGTTGACCGACACGTCGCCCGCGTACGGCACCTCCAGCTGCTGGAGGACCGGGTCGGCCGGGCGGGTGGCGAAGACGTCGCCGGGGAGGAGGAGCACCGGCAGGTGGTTGATGGTGGCGAGGGCGGCGCCGGTCACGAGGTTCGTCGCGCCGGGGCCGATCGACGTCGTCACCGCGTGCGTCGACAGGCGGTTCGACTGGCGGGCGTAGCCCACCGCCGCGTGCACCATGGACTGCTCGTTGCGTCCCTGGTGGTACGGCATGGCATCGGCGTACTCGATGAGCGCCTGGCCGAGGCCGGCGACGTTGCCGTGGCCGAAGATGCCCCAGGTGGCGCCGATCAGCCGGTGCCGCTCGCCGTCGCGTTCGGTGTACTGGGCGGCGAGGAAACGGACCAGCGCCTGCGCGACGGTCAGCCGGGTCGTCATCGGTAGCCCTCCGTGTGGTCCGGGTGGAAGCAGATCCGCCACTCGCGGGTCTCCCCTGGGCCCGCCATGACGTTCAGGTAGTACATGTCGTGCCCGGGCTGGGCGATCGACGGGCCGTGCCAGCCGTCGGGGACGAGCACCGCGTCGCCGGTGCGGACCTCGGCGAGGACGTCGGCGCCGCCCTCGCGGGAGGGGGACACCCGCTGGTAGCCGAGCGCCCCGGTGCCGTCGATCTCGAAGTAGTAGATCTCCTCCAGCTCGGCCTCCTCTCCCGGCCGGTACTCGTCGTGCTTGTGCGGCGGGTACGAGGACCAGTTGCCGCCGGGGGTGATCACCTCGACGGCGATCAGCCGGTCGCAGTCGAAGGCGTCGGCGGAGGCGAAGTTGCGCACCTGGCGGGCGCAGCCGCCGCTGCCGCGCTGTTCGACGGGCACCTCCGGCGCGGGGCCGTAGCGGGCGGGGAGTCGTCGCTCGCACTTCGCTCCTGCCAGGGCGAAGCGGCCTCCCGCGCCGGAGGCGATCTGGACCCGGGTGTCCCGGGGCGCGTACGCGAAGTCGGAAGCCGACGCGAACACGCTCTTCCTACCCAGGAGTTGAAACTCGTTTTCCTCAATTTGTACGGTACATCCGCCTTCCAGCGGAAGCACGATCCACTCACTGTCCCCGGTGGTGAACGTATGTGCACCACCGGGCGTCAACTCGACCACGCGCAGGCTGCTGTGGGTCCATCCCGCCCGTTCGGGGCCGATGTCGAGGGCGTACCACGCGTTCGCGGTGGCACCCCTGGGCAGATGCAGTTCGGTGCTGGTCATACGGCCCTCACAGCAGTCCTACGGCGGTGTCCACGGCGGCGGCCACGTCGCCGTCCGCCGGGTACAGCAGCGAGCGGCCGACCACCAGGCCGCGCACGGTGGGGAGTTGGAGCGCGCCGCGCCACTTCTCGTAGGCGGCGACCTGGTCCTCGGGCGAGTCACCGATGTCGCCGCCGAGCAGCACGGCGGGCAGGGTGGAGGTCTCCATGACCCGGGCCATGTCGTCGGGGTTCTCGGTGACCGGCACCTTCAGCCAGGTGTAGGCCGAAGTGCCGCCGAGGCCCGAGGCGATGGCGATGGACCGCGTGACCGCCTCCGCGCTCAGGTCGTTGCGCAGCCGCCCGTCCGGGTCGCGGCGGCTGATGAACGGCTCCACGAACACCGGCAGCCGGCGCTCGGCCATGGCGTCGATGGCCCGGGCCGTGGACTCCAGGGTGTTCAGCGAACCGGGGTCGGCGTAGTCGAGGCGCAGCAGCAGCTTGCCCGCGTCGAAGCCGAGGCGCTGGATGTCCTCGGGGCGGTGGCCGGTGAAGCGGTCGTCCAGCTCGAAGCCGGCCCCCTGCAGGCCGCCCCGGTTCATCGAGCCCATGACGACCTTGTGGTCGAGGGCGCCGAGCAGGAGCAGGTCGTCGAGGATGTCGGCGGTGGCGAGGACGCCGTCGACGCCGGGCCGGGACAGCGCCAGGCAGAGCCGTTCGAGCAGGTCGGCGCGGTTGGCCATGGCGAGCTTGCGGTCGCCGACGCCGAGGGCGCCCCGGGCGGGGTGGTCGGCGGCGACGATCATCAGCCGGCCGTGCTCGTTCAGCAGCGGCCTGCGGGCCCGGCGGACGGCGGCCTCGGCGATCGCCTCCGGGTGGTGGGTGCGCACCCGGACCAGCTCGGCGACGTCCACGCGCGGCTGCCGGGCGCCGTCCCCGCCCTCGTGGTGCGTGCCCGTGACGCAGCCGGCCCTCACTGCACCGCTCCCGCCTCGAGCGCGGCGGCCACCTCGTCCGGGGTGGGCATCGCCGAGGAGCACTCCAGACGGGAGGCGACGATGGCGCCGGCCGCGTTGGCGTGTCGCATGACCGTCTCCAGGTCCCAGCCGGCCAGCAGCCCGTGGCAGAGGGAGCCGCCGAACGCGTCCCCGGCACCGAGCCCGTTGAGGACGGTGACGGGCAGCGGCGGGACCTCGGCGCACTCACCCGTGCGGCTGACGGCGAGGACGCCCTTCGGTCCCTGCTTCACGACGGCGATCTCCACCCCGGCGTCCAGCAGCGCCCGGGCGGCGGCGTGCGGCTCGCGCTCCCCGGTGGCGACCTCGACCTCGTCCAGGTTGCCGACGGCCACGGTGGTGTGGCGCAGGGCCTCGGCGTAGAAGGGGCGGGCCTCGTCCGGGTGACTCCAGAACATCGGGCGCCAGTCGAGGTCGAAGACGGTCGTGCCGGCCTTGGCGCGGTGGGCGAGGGCCGCGAGGGTGGCCGTACGGCTGGGCTCCTCGCTCAGGCCGGTGCCGGTGACCCAGAAGATCCCTGCCGCGCGCACGGCGTCCAGGTCCAGCTCGCCGGTGTGGATCTCCAGGTCGGGCGCCTTGGGCCGGCGGTAGAAGTACAGCGGGAAGTCGTCCGGCGGGAAGACCTCGCAGAAGGTGACCGGGGTCGGCAGCCCGGGGACCGGGGTGACCCAGCGGTCGTCGACGCCGAAGCCGCGCAGCGCCTCGTGCAGGTAGGCGCCGAACGGGTCGTCCCCGGTGCGGGTGATCACGGCGGTGGTGCGGCCGAGGCGGGCCGCCGCGACCGCCACGTTCGTCGCCGACCCGCCGAGGAACTTGCCGAAGGTCGACACCTGGGCGAGCGGGACGCCGGTTTGCAGGGGGTAGAGGTCCACTCCGATCCGCCCCATGGTGATCAGGTCGTACGCCATCGGCTTCCCTTCGTCACGGCTCTCCCCGGATTTCTAGTCCTGTCCGCCGAGCCCTGTCAATGTTTTGTCCGGACATTCGGACGATAGGTTGGCGCTCGGCCCCGACGGCACGCGGACACGGGCCCGTCCGGCCCGGGTTCACTCCGCCGTCGGCGGGTGCCGGTAGGTGTCCGCGAGGGCGACGACCGTCTCCGCCATCCGTGCGCGCAGATCCGCGGGCGCCACCACCTCGGCCTCCGCGCCGAGCCGCAGCAGCGTCCCGACGGCGTGTTCGACGGATTCGACGGGGACGACGACCCGGATCCGGCCGTCGGGGCCCGGCGGTCCGGCGCTCTCCCGCGCGGCGCGCGCCACCGCGGGCTCCACCAGGTCCGGCAGCTGTTCGAAGGCCCGCGGCGACAGCAGCACCACCGCCTCGCCCCGGTGGCGGCGGGCGTCGAAGCCGGCCAGGTAGGACCGCCAGTGCGCGGCCAGGTCGAAGTCCGGGGGCCGCTCGAAGGGGTCCTCCAGCACCTGGACCCGGAGGATCTGGGAGACGCGGTAGGTGCGGACGCGTTCCGGCCGGCCCGCCACCAGGTACCAGCGGCCCGCCTTGAGCACCAGCCCGTACGGCGCGAGGGTCCGGGTCACCTCCTAGGGAGACCTCCAGCGCCGGTACCGGACGCGGACGAGGCGCTGCCGCCACACCGCGTCGGTCACGGCGGCGAGGTGCGGGGTGGGGTCCGCCTCCGCGTACCAGCCGGAGGTGTCCAGGTGGAACCGCTGCCGCAGCTCACCGGTCCGGTCCGACCGAGCGGCCGGCGGGGTGCCCGCGGCCCGCTGATCCGACTCCGCGACTCCCGCCCGGCGCGCTCCCCGCGTGCCGGGCGTGGGGCTTTGTGGCGGCCGTGTCACAAAGAACCCCCTTGTGTCACACATGTCACGGCTACGCGGGTTCTGCGTCACACCCGGACGACAGGCGCTGTCCGCTGGTCACTCTGTGTCGTTCACCGGACACAGGCTAGGTGATCGCCAGCGCAGCGCCCGGCTCCCCCGACGGCCGTTCCCGGCCGCCGCCGCGGTGTGCGCACGGAGGTGCAGCACATGACCGACCGAAGGCTCTGGTCCTACAAGGAGATCGCGGCCCACATCAAGGTGCAGCCGGACACCGTACGGTCCTACCGGAAGCACGGGCTGCTCCCCGCGCCCGACCACGTGGAACGGGGGAAGCCCTACTGGTACGCCGACACCGTCCGCGCCTGGGTCGCCTCCCGCCCCGGCAACCGGGGCCGCCGGCCGGACTGACCGGCGGTGCCCGGGGTCACCGCGCCTCGCGGGCCCGGCTCCAGGGCTCGATGACCGTGACCCCGGCCCCCGGCGCCGTGCCCATCGCCGCGAGAGCCGCCGGGGCCGCGTCGAGGGGGATGGCGGACGTCACCAGGAGGTCCGGGCGCAGGACGCCGGAACGCACCAGCCGGAGCATCGCGGGGTAGCCGTGGGCGGCCATGCCGTGGCTGCCGAGGAGTTCGAGCTCCAAGGCGACGGCGCGGGCCAGCGGCACGGGGGTGGTGCCGTCCGGCGAGGGCAGCAGGCCGACCTGGACGTGCCGGCCGCGCCGGCGCAGTGACCCGATCGAGGCGGCACAGGTGACGGGCGACCCGAGGGCGTCCAGGGCGAGATGGGCGCCGCCCGCGGTGAGGTCGACGACGGCCGCCGCCGTGTCGCCCGTCCGGGCCGCGTCCACGGTGTGGACCGCGCCGAACCCGCGCGCCAGCTCCAGCGCCCGGGGCGACACGTCCACGGCGACCACCTGCGCCCCGGCGGTCGCCGCGATCATCACCGCGGACAGCCCGACTCCGCCGCAGCCGTGCACCGCGACCCACTCGCCGGCCGCGACCCGGCCCCGCTGCACCACGGCCCGGAAGGCGGTGGCGAATCGGCAGCCGAGGCCGGCGGCGGTGGCGTACGCCATGTCGTCCGGGATCGCCACCAGGTTGACGTCGGCGTGGTCGAGGGCGACGTACTCGGCGAAGGAGCCCCATTGGTGGAAGCCGGGCTGGGTCTGCCGTTCGCACACCTGCTGGTCGCCGGCCGCGCAGGACGGGCAGGTGCCGCAGGCGCAGACGAACGGCACCGTGACCCGGTCACCGGGCCGCCACCCGGTCACCCGGGCGCCCACCGCCTCGACGACTCCGGCGAGTTCGTGCCCGGGCACGTGCGGCAGCGTGATGTCCGGGTCGTGACCCATCCAGCCGTGCCAGTCGCTGCGGCACAGGCCGGTCGCCTCGACCCGCACCACCGCACCGTGCTCCGGGGGTTCGGGATCGGGCACCTCCCGCACCTCGGCCGGCTTCCCGTACTCCTCGAACACCACGGCTCTCATGCGCGTCAGCCTTTCACGCGGCCCGCCGCAGCCGGCGCCGGACGCCCGGCCCTCAGGCCGGCACCGGCTGCTTCTCCTCCTCCGGTGCGGCGCTCTCCCCCTCGCTGAGGCCGAAGCGCCGGTGGAAGCGGCGCAGCGGGGCGGGGGCCCACCAGGTGGCGCGGCCGGTGAGCCGCATGATGGCCGGGACCAGCAGGCTGCGGACCACCATCGCGTCCATCAGCACCGCGAGGGCGATGCCGAGGCCGAGCATCTTGGTGTTGGTCACCCGGGAGGTGCCGATGGCGACCATCACCACCGCGAGGATGACCGCAGCCGCGGTGATCAGGCCGCCGGTGCGCTGGAGTCCGTGGCGCACGGCCGCCTCGTGGTCGCCCGTGCGGTCGTACTCCTCCTTGATTCGGGAGAGCAGGAACACGCCGTAGTCCATGGAGAGTCCGAAGGCCACGCAGAACATCAGCACGGGCAGGGTGGTCTCGATGGAGCCGGAGCTGGTGAAGCCGAGCACGCCGGACAGATGACCGTCCTGGAACACCCACACCACCGCGCCGAACATCGCCGTCAGGCTGAGCGCGTTGAGCACCACGGCCTGCAGGGGTATCAGCACGCTGCCGGTGAGCAGGAAGACCAGCAGGAGGGTGACCACGGCGATGAACAGGGCCGCCCAGGGCAGGCGTTCGGCTATCGCGTGCTTGGTGTCGACCAGGACGGCGGCCGTGCCGGTCACCTTGGTGTCGAAGGGGGCGTGCAGGGCGCGGAGGTCGCCGACCAGGTGCTGGGCGCCGCCGTCCACGGCCTCGCCCCTCGGCTGGACGGTGAAGTACGCCGCGTCCTTCCTGACCAACGGGCCCTCGACGCGGGCCACCTCGGGGAGCTTGGCCACCCGCTCCTTGTAGGCGGCGTACTGGTCCGGGGTGGCCCTGCCCTCGGCGAGGACCTCCAGGCCGCCGCCGGGGCTGCCCGGGAAGCCGTCGCGGAGGTGCTGCTGCACCACGTGGGACTCGGCGGTCGAGGGGAGCTGACGGTCGTCCGCGGTGCCGAACTTCACGCCCATGAAGGGCAGTCCGAGGATCACCAGCAAGGCGGTGGTACCGAGCGCGAAGATCGGGGCGCGCCGCATCACCAGTCCCGCGGTGCGCGCCCAGGTGCCGCTCCCGGCCGGCCCAGGCTGCCGGCCGCGCCGGAACAGACGGCGCAGGTCCAGGGAGTTGACCCGGCGTCCGAGCAGCATCAGCGCCGCCGGGAGCAGGATCAGGGCGGCGGCCGCGGCGAGCAGGACCACGGCGATGCCGGCGTAGGCGAAGGACCGCAGGAAGTACTGCGGGAAGACCATCATGGCGGCCAGGGAGACCGCGACGGTCATGGCGGAGAAGAGCACCGTGCGGCCGGCCGTGCGCAGGGTCGTGCCGATCGCGGTCAGCGGCTCGGCGCCGGCGGCCAGTTCCTCGCGGTAGCGGCGGACGATGAAGAGCGCGTAGTCGATGGCGAGACCGAGACCGAGGGCCGTGGTGAGGTTCAGCGCGAAGACGGAGACGTCGGTGAAGGACGTCAGGCCGCGCAGCACGGCGTTCGTGCCGAGGATGGCGACGATGCCGATGCCCAGCGGGAGCAGGGCCGCGATCGCGCTGCCGAAGACCATCACGAGCAGGACGAGGGTGATCGGCAGGGCGATCATCTCGGCGCGGGTGAGGTCTTCCTTGATGATCGTCTGCATCTCGTGCCGCACCGCGACGATGCCGCCGACCTTCACCACGACCGGGCCGTGCGTGCCCCGGTAGTGGGGGGCTATCCGGTCCAGGGTCTTGGCCATCGCGTTCTCGTCGCCGGTGATGCGGGCGGCGATGAGGGCCTCGTGCCCGTCCCGGGCGCGCAGGGCGGGCGCCTTCGTCTGCCAGTAGGAGCCCACGCCGGTGACGCCCCGCTCCCCCGCCAGCCGGGTGGTCAGGCTCCGGGCCTCGGCGGCCACCGCCGGATCGTCGACCCCGGCGCGGCCCGTGTCCAGCAGGAGCAGCAGGTTCGGCTGGGAGTCGGGGAACTCGTGCTCCAGGGCCTTGGTCGCGTACGTCGACTCGGCGGCCGGGTCCTCCCAGCCGCCGCTGCCGAGGCGGTCCGCGACCCCGCTGCCGGCCAGCACGGCGAGCGCGGTGAGGACCAGGGCCACCAGCAGCGACAGGCGCGGGCGCGCGGTCACGAACCGGGTCCAGCGGCCGATCCGGGGCGTCGCCTCCCCCGGTGCCCCTTCTCCCGTCCGCGGTGGCGTGTTGACTTCGGTCATCTTGCGGTGTCCCCTTCACCACGACCCGTGCCTGCACAGCCGGAGGCACGGAGGAGTCGTTGCCATAAAATGGCAAACACGAGAGATCGCTCGCGTTCCACAAGAATGCGAGCGACCACTCGCGTTTGTCAATCACCACCGGAGAGCTGGGGACAACGCGTGTCCGACATTTCGGAGAAGGAGCAGCCGCGCCGCCGCCAGGCCCGCGGCGAGCGCCGCATCGCACAGCTGCTCGAAGCCGCCGCCCGGGTCTTCTGCACCACCGGCTACACCGCCACCAGCACCAACGCCATCGCCCGCGAGGCCGGCGTCTCGCCGGGCACCCTCTACCAGTTCTTCCCGAACAAGGAAGCGATCGCGATCGAGCTGGGCGACCGGCTCGTCCACGAGATGCAGGAGACCTACGGCGTGGCGCTCGCCCCCGTCGACCCCGCCACCCCACTGGAGGAGGCCATCGGCGGGGCGGTCGACCGCTTCATCGCCTTCAACGCCGAGCACCCGGTCTTCTTCGCCCTGATGCACGGCCCCGACATGCCCGGCGGGATCACCGAGGCGCACGACCAGCTGCACACCACCCTGATCGGCCGGGTGGCGGACCTGCTCGCCTCCCTCATGCCCGGCGCCGACCCGGCCGACGTCACACGCACGGCGCACGTCTGCCTCGGCGTCTACAAGGCCGGCCTGGAACTGGTCCTCGCCCACGAGGGCGCGGAGCGCGCGGCCTACGTCCAGGAGATCAAGGACGTGCTGATCCGCTACCTCGGACCCCTGGTGGGCGACCGGCCCCCTCTCGCCTGACCCCACGGGGGTACCCGGACTGCGACTCGCGGGAACATCTGCCTAAAGTGCGGATGAATCGCCCAGCAGCAGTCCGAGGGGACCCCCGTGACCCACTCACCGCCGCCCGGCACACCCAGGGCCCGCATCCCCGGTCCCCAGCAGCCCCCACCGCCGTACCCGCGCATCGGCGCCGGGCTGTGGAAGCGCTGCCTGCGCGGTGGGCTGATCCTGTGGGCGCTGACCGGGTGGGCGCTGTACACGACGCTGAACACGGCCCTGCTGCCCGCCCTGATCCTGCTCGGCTGCTTCCTGGTGCCGGTCGTCTTCGTGCTCTGGGCGTACGAGCAGCACGGCCGCGACCTGGGCGTCAGCGCGATCCTCGGCTGCTTCCTCGCCGGTGGCGCGCTCGGCGTGCCCGGCGCCGCGCTCATGGAACGGTACCTGCTGGACCCCTCCCTCGGGACGTTCCTGGTCGTCGGGCTGACCGAGGAGGCGGCCAAGCTGGGCGCGCTGGTGTTCGTGCTGCACCGGCAGCCGGGCATCCGCGGGACACGGGCCGGGCTGGTGCTCGGCGCGGCCGTCGGGCTCGGCTTCGCGGCCGTGGAGAGCGCGGGCTACGCGTTCGACGCGGCCTTCTCCACCGAGGACATCGGCCTTCGGGCGCTGCTGGAGACGGAGTTGCTGCGCGGTCTCGCCGCCCCCGTCGGGCACGGACTGTGGACGGCGATCGCGGGCGGGGTGTTGCTGGCGCTGCGCCGGCCGAACGGGCGCTTCCGGTACGCCCCGCCCGCGGTCGCCGCCGGCATGGGCGTGGTCCTGCTGCACACCCTGTGGGACTCCACGCACGGCATCGCGCTCTGGCTGGTGGGGCGCCTGACCGGCACCGGCGTCGGCCCCCGGCTGTTCGCCCAGGGGTACCTGCCCCGGCCGGGCGCCGCGCAGCAGCATCTGTTCACCCTGTTCTCGGTCGGCGGGGCGGCCCTCGTCGCGCTCGCGGGGATCAGTTGGGTGATGGCTCTGGCGCGCCGCGACACTTCTTGGAGAAATACCCCCTAGGGGTATAGTGTGTGGAGCGTGGGGGTCCCTCGTGGGCCCCGCCAGCCCCACATGCCACGACGAGGAGTAACGACATGAGCGCTCAGACCGACACCCCGGGCTCCGTCACCGCCGTCTACCGGGTGACCGGCATGAGCTGCGGCCACTGCGAGGGATCCGTCTCCGGGGAGATCTCCGGGATCCCCGGCGTCACCTCGGTCAAGGCCGTGGCGTCGACCGGCGAGGTGACCGTCGTCTCCGAGGCCCCGCTGGACGACGAGGCCGTGCGCGCCGCCGTGGACGAGGCCGGCTTCGAGCTGGCCGGCAGGGTCTGAGCACCACCTCCCCTTCCCCGACCGGCCGTGCCGACCAGCTGATACTGGCTCCGTGCGGTCCGGTCCGATGTCTGGAGTCCGGACATGACCAGCACCACCGAGAAGACAGCGGCCGCGATAGGCGACACGTCCGAGGCCGAGCTGCTCATCGGCGGGATGACCTGCGCCTCCTGCGCCGCCCGGGTGGAGAAGAAGCTCAACCGGATGGAGGGCGTGACCGCCACCGTCAACTTCGCCACCGAGAAGGCGAAGGTCACCTACGCCGGCGGTGTCCAGGTCACCGACCTGATCGCCACCGTGGAGCGCACGGGCTACACCGCCGAGGAGCCCCCGCCGCCGGAGCCCGCGCCCGAAGCGGCGCCGGAGACCGCCGAGCGGGACCCCGAACTCGGGGCCCTGAGGCACCGCCTGCTCGTCTCCGCGTTGCTCGCCGCGCCCGTGGTCCTGCTCGCGATGACCCCCGCTCTGCAGTTCGACGACTGGCAGTGGCTCTCGCTCACCCTCGCCGCGCCGGTCGTCGTCTGGGGCGGCGCGCCCTTCCACCGGGCCGCCTGGACCAACGCCCGGCACGGCGCCGCCACCATGGACACCCTGGTCTCGGTCGGCACGCTGGCCGCGTTCGGCTGGTCGCTGTGGGCACTGTTCCTCGGCGACGCCGGCCTGCCCGGCACGCACGACGCGTTCCGCCTCACCGACTCCCGGATGGACGGCGCCTCCACCATCTACCTGGAGGTGGCCGCCGGGGTCGTCGCGCTGATCCTGCTCGGCCGCTATCTGGAGGCCCGCTCCAAGCGGCGCGCCGGGGCCGCGCTGAAGGCCCTGATGGAACTGGGCGCCAAGGACGTGACGGTGCTGCGGGACGGGCGCGAGGTGCGCGTCCCGGTGGCCTCCCTGGCGGTCGGCGACCGGTTCGTCGTACGGCCCGGCGAGAAGGTCGCCACCGACGGCACGGTGGTCGAGGGCGTCTCCGCGGTGGACGCCTCCATGCTGACCGGCGAGTCGGTACCGGTGGACGTCGGCCCCGGCGACCGGGTCACCGGCGCCACGGTCAACGCGGGCGGCCGGCTGGTCGTGGCCGCCACCCGGGTCGGCGCCGACACCCAGCTCGCCCGGATGGCGAAGCTGGTGGAGGACGCGCAGAACGGCAAGGCCGCGGTGCAGCGGCTCGCCGACCGCGTCTCCGCGGTGTTCGTGCCGGTCGTCATCCTGCTCGCGCTCGCCACCTTCGGGGTCTGGCTGGGCGCCACCGGCGACACGGCCGCCGCGTTCACCGCCGCCGTCGCCGTCCTGATCATCGCCTGCCCGTGCGCGCTGGGCCTCGCCACCCCGACGGCGCTGATGGTGGGCACCGGCCGCGGTGCCCAGCTCGGCATCCTCATCAAGGGCCCCGAGGTGCTGGAGTCCACGCGCCGGGTCGACACGGTCGTCCTCGACAAGACCGGCACCGTCACCACCGGCCGGATGACCCTCCAGTCGGTGTACGTCGCCGAGGGCGAGGACGAGAAGGAGCTGCTGCGTCTCGCCGGGGCCCTGGAGCACGCCTCCGAGCACCCCGTCGCCCGCGCCGTCGCCGCCGGGGCCGCGAAGCGCGCCGGGACGCTCCCGCGGGCCGAGCGCTTCGAGAACGTCCCCGGGCGGGGCGTACGCGGGCGCGTGGAGGGCCGCCAGGTGGCCGTGGGGCGCCTGTACGACGAGGTGCCCGAGGAACTGGCCCGCGCGGTCCGCGAGGCCGAGCGGGAGGGCCGTACGGCCGTTCTGGCCGGCTGGGACGGCCGGGCCCGCGGGGTTCTCGCCGTCGCCGACGCGGTCAAGCCGACCAGCGCCGAGGCGGTGCGCGAACTGCGCGCGCTGGGGCTCACTCCGGTCCTGCTCACCGGGGACAACCGCACGGTCGCCGAGGCGGTCGCCCGGTCCGTCGGCATCGACCCGGGGAACGTGTTCGCGGAGGTGCTGCCCGAGGACAAGGTCGAGGTCGTACGACGGCTGCAGCGCGAGGGGCGCGCGGTGGCCATGGTCGGCGACGGCGTCAACGACGCGGCCGCCCTCGCCACCGCCGATCTGGGTCTCGCCATGGGCACCGGCACGGACGCGGCGATCGAGGCCGGTGATCTGACGCTGGTGCGCGGGGACCTGCGCGTGGCCGCGGACGCCATCCGGCTCGCCCGGCGCACCCTCGCCACCATCAAGGGCAACCTGGTCTGGGCCTTCGGCTACAACGTGGCCGCGCTGCCGCTGGCCGCCGCCGGTCTGCTGAACCCGATGATCGCGGGCGCCGCCATGGCCTTCTCCTCGGTGTTCGTGGTGAGCAACAGCCTGCGACTGCGACGATTCCGCTGAAGTCCCCCAGGGTTACCGGGGGTTAAGTTCTGCGGATGTAAGAGTCCCTCTAGAGTCAGGCGCGAGCCTCACATAAGCTCTTCACAAGGCTCGCGCATCATCCTTACGCTTGGACCCCGATCGCGGTATCGGGGCTCTTGCGCACCTAAAGGACATATGCAAGAGACGCAGATCACAGTGATGCGAACGTAACCATCGAAGGGGTTCGAAGGTCTAAGTTGGCGATGTCGGTTTCGGCGTCTTGGGGGGCGCCGACCGGCGTCTGGGGATGTCTTGGGGGACTTCCCCGGAGATGCGTTGCCGGGGCACGTACACCGGGAAGCTTTGAGCGGCCCTCCCTGCGTGCGTTGTCCCGGCAGATCGCACCGCATCACTGGAGCACGACGGGTACCACCCGCCGTGCTCACCGACAGCGATTCAGGCGCTGTCCTCTCCGAGCGCCCGGCCGGATCCCGTGGGGGGAATCCGCACCGGGACATGGGAAGGCGCCCTGGTCGTCGGCCCGTGGGGGGACCGGCGTCTCAGGGCGCCTTCCGCTTGAGCTCCTGCGCTTCGTGACGCGGTTCGCCTCCGGGGCGCCTGTTCGGCGGCGCCCCTTCGGCGAGGGATGTCAGCGCTCCTCGACCGGAACGAAGTCGCGTTCGACGACGCCCGTGTAGATCTGACGCGGACGGCCGATGCGGGAACCCGGCTCCTTGATCATCTCGGTCCACTGGGCGATCCAGCCCGGCAGCCGGCCGAGGGCGAACAGGACCGTGAACATCTCGGTCGGGAAGCCCATGGCCCGGTAGATCAGACCGGTGTAGAAGTCCACGTTCGGGTACAGCTTGCGCTCGACGAAGTAGTCGTCGGAGAGCGCGTGCTCCTCCAGCTTCAGGGCGATGTCGAGGAGCTCGTCATCCTTGCCCAGCGCGGAGAGCACGTCGTGCGCGGCGGCCTTGATGATCTTGGCGCGCGGGTCGAAGTTCTTGTAGACCC
Organism: Streptomyces sp. NPDC037126; assembly: GCF_055605965.1. Classification (NCBI taxonomy): domain Bacteria; kingdom Bacillati; phylum Actinomycetota; class Actinomycetes; order Kitasatosporales; family Streptomycetaceae; genus Streptomyces; species Streptomyces sp. NPDC037126. The sequence goes on from NZ_JBVJTD010000016.1 coordinate 68,575, forward strand.
GGTGGCCGAAGCCCATCAGGCGGACGCCGTCCTCCTTGTTCTTCACCTTGCGGATGAAGGTGTCGACGTCGGAGCCGGAGTCGCGGATGCCCTCGAGCATCTCCAGGACGGACTGGTTGGCGCCGCCGTGCAGCGGGCCCCACAGCGCGTTGATGCCGGCCGAGATCGAGGCGAACATGTTGGCCTGCGAGGAGCCGACCAGGCGGACCGTGGAGGTCGAACAGTTCTGCTCGTGGTCCGCGTGCAGGATCAGCAGCTTGTCCAGCGCGGAGACCACGACCGGGTCCAGGTCGTACTCGTCGGCCGGGACCGAGAAGGTCATGCGCAGGAAGTTCTCGACGTAGCCGAGGTCGTTGCGCGGGTAGACGAACGGGTGGCCGATCGACTTCTTGTACGCGTACGCCGCGATCGTCGGGAGCTTCGCGAGCAGCCGGATCGTGGAGAGGTTGCGCTGCCTCTCGTCGAACGGGTTGTGGCTGTCCTGGTAGAAGGTGGACAGCGCGGAGACGACCGAGGACAGCATGGCCATCGGGTGGGCGTCGCGCGGGAAGCCCTTGTAGAAGTTCTTGACGTCCTCGTGCAGCAGGGTGTGCCGCGTGATGTCGTTCTTGAACGTCGTCAGCTCGTCGACGGTGGGCAGCTCGCCGTTGATCAGCAGGTACGCCACCTCGAGGAAGGTGGAGCGTTCGGCCAGCTGCTCGATGGGGTAGCCGCGGTAGCGGAGGATGCCCGCCTCGCCGTCGAGGTAGGTGACAGCGGATTTATAGGCGGCGGTGTTGCCGTAACCGCTGTCCAGAGTCACCAGACCGGTCTGGGCGCGGAGCTTCCCGATGTCGAAGCCCTTGTCGCCGACGGTGCTGTCGACCACCGGGTAGGTGTACTCGCCGTCGCCGTACCGCAGTACTACAGAGTTGTCGCTCACGTCTTCCCTCACCGACGTAGTGCCTCATCTTCGAGGTGCCCTGACTGTCTCTACCATCCCCCATTTGGCTCAGGAGAGTGCACTCGGGGTCGACCATTGGGCCTATTGGCGGCACTCAGTGCCGCCAACCTGCTCATCCTGCCCCCTCGGGAGGGCATCTGGAAGTGCTCTGTGACCTTCACGACTCATTTGATCGATCATTTTTCACGATGCCGGTCCGCCGGCTGTCCGAACCGGTGACATCCAGCCTCCCGCCGGGTGACGCGAGCCTGAAATCGAGGGCCGTGCACCGCCGTCCGGCGGACACCGTGCGCACCGCCTGCCCGATCGCCTTGCGCGAACCGACGAGGACGACCAGGCGTTTGGCCCGGGTGACCGCCGTGTAGAGCAGGTTCCGCTGGAGCATCATCCACGCTCCGGTGGTGACGGGAATCACCACCGCGGGATATTCACTTCCCTGTGAACGGTGGATGGTCACCGCGTAGGCGTGTGCCAGTTCGTCCAGTTCGTCGAATTCGTACGGAACCTCCTCGTCCTCGTCGGTGAGCACCGTCAGGCGCTGGTCGGCCGGGTCGAGCGAGGTGACGACGCCCACGGTGCCGTTGAAGACACCGTTCTTCCCTTTCTCGTAATTGTTGCGAATCTGGGTGACCTTGTCGCCGACCCGGAAGACCCGGCCGCCGAAGCGCTTCTCCGGCAGGTCGGGGCGGCCGGGGGTGACGGCCTGCTGGAGCAGCCCGTTCAGCACCCCGGCCCCGGCCGGGCCCCGGTGCATCGGCGCGAGGACCTGGACGTCCCGGCGCGGATCCAGCCCGAATCTGGCGGGAACCCGGCGCGCGGCCACGTCCACGGTGAGCCGGCCGGCCTCCTCGGTGTCGTCCTCCACGAAGAGGAAGAAGTCCTTCAGACCGTCGGTGAGCGGATGTTGTCCCGCGTTGATCCGGTGCGCGTTGGTCACCACGCCGGACTGCTGCGCCTGCCGGAAGACCCGGGTGAGCCGGACGGCGGGGATCGGGCCGCCCTCGGCCAGCAGGTCCCTGAGCACCTCCCCCGCACCCACGCTGGGCAGCTGGTCCACGTCCCCGACGAACAGCAGGTGGGCGCCCGGGGGCACCGCCTTCACCAGCTTGTTGGCGAGCAGCAGGTCCAGCATGGACGCCTCGTCCACCACCACCAGGTCGGCGCCCAGCGGCCGGTCCCGGTCGTAGGCCGCGTCGCCGCCGGGCTTCAGCTCAAGGAGCCGGTGCACCGTGGAGGCCTCGGCGCCGGTCAGCTCGGCCAGCCGCTTGGCGGCCCGTCCGGTGGGGGCGGCGAGCAGCACCCTGGCCCCTCTGGCACGGGCCAGCTCCACGATCGAGCGCACCGTGAAGGACTTGCCGCAGCCGGGGCCGCCGGTGAGCACGGCGACCTTCTCGGTGAGCGCGAGTCTGACCGCCGCCTCCTGCTCCGGGGCCAGTTCGGCACCGGTGCGGGACTTCAGCCAGCCGAGCGCCCTGCCCCAGTCGACGTCCCGGAAGGCCGGCATCCGGTCCTCGTCGGTGCGCAGGAGGCGCAGCAGCTGGGCGGAGAGGGACAGCTCGGCCCGGTGGAAGGGCACCAGGTAGACGGCCGTGACGGGCTGTTCCGAGTCGCCGTCGGGGCCCGGGACGCGCTCCCGCACGACCCCGGGGTCCTCGCCCTCCTCGGGGGCGCGGGCCAGCTCGGCGAGGCACTCGATGACGAGCCCGGTGTCGACCTGGAGGAGCTTGACGGCGTCGGCGATCAGCCGCTCCTCCGGCAGATAGCAGTTGCCCTGGTCGGCGGACTGGGAAAGGGCGTACTGCAGGCCCGCCTTGACCCGCTCCGGGCTGTCGTGCGGGATGCCCACGGACTGGGCGATCTTGTCGGCGGTGAGGAAGCCGATGCCCCAGACGTCGGCGGCCAGCCGGTAGGGGTGGTTCCTGACGACGGAGATCGAGGCGTCGCCGTACTTCTTGTAGATCCGCACGGCGATCGACGTCGACACCTCGACGGTCTGCAGGAAGAGCATGACCTCCTTGATCGCCTTCTGCTCCTCCCAGGCGTCGGCGATCTTCCTCGTCCGCTTGGGACCGAGGCCGGGGACCTCGACGAGCCGCTTGGGCTCCTCCTCGATGATCCGGAGCGTGTCCATGCCGAAGTGCTGGGTGATGCGGTCGGCGAAGACGGGCCCGATGCCCTTGACCAGGCCGGAGCCCAGATAGCGCCGGATGCCCTGGACCGTGGCGGGCAGCACCGTCGTGTAGTTCTCCACGTGGAACTGCTTGCCGTACTGCGGGTGCGACCCCCAGCGGCCCTCCATGCGCAGGGACTCGCCGACCTGGGCACCGAGGAGCGCGCCGACCACCGTGAGGAGATCGCCGCCGCCTCTTCCCGTGTCGACCCGGGCGACCGTGTAGCCGTTCTCCTCGTTGGCGTACGTGATCCTCTCCAGCACGCCTTCGAGGGAGGCGAGCCGACGCTCGCCGCCCGTGGGGTTCCCCGCCAGTTGAGCCATGATCCGACGGTACCGGTGCGGTCTGACAGCGGTGCACTGTTACCGTGCGTGCACATGACCAATGCCCACGGCGCGGGCTCGGCCCGGGAGTTCCGCGCCCGCGAGGCGACCGCCGGGGCGGGGAGTCCTTCCATGTACGCGTACGACCTGCTGGTCGTGGGGTCGGCCAACGCCGACCTGGTGATCGGGGTGGAGCGGCGGCCGGCCGCGGGCGAGACGGTGCTCGGCGGCGACCTGTCCGTGCACCCGGGCGGCAAGGGCGCCAACCAGGCGGTCGCCGCCGCCCGGCTCGGTGCGCGCACGGCCCTGCTGGCCCGGGTCGGCGACGACGGCCACGGCCGGCTGCTGCTCGACTCCCTGCGGGCGGCCGGGGTCGACCCGGCCGGCGTGCTGGTCGGCGGGGCGCCGACCGGCGTCGCGCTCATCACCGTCGACCCCACCGGGGACAACAGCATCGTGGTGTCACCGGGTGCCAACGCCCGGCTCACCCCGGCGGACGCCCGGGCGGCCGCGGGCCTCCTGCTCGCCTCCCGGGTGGTGTCGGCGCAGCTGGAGATCCCGCTGGAGACGGTCGTGGAGGTCGTACGGAACCTGCCGGCCGGGACCCGGTTCGTGCTGAACCCGTCCCCGCCGCGCCCGTTGCCGGCCGAGGTGCTGGCGGCCTGCGACCCGCTGATCGTCAACGAGCACGAGGCACGGGTGGTCCTCGGCGGGGACCGGGCCGGTGCGGACCCCGAGGAGTGGGTGCGGCTGCTGCTGGCCGAGGGGCCCCGCTCGGTGGTGGTCACCCTCGGCGCCGAAGGGGCGCTGGTGTGCGACGGCTCGGGTGTCACGCGGGTGCCGTCGGTGGCGGTCGAGGCGGTGGACACCACGGGAGCGGGCGACGCGTTCACGGCCGCCCTGGCCTGGCGGCTGGGCTCGGGCGCGGCTCCGGTCGAGGCGGCGGCCTATGCGGCCCGGGTCGGCGCGGCGGCCGTGACCAGGCGCGGAGCGCAGGAGTCGTATCCGAGTGCGGCGGAGGTCGAGGCGCTGGGCCGTGCCGCTGCTCAGGACCGGCGGCCGCGCTGAGGCGTTTCGAGGCGGTGTGCCCGGTCCGTCGACCGGGCACACCCCCTCGGCTTTCCCCTCCGTGTCAGAACCCCTGCGAATCCCCCCCCCGGGTTCCCTCCCCGGGTTCTGACGCCAGGTACGACACCCGGAGCCCGGGAAGGGTTGCACGGCTTCCCGGGATTGTTTCGCCGGGCCGGTCCGGTCCGTACCGTGAGTCGCCGTGGCACGTGTCCGTGAGCCGCCGTGGCTGGTACCCGTGAGTCGCCGTGGCTCGTGTCCGTCGGTCGGCGTCACGCGTGTGCGAGGAACCGCGTGGCCGTCTCCGCCAGCACCTCCCGCCCGTCGCGTGCCCACAGGTCCTCGTTGAACAGCTCCACCTCGATCGGCCCGGTGTAGCCGGCCGCCTCCACGTAGCCCCTCCACTCGCGCATGTCGATCGAACCGTCGCCGATCTGCCCGCGGCCGTTGAGCACCCCTTGGGGCAGCGGGGTTGTCCAGTCGGCCAGCTGGAAGGTGTGGATGCGGCCGGCGGCGCCCGCGCGGGCGATCTGCGCGGGCGCCTGGTCGTCCCACCAGACGTGGTACGTGTCCACGGCGACCCCGACCTGGTGGGCGGGAAAGCGTTCGGCGAGGTCGAGGGCCTGGCCGAGGGTGGAGACCACGCAGCGGTCGGACGCGAACACGGGGTGCAGGGCCTCGACGGCGAGCCGGACGCCGTTCTCCCCGGCGCAGGGGGCGAGTTCGGCCAAGGCGTCCGCGACACGTTCCCGGGCCGCCCGCAGGTCCCTGTCACCGGGCGGGAGTCCGCCACAGACCAGGACGAGGGTGTCCGTGCCCAGGGCGGCCGCCTCGTGCACCGCGCGGCGGTTGTCGGCGAGGGCCGCCGCCCGCGCGTCGGGGTCGGTGGCCGTGAGGAAGCCGCCGCGGCACAGGGTCGTCACCGACAGGCCCGCGTCCCGTACCAGCCTGGCGGTCTCCCGAAGACCGTACGCCCGCACCGGCTCCCGCCACAGCCCCACGTTGCCGATGCCCAGCTCCCGGCAGGCGGCGGTCAGTTCGGGCAACGACAGCTGCCGTACCGTCATCTGGTTGACGGAGAAGCGGTCGAGCCCGGTGCCGGTCACCGGTCCACCCCGTACAGCCGCAGCAGGGTCTTCATGCGTTCCTCGGCGAGCTTCGGATCGGGGAACAGGCCGAGGCCGTCGGCGAGTTCGTAGGCGCGGGCGAGATGCGGGAGGGAGCGGGCCGACTGGAGTCCGCCGACCATCGTGAAGTGCGACTGGTGGCCCGCGAGCCAGGCGAGGAGCACGACGCCCGTCTTGTAGAAGCGGGTCGGCGCCTGGAACAGATGGCGGGACAACTCGACTGTCGGGTCGAGCAGTTGACGGAAACCGGCCGTGTCCCCCGCGTCCAGGAGCCGCATCGCCCGGGCGGCCGGCGGGCCCAGCGGGTCGAAGATGCCGAGCAGGGCGTGGCTGAAGCCCCGCTCGTCGCCCGCGATCAGCTCGGGGTAGTGGAAGTCGTCGCCGGTGTAGCAGCGCACCCCGGCGGGCAGCCGGCGCCGCAGGCCCCTCTCGCGCCCGGCGTCCAGCAACGAGATCTTGACGCCGTCGACCTTGTCCGGGTGGGCGGCGACGACCTCCAGGAGGACGTCGGTTGCCGCGTCCGGATCGGTGTGGCCCCAGTAGCCCTCCAGCGCGGGGTCGAACACCGGGCCGAGCCAGTGCAGGACGACCGGCTCGGCGGCCTGGCGCAGGAGGTGGCCGTAGACCTCCAGGTAGTCCTCGGGTCCCGAGGCGGCCGCGGCCAGCGCCCGGGACGCCATCAGGACGGCCTGCGCGCCCGCCTCCTCGGCCACCGCGAGCTGCTCCTCGTAGGCGGCGCGGATCTCGGGCAGGGTGGTGGTGCCGGTGAGCTGGTCGGTGCCGACCCCGCAGGCGACACGGCCACCAGTGGCCCGCGCCTCGGCCGCCGAGCGGCGGATCAGCTCGGCCGCGCCCGGCCAGTCCAGACCCATCCCGCGCTGGGCGGTGTCCATCGCCTCGGCGACGCCGAGTCCGTGGGACCACAGGTGGCGGCGGAAGGCGAGGGTGGCGTCCCAGTCGACGGCGGCGGGCGAATCGGGCGAGACGTCCGCGTACGGGTCGGCGACCACGTGCGCGGCCGCAAAGACCGTACGGGAGGTGAAGCGGGCGCCGGGTGGCAGCACGAGCGGGTCGGTACGCGGCTCGTAGGTCCGCAGGGTGCCGTCGGGGGCGGGGAGCCGGAGGGTCACAGCGCGATCTCCGGTACGTCGACGCGGCGGCCCTCGGCACAGGACCTGAGGCCCAGCTCGGCGAGCTGCACACCGCGGGCGCCGGCCAGCAGGTCCCAGCGGTAGGGGTCGTCGGCGTAGACGTGCCTGAGGAACAGCTCCCACTGGGCCTTGAAGCCGTTGTCGAACTCGCCGTTGTCGGGCACCTCCTGCCACTGCTCGCGGAAGGCCTCGGTGGCGGGGACGTCCGGGTTCCAGACCGGCTTGGGGGTGGCGCCGCGGTGCTGCGCCCGGCACCCGCGCAGGCCGGCCACCGCCGAGCCCTCGGTGCCGTCGACCTGGAACTCGACCAGTTCGTCGCGGTGGACGCGCACCGCCCAGGAGGAGTTGATCTGGGCGACGGCGCCGCCCACCAGTTCGAAGATGCCGTAGGCGGCGTCGTCGGCGGTGGCGTCGTAGGGCTTGCCGTGCTCGTCCCAGCGCTGCGGGATGTGGGTGGTGGCCAGCGCCTGGACGGACGTCACCCGGCCGAACAGCTCGTGGAGCACGTACTCCCAGTGCGGGAACATGTCGACGACGATGCCGCCGCCGTCCTCGGCGCGGTAGTTCCAGGAGGGGCGCTGGGCGCCCTGCCAGTCGCCCTCGAAGACCCAGTAGCCGAACTCGCCCCGCACGGACAGGATCCGGCCGAAGAAGCCGCCGTCGACGAGCCGCTTCAGCTTCAGCAGGCCCGGCAGGAAGATCTTGTCCTGGACGACGCCGTGCCTGACGCCCTTCTCGTGCGCGAGCCGGGCGAGTCGGAGGGCGCCGTCGAGCCCCGTGGCGGTGGGCTTCTCGGTGTAGACGTGCTTGCCGGCGGCGATCGCCTTCCCGAGGGCGTCCTCGCGGGCGGCGGTGACCTGGGAGTCGAAGTAGATGTCGACGGACGGGTCGGCGAGCACCGCGTCCAGGTCGGTGGACACGTGTTCCAGGCCGTGCCGTTCGGCGATCTCCCGCAGGGCGTGCTCGCGGCGGCCGAGCAGGACCGGCTCGGGCCAGAGCACGGTGCCGTCGCCGAGGTCGAGGCCGCCCTGGTCGCGCAGGGCGAGGATCGACCGGACGAGGTGCTGGCGGTGGCCCATGCGCCCGGTCACGCCGTTCATGGCGATACGCACCGTCTTGCGTGTCACGTCAGTCCCCTTCGTGGGCGCCGTGCGCCCCGTCGAACAGCAGCGTCGGTACGGCAAGCGCAGCACAGCAAACGCTTTCCGGCCAGGAGGAGGACGACTTCGTCCACTCGTCTGTACAAGACCGTGTCCCGTTCGAGTTGTTCGAGGGGGCGAACAAGTCATGTGCAGGGCTTTAGGGTCTGCTCCACGGTTTCCCGGAACCGGGACCGTGGCCTGGCTGTCTACGAGGGCGTACGACGAATGCACGACCGGAGGACGACGAGATGACGGTGACCCTGGCGGACGTGGCGGCCCGCGCCCAGGTCTCCCCCGCGACGGTGTCGCGCGTGCTGAACGGCAACTACCCGGTGGCCGCGTCCACGCGCGAGCGGGTGCTGCGGGCGGTGGACGAACTGGACTACGTCCTCAACGGGCCGGCCAGCGCGCTCGCGGCGGCCACGTCCGACCTGGTCGGCATCCTCGTCAACGACATCGCCGACCCCTTCTTCGGGATCATGGCGAGCGCGATCCAGGCCGAGATCGGCGGGCCGGGCGGCCGGGCGGGCGGCGAACGCCTCGCGGTCGTCTGCAACACGGGCGGGTCGCCGGAGCGCGAGCTGACGTACCTCACGCTGCTGCAGCGGCAGCGGGCCGCGGCCGTGGTGCTGACCGGCGGGGCGGTGGAGGACGCGCCGCACGCGGCGGCGGTCACGGCGAAGCTGCGGAAACTGGCGGAGGCGGGGACCCGGGTGGTGCTGTGCGGGCGGCCGCCGCTCGCGGGCACCGAGGCGGTCGCGCTGACCTTCGACAACCGGGGCGGGGCCCGGGCCCTGACGGACCATCTCATCGGCCTGGGCCATCGCCGCCTCGGCTACATCGCCGGCCCCGAGGAGCGTACGACGACCCGGCACCGGCTGGAGGGTCACCGGGAGGCGCTGACGTCTGCCGGCATCGCGGAGGACCCGGCCCTGACGGTGTACGGCCGCTACGACCGCCGGTCCGGATACGAGGCCACGCTGGAGCTGCTGCGCCGCGATCCGTCGCTGACGGCGGTCGTCGCCGCGAACGACTCCGTCGCGCTCGGGGCGTGTGCGGCGCTGCGGGACTCCGGGCTGCGGATCCCGGACGACGTCTCGGTGGCCGGCTTCGACGACCTCCCCTTCAGCATCGACGCGGTGCCTTCCCTCACCACGGTCCGCCTCCCCCTGGCGGAGGCGGGCGCCCGCGCCGGCCGGATCGCCATGGGCCGCGAGGAGCCGCCGCCCGGGGGGATCGCGTCGGTACGGGGAGAACTGATGGTGCGGGGCTCCTCCGGAGTGCCGCGGGTCCCCTCCGGGGGCTGAGCTTTCACCGACCCGGGGTGCGGCGGGGGCGGTGCGGGTGCGTCGTGGCCGGTCGCGCGGTTCCCCGCGCCCCTTGGGGTGGCTGCCGAGCTGTGGCCTGGGGTGTGGGCCGGTGTCGGGGGCATGGGGGGTGGGGCGTGTGGGGGTGGTGTTCGAAGGGGATATCTCTGACTGGGTCAAATGGTTGGGGGCGAGGATGAGTGTCGAGGATGTTCGGGGGTTCAACCGGTTCTACACGGGGGTCATCGGGGCCCTCGACTACGGGCGGCAGCTGTATGCGCCGTACACGCTCACCGAGTCCCGGGTGCTGTACGAACTCGCGCAGGTTCCGCAGCTGGACGCGGCGGACCTCCGGGCCCGGCTCGACCTGGACGCCGGGTACCTGAGCCGGATCCTGAACCGGTTCGAGGAGGCCGGGCTGGTCGAGCGCGGGCCGTCCGAGACCGACCCGCGCCGGCGGCGGATCCGGCTCACCCCGAGCGGACGCGGCACCGCGGGGATGCTGGACGAGCGGGCCCGGGAGACGGTCGGGGCGCTGCTCGACCGCGTGCCCCCGGCGGACCGGCCCCGGCTCGCGGAGGCGATGCGGACCGTCCGGGACATCCTCGGCGACGAGCGCCCGCGGCGGTCCGGCGAGGTGGTGCTGCGCGCGCCGCACGCCGGTGACCTGGGGTGGATCGTGCAGCGCAACGCCGCGCTGTACGCGGCCGAGTACGGCTGGAACACCGACTACGAGGGCCTGGTGGCCCGGATCGTCGCCGACTTCGCCGAGGACCACGACCCGCATCTGGAGCGGGTGTGGATCGCCGAGTCCGGCGGCCGTGCCGCGGGCTGCGTGATGTGCGTACGGGACGACGCGCCCGGCACCGCCCGGCTGCGGCTGCTGCTCGTCGAGCCCGAGGCGCGCGGGCAGGGCGTGGGCGACCGGCTGGTGCGGGCCGTCGTCGACTTCGCGCGCGGGGTCGGCTACCGCGACCTGGTGCTGTGGACCAACGACGTGCTGAGCGGCGCCCGCCGCATCTACCAGCGGCACGGCTTCGTCCTCGTCGCCGAGAAGCCGCACCGCTCCTTCGGCAAGGACCTGGTCGGCCAGGACTGGCGGCTGGATCTCCACGAACCGGACGAATGACGAGTAGGGTCCGTGGCCATGAAGCTGGCGTTCTCCACTCTCGGTGTCCCAGGACTGCCCGTCCCGGAGGTCCTGGCGCTCGCGACCGCACACGGCTACCACGGCGTCGAACTGCGCGCCCACCCGGAGGAGCCGGTGCACACCGGCCTCTCCACGGCCGAACGCGCCGAGACCGCGGCCCTGTTCAAGGGCGCCGGGGTCGAGGTGCTGGGCCTCGCCGGGTACGCGCGTGTCGCCGCCCCCGGTGACGACACGCCCGTGCTGGCACAGATCCGGGACCTCCTCCAGCTCGCCCACGACCTGGGCGCGCCCTACGTCCGCGTCTTCCCCGGCGCCGACCTCGGCCGGCCGGCCCCGGAGTCCGACGCGATCGCGGCCCGGCGGCTCGGCACCGCCGCCGAGGACGCCTCCGCGCTGGGCGTGCGGATCCTGCTGGAGACCCACGACTCGCACCGCACCGGCGCCGACGTGATCCGTGTGCTCGGCCCGGTCGGCCACCGGCAGGTGGGCGCGCTGTGGGACGTGATGCACACCTGGCTGGGCGGCGAGCAGCCGTCGGAGACGTACGCGGCTCTCGCCCCGCACCTGGGGTACGTCCAGGTCAAGGACATCGCCTCGGCCGAGGACACCACCCCGCTGCCGCTCGGCGCGGGCGTGCTGCCGCTCACCGAGTGCGTGGACGTCCTCAGCCGCCACGGCTGGGACGGCTGGCTGTGCTGGGAGTACGAGAAGCGCTGGTACGAGCAGGCCGCCCCGCTGCCCGGTCTGCTGGGCGCGGGCCACGACCACCTCGTACGGCTGCTGGGCGAGGCGGCGTAGGGCGCGGACCGGCCTGGCCGGACCGGCCGAGCGCCGCTGAGGACATGACGATGCGGTGAGCTCCACCGGCGCGCGACGTCCAGGAACCGGGACGCCGCGCGCCGGGAACCGTCCCCGGGCCCCGCGCGTCCAACGGGCGGCTGCCGGGCGAGTCTCCGTGGTGCGGTGTCGGCCTTCACGCGCTGGCAGCGAGCGCCGACGTACCCTCTCCGCCGCACCCGGCCGGCAGCCCGCCGCCATCGGCGCGCCCCCCTCAATGCGCCGATGGCGGCCCCTCGCTGGTTACTGTGCACTCCCTTGACGGAAAGAAACTTCCCGGATATTGGTGATTCCTCGGAAGTTTCCTTCAGCGGTTCTCCTCTGGAAGGAGCGCACGTGCCCGACACCAGCACGGGAAGCGACACCAGCACGAGAAGCACGGAACGGAACGCCGAAGGCCCGTCCAGACGCGCCGTCCTCGCCGCCACCGCCGGCCTCACCGCCGCGCTGACCGTACCGACGACCGCCCACGCAGTCCCCACCCTCGACGACCGGGGGCTGCGCGCCCTCATCTCCCGCATGACGCTGGAGGAGAAGGTCGGCCAGCTGTTCGTGATGCGGGTCTACGGCGCCTCCGCCACCGCTCCCGACCAGGCCGACATCGACGCCAACCTGAGCGAGCTCGGGGTCCGCACCGCGGCCGAGCTGATCGCCAGGTACCGGGTCGGCGGGATCATCTACTTCACCTGGACCCACAACACCGGCGACCCGCAGCAGATCGCGGAGCTGTCCAACGGCATCCAGCGGGCCTCCCTGGAGCAGCCGCGCGGTCTGCCCGTGCTCATCGCCACCGACCAGGAGCACGGGGCGGTGTGCCGGGTGGGCACGCCGGCCACCCTGTTCCCGGGGGCCATGGCCATCGGCGCCGGCGGTTCCCGCGCGGACGCCCGCACGCTCGGCCGGATCTCCGGCGCCGAGCTGCGCGCGATCGGCATCAACCAGGACTACTCCCCCGACGCGGACGTCAACGTCAACCCGGCCAACCCGGTCATCGGCGTGCGTTCCTTCGGCGCCGACCCGGAGGCGGTGGCCGCCCTGGTGGCCGCCGAGGTGAAGGGCTACCAGGCGTCCCGGGTCGCGGCGACCGCCAAGCACTTCCCGGGCCACGGCGACACCGCCGTCGACAGCCACTACGGCTTCCCGGTCATCACACACAGCCGGGACCTGTGGGAGAAGCTGGACGCGGTGCCGTTCCGGGCGGCGATCGCGGCGGGCATCGACTCGATCATGACCGCGCACATCCAGTTCCCCGCCCTGGACGACTCCGGCGACCCGGCCACCCTCTCGCACCCGATCCTCACCGGCATCCTGCGCGGCGAACTGGGCTACGACGGGGTCGTGATCACCGACTCCCTGGGCATGGAGGGGGTGCGCACGAAGTACGGCGACGACCGGGTGCCGGTGCTCGCGCTGAAGGCCGGCGTCGACCAGCTGCTCAACCCGCCCTCCATCGACAAGGCCTGGAACGCGGTGCTGAAGGCCGTCCAGGACGGCGAGCTGACCGAGGCGCGGCTCGACGAGTCGATCCTTCGCATCCTCCGCCTGAAGAACCGGCTCGGCCTCTTCGGCGGGCCCTATGTCGCCCGGGCCGGCATCGGCCGCACCGTGGGCACGAGGTCGCACCTGGCCACCGCCGACCGGATCGCCGAGCGCACCACCACCCTGCTGGTCAACGAGGACGGCGTCCTCCCCCTCGACCGCCACAGGGAACCCAGGGTCCTGGTGGTCGGCGCCGACCCCGCCTCCCCGTCCGGCACCACCGGTCCGCCCACCGGCGTACTGGCCGCCGCCCTCACCGAACTGGGCTTCACCGCCACGGCCCTGTCCACCGGCACCGCGCCCTCGGCCGCGACCGTGGCCAAGGCGGTCACGGCCGCCCGGGACGCGGACGCGGTGGTCGTGAGCACGTACAACGTGACGGCCGACAGCTCCCAGCGCACGCTGGTGGAGCAGTTGCGGGCGACGGGCAGACCGGTGGTGGCGGTCGCCGTCCGCAACCCCTACGACGTGGCCCAGTTCCCCTCGGTGCGGGGCTTTCTGGCGACCTACTGCTGGACCGACGTCGAAGTGCGCGCCGCGGCACGGGTGATCGCGGGCCGGGTGTCGCCGCGCGGGAAGCTGCCGGTGCCGGTGCAGCGGGCCGACGACCCCACGCAGGTGCTGTACCCCATCGGCCACGGACTGACGTACTAGCCGTACGTCACACACCGGGCGTAACACCATCAACAGGCGGAAATCCCTCCCACACGACTGGCGTGGCGCGACCGCCACGGGCCACGCTGGTCGGGGTGGCAGGGGGGAATGCGATGCGTGCGAAGGGTGCCGCGGAAGCCGTGTGCCTGCTGCTGGCCGCCCTGCTGACGGGCTGCCAGGGCCCGGCGGACGCCCCGGTGGGCAGCGCCCACCCCACGTCGGTCGCCACCAGCGGCTACGGCGCCGGGTTCCTCGCGGTCGGCGAGTGCAGCTCCTTCGGCACGACGAGCTTCACCGAGGTGCCGTGCGCGAGCGAGCGTGCGGCGGCCCGGGTCGTCGCCCGCTACGACGGCACCTCCGCCGACGGCCCGCTCTGCCCGGCCACCACCGACTTCGTGCTGCACATCAGCGCCCAGCAGGCCACCGGCGACGGGGCGATCCCCGAGGGCTACGCCTGCATGCGCAAGCTGGAGCCCCCGCACCCCGGCGACCCGGGGGCGGGCGGCGGTCCGCGCACGATCCCCGGCGACTGCGTCTACACCTCCGGCGCGGGCCAGGTCCGCGAGACCGCCTGCGACGGATCGGGCCACCACAGGCCGCAGTACCGGGTCACCAGGGCCGTCACCGTCCGCGCGGACTGCCCGTCGTCGACGGCGCTGTACGTCGAGCTGGGCGGCCGCCAGCCGGTCGGGTGCGCCCGGCGGGTGTGACACCGCCCGGCTCGGGCGGGGGTCAACGGTGCGGCCTCAGCACAGGATCCAGCCCGAGCTGACCGAGTCGCCGCCGATCGATCCCCTGATCCAGACGCAGCGGTGACCGGCGTGGACGGTCACCGGGCCGGCGAGATGTCTGTAGCGGCCGGTGTCGGCGACCGGGCGGTTGCCGCGGGCCTGCACGCTGACCGACATCGCGCGGGCGGTGCCGGGATGACGCGCGACGGTGACCGCACAGACCCAGCTGCCGCTGCGGTACACGTGCGTGACACCGGTGCCGAACGACAGGGCCCGCACCTCGCGCCCGCCGCAGCTGCCGGACGGAGCCGCCTCGGCGGTACCGGACGCCGCGAGGGCGAGCACCCCGGACGCGGCCAGCACGGCCGTGCCGAGCGCAAGGCACCGGCGTATCGCACCACTCACCACTAGCTGTCCTCCCCGAAGCGCAACCATGAGCCGTACTGGTGTACGGACGCAGGACATGTGTCGGATGGTTGCACGATCGTCAGGAGCACGCGTCCGCGGGGTGTCAGCGGGACGCGCCGACCGGCTCCTCCGGTTCGGACTGGCCGACGAAGGTCCGCCACAGCTCGGCGTACCGGCCGCCGCGGGCGAGCAGCTCCTCGTGGGTGCCGTCCTCGGCGACCCGGCCGCGGTCCATCACGACCACCCGGTCGGCACGCGCGGCCGTGGTGAGGCGGTGAGCCACCACCAGGGTCGTACGGCGGCCCGCCAGCCGGTCGGTGGCCTGGTTGACCTGAGCCTCCGTGGCCAGGTCGAGCGCGGCCGTGGCCTCGTCGAGGAGCAGGACGTCCGGGTCGACGAGTTCGGCGCGGGCCAGGGCGATCAGCTGGCGCTGGCCGGCCGAGAGGTTGCGGCCCCGCTCGGCGACCTCGTGCAGATAGCCGCCGTCGAGGGTGGCGATCATCTCGTGGGCGCCGACCGCCCGCGCCGCCGCCTCCACCTCGGCGTCGGTGGCGCCGGGGCGGCCGTAGGCGATGGCGTCGCGGACGGTGCCGGGGAAGAGGTACGCCTCCTGCGGAACCACTCCGAGGCGGTGCCGGTACGAGGTGAGGTCCAGGGCGCGCAGATCGGTCCCGTCGACCGTGACCCGGCCGGCCGTGGCGTCGTAGAACCGGGCCACCAGCTTCACGAGGGTCGACTTGCCGGCGCCCGTCTCACCGACGAAGGCCACCGTCTGGCCCGCCGGTATCCGCAGGTCGATGCCGGTCAGCGCCTCCTCGCCGGTGCCGTACGCGAAGTGCACGTCCTCGAAGGCGACCTCGCCCCGGAGCGAGGGCACGGGCAGCGGGGCGTCCGCGGCGCTCGTGGACGTCGGCTCGCGCAGCAGCTCCTGGATGCGGCCCAGCGAGACCGTGGCCTGCTGGTAGCCGTCGAAGACCTGGGAAAGCTGCTGGACGGGGGCGAAGAACAGGTCGATGTAGAGCAGGTACGCGACCAGCGCGCCCGTGGTGAGGGTGGCCGCCTCCACCCGGGCCGCGCCCGAGATCAGCACGGCGGCCGCGGCCACCGAGGACAGCAGCTGGACGAAGGGGAAGTACACCGATATCAGCCGCTGGCCGCGGATGCGGGCGCTGCGGTAGCTGTCGCTGCGCTCGGCGAACCGCCGCAGGCCGTCCCGCTCCCGCCGGAAGGCCTGCACGATGCGCAGCCCGGCCACCGACTCCTGGAGGTCGGCGTTGACCACCGACACCCGCTCACGGGCCAGCTCGTACGCCTTCACGCTCGCGCGGCGGAAGAAGAAGGTGGCCACGACCAGCGGGGGCAGCGTGGCGAAGACGACCAGCGCCAGCTGCACGTCGATCACCAGCAGGGCGACCATGATGCCGAAGAAGGTGACGACCGAGACGAACGCCGTGACGAGGCCGGTCTGCAGGAACGTGGAGAGGGCGTCGACGTCCGTCGTCATCCTCGTCATGATCCGGCCGGTCAGCTCGCGCTCGTAGTAGTCGAGGCCGAGCCGCTGGAGCTGCGCGAAGATCTTCAGCCGCAGTGTGTACAGGACCCGTTCGCCGGTGCGCCCGGTCATCCGGGTCTCGCCGAACTGCGCGGCCCACTGCACCAGCACGACCAGCAGCGCGACCAGGGACGCCGACCACACGGCGCCGAGCGCCGCCTTCGTCACGCCCGCGTCGATGCCGTGCCGGATCAGCACCGGCAGCAGCAGTCCGGCGCCCGCGTCCAGGGCGACCAGCAGCAGGCTCGCGAGCAGGGGCAGCCCGAAACCGCGCAGGAGGCGGCGCAGGCCGTAGGAGTCCTCCGCAAGGACCGCACGGCCCTCGTCGACGTCCGGAGTGTCGGTGGCCGGGGGCAGCGCGTCCACCTGGGCGAGGAGCTGGGGGGTGGCGGGGGTGCCGGTGAGCGCCTGGTCCTTGGGCTCGCGGTCGCCCGTCCACAGCCTGGGGGTCACGCCCCGCTCGGCGTCGAACTCGGCGTCCAGCTCCTCGCGCACGGAGTCGTCCTCCTGCGGCCCGGCCGGGAGCGCATGGCCCGGGGAGACCCCGCCCAGCTCGTCCGGGTCGGTGAGCAGCCTGCGGTAGAGGGCGGACCGCTCCTGGAGTTCCTCGTGGGTGCCGACGTCGGCGAGCCGGCCGCCGTCGAGGACGGCGATGCGGTCGGCGAGGTTCAGGGTGGAGCGGCGGTGGGCGATGAGCAGGGTCGTACGGCCCCGCATGACCTGCTTCAGCGCCTCGTGGATCTCGTGCTCCACGCGCGCGTCCACGGCGGAGGTGGCGTCGTCCAGGACCAGCAGCCGGGGGTCGGTGAGCAGGGCGCGGGCGAGCGCGACGCGCTGGCGCTGGCCACCGGAGAGGGTCAGACCCTGCTCGCCGACCGTGGTGTCGTAGCCCTCGGGCAGGTCCCGGATGAAACGGTCCGCCTGGGCGGCGCGGGCGGCGGCCTCGATCTCCTCCTCGGAGGCGTCCGGGCGGCCGTAGGCGATGTTCGCGCGGACCGTGTCCGAGAAGAGGAACGAGTCCTCGGGCACCAGGCCGATGGCGGCCCTGAGCGACTCCAGGCTCAGCTCGCGCACGTCGTGGCCGCCGATCAGGACGGCACCGTGGGTGACGTCGTAGAACCGCGGCAGCAGCAGGGAGAGGGTGGACTTGCCGGAGCCGGAGGAGCCGACCACGGCGAGGGTCTCACCCTGGCCTATCTCGAAGCTGAGCCCGTCGAGGACCTTCGAGCCGCTGTCGTAGCCGAAGGACACGTCGTCGAACTCGACGGTGGCCGGCGCGTCCGCGGGCAGCTCCTTGGTGCCGCCCTTCAGGGTCGGCTCGGTGTCGATCAGCTCCAGCACGCGCTCGGTGCCGGCGCGGGCCTGCTGGCCCACGGTGAGGACCATCGCGAGCATGCGGACCGGGCCGACCAGCTGGGCCAGGTAGGTGGAGAAGGCGACGAAGGTGCCGAGGGTGATGTGCCCGCGCACGGCGAGCCAGCCGCCGAGGGCCAGCATGGCGACCTGGCCGAGCGCCGGGACGGCCTGCAGGGCGGGGGTGTACCGGCTGTTCAGCCGTATGGTCCGCAGCCGCCCCGCGAACAGCCGCCGGCCGACCTCGCGCAGCTTGCCGGTCTCCTGCTCCTCCTGCCCGAAGCCCTTCACCACGCGTACGCCGCTCACGGCGCCGTCGACCACGCCCGCGACGGCGGCGGCCTGGGCCTGGGCGTACCAGGTGGCCGGGTGGAGCTTGCTGCGGCTGCGCTTGGCGATCAGGTACAGGGCCGGGGCCACGGCCAGGGCGACCAGGGTCAGCGGCAGCGACAGCCACGCCATGATCACCAGGGAGACCAGGAAGAGCAGGACGTTCCCGAGGGTCATCGGGAGCATGAAGAGCAGGCCCTGGATCAGCTGGAGGTCGCTGGTGGCCCGGCCGACGACCTGGCCCGTCGACAGCTCGTCCTGGGCGCGGCCGTCGAGGCGGGTGATCGTGCCGTACATCTCGGTGCGCAGGTCGTACTGGACGTCCAGGGCGAGCCGGCCCCCGTAGAAGCGGCGGACGTAGGTGGCGCCGTAGACCAGCACGGCCGCGCCGATCAGGGCGCCCGCCCAGGGGCCGATGGCCCGGCTGTGGGCGCCGATCACGTCGTCGATGATCACCTTGGTGATCAGCGGGACGACGGCCATGACCGCCATGCCCACCAGTGACGACCCCACGGCGAGCACGACGTCCTTCGGATACCGCCAGGCGTACCCCGCCAGCCGTCGCGCCCATCCCCGTTGCGGTCCCACGCGGGTGCCTCCCGTCCGTCCTGATCTGCCGCAAGGCACCAACGCCCGCGACCGCCGATTTCATCCCGCTGTGACAAATGAGGGGCGCGTCACGGGGGGTGGATCGCCGGTCGGCCCGCGCTCAGCGGGTTCGCACCCGCAGGTAGTAGAAGCGGGTGGTCTGCGCGGGGTTCTGGTTGTCGTCGCTGACCAGGAGGACCTTCAGGCGGCCGGTGCGGTCGCGGCCGGTGACGGCCATGCCCTCGATGTTGTCGAGCAACGGGTTCGGCTGGGGCTGCCTGGCGGTGGCGCCGAGCGAGGGGCAGGTGGCGATGTCGGTCAGGAGGGTCTTGCGGACCGTACGGACGCCCGGCTGACCGGTCAGGTTCTCGATGCCGCCGGTGTCCGTCGCGTGGCGCGGGTCGGCCAGGTAGAGGCGCACGGTGTTGCCGACGCCGGGGGTGAAACCGCGCTCCAGGACGAGGAGGCGGCCGTCGGGCGTGGCCTGGACCTCGGGGACACCGAGGCCGGCGTCGGTGCGGTAGGCGTACTGCGCGCCGAGCTCGAAGCGGCCCCGGTGGCGCTCCCAGGTCTGGAAGCGGACGATGCCGGCGGCGTCGCCGGAGATCGCGTACTCCATGGAGGCCAGCAGGGTGTGGCCGCCGGGCAGCAGGGTGAGGCCCTCGAAGGTCTGGTTGGCGGTGGCGCGGCCGGCCGGGGCGACGAGGAGCGGGGAGGGCACCGGGAGCCGGTCGAGGATCCTGCCGTCGCGGGAGTAGCGCCGCACGGACGGCTCGGTCTCGGAGGTGATCAGCCGCGTGCCGTCGCGGTCGACGGCGAGTCCCTCGGAGTCGAGGTCGGCGCCGTTCTCGTCGGCGAGGTGGACGGCCGCCCTCGGGCGGAGGGTCCCCGCGTCCAGGGCGAAGAGGGAGGAGCGGTCCTCCAGTGCGGCGATCGAGCCGTCGCGGTCGAGCGCGAGTGCGGAGAAGTTGCCGACGAACGTGCCGTCGTACGACGTCTTGTCGAGCGCGTCGGAGAAGCGGTCGATCGACACGGTCGGCGAACAGGCGTGGTCTGCCGTCGGGTTGGCGTTCGCGGGCCCGGCGGCGGTCAGGCAGCTGGCCGCCGCCAGGCCGGCGGTGAGGGTGGCGAGTACGGTTCTCAGTCGCATGGCGGTCACCGTAGAACCGGCCGGCGGCGTAAGGGAGACCGCCTCGTGAAGCGCCGGCCGGCCGCCGGTCCCCCGTCAGCCCTGCGGCGGCACCGCGACGAACGCCTCACGCGGCTCGCTGGTCGGGGTGTAGCGCGTGACGGCGGCGGTCGTCGGCACCAGGTCCTTGTGGATGGCCTTGGCGACGTTCTGGATGGTCGTGACGCCGTAGTCCATGGTGCTGTCGTCCTGCGTGAGCACCGACATCATGTAGTCGTGGCCCGCGCCGTTGAAGGTGCCCAGGCTGTGCACCCGCCAGCCGTGCGTGGAGCGCTGCAGCCAGCCGTTCTTGACGTGCACGGCGACGGAGGACGGCGCCCCCGCGGGCGTGCCCCAGCGCTGCGAGGAGATGACCTGGCCCATCAACTTCAGGATGTAGGCACGGGAGTTGTCGCTCAGCACGCTGTTCTTGGCGGTGACGAGCTTGAGCAGCTTCTGCTCGTCGGTGACGTTCTCCTGGGTCAGACCCCAGTAGCCGTCGGCGCCGGGCACGGTCTTCGTCATCCCGGCGGCGGCCAGGAAGCCCTTGATCTTCGTCATGCCCAGCTGCTTCCACAGCTTGGTCGTCGCGTTGTTGTCCGACTGGGTGATCATGGCCTTGGTGAGCGAGGCCTCGGTGTCCGTCAGGTACCGGTTGTGCTTCTTGGCGTCCCACAGCAGCGTGGCGAGCACGGTGACCTTGACGGTGCTGGCCGAGTCGTAGGAGCTGGTGGCGCGCAGGGAGCAGGTCGTGTTCGTGCTGCGGTCGTACAGGCCGATCGCGACCGTGCTCTTGCGGTTCGCGAGGGCGGCCGTGATGTCCTTCTGGAGCTTGGCGGCGAGGCCCGCCTTGGCCGAGGTGCAGCTGACGGTGGGCGTCGCGGCGGCGGCCGGGGCGGCGGCGGTGACGGCCGGTATGAGCAGTGCGGCACCGAGAGCGGCGGCGAGCGCTCCGGCACGTCTTGAGGTCCGGGAATTCATACCCCCCTTGACTCACCGGGGTGGCCGAAAGGTTGCACAGGCGTTCGGCGACCGCGTCCGCCGGCACCCCTCCCGGCGGGCCCGGAAAAAAGTCGGGCGGGGATGTCGAGAAGCCGTGGTCCGCTCCGTCTCCCAGGGAACGCGGCCACAATGGACGCACCAGCATCGAGGAGAAGACGATGGCCAAGTACCTGCTGCTGAAGCACTACCGCGGCGCTCCGGCTCCGGTGAACGACGTGTGCATGGACCAGTGGACGCCGGAGGAGATCTCGGCGCACATGCAGTACATGCACGACTTCGCGACCCGGCTGGAGAAGACCGGCGAGTTCGTCGACGGCCAGGCGCTCGCCCCCGAGGGCGCGTGGGTCCGGTACGACGGCGAGGGACGCCCGCCGGTCACCGACGGCCCGTTCGCCGAGACCAAGGACCTGATCGCCGGCTGGATGATCATCGACGTCGACAGCTACGAGCGTGCCGTCGAGCTGGCCGGGGAACTGTCGGCCGCTCCCGGGGCGGGCGGCAGGCCGATCCACGAGTGGCTGGAGGTCCGCCCGTTCCTCGCCGCGCCGCCCACCATCACGGAGTGACGGTCCCGATGGACGAGGCCCTGCTGCGGAGCCTCACGCCGGGCGTGCTCGCCGCCCTCGTCCGCCGCGGAGCAGACTTCGCGGCGGCCGAGGACGCGGTGCAGGACGCCCTGGTCGAGGCGGTGCGCGTCTGGCCGGCCGACCCGCCGCGGGACCCGAAGGGCTGGCTGGTCACCGTGGCCTGGCGCCGGTTCCTCGACGCGACCCGGGCGGACGCCGCCCGCCGCCGGCGTGAGGACCGCGTCGACGAGGAGCCGGCGCCCGGCCCCGCGCCCGCGGTGGACGACACGCTCCAGCTGTACTTCCTGTGCGCCCACCCGTCGCTGACGCCCGCGTCCGCGGTCGCGCTCACCCTGCGCGCCGTGGGCGGGCTGACGACCCGCCAGATCGCCCAGGCCTACCTGGTGCCGGAGGCGACCATGGCGCAGCGCATCAGCCGCGCCAAGCGCACCGTCTCCGGTGTGCGGTTGGACCGGCCCGGAGACGTCGCCACCGTGCTGCGCGTCCTCTACCTGGTCTTCAACGAGGGCTACTCCGGCGACGTCGACCTCGCCGCCGAGGCCATCCGGCTCACCCGGCAGCTCGCGGCCCGGATCGACCACCCCGAGGTGGCCGGACTGCTCGCCCTCATGCTGCTCCACCATGCCCGGCGGGCGGCGCGGACCGCGCCCGACGGGGCCCTCGTGCCGCTCGCCGAGCAGGACCGGGGCCGGTGGGACACCGCGTCGATCGCCGAGGGGGTCGCGATCCTGCAGGCGGCCCTCGCGCGTGACCGGCTGGGCGAGTTCCAGGCCCAGGCCGCCGTCGCGGCGCTCCACGCCGACGCGCCCACCGCCGGGGAGACCGACTGGGTGCAGATCGTCGAGTGGTACGACGAGCTGACACGGCTGACCGACAGCCCGGTCGTCCGGCTCAACCGCGCGGTCGCCGTCGGCGAGGCCGACGGCCCCCGCGCCGGCCTCGCGGCACTCGCGGCGCTGGACGGCTCACTGCCCCGGCACACCGCGGTGGCGGCCTACCTCCACGAGCGCGACGGCGGCCTGGAGACCGCGGCCCGCCTCTACGCCGAGGCGGCCCGCAAGGCGCCCAACCTCGCCGAACGCGACCACCTCACCCGCCAGGCCGCCCGCCTCAACTCCCGCGGGCGCCGGTGACGGCATCAGGCGGCCCCCAGCTCGCACCACACGTACTTGCCCCGGTCCCCGAACCTGGCCGACGGCTGCCATCCCCAGCAGTCGGCCCAGGTGCTGACCAGCCCCAGTCCCCTCCCGTCCTCCTGTTGCACGACCTGCTCCAGCGGCCGTGGCGGGTCCGGCGGCACGGGGTCGGTGTCCCACGCCCCGATCCAGACCACACCCCGCGCACTGCGGCGGACCCTCAGCGCGGCCGGCCCCTTGGTGTGGCGCACGGCGTTGGAGACCAGTTCCGTCGCGAGGAGTTCGGCGGTGTCGACCAGCCCGACCAGGCCGTGCAGGGTGAGAATCAGGCGCAGAGTGCGGCGGCAGACGGTCACCGCTCTGAGGTCGTTGGGGATGTAGAGGGTGTAGTCCCAGGTCTCGGGCATGCGTCATCGACTCCGTGGGTTCGGGGGGTGGTTCGCGCGGTGGCATTGCCGCAGCCGTCGTGGCAGGGCGAAGCGGTGCGGTGCACTTCCGCTGCGTGTACGTTGCGTCACCGACGGTAGGGCCACAATTTGGGACCACGCAAGTCGTTGCCATAATCTCCCCCTCGAACGAGGCTGCGCCTCAGCGGCTTTGGGCGCGAGGAGGAAGACATGGCGCGCAGGAAAGAGGCCACCGCACGCCAGGTGCGACTCGGCGCCGAGCTGCGGAAACTGCGTGAGGCCTCAGGGCTCAAAGGGCGCGAGGCCGCTGCACTGCTCGGGACGGACTCGGCTCAGGTGAGTCAGATCGAGTTCGGGACGGCGGGCGTGAGCGAAGAGCGCGTACGCCGGCTCGCGGCGCACTACGCCTGCACGGACACCGAGTTGATCGACGCGCTCGTGGCCATGGCCAATGACCGCACGAGTGGCTGGTGGGAGGAGTACCGGGGTTCGCTGCCGAACTCGTTCCTGGACCTCTCCGAGATGGAACATCACGCGCGCTACCGGTGGGACGTGGACTTCCTGCACGTGCCCGGACTTCTTCAGACCGAGGAGTACGCGCGCGCCCTTTTCTCGTACGTGAACCCGGACTTCCCGAACGGCGAGCTCGAACGCTGGGTGGAGCACCGTATGAGGCGGCGGGTCATCATCGAGCGTCCCGACCCGATCCCGTACGAGACCGTGATCCACGAAGCGGCGCTGCGCATCAGGGTGGGAGAACGTGCCGCGAACCGGGCCCAGCTCACCCGCATCCTGGAGCTGTCCGACGCCGCTCACGTCACCGTGCGCGTCATCCCCTTCGAGCTGGAAGCCTTCGCCGGTGCCGGGAGCGCAATGGTGTACGCGGGTGGTCCTGTCTCACGGCTGGACACCGTGGTGCGTGACGGCCCGTACGGCACGCTCTTCATCGACGCAGAAGCCCAACTCAACCGCTTTCGAACCCTTTTCCGTAGGGTAGAAGCAGTGTCACTCGAGCCCGAGCGTTCTCGTGACTTCATCCACCGGCTGGCGAAGGAGCTGTGAGGCGCACCATGACCGCCCCTCTGATATGGCGCAAGTCGTCCTACTCCGGCGGTGGCGAAGGCAACGCCTGCGTCGAAGTCGCCGACCTCCGCACCCACATGGCCATCCGTGACTCGAAGGACCCGGACAGGGCCGTGCTCACCGTTGCGGCCGCCGCCTTCGCCCCCTTCGTCGTGGCGCTGAAGGAGGCCCGCGTCAGCCCAGGTGCGTAGGCGCGAACATCCGCAGTACCGCCGGGAGGACGACCACCGAGGGGCCCGGGGTGGCGAGGGACTTCGCCAGGTCCTCCTCCAGGGTCCCGGGGGTCGTGCGGACGCCGGGGACGCCGAAGGACTCGGCGAGGGCCACGTAGTCCGGGCGGGTCAGCTCGGTCGCCGTGGCCTGGCCGAAGGCGTCCGTCATGTACTCGCGGAGGATGCCGTAGCCGCCGTCGTCGACGATGAGCCAGGTGACCGGGAGGTCGTACTGGCGGGCCGTGGCCAGTTCGGCGACGGAGTACAGGGCGCCGCCGTCGCCGGACACCGCCAGGACCGGGCGCGTCGGGTCGGCCGCCGCCGCGCCGAGGGCCGCGGGGAAGCCGTAGCCGAGGCCGCCGGCGCCCTGGGCCGAGTGCATGGTGTTCGTGCCGCGTGGGTCGAACGCCGACCAGGCCCAGTACGCCAGGATCGTCATGTCCCAGAAGGACGGGGAGGCGGCCGGCAGCGCGCGGCGCACGGACGCCAGCACGTCCTGTTCCAGGGTCAGTTCCTGGGACGCGATGCGGTCCGACACCTTCGCGAGAACGGTCCGCACCCGCTCCGGCGCCGTCCCGTCCGTCCGCTCCTCGACCGTCTCCAGCAGGGCCTGGAGGGCGAGGCGGGCGTCCGCGTGGATGCCCAGCGCGGGGTGGTTGGCCTCCAGCTTGCCGAGGTCCGCCTCGATGTGGACCACCCGGCCGCGGGGCTTGAACGTGTGGTAGTTCGAGGAGAGTTCGCCCAGTCCGGAGCCGACGACCAGCAGGACGTCGGCGTCCTCCAGGAAGTCGGTCGTGTGGCGGTCCTCCAGCCAGGAGCGGAGGGAGAGCGGGTGCTCCCAGGGGAAGGCTCCCTTGCCGCCGAACGTCGTGACCACCGGCGCGTCGAGCTTCTCGGCCAGCGCCCGCAGCTTTCCGGACGCGTCCGACCGTACGACTCCCCCGCCCGCGATGATCGCCGGGCGGGCCGCGCCGGACAGCAGGTGCGCCGCGACCGCGGTCAGTTCGGGGCGCGGGACCAGGTCCTCGGGGGCCGCGTCCGGCGCCGTCACCACCGGCAGGGAGGTCTCGGCGAGCAGCACGTCCTGCGGGATCTCCACCCACACCGGGCCGTGCGGGGCGGTCAGGGCCGACTTCCAGGCCGCGGCGACGGCGGAGGGGATCTGGGACTGGCTGCGGACGGTGTGCACCGACTTGACCACGCCCCGGAACGAGGCGGCCTGGTCCGGGAGTTCGTGCAGATAGCCGTGGCGTCCGCCGCCCAGGCCCGCCGTCGGGACCTGGCTGCTGATCGCCAGCACGGGGGCGGAGGCGGCGGCGGCCTCCTGGAGTGCCGCCAGCGACGTCAGCGCGCCCGGGCCCGTCGACAGCAGCAGCGGGGCCGCCTCGCCGGTGACCCGGCCGTAGGCGTCGGCCGCGAAGCCCGCGTTGTTCTCCACCCGCAGGCCCACGTACCGCAGGGACGAGCGGCGCAGGGCGTCGAACATGCCGAGGGCGTGCTGGCCGGGCAGGCCGAAGACCGTGGTCGCGCCGAGCCCGGCCAGCGTCTCCACGACCAGGTCTCCGCCGTTGCGGCCCGGGGGAGGGTTCAGCGCGGCTTCCCGCTGTGCGGCGGTCGGGCTGAGTACCAGGTCGTGGTCGTGGGTCACTTCGCTTACGCGTCCTTCCGGGCCGCCGCGATCTGGCGGCTCATGATGGTGGTCAGTTCGTAGGCCGTGTGGGAGGCCGCGACCGAGGTGATCTCCGCGTGGTCGTACGCCGGCGCGACCTCCACCACGTCCGCCGACACCAGGTTGCACGACGCCAGGCCGCGCAGGATCTCCAGGAGCTCGCGGGAGGTCATGCCGCCCGCCTCCGGGGTGCCGGTGCCGGGCGCGTGGGCCGGGTCGAGGCAGTCGATGTCGATGGAGATGTACAGCGGGCGGTCGCCGATGCGCTGGCGGAGCTGGTCGGCCACCTCGTCGGCGCCCCGGCGGTAGATGTCGGCGGACGTGACGATGCCGAAGCCCATCTTCTCGTCGTCCGTGAGGTCCTGCTTGCCGTACAGCGGGCCACGGGTGCCCACGTGGGAGAGCGCCTCGGTGTCGAGGATGCCCTCCTCCACCGCGCGGCGGAACGGGGTGCCGTGCGTGTACTCGGCGCCGAAGTAGGTGTCCCAGGTGTCGAGGTGGGCGTCGAAGTGGAGCAGGGCGACCGGGCCGTGCTTCTTCGCGACCGAGCGCAGCAGCGGCAGGGCGATGGTGTGGTCGCCGCCCAGGGTCATCAGGCGGGCGCCGGTGCCGAGCAGCTCGTCCGCCGCGGCCTCGATCGTGTCGACGGCCTCGTTGATGTTGAACGGGTTCACCGCGATGTCGCCGCCGTCGGCGACCTGCGCCAGGGCGAAGGGGGAGGCGTCCTGCGCCGGGTTGTACGGGCGCAGCAGCCGGGACGCCTCGCGGATGGCGTTGCCGCCGAAGCGGGCGCCCGGCCGGTACGAGACGCCGGAGTCGAACGGCACGCCCACCACGGCGACGTCGGCGGTGCCGACCTCGTCCAGCCGGGGCAGCCGGGCGAAGGTCGCGGGACCGGCGTACCGCGGGATGCGGGAGGAGTCGACGGGGCCGCGGGGCGTCTCGTTGCTGCTCATGATGAATTGCCTTCTTTCTAGCGCTTCGTCGCGCATGTACTGCTATCCATATGACTCTACTGGTGAGCCGGGACCGGTTCGGACACGGTTTCGGGGGACCGTCCGGCCAGGCGCTCGCGCCAGACGGCGAGGACGGCCTCGTCGGTGGGCCGCGTCGCCAGGGAGACGGCGACGTACGCCACGAGCGAGGCGAGCAGGCCGTAGTAGACGGGCTCATTGGCCAGGATGCCGTAGCCCGCCATCAGGCCGACGACAGCGAGACCTCCGACGGTCACCGAGGCCAGGGCGCCCTGCACGGTGCCGCGCTTCCACAGCAGCCCGCCGAGGATGGGGACGAGCAGACCGGCGACGAGCAGGTTGTACGCGACCGTCAGGGCTTGCACGACGTCGTTGAGCGCAATCGCCGTGCCGATCACCGCCAGCCCCATGACCAGGATGAACGCCCGGTTGCCCGACACCTCGTCGCGCTCTTCGCCGTCGCGGCGCACGATCCCGCGCAGCCGCGACCAGATGTCGTTGTTCGCGACCGTGGCGCAGGCGATCAGGGCGCCGGAGGAGGTGGACATCACCGCGGCGAGGGCGGCGGCCAGCACCAGTCCGCGCACGCCGACGGGAAGTTCGTCCTTGACGATGGTGGCGAAGGCGTCGTCGGGGCTGCCGAGCTTCGGGTAGAGCACCTTGGCGGCCGTGCCGATCACCGAGCCGGCGACGGCGTAGGCCAGGCAGTAGGTTCCGGCCACCGTGCCGCCCCACCGGGCGGTCCGGTCGCTGCGGGCGGTGAAGACGCGCTGCCAGATGTCCTGGCCGATCAGCATGCCGAACGTGTAGATCAGGACGTAGGTGAAGATCGTCTCGCCGCCGATGCCCAGCGGGTCGAAGTACGAGGTCGGCAGCTTGGCCCGCATCGCGCCGAGGCCGCCCGCCCGGACCACGGCGATCGGCAGGAGCAGGAGCAGCACGCCGATCGTCTTGACGACGAACTGGACCATGTCGGTCAGGGTGATGGACCACATGCCGCCGAGGGTCGAGTACGCGACGACGATCGTGCCGCCGAGGATGATCGCGACGGTCCGGTTCATGTCGAACAGGACGTCGAAGATCGTGGCGTAGGCGATGGTCGACGTGACCGCGAGCATGAGGGTGTAGGCCCACATGACGACGCCGGAGATCACGCCCGCGCGGCCGCCGTACCTGAGGTCCAGCATCTCGGAGACGGTGTAGACCTTCAGCCGGGCGATACGGGCGGAGAAGAACACCGACAGGGCGAGCAGGCCGAGGCCGATGGTGAGGACCATCCAGGCGCCGGAGAGGCCGTACTGGTAGCCGAGGCCCACGCCGCCGATCGTGGAGGCGCCGCCGAGGACGATCGCCGCCATGGTGCCGGAGTACATCGCGGGCCCGAGGCGGCGGCCCGCCACCAGGAAGTCGCTCTTGGACCTGGCGCGGCGCATGCCCCACCAGCCCATCGCCAGCATCCCGGCGAGATAGACGACGATCACTGTGTAGTCGACGGCCATGCGGGGCCTCCTTCGCGCACTTTCCGGTGGCGTGTCGTGCAGATACGTGGGGACGCGCCGGCAGCGGATCGCGGGGACATCCGCCCGTACCCGCGGCTGCCGGTTCCGCACCGACATTAGGTGGCCGGAAAGCGGCTGCGAAGTGTACGTTTCATCCATATGGAGGGGGTGGAGTGGAGGGAACGCACACGATGCCGGAAACGATCGCCCCAGCGGTCCCACCGACCCCACCGGTCTCCCTGTCGGCCCTGCTGGGCCGGGAGGACCTGGCCCTGCGCCAGATCGCGGGCCCCACGGCACCGGGCATCGTGATCCACTGGGCGCACACCTCGGAGATGGCCGACCCCTACCCGTACCTGCTGGGCGGCGAGTTGCTGCTCACGGCCGGGGTGCACGTCCCTCAGGCGGCGGGCGCGGACGAGGGCGCCCCCGGTGGGGGCCGGCCCGGACCCGGGGACTACTTCGAGGACTACGTCTCCCGGATCGTCGCTGCGGGCGGCGCCGCCCTGGGCTTCGGGCTGGCCCCGGTGCACGACACGGTCCCGCGCGCCCTGGTGGCCGCCTGCGAGCGCCACGGCCTGCCGCTGCTGGAGGTCCCGCCGCAGACCACCTTCTCGGGGGTGGCCCGCGCGGTGTGGCAGCTGATGGCGCAGGCGCGGCTGGCCGAGCTGCGCCGGGTCACCGAGGCCCAGCAGGGCCTCGCGGCCGCCGCCGCCCGCCCGGACCCGGTCCCCTCGGTGCTCCACCGTCTGGCGCGCCATCTGTCCGGCCGGGCGGTGCTGTTCGGACCCGACGGCACGGAGATCGCGGGCGCGGGCCGGCAGCCGGCGCGGGGGGTGGCCGAGGCGCTCGCGGGCCTGGCGCGGGTGGTACGGCCGGTGCGGGCGGGGACTCCCCCGGCCGCCGCGGGCCCGGTCGAGGTCCCGGCGGCTCCCGCCGCCCGTCCCAGCTCCGCCACCGACGCGCTCGGAGACACCCACCTGGCCGTCTACGCCCTCGGCGCCGGCGACTTCGTGCTCGGCGTCGCCGGACCCGAGCGGGAGCCGGGCGGTCACACCATCGCCTCGGTGGCCGCCGTGCTGTTGTCGCTGCTCACCGGGGAGCACCAGAGCGGGGCCGGTGCCGCGCGGTCGTCCGCGCTGGTGCGGCTGCTGCTCGGTGCCCCGCCGGAGGCGGTCGCCCCGCTGCTCGGGTGCGGGGAGTGGCTGGTGGTGCACGCCCGCCCCGAGGCGCAGGCGCCGGACGCCGTCGCCGCCTCCGCGCTGGGCGCGGCCGTCGGGTCCCCGCTGGTGGACCTCGGCCGGGACGTCGTCCGCGTCCTGGTGCCCGCCGCGCGGGAGCCGGTCGCGGTGCCCGGCTGGACCCTCGGGGTCAGCGCGCCCGCCGGGCCGGGCGAGTGGCCGGCCGCCGATCAGCAGGCGGCCCGCGCACTGGCCCGGGCCCGCGCGACCCGCGCCCCGCTGGCGCGGCACCGGGCAGGGCCCGGGTTCGCGGAGCTGGTGCCTCCGGCCGAGGCGCAGGCGCACGCCCGCGCGCTGCTCGCCCCGCTCGCGGATCAGCCGGCGCTCGCCGACACGCTGCGCGGCTGGCTCTCGCTGCACGGCAGTTGGGACCGCACGGCGGTGGCGCTGGGCGTCCACCGCAACACCGTGCGCCAGCGCGTCGCGCGCTGCGCCGCCCTCCTGGACACCGACCTGGACGACCCGGACGTGCGCATGGAGTTGTGGTTCGCGCTGCGGCACGGCTGAGCGCGGCGGCCGGTGCGTGACCCCCGGCCCAGCGAACCGCATGCCGAGGACGCCCGCGGCGGGCTGCCCCACAATGGGGGGCATGCCGATATCCGGGACACCCAGCCGCGCCCAGCTCGTCGACCACCTGGTGAGGACCCGTATCGCGGGGGACGTCGCCACACCCCGCGAGAACAATCTCTCCCATTACCGCAAGCTGGCCAACGGCGAGCGCAACTTCTGGCTCGGACTGGAGCTGGGCGACCGCTGGACGGACGAGCAGGACGTGCTCGCGGTCATGGCCGAGCGGGTGGGCGTCAACGACGACCCCGAGTACCGGTACGGGCAGGACACCATCGACCCGGAGCTGACCGTGGACGCGCTGGACCGGCTGGCGGCGCGGCTGCGCAAGGCGGCCGGGGGACGCCAGCGGGTGCTGTTCGCCACCGGTCACCCGGGCGGTCTGCTGGACGTGCACCGGGCCACGGCTGCAGCGTTGCGCACCGCCGGCTGCGAGATCGTGGTCATCCCGGACGGTCTGCAGACGGAGGAGGGCTACGTGATGCAGTTCGCGGACGTGGCCGTCCTGGAGCACGGGGCGACGCTGTGGCACACCCACTCGGGAGAGCCGATGCGGGCCATTCTGACGGGACTTGAGCGGGCGGGGCGCCCGCTTCCGGACCTGGTCGTCGCCGACCACGGCTGGGCCGGGTACGCCGCGCAGCACGGCCTGGACTCGGTCGGGTACGCGGACTGCAACGACCCCGCGCTGTTCCTCGCGGAGTCCGAGGGAACCCTCCAGGTCGCCGTACCGCTGGACGACCACGTCGTCAGCCCGCGCTTCTACGATCCCCTGACGGCGTATCTGCTGGCCGCCGCGGGACTGGAATGACGGGATGTGCGGCCCCGCGCGCGGGGTCGCACATCGTGTTCAGTTGGGGTTCGGCTCAGCGGCCTCCGTGACCTCCGCCTCCGTGACCGCCACCGCCGTAGCCGCCACCGCCGTGACCGCCACCGCCGTAGCCGCCACCGCCGTGGCCGCCGTAACCGCCGCCGCCGTAACCACCATGGCCGCCGTAACCGCCACCGCCGTAACCACCATGGCCGCCGTAGCCGCCATGGCCGCCGTAATCGCCATAGCCGCCGTAACCGCCGTGTCCGCCGTAGCCGCAGTCGTCGTTCCACCAGCCGCCGCCGCAGTCCCTGCTGTAGGAGCCACGGTCGTTGTGGTGGTCGTACGTCCCCGCCGAGGCGGTTCCCGCGGCGCCGAGGGCGGCTCCGCCGGCCAGCAGCGCCCCGGCTGCGGACATGGCGAAGATGCGCCTCGTGCGTTGTGCTCGCATAGGAGATACCTTCCGTTCCATCGTCTCGCGCGGCTCCCGGCGAGCAGGAGGGCGAGGTCAATGGCCGCCGCCGCACGGCGAAGGGTGCGGCACGGCGGTCTTCGGATGTCACCGCTGGATCGTGTGCGGCACGTCGGTTCGGCCGACGCCTGCGGCCCGCCCGGACGCTGGTGCGCCATCAGGTGCCGCGGCTGAGGTCAGAGGTGTCCAGGGACCTCGTCGGCCGCACATGCCATGCACTTGCGGCTTTCACTCAGTGAGCCTAGTCCCCCATCCATGACTTGGCACCTCAGGAAACCATTTGCCGCTCAGCGCGGAACCCGGACCACACCCTCCTGGATGACCGTGATCGCGAGCCGGCCGTCCTGCGTGTGTATACGGGCCTGTCCGAGGCCGCGGCCGCCGTGCGCGGACGGCGACTCCTGGTCGTACAGCAGCCATTCGTCGGCGCGGAACGGACGGTGGAACCACATCGCGTGGTCGAGGGAGGCGCCGACGACGTCCCCGACGGCCCAGCCGCCGCGGCCGTGCGCGAGCAGCACGGAGTCGAGCAAGGTCATGTCGGAGACATAGGTGGCGAGGACGACGTGCAGCAGCGGGTCGTCGTCCAGCTTGCCGTTGGTGCGGAACCACACCTGGCTGTGCGGCTCCCGGGGCTCGCCGAACCTGCCGTACGGCGGCTCGTCCACGTACCTGAGGTCGATCGCCTCGCGGGCCTCCAGGAACTTCTCGACGACCTCGGGCGCGAGGTGGTCGTAGCCGCGCAGCCGCTCGTGGGAGGTGGGCAGGCCCGCCGGATCGGGTGCGGCCGGCATCGGCGTCTGGTGGTCGAGCCCCTCCTCGTGCGTCTGGAAGGACGCCGAGAGGTGGAAGATCGGCTTGCCGTGCTGGACGGCGACCACGCGGCGGGTGGTGAAGGACCGGCCGTCGCGGATGCGGTCGACGGTGTAGACGATCGGTGCGCCCGGGTCGCCGGGACGCAGGAAGTACGCGTGCAGGGAGTGGGCGGGCCGGTCCGCGGGGACCGTGCGCCCGGCGGCGACCAGCGCCTGCGCCGCGACCTGCCCGCCGAAGACGCGGGGGACGACGGCGGAACGGGACTGGCCGCGGAAGATGTTCTCCTCGATCTGCTCGAGATCGAGCAGATCGAGGAGATCCTGGAGTGCCTGGCTCATGGCTTGTAGTAATACCCGCCAGTGATTGCGGAGACCTTACAGACCCATGTCCTTGGCGATGATCGTCTTCATGATCTCGCTGGTGCCGCCGTAGATGCGGTTGACGCGGTTGTCCGCGTACAGGCGGGCGATCGGGTACTCGTTCATGTAGCCGTAGCCGCCGTGCAGCTGGAGGCAGCGGTCGATCACGCGGTGGGCGACCTCGGTGCAGAACAGCTTGGCGGAGGCGGCCTCGGCGGGCGTCAGCTCGCCGGCGTCCAGGGCCTCCGTGGCGCGGTCGGCGACGGCCTCGGCCGCGTCCACCTCGGCCTGGCAGGCGGCCAGCTCGAACTTCGTGTTCTGGAAGTGGGCGACCGGCTTGCCGAAGACGGTGCGCTCCTGAACGTACTGCTTGGCGAACCGGACGGCGGCCTTGGCCTGGGCGTAGGCGCCGAAGGCGATGCCCCAGCGCTCGGAGGCCAGGTTGTGGCCGAGGTAGTAGAAGCCCTTGTTCTCCTCGCCGAGCAGGTCCTCGACGGGCACCTTGACGTCGACGAAGGCCAGCTCGGCGGTGTCGGAGGTCTTCAGGCCGAGCTTGTCGAGCTTGCGGCCGACGGAGTAGCCCTCGGACTTGGTGTCGACGGCGAAGAGGGAGATGCCGTGGCGGCGGTCCTCGGCGGTCGGCGCGGCGGTGCGGGCGCACACGATCACGCGGTCGGCGTGGACGCCACCGGTGATGAAGGTCTTGGCGCCGTTGAGGACGTAGTGGGTGCCGTCCTCGGAGAGCTTGGCGGTGGACTTCATGCCCGCGAGGTCGGAACCGGTGCCCGGCTCCGTCATCGCGATGGCCCACATCTCCTCGCCGGTGACGAACTTCGGCAGGAAGCGCTTCTTCTGCTCGTCGGTGGCGAGCATCTTGATGTACGGCAGGGCGAGCAGCACGTGCACGCCGGAACCGCCGAACTGGACGCCCGCGCGCGCGGTCTCCTCGTAGAGGACGGCCTCGAACTTGTGGCTGTCCATGCCCGCGCCGCCGAACTCCTCGGGCACGTTGATGCCGAAGATGCCCAGCTCGCCGAGCTTGTAGTAGAAGTCGCGCGGCGCCTGGCCGGCGGCGAACCACTCGTCGTACACGGGTACGACCTCGGCCTCGATAAAGGCGCGCAGGGTCTCCCGGAACGCCTCGTGATCCTCGTTGAACACCGTACGGCGCACGCCGCCCACCTCCAGCTACCTGTCTAAGCGCTTGCTCAGATCCAAAGGTACTGGCGAGTATGTTCTGGCGTCCAGGGTGACCTTGGCCACGCGCCCTGGCGCCCGGGGACCGGAGGTCAGTCCTCCCCGGCCGCCTCGAACGCCCCGCGGGCCATCCGGTGCAGCAGCGCCGCCATGGGGCCCCGCCCGGGGAGGGTGCCCGCCCGGCCCAGGTGGGGCGTGGAGTTCAGGAGGCCGAAGACCGAGTGGACGGCGGACCGGGCGGACGGCTCGGACAGCCCCGGGTACACCTCGCGGACCACCTCCACCCACAGTTCGACGTACTGCCGCTGGAGCTGGCGGACCAGCTTGCGGTCGCTGTCGCGCAGGCGGTCCAGCTCGCGGTCGTGCAGGGTGATCAGGGGCCGGTCGTCGAGGGCGAAGTCGATGTGCCCCTCGATCAGCGAGTCGAGGATCCGGGCCGCGGGCACCCCGTCGGCCTCCGCGAGGCGCCGCTTGGCCCCCGTCAGCAGCTGGCCGCTGATGCCGACCAGCAACTCGGCGAGCATCGCGTCCTTGCCCGGGAAGTGGCGGTACAGACCGGGGCCGCTGATGCCGACGGCGGCGCCTATCTCGTCGACCCCGACGCCGTGGAAGCCGCGCTCGGCGAAGAGCCGGGCGGCCTCCTTGAGGATCTGCTCACGGCGGGTGGGCGCGTCGGTTCTGGTGACCATGCAGGCAATTCTAGACAGCGAGGTTAGCGGTCGTTAACCTGAAGGAAATGGTTAACGCTCATTAACTGGTTCGATCACCGGGTGAGGGGACCGCAGGATGCAGGAGGCACCGGAGCTTCGGAGCGCGGCAGATCCCGCGTCGGAGGCCTGGCGGGCCAATGAACAGGCCCATCTCGCGCTCGTCGAGGAGCTGCGCGGCAAGCTGGCCGCGGCGGCGCTCGGCGGTGGCGAGAAGGCGCGGGCCCGGCACACGGCGCGCGGCAAGCTGCTGCCGAGGGACAGGGTCGACGCGCTTCTCGACCCGGGCTCCCCTTTTCTGGAGCTGGCGCCGCTCGCGGCCGACGGGATGTACGACGGACAGGCCCCGGCCGCGGGTGTGATCGCCGGCATCGGACGCGTCAGCGGGCGCGAGTGCGTGATCGTCGCGAACGACGCCACGGTCAAGGGCGGCACGTACTACCCGATGACGGTGAAGAAGCACCTGCGCGCCCAGGAGGTGGCCCTCGACAACCGGCTGCCCTGCGTCTACCTGGTCGACTCCGGCGGCGCCTTCCTGCCGATGCAGGACGAGGTGTTCCCGGACCGCGAGCACTTCGGGCGCATCTTCTACAACCAGGCCCGGATGTCCGGCGCCGGGATCCCGCAGATCGCGGCCGTCCTCGGCTCGTGCACGGCCGGTGGCGCGTACGTCCCCGCGATGAGCGACGAGGCGGTGATCGTCCGCAACCAGGGGACCATCTTCCTCGGCGGCCCGCCGCTGGTGAAGGCCGCCACCGGTGAGGTCGTGACGGCGGAGGAGCTGGGCGGCGGCGAGGTCCACTCGCGCGTGTCAGGTGTCACCGACCACCTCGCCGAGGACGACGCGCACGCGCTGCGGATCGTGCGGAACATCGTCGCCACGCTCCCGGCCCGGCAGTCCCTCCCCTGGGAGGTCCAGCCGGCCGTCGAGCCCAAGGCCGACCCGTTCGGGCTGTACGGCGCCGTCCCGGTCGACTCCCGCACCCCCTACGACGTCCGCGAGATCATCGCGCGCGTGGTCGACGGCTCGCGGTTCGCCGAGTTCAAGAGCGAGTTCGGGCAGACCCTGATCACCGGCTTCGCCCGCATCCACGGCCACCCGGTCGGCATCGTCGCCAACAACGGCATCCTCTTCTCCGAGTCCGCCCAGAAGGGCGCGCACTTCATCGAGCTGTGCGACCAGCGCGGGATCCCGCTGGTGTTCCTGCAGAACATCTCGGGCTTCATGGTCGGCAAGGACTACGAGGCCGGCGGCATCGCCAAGCACGGCGCCAAGATGGTCACGGCGGTGGCCTGCACGCGCGTGCCGAAGCTGACGGTGGTGGTCGGCGGCTCCTACGGGGCGGGCAACTACTCGATGTGCGGCCGGGCCTACTCCCCCCGCTTCCTGTGGATGTGGCCCAACGCCAAGATCTCCGTGATGGGCGGCGAGCAGGCCGCCAGCGTCCTCGCCACCGTCAAGCGGGACCAGCTGGAGGGCCGCGGCGAGTCCTGGTCCGCCGAGGACGAGGACGCCTTCAAGGCGCCGATCCGCGCCCAGTACGAGAACCAGGGCAACGCCTACTACGCCACCGCCCGCCTCTGGGACGACGGCGTGATCGACCCGCTGCAGACCCGTCAGGTGCTCGGACTCGCCCTGACGGCCTGCGCCAACGCGCCGCTGGGCGAGCCCCAGTTCGGCGTCTTCCGGATGTGAGGAGGGGAACCGTGTTCGACACAGTGCTGGTAGCCAACCGCGGCGAGATCGCCGTACGCGTCATCCGTACGCTCCGCTCGCTGGGCGTGCGCTCGGTGGCGGTCTTCTCCGACGCCGACGCCGACGCGCGGCACGTCCGGGAGGCCGACACCGCGGTCCGGATCGGGCCGGCCCCCGCCGCCGAGAGCTATCTGTCGGTGGAGCGGCTGCTGGAGGCCGCCGCCCGCACGGGCGCGCAGGCCGTCCACCCCGGGTACGGCTTCCTCGCCGAGAACGCGGGCTTCGCCCGTGCGTGCGAGGAGGCGGGCCTGGTCTTCATCGGCCCGCCGGCGGACGCCATCGCGCTGATGGGCGACAAGATCCGCGCCAAGGAGACGGTGCAGGCGGCCGGGGTCCCGGTCGTGCCCGGCTCCAGCGGCAGCGGACTGACCGACGCGCAGCTCGCAGCGGCCGCCCGGGAGATCGGGGCCCCGGTGCTGCTCAAGCCGTCCGCGGGCGGTGGCGGCAAGGGCATGCGGCTGGTGCGGGACCTGAGCGTGCTGGAGGAGGAGATCGCCGCCGCCCGCCGCGAGGCCCGCGCCTCCTTCGGCGACGACACCCTGCTGGTGGAGCGGTGGGTCGACCGCCCCCGGCACATCGAGATCCAGGTGCTGGCCGACGGCCACGGGAACGTGGTGCACCTCGGCGAGCGCGAGTGCTCGCTCCAGCGGCGGCACCAGAAGATCATCGAGGAGGCGCCGAGCGTGCTCCTCGACGAGGCCACGCGCGCGTCGATGGGCGAGGCGGCCGTGCAGGCGGCGCGCAGCTGCGGGTACCGGGGCGCGGGCACGGTGGAGTTCATCGTGCCGGGCGGCGACCCGTCGTCGTACTACTTCATGGAGATGAACACCCGCCTCCAGGTGGAGCACCCCGTCACCGAACTCGTCACCGGCCTCGACCTGGTGGAGTGGCAGCTGCGGGTGGCGGCCGGGGAGCCGCTGGGCTTCGGGCAGGCGGACGTGACGCTGACCGGGCACGCGGTCGAGGCGCGGATCTGCGCCGAGGACCCGGCGCGCGGCTTCCTGCCCTCCGGCGGCACGGTCCTCAGGCTCCTCGAACCGGAGGGCGACGGCGTCCGCACCGACTCCGGGCTCAGCGAGGGCACCGAGGTGGGCAGCCTGTACGACCCGATGCTGTCCAAGGTGATCGCGTACGGTCCCGACCGGGAGACGGCGCTCAGGAAGCTCCGTGCGGCGCTCGCGCGGACGGTGACGCTCGGCGTGCAGACCAACGCGGGCTTCCTGCGCCGGCTGCTCGCGCACCCCGCGGTGACGGCGGGCGACCTGGACACCGGGCTGGTGGAGCGGGTGGTGGACGAACTGGTCCCCACCGACGTGCCCGAGGAGGTGTACGAGGCGGCGGCGGCCGTGCGCCTGGAGGCGCTGCAGCCCCCGGCGGAGGGCTGGACGGACCCCTTCTCGGTGCCGAACGGCTGGCGCATGGACGGCACCCCGAAGCCGCCCGTCTTCCACCTGCGGGTGCAGGACCCGGTGGCCCACACCCCCCGGGGCACCCACACCGTCACCGGCGACCGGGTGAGCGTCGCCCTGGACGGCGTCCGGCACACCTTCCACCGCGCCGGTGACTGGATCGGCCGCGACGGCGACGCCTGGCAGGTGCGCGACCACGACCCGGTGGCCGCGTCCCTCGGCCGGTCCGCGCACGCCGGTGCCGACTCGCTGACCGCGCCGATGCCCGGCACGGTGACCGTGGTGAAGGTGGCCGTGGGCGACGAGGTGGCCGCCGGGCAGAGCCTGCTGGTGGTGGAGGCGATGAAGATGGAGCACGTCATCTCCGCCCCGCACGCCGGCACGGTCGCCGAGCTGGACGTGACCCCCGGCACCACGGTCGCCATGGACCAGGTGCTGGCCGTCATCGCGCCCAAGGAGGAGGCGGAGTGAGCGCCGACGGACTGCCCATGGTCGTGCCGGCCCCGGACCTGCCCGCGCGGGTGCGGATCCACGAGGTCGGCGCGCGCGACGGGCTGCAGAACGAGAAGACGGCCGTGCCCACGCAGGTGAAGGCCGAGTTCATCCGCCGGCTGGCGGACGCGGGCCTGACGACCGTCGAGGCGACCAGCTTCGTGCACCCGAAGTGGGTGCCCCAGCTCGCCGACGCCGAGCAGTTGTTCCCCCTGGTGAGCGACCTGCCCGGGGTCGCCCTGCCGGTGCTGGTGCCCAACCGGCGCGGCCTGTACCGGGCGCTCGCGCTCGGCGCCGACCGGATCGCCGTCTTCGCCAGCGCCACCGAGTCCTTCGCCAAGGCCAACCTCAACCGCACGCTGGACGAGTCGCTGGCCGTCTTCGAGCCGGTGGTGCGGCACGCGAAGCAGGAGGGCGTGCACGTACGGGGCTATGTGTCGATGTGCTTCGGCGACCCCTGGGAGGGCGCGGTCCCCCTGCACCAGGTGGCCCGGGTCTGCACGGCGCTGCGGGACATGGGCTGCGACGAGCTGAGCCTCGGCGACACCATCGGTGTGGCCACGCCGGGCCATGTGCTCGAACTCCTCAGCCTTCTCAACGAGGAGGGCGTGCCGACCAACGTGATCGGTGTGCACTTCCACGACACCTACGGCCAGGCGCTCGCCAACACCCATGCGGCCCTGGAACACGGCGTGACGACGATCGACGCGTCCGCCGGCGGGCTCGGCGGCTGCCCGTACGCCAGGTCCGCCACCGGCAACCTCGCCACCGAGGACCTGGTGTGGATGCTGCACGGCCTCGGCATCGAGACCGGGGTCGACCTCGGCCGTCTGACCGCCACCAGCGTGTGGATGGCCGAACAGCTGGGCCGCCCCAGCCCCTCCCGTACCGTCCGCGCCCTCTCCCACAAGGACCAGTGATCAGCATGGACCACCGTCTCAGCCCCGAGCTGGAGGAACTCCGCCGCACGGTGGAGGAGTTCGCCCATGACGTGGTGGCGCCGAAGATCGGCGACTTCTACGAGCGGCACGAGTTCCCGTACGAGATCGTCCGGGAGATGGGCCGCATGGGCCTGTTCGGGCTTCCGTTCCCGGAGGAGTACGGCGGCATGGGCGGCGACTACCTGGCCCTCGGCCTCGCCCTGGAGGAACTGGCCCGGGTGGACTCCTCGGTGGCCATCACCCTGGAGGCGGGCGTCTCGCTGGGCGCGATGCCCCTGCATCTGTTCGGCACCGAGGAGCAGAAGCGCGAGTGGCTGCCCCGGCTGTGCTCGGGCGAGATCCTCGGCGCGTTCGGCCTGACGGAGCCGGACGGCGGCAGCGACGCCGGCGCGACCCGTACGACGGCCCGCCTGGACCCCGACACGAACGAGTGGGTGATCAACGGCACGAAGTGCTTCATCACCAACTCCGGTACGGACATCACCGGTCTGGTCACGGTCACGGCGGTCACCGGCCGGGGGCCGGACGGCAAGCCGCAGATCTCGGCGATCATCGTGCCCTCGGGCACACCGGGCTTCACGGTGGCCGCGCCCTACTCGAAGGTCGGCTGGAACGCCTCGGACACCCGTGAGCTGTCCTTCCAGGACGTCCGGGTGCCCGCCGCCAACCTGCTCGGCGCGGAGGGCCGGGGCTACGCCCAGTTCCTGCGCATCCTCGACGAGGGCCGCATCGCCATCGCGGCGCTCGCCACCGGCCTCGCCCAGGGCTGTGTGGACGAG
Organism: Streptomyces sp. NPDC037126; assembly: GCF_055605965.1. NCBI lineage: Bacteria > Bacillati > Actinomycetota > Actinomycetes > Kitasatosporales > Streptomycetaceae > Streptomyces > Streptomyces sp. NPDC037126. The sequence goes on from NZ_JBVJTD010000016.1 coordinate 108,233, forward strand.
TCGGTGAAGTACGCGAAGGAGCGGCACGCCTTCGGCCGTCCGATCGGCGCCAACCAGGCCATCCAGTTCAAGATCGCGGACATGGAGATGAAGGCCCACACGGCCCGCCTCGCCTGGCGCGACGCGGCCTCGCGGCTGGTGGCCGGCGAGCCCTTCAAGAAGGAGGCGGCCCTGGCCAAGCTGTACTCCTCCACGGTCGCCGTCGACAACGCCCGGGAGGCCACCCAGGTCCACGGCGGCTACGGGTTCATGAACGAGTACCCGGTGGCCCGCATGTGGCGCGACTCCAAGATCCTGGAGATCGGCGAGGGCACGAGCGAGGTCCAGCGCCTGCTGATCGCCCGGGAGCTCGGCCTGGTGGGCTGAGACCGGAACAAGGAGAGGGCCGGCCCCCGCGGGGGCCGGCCCTCTCCTTTTCGGTCCGCTCGGACGCGGCCGGGCCGGAACAGTCACCACCCCTGGACATCAAGTGAGGTTAGGCTAACCTGACCTTCGAGCCCGTCCGGTGGGTCGTCCCGCCCTGTTCCGAAAGCAGCCGAGTCATGCCCAACGCCCGCACCCCCCAGCTGAATCGCCGCGGTCTCCTCGCCGCCGGCGGCGCCGTCGCGCTCGGCGCCGCGCTCGCCGCCTGCGGGGACGACACGGGTAAAAGCGGCGCCGACGGCTCCGGGGCGACCGCCGCGAAGTCCGGCCCGTGGTCCTTCCGGGACGACCGCGGCACGACCGTGAAGCTGGACAAGGTCCCCGCGGACATCGTGGCGTTCACCGGCGTCGGCGCCGCGCTGTACGACTACGGCATCCAGGTCAAGGGCGTCTTCGGACCGACGACGACCAAGGACGGCAAGGCCGACGTCCAGGCCGGCGACATGGACGTCAGCAAGGTGACGGTCCTCGGCAACACCTGGGGCCAGTTCAACCTGGAGAAGTACGCGTCCCTCGCACCGGACGTGCTGATCTCCACGATGTTCGACGGCGCCGGCACCCTCTGGTACGTCCCCGAGGAGTCCAGGAAGAAGATCGCCCAGCTGGCCCCGAGCGTCGGCGTCTCCGTCTACGACCGCCCGCTCACCCGGCCGCTGCAGCGGATGTGGGAGCTCGCCGAGTCGCTCGGCGCGGACATGAAGGCCGCGAAGGTGACGGACGCCAGGAAGCGGTTCGAGGCCGCGGCCGCCCGGCTGCGGGCCGCCGCCAGGTCCAAGCCCGGCGTCAAGGTGATGGCGGCCAGCGCGAGCGACCAGCTCTTCTACGTCTCCGGCTCCAACCTCTCCGTCGACCTGGAGTACTTCAAGGCCCTCGGCGTGAACCTCGTCGAGCCCCCGGAGAGCGCCAAGAAGCAGGGCGGCGGCTGGTACGAGTCGCTGAGCTGGGAGAACGTCGACAAGTACCACGCCGACATCATCATGATGGACGACCGCTCCTCGGCCATCCAGCCCGCCGACATCACCAAGCCGACCTGGCAGAAGCTGCCCGCGGTGAAGGCGGGCCAGGTCATCGCCCGTTCGCCGGAGCCGATCCTCTCCTACGACAAGTGCGTCCCACTGCTGACGAACCTCGCCGAGGCCCTGGAGAAGGCCAGGAAGCTCGGCTGACCCCCTGACGAAGCCCTGGATCCCATCCTCAGGAGCCCCCCATGACGACGGCCGTGGCCGCCCCGTTCCGCTTCTTCGCAACTCAGGTCGCACGGACGAGGCGGCTCGGCCCGTCCCTGGTCCGGATCACCTTCGCCGGCCCCGACCTGGACGGCTTCCGCTCCGAGGGGCGCGACCAGTCCCTCTCCCTGTTCCTGCCGCACCCCGGCCAGACCGAGCCCGTCGTCCCGCTGGAGCTGGGCGACGGCTGGTGGCAGGGGTGGCGCGAACTGCCCGACGACGTACGGGCGGTGATGCGGTCCTACACGCTCCGCGCCCTGCGCCGGGACGCCCTGGGCCGCACGGCGGAGATCGACATCGACTTCGCCCTGCACGGCGTCGGACCCGGCGCGCCCGGCCCGGCGGGACCCGCCTCCCGCTGGGCCTCCCGCGCCACGGCCGGGGACCGCGTGCTGCTGCTCGGCCCGGCGGTCGCAGACAACCGCGCCATCCGCTTCCGCCCGCCCGAGGACACCGACCTGGTCGTCCTGTGGGGTGACGAGACCGCCGTACCCGCCGCGACCGCCGTCCTGGAGGCCCTCCCCGCGGGCGTCCGCGCCCGCGCCTGGCTGGAGGTGCCGCACGCCGGGGACATCCAGGACGTGCTCACGGATGCGGACGCGGAGATCACCTGGCTCGTGCGGCACGACGGGGCGCCCTCGGCCGCCGAGGCCGTCCGGGCCGCCCGACTGCCGTCCGCCGAGCGGCCGTACGTGTGGATCGCGGGCGAGTCGGGCGAGGTGAAGGCGCTGCGGCGGCACTTCGTCGGCGAGCGCGGGGTCGACCGGCGCCGGGTGACCTTCGTCGGGTACTGGCGCCGCGGGATGACCGAGGAACAGCTCCGGGCCGCGGAGTGATCACCCCCTGAAGTGACGCCGGGGAAGTGACGCCGGTCACGTCGAGTCATGCCTTGATCCAAATAACTTAGGTTAGGCTAACCTAAATTTAATCCCCGCACGGACTGTCCCCTCGGAGGACCCCCACATGCGCTCGCACCTGCTCAATGGCCTCACCGCGGAGCAATACCGCCGCTCCGTGACCGAAGGAGTCGAGCGGGTGGCGGCCAAACTCGCCACCACCGACCGTCCGTTCACCGGCGTCACCGTGGACGCCCTCGCCCCCCGCGTCGACGCCGTCGACCTCGACCGGCCGCTCGGCGACACCGCCGCCGTCCTGGACGAACTGGAGGACGTGTACCTCCGCGACGCGGTCTACTTCCACCACCCCCGCTACCTCGCCCACCTCAACTGCCCGGTCGTCATCCCGGCGGTGCTCGGCGAGGCCGTCCTCAGCGCGGTCAACTCCTCCCTCGACACCTGGGACCAGTCGGCCGGCGGCACCCTCATCGAGCGCAAGCTCATCGCCTGGACGGCCGCCCGCGCCGGCCTCGGCCCGGCCGCCGACGGCGTGTTCACCTCGGGCGGCAGCCAATCCAACCTCCAGGCGCTGCTGCTCGCGAGGGAGGAGGCGAAGAGCGACGACCTCTCCGCGCTGCGGGTCTTCGTCTCCGAGGCCGGCCACTTCAGCGTGCAGAAGTCCGCGAAACTGCTCGGCCTCGGACCGGAGGCGGTCGTCACCGTGCCGGTCGGCCACGACAAGCGCATGCAGACCGTCGCGCTCGCCCGCGAGATGGAGCGCTGCCGCGAGGACGGCCTGGTCCCGATGGCCGTCGTCGCCACCGCCGGCACCACCGACTTCGGCTCCATCGACCCCCTGCCGGAAATCGCCGGACTGTGCGCCCAGTACGGCGCCTGGCTGCACGTCGACGCCGCCTACGGCTGCGGGCTGCTCGCCTCCCGCGCCCACCGGCACCGCGTCGACGGCATCGAGCGCGCCGACTCGGTGACCGTCGACTACCACAAGTCCTTCTTCCAGCCGGTGAGTTCGTCCGCCCTGCTGGTCCGGGACGGGGCCACCCTGCGCCACGCCACCTACCACGCCGACTACCTCAACCCGCGCCGCATGGTGCGCGAGCGCATCCCCAACCAAGTCGACAAGTCCCTGCAGACCACCCGCCGTTTCGACGCCCTCAAGCTCTGGATGACGCTGCGGGTGATGGGCGCCGACGGCATCGGCGAACTCTTCGACGAGGTCTGCGACCTGGCGGCGGAGGGCTGGCGGATGCTCGCCGCCGACCCCCGCTACGACGTCGTCGTCGAGCCGAGCCTGTCCACCCTCGTCTTCCGCTACGTCCCGGCGGCCGTCACCGATCCGGCCGAGATCGACCGCGCCAACCTCCACGCCCGGGCAGCGCTGTTCGCCTCCGGCGACGCCGTGGTCGCGGGCACCAGGGTCGGCGGCCGCCACTACCTGAAGTTCACCCTGCTCAACCCCGAGACGACACCGGCCGACATCGCCGCCGTCCTCGACCTCATCGCCGGCCACGCCGAGCAGTACCTGGGAGAGACCCTTGACCGCGCTTCCTGAAGCCAGCCGCACCCATGACTTCGTGGCCATCGGGCTCGGCCCCTTCAACCTCGGTCTCGCCTGCCTCACCGAGCCGATCGCCGAACTGGACGGCGTCTTCCTGGAGTCCAAGCCCGGCTTCGAGTGGCACGCCGGCATGTTCCTGGACGGCGCCCACCTCCAGACCCCGTTCATGTCGGACCTGGTCACCCTCGCCGACCCCACCTCGCCGTACTCCTTCCTCAACTACCTGAAGGAGAAGGGTCGGCTGTACTCCTTCTACATCCGGGAGAGCTTCTACCCGCTGCGGATCGAGTACGACGACTACTGCCGCTGGGCGGCGAACCGGCTGAGCAGCGTCCGCTTCGGCACCACGGTCACCGAGGTGACGTACGAGGACGAGCTGTACGTGGTCCGCACCGGCGCAGGCGAGACCTACCGCGCCCGGCACCTGGTCCTGGGCACGGGCACCGTCCCCTTCGTCCCGCCTGCCTGCCGGGGGCTGGAGGGGGACTTCCTGCACAACTCCCAGTACATGCACCGCAAGGCCGAGCTGCAGGCCAAGAAGTCCATCACGATCGTCGGCAGCGGCCAGAGCGCGGCCGAGATCTACCACGAACTCCTCGCCGAGATCGACGTCCACGGCTACCGGCTCAACTGGGTCACCCGCTCGCCGCGGTTCTTCCCGCTGGAGTACACCAAGCTGACCCTGGAGATGACCTCCCCGGACTACATCGACTACTTCCGCGCCCTGCCCGAGGAGACCCGCTACCGGCTGGAGAAGCAGCAGAAGGGCCTGTTCAAGGGCATCAACTCGGATCTGATCGACTCGATCTTCGACCTGCTCTACCAGAAGGACGTCGAGAGCGGAGACCGTCCCGTCCCCACCCGCCTGCTCACCAACTCCTCGCTCGTCAGAGTCCGGTACGGCGACGGCGGCTACACCCTCGGCTTCCGCCAGGACGAGCAGGGCAAGGACTTCGAGATCCGCTCCGAGGGCCTGCTGCTGGCCACCGGCTACCACTACGAGCCGCCGGCCTTCCTCGCCCCGGTGCGAGGCCGCCTCCGCTTCGACGGCCACGGCCGCTTCGACGTCGCCCGCAACTACTCCGTCGACGTCACCGGCCGGGGCGTCTTCCTCCAGAACGCCGGCGTCCACACCCACAGCATCACCAGTCCCGACCTGGGCATGGGCGCGTACCGCAACGCGTACATCATCCGAGAGCTGCTCGGCACCGAGTACTACCCGGTCGAGAAGTCCGTCGCCTTCCAGGAGTTCGCCGCATGACGTTCACGATCCGCCCCCTCGCCCCCCTGAAGGACGCCCGGCTGCTGCACGGCTGGGTCACCCACCCCAAGGCCGCGTTCTGGATGATGCAGGACGCGCGCGTCGAGGACGTCGAGCGGGCCTACCAGGAGATCGCGGCGGACGAGCACCACGACGCCTTCCTCGGACTGCGCGACGGCGAGCCGGTCTTCCTGATGGAGCGGTACGACCCGGCGCACCGGGAGCTGGCCGGGCTGTACGAGCCGCAGCCGGGCGACGTCGGCATGCACTTCCTCGTCGCCCCGGCCGACACCCCCGTGCACGGGTTCACCCGGGCCGTCATCACGGCCGTGATGGAGCACCTCTTCGCGGACCCGGCCACCCGGCGGGTCGTGGTCGAACCGGACGTGCGCAACACGGCCGTGCACGCCCTGAACGAGGCCGTCGGGTTCGTGCCCGAGCGGGAGATCCGCAAGCCGGAGAAGCAGGCGCTGCTGAGCTTCTGCACGCGCGAGCGGTTCGCGAAGGCGGTGGCCGCATGACCCTCGCCGACGCCGTGGCCCATCTGACCCCCGAGCGCTGGGAGACCGCGAACCGGCTGCTGGTGCGCAAGGCGCTCGCCGAGTTCGCGCACGAGCGCCTGATCACGCCCGAGCGGGAGGGCGAGGGCTACGTCGTCCGCAGTGACGACGGGCTCACCCGCTACCGGTTCTCCGCCGTCCGCCGCGTCCTCGACCACTGGGAGATCGACCCCGGCTCCATCACCCGGCACCGCGGCGACGGCGAACTCCCCGTCGAGGCATTGGACTTCTGCGTCGAGCTGCGGGACTCCCTGGGGCTGAGCGACGAGGTCCTGCCGGTCTACCTGGAGGAGATCTCCTCCACCCTCTCGGGCACCTGCTACAAACTGGCCAAGCCGGAGGTGACCTCCGCCGAGCTGGCCCGCCGGGGATTCCAGGACATCGAGACCGGCATGACCGAGGGCCACCCCTGCTTCGTCGCCAACAACGGGCGGCTGGGGTTCGGCATCGGGGAGTACCTGGCGTACGCGCCGGAGACCGCGAGCCCGGTGCGGCTGGTGTGGCTGGCCGCGCACCGCTCGCGGGCCGCGTTCACGGCGGGCGCCGGCATCGAGTACGAGTCCTTCATGCGCCAGGAGCTGGGCGCGGCGACGCTGGACCGCTTCCGTGCCACGCTCACCGAGCAGGGACTCGACCCCGCCGACTACCTGCTGATCCCGGTGCACCCCTGGCAGTGGTGGAACAAGCTCTCCGTCACCTTCGCCGCCGAGGTCGCCCGGCGGCACCTCGTCTGCCTCGGCGAGGGCGACGACGAGTACCTGGCCCAGCAGTCCATACGGACCTTCTTCAACACGAGCGACCCGCACAGGCACTACGTGAAGACGGCCCTGTCGGTCCTCAACATGGGCTTCATGCGCGGGCTCTCGGCCGCCTACATGGAGGCGACCCCGGCGATCAACGACTGGCTCGCCCGGCTCGTCGAGAACGACCCCGTGCTGAAGGCGACCGGCCTGTCGATCATCCGGGAACGGGCGGCCGTCGGCTACCGGCACCTGGAGTACGAGCGGGCCACCGACCGCCACTCGCCGTACCGCAAGATGCTGGCCGCGCTGTGGCGGGAGAGCCCGGTGCCCTCGCTGGAGGACGGCGAGTCGCTCGCGACCATGGCCTCCCTGCTGCACGTGGACCGCCGGGGCGCCTCCTTCGCGGGCGCCCTGATCGAGCGGTCGGGGCTCACGCCCACCGCCTGGCTGCGCGCGTACCTGCGGGCGTACTACACCCCGCTGCTGCACAGCTTCTACGCCTACGACCTGGTGTTCATGCCGCACGGCGAGAACGTCGTCCTGGTGCTGGCGGACGGGGTGGTGCGGCGCGCGGTCTACAAGGACATCGCCGAGGAGATCGTGGTGATGGACCCGGACGCGGTCCTGCCGCCGGATGTGCGCCGGATCCGGGCCGACGTCCCGGACGACACGAAACTGCTGTCGGTCTTCACCGACGTCTTCGACTGCTTCTTCCGCTTCCTCGCGGCGAACCTCGCCGCCGAGGGGATCCTCGCGGAGGACGACTTCTGGCGGACGGTCGCGGAGGTCACCCGCGAGTACCAGCGCTCGGCCCCCGAACTGGCCCACCGGTTCGAGCGGTACGACGTCTTCGCCCCGGAGTTCGCCCTCTCCTGCCTCAACCGGCTCCAGCTGCGGAACAACCGGCAGATGGTGGACCTCGCCGACCCCTCCGCCGCGCTGCAGCTGGTGGGTGTCCTGAGGAACCCCATCGCCGGGTTCTGAGCGCCACGAACGGGCGGGCACCCCGCAGTACGGTCCTCCGGGGTGCCCGCCGGCCTTCGCTCAGCCCTTCGGCCAGGGCACCTGCGGCGACCTGTAGTAGCCGATGCCGAGGGCCGTCCAGCGCGGGCCCTGGGCGGCCAGGCGCACCTTGTAGGCGTCCCAGTCGTGGGTGGCCGCCGGGGACCAGCCCAGCTCGGCCGCGCCCGCGAGGCGCGGGAAGGCCATGTACTCGATGTCGGCGGACGACGTGAGCGTCTCCGACCACAGGGGCGCTTCCACTCCCCTGACGGCCGCGGCGGGGACTCCCGGCAGATAGGCGCCCGGGTCCCAGTCGTAGGACCGCCTCACCTCCACCAGGCCCGCCCAGCTCAGGCCGAGCCTGGTGTTCTTCGTGTACTTCATGTCGAGGTAGACCCGGTCGGCCGGGGACAGGATCAGCCCCGTGCCGTTCCGGGCGGCCTCGGCGACCTGCGCCTTCTCCGCCGCGCTGGTGCTGTCCAGGCCCCAGTACTGGGCGAGGGCGCCCTTGGCGGGGTGGGCGCCGGTGAGCTGGTGCCAGCCGATGACCGTCTTGCCGTACTTGGCGACGATCGGCTGCACGCGGTCCATGAACGTCACGTAGTCGGCGTGGCTGGTGGAGTGCGCCTCGTCGCCGCCGATGTGCAGATAGCGGCCCGGGGTGAGGGCGGCGATCTCCCGGATCACGTCGTCCGCGAAGTCGTAGGTGACCGCCTTGGGCACGCACAGCGAGCTGAACCCGACCTCCGTGCCCGTGTACAACGGGGGTGCCACGCCGTTGCAGTTCAGCTCGGCGTAGGAGGCGAGGGCCGCGTTGGTGTGGCCCGGCATGTCCAGCTCGGGGACGACCTCCAGGTAGCGGGAGGCCGCGTAGCGGACGATCTCGCGGTAGTCGGCCTTGGTGTAGTACCCGCCCTTGCCGCCGCCGACCTCGGTGGAGCCGCCGTAGGTGGCCAGGCGCGGCCAGGAGTCGACGGCGATGCGCCAGCCCTGGTCGTCGCTGAGGTGCAGATGCAGCTCGTTGATCTTGTAGAGGGCCAACTGGTCGATGTACCGCTCGACCTGGGCGACGGTGAAGAAGTGCCGGGAGACGTCCAGCATCGCGCCGCGGTAGGCGTAGCGGGGCCTGTCCTCGATGGTGCCGCCCGCGATCTGCCAGGGGCCCGGCTGGACGGTCCTCCTCTCGACGGCGGCCGGGAGGAGCTGGCGCAGGGTCTGGACGCCGTGGAAGAGGCCGGCGGGGGCGCTCGCGGTGATGGTGACGCCGTCGGCGCCGCTGTGCAGCAGATAACCCTCGGCGCCGAAGCCCCTGCCCGCGAGGCGGAGCCGGATGCCGCCGGTGCCGTGGCCGGTGAGCGGCAGCGGATAGCCGGTGGAGGGCCGCAGGATGCCGGCGAGGTAGGCGCCGACGCGGCGGGCCCCGGCCGAGCCGTCGACACGCACGCCGGTGGCGCGGGTGACGAGGTACGGCGTCCCGCCCGGCTGGACGTGGGCGGGTGCCGGGACCACCCGGTCCAGTGGTGTCACGGCCGCGGCGCGCGCGGCGGGGGCCGCGCCGAGGGTGAATACACCGGCGGCCGCGACGAGCAGCAGAGATCCGAGGATGCGAGGTGTTCGGGGAGTCGTGCTGTGGTTCCGTCTCACATGCGCTCCCTTCAGATGTGGTCGAGACCACTCTCCCGCAGATCCGGTGAAACAATCCCCTCATGGCGGAAATCATCCAGAAGGACGGCATCTGGGCCTTCGACGGTGACGCCCTGCGGCTCACCCCGGGTCGGGACCGGGGCGTCGGCCTGCTCCGCCGGGAGCTGGGCGAACTCGCCGTCCCGCTGGGTGCGTTGGCGGGGGTCTCCTTCGAGCGGGGCAGGAGGTCGGGGCGGCTGAGGCTGCGGCTGCGGGACGGCGCCGACCCGCTGCTGCAGGCCACCGGCGGCCGGCTCGCCGACCCGGACGACCCCTACCAGCTGACCGTGGAGTCCGACCGGTACGGCGTCGCCGGGTACTTCGCGGACGAGGTGCGCAACGCCCTGCTGCTGGAGGGGATTTCACCCGAACCGGTGACCCGCTTTCTGCTGCCGGGGCCGTCCCTGCCGGTGTCCGCCTCCGCCGGGGACGGCACCGCGGGCTTCGACGGGGAGCGGGTGCGGCTGGAGTGGAACTGGAAGACGGAGGACGCCAAGGCCGCCACCGGCCCCCGCGCCATCGCGCTCGCGGACGTCGTCGGCGTCGAGTGGCAGCCGGCGGCCGGCCTGGAGAACGGGCACCTGCGGTTCCTGGTGCGGGACGCACCGGCCACGGCACCGCCCAAGTACGACCCGAACGCGGTCGAGCTGTGGGGCTTCAGGAAGGACCCGCTGATGGCCCTGGTGGCCGCCGCCGTGCAGGCTCGGCTGCCGCACCCCGCCTCTCCCGAGACGGGAGCGGGGACGGGGACGGGAGCGGGCACGGGGACGGGGACGCACCCGAAGCCGCCGGGGCCCGCCGAGGAGGGCCATGACGCGCTGCTGCGGCGGCTGCGCGAGCTGGGCGAGCTGCACCGCGACGGGGTGCTGACCGACGAGGAGTTCACCCAGGCCAAGCGGGCGGTCCTCAAACGCCTGTGAGGACCGCCCGCGGCGCGCCGGTGGGGCGGGTGACGCCTACTTCGCCCGGCGGGACACGGTGAAGTGGTCGATGCGGTCACCGGTCTCGGCGATGCCCGACACCTTCAGCGTGGTCTGCCGGCCCTTCGGCGCGGGCGTGACGTCCACGCGCAGGAAGGAGTAGTTGAGGTAGCGGACCCGGGACCAGGTGACGGTCTCGTCGACCTTGCCGTCCTCGGTGTTGATGAAGGAGGCCACGGAGTCGACCTCGTTCTCGTGGCCCTCGTAGGAGTCCGGGGCGCTGAAGGCGTAGAGGCTGCGGCCCGCCGCGCCGGCCGTGACGTAGACCACGCCCTCGGTCTCGGGGTAGGCGGTGCCGCCGATCGGGAGCTTCTTGGTGACCGCTCCGCCCTTGATCACGTCGGTGCGCTCGTACTGGTGGTTGTGGCCGTTGATGACCAGGTCGACCTGGTACTTCTCGAACAGCGGCACCCACTCCTGGCGCACGCCCCCCTCCGAGGCGTGCGCCGTGGAGGTGCAGTAGGCGCAGTGGTGGAAGAACACGACGACGAAGTCGACGTCGTCGCGGGCCCGGAGCCGCTTCAGCTGACTCTCGAACCACTTCGTCTGAGTACCTCCAGAAATGCCCAGGTTCGCCGGGATTTCGAAGGAGACGTCGTTGGGGTCGAGCGAGATGACGGCGGTGTTGCCGTAGACGAAGGAGTAGACGCCCGGCAGGTTCCCGGCGTCGGGACCGTTGTCCGGCAGCGTCCAGCGGGCCTCCTCGCCGCCGTAGCCGTTGGGCGAGTACCAGGCCTCCATGTCGTGGTTGCCGTACGAGACCATCCACGGGACCTGCTTGGCGACCGACTCGGTCTGGGCGAGGAACTGGTCCCAGGTGCGCGAGTCGAAGCCCGTGTCGGTGGACTTGCCCTGGCCCGCCGGGTCGCCGTAGGCGATGTCGCCCGCGTGCAGGTGGAAGGCCGGGTTCTGGCCGAGGATCAGGCTGTCGTTGGCCAGCGCGTGGTAGCTGACGCCCTGGTCTCCGAAGGCCGTGAAGGTGAAGGGCTCGCGGTGGGCGGGGGCGGTGGTGAAGGTGCCCAGGGTGCCCAGCAGGTGGGACTCGGCCGGGTCGAAGCCCTCGTGGCCGACGCCGTAGTAGTAGGTGCGCCCGGGGCGCAGGTGGGTGAGCCGGGCGTGCAGGTAGTACTGCGTGTGGTCGCCGCTCGCGCCGACGCCGGCCGGGGTGTGGAGGCTGCGGACCTCGGCCTCGATCTTGTGCGAGAGGTCCCAGGGCCGGGCGCCGATGCGGATGAACGGCTTGTTCACGGCGACCGGGACCTGCCAGGAGACGGTCATCTCGGTGCGCGGGTCGTTGCCGTAGGCGAGGTGCCGGCCGAAGGGGGCGACGAGGGCGCCGTCGACGCGCTCGCCGGCGGGGGCGGTGTGCCGCGTCGGCGCGGCCGCCTGGGCGGTGGCGCCCGTCACGAACGCGCCACCCGTGACAGCGCCCAGCGTGACGGCGCCGCCTCTGATCATGGTGCGACGGGAGAATCTGGCACGCAGGTACTCGTGCTGCTCGGCCATGCCCATGCGCTCGGCCAGCTTCTCCGGTACTCCCATACGAGGAATGTCCATGGCGCCTGAAAATGGTCCACATCTCCAACGAGACGCAAGACACAGGATGGACAGCCGGAGAACAGAGATCCACAACACATCACGCGGTGAGTTGCCCGGAATCGGGCACGATTCTTGCGAAACGGCGCCTCGTACTTCAGGATCTACCGGGTGCACGACGAACTTGTCGATCATCTGACGCGGTCCACGCCCCTGAGCCGGGGCGAGGCGCTGCGCGTGGTCCAGGACGTGCTCGCCTATTTCGACGAGACGACCCATGACTTCGTCCGTCGCCGCCACCGCGAACTCCAGGCCCAGGGCCTGGTGAACACGGAGATCTTCGGACGGATCGAGGCGGACCTGAAATACCGGGCGGTGGCGCCGCCGGAGCTGACGCTCAGGCAGCTGCGCCGCATGGTCTACGGCTGAGACGCCAGGCTGAGAGATACATATACATGTGCGGAATTGTCGGATACATCGGGAAGCGTGACGTCGCTCCCCTCCTCCTGGAGGGCCTGCAGCGGCTGGAGTACCGCGGCTACGACTCCGCGGGCATCGTCGTCACCTCCCCGAAGGCGCCCGGCCTGAAGATGGTGAAGGCCAAGGGCCGGGTGCGCGACCTGGAGGCCCGGGTCCCGGCGCGCTTCAAGGGCACCACCGGCATCGCCCACACCCGCTGGGCCACCCACGGCGCCCCCTCCGACGTCAACGCCCACCCGCACATGTCGGCCGACAACAAGGTCGCGGTCGTCCACAACGGCATCATCGACAACGCCGCCGACCTGCGCCGCAAGCTGGAGGCGGACGGCGTCGAGTTCCTCTCCGAGACCGACACCGAGGTCCTCACCCACCTCATCGCCCGCTCCCCGGCGGACAAGCTGGAGGACAAGGTCCGCCAGGCCGTCCGTCTCGTCGAGGGCACCTACGGCATCGCCGTGCTGCACGCCGACTTCCCCGACCGCATCGTGGTGGCCCGCAACGGCTCCCCGGTCGTCCTCGGCATCGGCGAGAAGGAGATGTTCGTCGCATCCGACATCGCCGCCCTGGTCATGCACACCCGGCAGATAGTGACCCTCGACGACGGCGAGATGGCCACCCTCAAGGCCGACGACTTCCGCACCTACACCACCGAGGGCACCCGCACGACGGCCGAGCCCACCACGGTGGAGTGGGAGGCCGAGTCGTACGACATGGGCGGCCACGACACCTACATGCACAAGGAGATCTTCGAGCAGGCCGACGCCGTCGACCGCGTGCTGCGCGGCCGCATCGACGACCGGTTCTCCACCGTGCACCTCGGCGGCCTCAACCTGGACGCCCGCGAGGCCCGGCGGATCCGCCGCGTGAAGATCCTCGGCTGCGGCACCTCGTACCACGCGGGCATGATCGGCGCCCAGATGATCGAGGAGCTGGCCCGCATCCCCGCCGACGCCGAGCCCGCCTCCGAGTTCCGCTACCGCAACCCGGTGGTGGACCCGGACACCCTCTACGTGGCGGTCTCCCAGTCCGGTGAGACGTACGACGTCCTCGCCGCCGTCCAGGAGCTGAAGCGCAAGGGCGCCCGCGTCCTCGGCGTGGTCAACGTGGTCGGCTCGGCGATCGCCCGCGAGGCGGACGGCGGCATCTACGTGCACGCCGGCCCGGAGGTCTGCGTCGTCTCCACCAAGTGCTTCACCAACACCACGGTCGCCTTCGCCCTCCTGGCGCTGCACCTCGGCCGCACCCGCGACCTCTCCGTGCGCGACGGCAAGCGCATCATCGAGGGCCTGCGCCGGCTGCCCGGGCAGATCACCGAGATCCTCGAACGGGAGGAGGAGATCAGGAAGCTGGCCGAGGACTACGCCGACGCCCGCTCGATGCTCTTCATCGGCCGGGTCCGGGGCTACCCGGTGGCCCGCGAGGCCTCCCTCAAGCTCAAGGAGGTCTCGTACATCCACGCCGAGGCCTACCCGGCCTCCGAGCTGAAGCACGGCCCGCTGGCGCTGATCGAGCCGGCCCTGCCCACGGTCGCGATCGTCCCCGACGACGAACTCCTGGAGAAGAACCGGGCCGCCCTGGAGGAGATCAAGGCCCGCGAGGGCAAGATCCTCGCCGTGGCCCACCGCCCCCAGGAGAAGGCGGACGAGACCATCGTCGTCCCGAAGAACGAGGACGAGCTCGACCCGATCCTGATGGGCATCCCCCTCCAGCTGCTGGCCTACCACACGGCCAAGGTCCTGGGCCGCGACATAGACAAGCCGAGGAACCTGGCGAAGTCGGTGACGGTCGAATAGAAAACGGAGCGGACCCCCACGTGAGCCACCAGACACGTGGGGGTCCTATCCGTGCCGCTGCGGATCAGCCGGTGGCCGTCACCCCCCGGCCGGCGGCACGCCGGGGAAGCACCGTCGGCCAGTGCGCGACGGCTGCCGTCGCCGCGTACCAGGCCACCGCCCCGGAGACGACGGCCACCCAGCCGCCGACCTTGGTGAGAACGGAACTGTCCGCGAACTGCGCCACGGCGAGCACGAGCATCGCGAGGGACAGCAGCCCGTACACGGCCTGGCCGAGACTGTCGCCGCCCGTCAGGGTCAGTGTGAGCGCCACGAGGGCGAACAGGAGCAGGAAGAGCCCGGCGGCGTGCGCGGAGCCCTGACCGGAGACGGCCCAGGTGAACCAGAGTGCGCCGAGGGCCACGAAGGCCGTGCCGGAGGCGCTGTCGCGGTCACGGAAGGCCAGCAGACCAACGAGGAAGAGCGCGACCCCGCCCACGTAGTGGGCCAGCGATACGGCGTCGGACGCCGCCACGCCGTCGATCACGCCGGTCGTACCGAGCCCGAACGCCAGCAGGGTGACACCCAGGGCGAGTCGGCCGACCACGGTAGTGCTTCCGATTCCCGCGGAGACGTCGTTGTCCACGGCGGGCTCCCTTCATGCATGTGCAGTTGCGCGGTGACCGATACATGCCCTTCACAAGGGCACAATCCACCTCTACGCGTCAGTAGTTTCGCGCTGCACAAAGAGAGTTGACGGGGCGTCGGACCTCAGGGGATGACGATCACGGGCCGCTGCGCCCGCTTGGCGAGCCGTCCCGCGACCGAGCCGAAAATCCGGCCGACGATACCGTGGGTGGAGCCGACGACGATCGCGTCCGCCTCGTACTCCCGCCCCACCTCTTCGAGTTCGTGGCAGATGTCGCCGCCGCGCTCGACCAGGATCCACGGCACCTCCGCCAGATAGTCCGCGCAGGCCAGTTCCAGCCCCAGGACCTCGGTGCGGTGGTCCGGCACGTCGACGAAGACGGGCGGCTCGCAGCCGGCCCACACGGTGGTGGGCAGCCGGTTGGCCACATGGACGATGATCAGGCCGGACTGGGAGCGGTGGGCCATGCCGATCGCGTAGGCGAGGGCGCGCTCACTGGAGTTGGAGCCGTCGAAGCCGACGACGACCCCGTGCCGGAAGGCAGGATCGCAGGAGGGGCGTGGGTCTTCCGCCGCCAGGGGATCGGCCGCCGTGGGGTCGGCGACCGGCCGCTTGCGGTCCGCGGGTTCGAAGAATTCGTGACCGGCCATGGCTGTCTCGGCGTTGTGATCCTTTATGGATGGGTCGACAGTGTGCGACGGAGCTGTGTCCGGGAAACATCTTCCCCACCCCATACCCCCAAGGGTACGGCGGCACGCCTCCCGAGCCCAGATCCCGCGCACGCTCCGTGAGCGGTCCCCCACTTCCGCAGGGGTTCACCGGAGCATGCACGAGCGACGCCCGTAACGCAATGCTCGCTGCCCCGTACAGGCGGTTTGCACAGGATTCACAGAAGTACGACCGGTGACCGACCGCTCGAACACGCGTTGAACCCGGGTGAGCCACCGCCACAGGGAGTACGTGATGTCCGGACCCCGATCCAGCAGCGAGCAGCCCTTTGCGCCGGACACCGCCGGCGATGTGATCCGCTGGGCCGCCTTCAGCTGCGTCCTCGTCCCCGTGGTGCTGGTCTGGTACGGCACCTCGCTGGCCGGCGCGGCGGGGACGGCGCTGGGACTGGCCGCCGTGACGGCCGTGTGCCGGCTGCTGCTGCGCCACTCCGAGCGGGGAGCCCGGCGTTGCGACGCGCAAAGAGGTGGACGTCACACCCGGGGACGGACACCGGGTGACTGACCTGTTTCCGCACCTCTGAACGCTTCTTTTCAGCCAACTTCTGGATATCGGCCAGGAGGGGCCCCGACCACCCCCCAACCCCGGTTCCACCTGCAGGGAAAGGGTCTACGGGCCGCTGCGCACCCTACGCGGTTTGGCCACTGCGACAAGGCGCACTTCCCTGCACGCCCCGCGAGTGCAACGCTTCGTGATCGAATGCTTCACGCCAAGTTGTCATGTCGACAATGTGCCGCATTTGGAACTGGTCACCGTGAGACCGCGGGACCCAGTAGATTCGATCTTGTCTTACGGCGGGGGACTCGTGCAGGACCGAGGGGAAACGTGCAGGAGCGACACAACCGAGGAGCCGCGACCACCGAGGGGGGCTTAGCAGTATGAGCCACGACTCCACTGCCGCGCCGGAAACCGCAGCCCGGAAGCTGTCCGGGCGCCGCCGCAAGGAGATCGTCGCGGTGCTGCTGTTCAGCGGCGGCCCCATCTTCGAGAGTTCCATTCCGTTGTCGGTGTTCGGGATCGACCGCCAGGACGCCGGCGTGCCGCGCTACCGACTGCTGGTGTGCGCAGGTGAGGAAGGCCCACTGCGGACCACAGGGGGCCTGGAACTCACCGCGCCGCATGGGCTGGAGGCGATCTCACGCGCCGGCACCGTCGTCGTACCGGCCTGGCGCTCGATCACCTCGCCGCCACCGGAGGAGGCGCTCGACGCACTGCGCCGGGCGCACGAGGAGGGTGCCCGCATCGTCGGGCTGTGCACGGGCGCATTCGTGCTCGCGGCAGCCGGACTGCTGGACGGACGCCCGGCGACCACCCACTGGATGTACGCGCCGACGCTGGCCAAGCGCTATCCGTCGGTGCACGTGGATCCGCGCGAACTGTTCGTCGACGACGGCGACGTGCTCACGTCGGCGGGGACGGCGGCCGGCATCGACCTGTGTCTGCACATCGTGCGGACGGACCACGGCAACGAGGCGGCCGGCGCGCTCGCCCGGCGCCTGGTGGTCCCGCCGCGCCGCAGCGGCGGTCAGGAGCGCTATCTCGACAGGTCTTTACCCGAGGAGATCGGCGCCGACCCGCTCGCCGAGGTCGTCGCCTGGGCGCTGGAACACCTCCACGAGCAGTTCGACGTGGAGACGCTGGCGGCACGCGCCTATATGAGCCGCCGTACGTTCGACCGCCGGTTCCGCTCGCTCACCGGGAGCGCGCCGCTGCAGTGGCTGATCACGCAACGGGTGCTCCAGGCGCAGCGGCTGCTGGAGACGTCGGACTACTCCGTGGACGAGGTCGCGGGCCGGTGCGGATTCCGCTCGCCGGTCGCGCTGCGCGGGCACTTCCGCCGCCAGCTCGGCTCGTCCCCCGCCGCCTACCGGGCCGCCTACCGGGCCCGCAGGCCGCAGGGCGACAGGCCGGGTGAGGTGGAGGCCCCGCTGCCGCCGCCCGGCCAGCCGGTCCCGCCCGCGGGGCTGCCGGGCCCGGGACCGGTGGGCCCCGTGCCCGTCCTGCACGCGGACCGGGACAGCGGGGTGCCGCTCCAGAGCCGCCGCGCGGCGGCCGGCGCGGTGAGCCTGCTGCCGGGGCCGCGCTCGGGCAGCTGAGCCGGAGACGCACGTGAGAAGGGGACGGGGGCACGCACCCGTCCCCTTCTTCTTCGTGTCGTGCCCGGCCGGCGGCGGCACGGGGGCATCCAAATGCGGACGTCAGCTTTAGGGTGGTCGCATGAACGATCGCATGGTGTGGATCGACTGCGAGATGACCGGCCTCTCGCTGTCCGACGACGCTCTCATCGAGGTGGCCGCCCTCGTCACCGACTCCGAGCTGAACGTACTCGGCGAGGGGGTGGACATCGTCATCCGCCCGCCGGAGCAGGCACTGGAGACGATGCCGGAGGTGGTGCGTCAGATGCACACCGCGTCCGGGCTGCTCGCGGAGCTCCCGAACGGCACGACCCTGCAGGACGCCGAGGAGCAGGTCCTGGCGTACGTCAGGGAGTACGTGAAGGAGCCCGGCAAGGCCCCGCTGTGCGGCAACTCCGTCGGCACCGACCGCGGCTTCCTGCTGCGGGACATGCCGACCCTGGAGGACTACCTCCACTACCGGATCGTCGACGTGTCCTCGGTCAAGGAGCTGGCCCGCCGCTGGTACCCGAGGGCGTACTTCAACAGCCCGGAGAAGAACGGCAACCACCGGGCCCTCGCCGACATCCGCGAGTCCATCGCCGAGCTGCGCTACTACCGCGAGGCCGTCTTCGTCCCGCAGCCGGGCCCGGACTCGGAGACGGCACGGGCGATCGCGGCGAAGCACGTGCTGCCCGCCGCGAAGTAGGAGGGCCGGGGTCCGCTCGGGGGGGCCGCGCGAAAACCTGTGCGCGAGCACCCCCTCGGACCCTGTAGACTTCTTCTCGGCCGGTCGGGGAAACGACAAGTTTCCAAGCGCTGGTCATGGTGGGTGTAGCTCAGCTGGTAGAGCACCTGGTTGTGGTCCAGGATGCCGCGGGTTCGAGTCCCGTCACTCACCCTGTGTGATCAGCCGGTGACTCCGTCTCAGGACGGGGCACCGGCTGATTCGTTTGCGGGGCCGGTGGCCGCCGGGAAGATGTGCCGTGCGCCACCCGCCACCGCCGCGCGCCGATACGCCTCCCCCGTCGCCACCCCGGTGAACGGCGAGCCGAACACCGCGCCCCCCGGCGAGCCGCCGAGCCCACGGAACAGGTCTCTCGCCGCCGTCGCCGACGCGTCCGCGCCCTCACCGGCACGCCGGGCCCGGTCACGACGACGCCCGGGCCACCAGTTCCGTGGGCAGTACCGCGTGCCGGCGCTCCGATCCCCGTACCGCCGCCGGGCGGCGGTCGGCGATCTCGGCCTGCAGCAGGTCGATCATCGCCCGGCCCATCTCCTCGATGGGCTGGCGGACGCTGCTGAGCGGCGGGTCCATGTGGCGGGCGATGGCCGAGTCGTCGTACCCGACCAGTGCCACGTCGTCCGGGATGCGGCGGCCCGCCTCGCGCAGCACCTGGCGGGCGCCGGCCGCCATCACGTCCGAACCGGCGAAGACCGCGTCCAGGTCCGGGTGCCGCTCCAGCAGCACGGACATCGCCCGCCGGCCGCCCTCCTCCGTGAAGTCGCCGGGCGCGACGAGGAGTTCGTCCACGGTCCGGCCCGCGTCCCGCAGCGCCTCGCGGTAGCCGTCGACGCGGCGCTGGGCGCCGTACACGTCCAGGCGCCCGGTGATGTGCGCGATCCGGGTGCGGCCACCGGCCAGCAGGTGCTCCACGGCCGAGCGGCCGCCGCCGTAGTTGTCCGAGTCCACCGAGGGGAGCGTCTCCCCGGCCGAGCGAGGGCCGCTGATCACGGCCGGGATCTCCAACTGGGAAAGCAGGTCGGGCAGGGGATCGTCGGCGTGGACCGACACCAGCAGGACGCCGTCCACGCGATGGGCGGCGAGGTACTGGGCCAGGCGCTGCCGCTCCCGGTCGCTGCCCGCGAAGATCAGCAGCAACTGCATCTCGGTGTCGGAGAGTTCGGCGCCGACACCGCGCAGCATGTCGGAGAAGTACGGCTCCGCGAAGAAGCGGGTCTCCGGCTCGGGGACGACCAGGGCGATGGCGTCGGTGCGGTTGGCGGCGAGTGCGCGGGCCGCGGTGTTGGGGACGTAGCCCAGTTCGGCGACCGCCGCCTCGACCGCGGCACGGGTGGCGTCACTGACCCGGGGCGAGCCGTTGATCACCCGGGACACCGTGCCCCGGCCGACCCCGGCCCGGGCGGCGACCTCCTCGAGCGTGGGCCGACCACCGCTCCGGCCCCGCGCTCCGTGGCTCGCCATGGGCTCCACCTTCCCTCGACACAAATCCCGGCTGGCTGGAATCTAACAGTCCTGGCCAGGGCCACGGGGGCCCCGGGGGACGGGCGATGGCTCGTTAACGCCTCGATAACTGAACGCACTTGCCGCTGCCGGGTCCCTTGACACCCCGCCCCGGAGCCGCGACTCTTCAACACATCACCTGTGGGAGCGCTCCCACAGTACCTGACACCTACACATCCCGCACGTTCCCCGCCCGAGCCGCAGCGAGTACGAACGGGCCCTATTTCCATGCAGTTGGCCGGGGGGTCGGCACGTCAGGCAACAGGAGGACGCAATGCGCACGAGCATCCGCCGGTCCCAGCGGCTGATGGCCCTCGCGGCCGTCGCCGCCTTGACCACGGGGCTGCTGGCCGGCTGCGCCAAGGACTCGAGCGACGGTTCGTCGGACAACTCGGACGGTGGCAACGGCAGCGGCAAGGGCAAGATCACCCTCACCATCGGGACCTTCGGCGTCTTCGGCTACAAGCAGGCCGGCCTCTACGACGACTACATGAAGCTGCACCCGAACATCAACATCAAGGAGAACGTCACCACCAGGACCGACGTCTACTGGCCGAAGGTGCTCACCCGCCTCCAGGCCGGCTCCGGCACCGACGACGTCCAGGCCATCGAGGTCGGCAACATCACCGAGGCCGTGCAGACCCAGGAGGACAAGTTCGTCGACCTCGGCAAGGACGTCGACAAGTCCCAGTGGCTGGACTGGAAGAACGCCCAGGCCACCACCAAGGACGGCAAGCTCATCGGACTCGGCACGGACATCGGGCCGATGGCCATCTGCTACCGCAAGGACCTCTTCCAGAAGGCCGGGCTGCCGACCGACCGCACCAAGCTCGCCGACATGTGGAAGGGCGACTGGGCCAAGTACGTCGGCGTCGGCAAGCAGTACATGAAGAAGGCGCCCAAGGGCACCAAGTTCGTGGACTCGGCGGCCTCCGTCTACAACGCGGCCCTCGGCGGCGGCGACGAGCGCTACTACGACAAGGGGACCGGCGACGTCGTCTGGGACAAGTCGGACGGCGTGAAGAAGGCCTGGAACGTGGCGATGAGCGTCGCGACCAGCGACATGTCGGCGAAGCTGAAGCAGTTCGACCCGACCTGGGACCAGGGCTACGCCAACGCGAGCTTCGCCACCGTCGCCTGCCCGGCCTGGATGCTCGGCTACATCGAGCAGAAGTCCGGTGACTCCGGCAAGGGCAACTGGGACGTGGCGGCGGCCCCGACCGCGTCCAACTGGGGCGGCTCCTTCCTCGGCGTGCCGACGGCGGGCAAGCACCAGAAGGAGGCCATCGCGCTGGCCAAGTGGCTGACCGCGCCCGCGCAGCAGGCGAAGGTGTTCGCCAAGCAGGCGAGCTTCCCGTCCGTCCCGTCGGCCTACTCGAGCCTGACACCGGCCCCGGACACCACCGCCTACTTCTCGAACGCGCCGATCACCCAGATCTTCTCCGACTCGGCGAAGACCATCCCGACGCAGTACTTCGGCATCAAGGACCAGCCGATCAACTCGGCCATCACCGACGTCGGCATCCTCCAGGTCGAGCAGAAGGGCAAGTCGCCGTCCCAGGGCTGGGACGCGGCGTCCAAGGAGATCAAGGACGTGCTCGGCCAGTGACCAGCTCCAAGCAGGCTCTCGCGCACCCCGCGTCGAGCGCCGAGGCCGCGCCCGGCACCCCGCCGGGCGCGGCCCGGGGCGCTCACGGTCGCGGTACGCCGGCGGGTACCGACTCCTGGCGCAGCCGGCTGTACCGCTGGGACATGAAGGCGTCGCCGTACGCGTTCGTCGCCCCCTTCTTCGTCCTGTTCGGGGCCTTCACCCTGGTCCCGCTGCTCTACACGGCCTGGTACTCGCTGCACGACGTGCAGCTGGCCTCCCTCGACCACCAGACCTGGACGGGCCTGGACAACTACAAGAACCTGTTGTCCTCGGACTTCTTCTGGAACGCGCTGACGAACACCTTCACCATCGGTGTGATCTCGACCGTGCCCCAGCTGCTGGCGGCGCTCGGTCTCGCGCACCTGCTGAACTACCGGCTGCGCGGCTCGACCGCCTGGCGCGTGGTGATGCTGACCCCGTACGCCACCTCGGTGGCCGCGGCGACCCTGGTGTTCACGCTGCTGTACTCGTGGGACGGCGGCATGGTCAACTGGATCCTGCACTTCTTCGGGGTGCACCCCGTCAACTGGCGCGAGTCGGACTGGGGTTCGCAGTTCGCGGTGTCGTCCATCGTGATCTGGCGGTGGACGGGCTACAACGCGCTGATCTACCTCGCGGCGATGCAGGCGATCCCGGCGGACCTGTACGAGTCGGCGGCCATCGACGGCGCCAACCGCTGGCAGCAGTTCCGGCACGTGACGGTCCCGCAGCTGCGGCCCACGATCCTGTTCACGGTCGTCGTCTCCACCATCGGCGCCACCCAGCTCTTCGGTGAACCGCTGCTCTTCGGCGGGGTCAGCGGGTCCAAGGGCGGCTCGGAGCACCAGTACCAGACGCTCGGTCTGTACATGTACGACCAGGGCTGGATCATCGGCAACCTCGGGAAGGCGTCCGCCATCGCCTGGTCGATGTTCCTGATCCTGCTGATCGTCGCCGCGGTCAACCTGCTGCTCACCCGACGGCTGAGGAAGTCCCAATGAGCGAACTGACCATCCCTCGGGCCGGGCGCAAGGAGCGACGGCCGCGTGGCATGGGCGCCGGCAAGCAGCTGCACGCGGGTCCGGTGACGTATGCCGTCCTGACCGTCTTCGCGCTCGTCTCGCTGGCCCCGCTGGTGTGGACGGCGGTCGCCGCCTCCCGCACCGACCGGCGGCTCGCCCAGACCCCGCCCCCGCTGTGGTTCGGCGGCAACCTGTTCAGGAACCTCCAGGCGGCCTGGGACCAGGCCGGGCTCGGCACCGCGATGTTCAACTCGGTGCTCGTGGCGGGCACGATCACGATCAGTACGGTGCTGTTCTCCACGCTGGCCGGTTTCGCCTTCGCCAAGCTGCGGTTCCGGTTCTCCGGCCTGCTGTTGCTGCTGACCGTCGGCACGATGATGATCCCGCCGCAGCTGGCGGTCGTACCGCTGTACCTGTGGATGGCCGACCTCGGCTGGTCCAACCAGCTGCAGACGGTGATCCTGCCGAGCCTGGTGACCGCCTTCGGCACGTTCTTCATGCGCCAGTACCTGGTGCAGGCGCTGCCGGGCGAGCTGATCGAGGCGGCCCGGGTGGACGGCGCGAACAGTCTGCGCGTCGTCTGGCACGTGGTCTTCCCGGCCGCCCGGCCGGCGATGGCGGTGCTCGGCCTGCTGACGTTCGTGTTCGCCTGGAACGACTTCCTGTGGCCGATCATCGCCCTGAACCAGCAGAACCCGACGGTTCAGGTGGCCCTGAACTCGCTCGGCACGGGCTATGTCCCCGACCAGGCGGTGATCATGGCGGGCGCGCTGCTCGGCACGCTGCCGCTGCTGATCGCGTTCCTGCTGTTCGGCAGGCAGATCGTGGGCGGGATCATGCAGGGTGCGATCAAGGGCTGATCGCCGTCCGCCAGGGGCCGGGCCACCGCCTCCCCGGCCCCCTCCGCCCGCCCGTGTCTTCCCTCCCCCCTCGCCGGTCTCGTACGACTCTTATGGGAGCGCTTCCATGTCTGAATCCCCTTCTTCGGTGACCTTTCCTCCCGCCTTCCTCTGGGGCGCCGCGACCTCGGCGTACCAGATCGAGGGGGCGGTGCGGGAGGACGGCCGCACCCCCTCGATCTGGGACACCTTCAGCCATACGCCGGGCAGGACGGCCGGCGGTGAGACCGGTGACATCGCGGTCGACCACTACCACCGCTACCGCGAGGACGTGGCGCTGATGGCCGAGCTGGGCCTGAACGCCTACCGCTTCTCCGTCTCCTGGTCCCGGGTGCAGCCGACCGGCCGGGGGCCCGCGGTCCAGGTGGGCCTGGACTTCTACCGCCGTCTGGTCGACGAGCTCCTGGCGCACGGCATCCGGCCGGCCGTCACCCTCTACCACTGGGACCTGCCGCAGGAGCTGGAGGACGCGGGCGGCTGGCCGGCGCGGGACACCGCGCACCGGTTCGCGGAGTACGCGCAGCTCGTCGGCGAGGCGCTCGGCGACCGGGTGGAACAGTGGATCACCCTCAACGAGCCCTGGTGCAGCGCCTTTCTGGGCTACGGCTCCGGTGTGCACGCGCCCGGCCGTACCGACCCGGCCGCCTCGCTGCGCGCGGCCCACCACCTCAACCTCGGGCACGGCCTGGCCACCCAGGCGCTGCGGTCGGCGATGCCGGCCCGCAACCGGATCGCGGTCAGCCTCAACTCGTCCGTCGTGCGGCCCCTCACCCAGGACCCGGCCGACCTCGCGGCGGCCCGCCGCATCGACGACCTGGCCAACGGCGTCTTCCACGGCCCGATGCTGCACGGGGCCTACCCCGCGTCGCTCATCGAGGCCACGGCGTCGATCACCGACTGGTCGCACGTCCTCGACGGCGACCTGCGCACGATCGACGCGCCCCTGGACGCGCTGGGCCTGAACTACTACACCCCGGCCCTGGTCTCCGCGGCCTCCGGCGAGGTCGCGGGCCCGCGCGCGGACGGTCACGGCGCCAGCGACCACTCCCCCTGGCCGGGCGCCGACGACGTGCTGTTCCACCAGAGCCCGGGCGAGCGCACCGAGATGGGCTGGTCCATCGACCCGACGGGCCTGTACGACCTGATCATGCGCTACTCCCGCGAGGCCCCGGGGCTCGAGCTGTACGTGACGGAGAACGGCGCGGCCTACGACGACAAGCCCGACCCCGAGGGCCGGGTCCACGACCCCGAGCGCATCGCCTATCTGCACGGCCACCTCGCGGAGGTCCGCCGTGCCATCGCGGACGGCGCGGACGTGCGCGGGTACTACCTGTGGTCCCTGATGGACAACTTCGAGTGGGCCTACGGCTACGGCAAGCGGTTCGGCGCGGTGTACGTCGACTACGCCACCCTGGACCGCACCCCGAAGTCGAGCGCCCACTGGTACGGGGAGGCGGCGCGGACGGGGGTGCTGCCGGCGGTCGGGTCCACCCTCTGACGGGGGAGGCGGGGCGCGGCCCGTGTGGGGGGCGGGCCGTGCCCCTGGCTCGGGCGCCGGTCACTTGAAGGCGGCGAAGGCCTTCGAGAAGGCGCCGGCGTCCTGGACGACGGAGCTGCAGGTGGCGTCGGCGGTGGGCTTGGCGCCGCCCGCGCACTGCTTGTCGCGGGTCGCGGACCACATCGACAGGCCACCGAGGCCCTTGGACCTGGCGAAGTCCGCCAGCTGGGTGGCGTCGTCGACCTTGAAGACCTCGGAGGAGACGTCGTTGACGCCGATCATCGGGGTGACGGCGACGGTCTTCCAGGCGGCGGAGTCGGACAGGCCGAGCACGCTCTTGACCTGGGCCTGGGTGGCGGTGGCCGCCTGCTCGGCGTAGGTGCCCATGTCGCCGTCGTAGGAGGCGCCGTAGTCCATCGCCATGATGTTGACGGTGCCGATCCGCACACCGTTGGACTTGGCGTCGGACAGCAGGTTCACGCCGTCCTGGGTCAGGCCCTCGGGCATCACGGGGAGGGTGAAGGAGACGTCGAGGCCGGGGTGCTGGGCCTGGAGCTTGGCGATGGCCTGGGCGCGGCGGGTGTTGGCGGCCGTGTTGGGCAGCGCGCCGCCCTCGACGTCGAAGTCGACCTTGGTCAGCTTGAAGGCGTCGACCGCCTTGCCGTAGGCGGCCGCGAGCGCGTCCGCGGAGGAGCAGGTGGTGGCCAGTTCGGAGCCGGAGGCGCCGCCGAAGGAGACCCGGACGTCACCGCCCTCGGCCCGCAGCGCGCCGATCTGCGCGGCCACCCCGTCGCCGGTCAGGTCGGTCACGCCGCCCCACTTGGGGGTGCAGCCGCCGCCGTCGGTGACGAAGGCGAGGTTGTAGTTCTTCACGCCGGTCGCGGAGACGGCGCCGAGCAGGTCGAAGGCCGGGTAGAGGGAGGTGTCCACGTAGGGGGCGAAGCCGGCGGAGGCGGTGGTGCCGCTGCCGGTGGTCCCGGTGGGCGTGGGCGTGGGGCTCGCGCTCCGGGTGGGGGCCGGGCTCTGTGTCGGGGTGGAGCTCTTGGTGGGGGCCGGGGTCGCGGTGGGCGACTGGGTCCGGGTCGGGCGGCCGCTGGGCTCGGGCGTGGGGCCGTTGCCCGGCGAGCACTGGGTGTCGTCGATACGGCAGCCCGTGGGGTCGCCGCTGCCGTCGACCACGAAGCCGACGGTCACCGACTTCCCGGGGGCGATGCCCTCGGTGTCCCAGTTCGCGGGCTTCACGGTGACGTGGCGGCCGCTCACGCTCGACTCGCCGTTCCACAGTGAGGAGAGCCTGGCGCCGGCCGGCAGGTCGAACTCCAGCGTCCAGGTCTTCTCCTGGGCGCCGCTGTTGTTGGTGACGACGTACTGGGCGGTGTAGCCCGTGGACCAGTCGCTGGTCCTGGTGTACGCCGCGTTCACCCCGGCCGCGTTGGCGGTACCGGTGAGCAGGAGAGCGCCGCCCCCGACCACGGCCGCGGCGACCAGGCCGCCTATCGCCTTGTTCCTGCCACTGATCCTGCGCCGGTGCGTGGTCATGCGCGTGCCTGCCTTCGTTCTTCACGGGGGTGTGGTGCGGCAGCACGCTAGCGAGCCGGAATCGGACAAACGGCTTGATGCGGACGGTCGTTGAAGACCTTAGGCTTCGCTTAAGGAAGGGATCGGGGACGGTTAAAGGTCGAGACCAATTTGCCCGGTCGGCGCCTCCGCATCGCCCCCCGGTGCCCCCGGCCGACCTGCTTGCGGCCGTCCAGCTGGAACCAGATCCGTATCTCGGTGCCGCCCAGGACAGAGGCGCCGATGCGGACGTCGCCGCCGGTGGACTCGGCGAGCCGGCGGACGATGTCCAGGCCGAGACCGGTGGAGCCGGCGCTTCCGGAACCCCGGCCGCGGGCCATCGCCGCCTCGGGGTCGGGTATGCCGGGGCCCGCGTCGGAGACCAGCACGATCACCGCGTCCTCGCCGTTGTGCACGTCGACCGCGAAGGCGGTGCCCTCCGTGGTGTGCCGGAAGACGTTGCCGAGCAGGGCGTCGAGGGAGGCGGCCAGGTCGGCGCGGGCCACGGGTATGCGTACCGGGCGTTCGACACCGGCCACCCGCCACTTGCGGCCCTCGTCCTCGGCGAGCGCGGACCAGAACTCCATGCGCTCGCGGACCACTTCGGCCGCGTCGCAGCCCGCTCCGGGTCCCGGCGCGGCGGTCTGCGGCTTGGCCTCGCGCGCGGTGCGGATGATGGTGTCGACCTCGCGCTCCAGCTGGGCGACGGCGGTCCTGGTCTGTTCGGCAGCCGGTCCGGCGCCCAGGGAGGCCGCGTTCAGCCGGAGGACGGTGAGCGGGGTGCGCAGCCGGTGGGACAGGTCCGCCGCCAGTTCCCGTTCGTTCGCGAGGAGCTGGACGACCTGGTCGGCCATGGAGTTGAACGCGACGGCCGCGAGTCGGAGTTCGTTGGGCCCCTCCTCCGGGACCCGGGCGCCGAGCTTGCCGTCGCCCAGTTCGTGCGCGCCCTCGACCAGGCGCTGCGCGGGGCGGACCATGCGCACGCCGAGCCGGTCGGCGACGGCGACCGAGCCGACGATCAGCGCGAGCCCGACGGCGGCGAGCACCGCCCAGGCCGTGCCGACGCCGTTGGTCACCTCGGACTCGGGGACGTACACCTCGACGACCGCGATCGAGCCGGAGCCGAGGGCGACCGGCTGCAGGAGGGTGGAGCCCCCGGAGACGGAGGTCGTGGAGGCGCGGCCGAGCTTCCGCACGGCCGCGATGTCGTGGTCGGCGGCGCGCTGCCGGCCGATGTCGAGCGCGGCCCGGCCGCTGTCGGCGGGCAGGTGCACCGCCATCCCGGAGTCGGCACCGGCGGAGGCCACCACCCGCTCCAGCTTGTCCCGGTCGGTGGTGATGGACAGCGCGGGCGCGACCGCGGCGGCCTCCCGCTCGGCGTTGGAGAAGGCTCGGTCGCGGGCCATCTCCTTGACGACCAGGCCGAGCGGGACCGCGAAGGCGACCACGACCATCGTGGTCACCGCCAGGCACACCTTGACCAGGGCCCATCTCATCGCGCGGCCTCCTCCGCCGGTGGTTCGAGCTTCACGCCGACCCCGCGCAGGGTGTGCAGGTAACGCGGCCGCGCGGCCGTCTCGCCCAGCTTCCGGCGCAGCCAGGACAGATGGACGTCGATGGTCTGGTCGTCGCCGTAGGACTGCTGCCAGACCTCGGCGAGGAGGTCCTTGCGCGCGACGACGACGCCCGGGCGGCCGGCGAGGAAGGCGAGCAGGTCGAACTCGCGGCGGGTGAGATCGAGCCGCGCGCCGTCGAGTTCGGCCTGGCGGCGCAGCGGGTCGACGGTCAGTCCGCCGACGCGCAGGACGGAGGAGGGCGGGGCCTCGCCGCCCGTGGCGCGGGCCCGGCGCAGCACCGCCGCTATCCGGGCGGAGAGGTGCTCGACGGAGAACGGCTTGGTGAGGTAGTCGTCCGCGCCGGCGTTCAGCAGCCGGACGACCTCCGTCTCGTCGTCCCTCGCGGTGGCGATGATGACCGGGACGTCGGTGATGCCGCGCAGCATCTTCAGGGCCTCGGAGCCGTCCAGGTCCGGCAGTCCGAGGTCCAGGATGACGACGTCGAAGCGGAAATGGGCGACCTCGCGCAGCGCCTCCAGTGCCGTGCCGACGCTGCGCACGGTGTGCGAGGCGTCGGTCAGGTGCCGGATGAGCGCCGAGCGCACGAACTGGTCGTCCTCGACCACGAGCACACTTGCCATGCGCCGCACCGTACGCCATGCGGCCGACCCGGGGTCGGCGCCTGTGGACAACTCGGAACATGTGCGAAGGGCGGTGCCCCTGGGGCAGTATGGCCCGCGATGCGCAGAGGACTCGTACACGTACTGGCGTGGCTGCTGGCGACGGGAGCGGCGGTCACGCTCTCGTGGTGGGGCGTGCACACGGTGATGGCGGGCACGGCCTACGATCCGCCGCGCGCCCTGCCGGTGACGGCCGCCGACGCGACGACCCAGGGCGCGAGGCCCTCGGCTCCGGCGTCGCCCGCGGCCCCGTCGAGAAGTCCCTCGCCCGCGCCGTCGAGGCCCACGGTCTCCCCGCGCGCCTCCGCTCCGTCCCCGAAGTCCACCCCCTCCGGCCAGGTGAAGGCGTACGACACGGACGGGGGCCGGGCGGTGTTCGAGCTGGGCGCGAGCAGCGCGACGCTCGTCTCGGCGACGCCGGGGACCGGCTGGTCGATGCAGCTGTGGAAGACGGAGACCTGGATCCGGGTGGAGTTCAGCCGGGGCACGGACCGGGTGTCGGTGTTCTGCACCTGGCACGACGGGCCCCCGCACGTGGAGATCGGCACCTACTGACGGGGGCGGCTGCTCAGCGGAAGACCGAGGGCGGCGGGGCCGGGGAGGCCACCGCCGCCGCGTCCGTCACGGGGAGCGCGCCGCCGGTGAAGTCGGTGAGCGGGCGACCGTGTTCGAGCCGGCCGGGGTGGGGGTCGGAGGCGGCGCGGCGGGTGAGTTCGGCGACCGGCAGCGGGAGGTCGGAGGCGACCAGGATCGCGTTGCCGAAGCGCTTGCCGCGCAGGACGGCCGGGTCGGCGATGAGCGCGAGTTCCGGGAAGCGGGCGGCGGCGGTGGCGATCTGGCCGCGCAGATGGGCGAGCGGCGGTCCGTCGGCGAGGTTGGCGGCGTAGACGCCGGACGGCTTCAGGGCGCGGCGGACCTCGTCCAGGAACTCGGTGGAGGTGAGGTGGGCGGGGGTGCGGGTGCCGCTGAAGACGTCGGCGACGACCAGGTCCGCCCAGCCGTCGGGCACCTTGGCGAGTCCCGCGCGGGCGTCCGCCGAGCGCACCCGTATCCGCGCGCCGGGGTCCAACGGCAGCTCGCGGCGTACCAGTTGGACCAGGCCGGCGTCCCGCTCGACGACCTGCTGGGTGGACCGGGGCCGGGTGGCGGCGGCGTACCGGGCGAGGGTGAACGCCCCGCCGCCGAGGTGCACGGCGTGCACGGGCCTGCCGGGCGGGGCGACGAGGTCGATGACGTGGCCGAGACGGCGCTGGTACTCGAAGGACAGGAAGGTGGGGTCGTCCAGGTCCACGTGCGACTGGGGTGCGCCGTCGATCAGCAGGGTCCAGGCCCGGGCGCGGTCCGGGTCGGGTATCAGCTGCGCGAGCCCGCCGTCGACCGACTCCACGACGGCCTCGGCGGCGGCCGATCTGCGGGTGTTCCTGGACCTGCCCATCGCCCCATTTTCGCAGCTGCGGCGGGCAGCCGCGTCATCGGCAGTTGTCGGCCGCCTCGATCAGCCGGGCCGCCTCCCCGAGGGCCCGGCGCAGCACCACCGGGTCGGTGGCGAGGTCGGCCCCGCCGGGCGGCAGCAGCCAGTCGGAGCCGTCCACGGGCGGCTCGGGGTCCAGCCGCAGCCCGCGCCCGTTCGTCTCGGTGCAGGTGCTGCCGGGCACGTCCCAGCAGGCGGCCGTGCCGGCCGGCACCAGGAAGCCGAGCGTGCCGCAGCCGTCGTCGTGCAGCACCGGCCCGACCGCGTCCGACGCGCCGCGCCGCAGGATGTCGACCGCCTCCAGTCCCTGCCGGGTCGGCACGGTGACCAGGTCGCACGCCTCCGCGCCCCCCACGGTTGGCGTCGAAGGTTCGTTGCTCTGGCTGGTCTTCATGCCGGCCTCCACCACACAGCCTGTTGCGGTCCATGCACTCCAACGCGGGGGCCCGTCAACGGCTACGGCACAAGTGCGCCGCAAAGGATGGCAGTTCATGGCAGATCGTGGATGAGATATCCGGTTTGTAGCCAAACACAGCGTGGCGGGTCCTTCACAGCAGGTACGTTCATGCCCGCCGGAACCAGGGCGCCACTCGGACAACTCGTCCCGAATCCGCCCCGGCTCCGGCATGGTTCGACGGTTCGCACGAGAGGACCCGGCCATGGCGTCGTCAACAGTGACCTCGTCGCAGCCCGAACGGCCAGCACGGCCGAACCTCGCCTTCCGGCAGTTGCGCGGGCGGCGCTCACCGGCCGAGTTCGCGGCGCTGGTGCGGCGGGCCGCGCGCGAGATCGGCGAGCGGGTGAGCTGTGACGCGCGCTACGTCGGGCGGGTCGAGGCGGGCGAGATCCGCTGCCCGAACTACGCGTACGAGCGGGTGTTCCTGCACATGTTCCCCGGCCGCACGCTCACCGATCTCGGCTTCGCGCCCCGGTCGTCCGTCCGCGGACGAGCGGCACGGCCGGCCCCGGACGCGCTCGCGGCACCGGCCGCCGGTGAGTGCCCGGAGGCCGACGAGACCGGTGGGGCCGATGAGACGTGGGGGGCCTTCGAGCCGTATGACACGCAGGACCCGTACGACCCGCACGAGCCGTACGCGAGAGACCGACCGAACCACGAGGAGAGCGACGTGCTGCGTCGCGCATTCATGACCGGCGGCGGTGCCACGATGGCCGCCGCCACGCTGGGCCCGCTGCGGTCCGCCAAGGACGCCGTGGCCGCGGTCCGGCCGACGCGCCGGCCCGGCACGCCCGAGGCGGCCGCCCTGGAGGAGGCCGTCCGCCGTATCCGGCTGCTCGACGACCGGCACGGCGCGGACGGCCTCTACCGGAGGGCGGCGGCTCCCCTGCGCGCCGCCTACGCGCTCCTGGACGCGGGCGCGACCCGGCAGACCACCGTCGACCGGCTGCACGCGGGCGCGGGTGAACTCGCCATCTCCGTGGGCTGGCTGGCCCATGACTCCGGCCGCTTCGACGACGCCCGCTCGCACTACGCCGAAGCCCTGGCCACGGCCCGGATGACCGGGGACGCGGGGCTGGAGGCGCACGCCTTCTGCAACACCGCGTTCCTGGCCCGGGACGCCGGGCGCCCCCGGGAGGCGGTCCGGGCCGCCCAGGCCGCGCAGCGCGCCGCCCGCCCGCTGGGCTCCGCCCGCCTGATGTCCCTGCTCGCGCTGCGCGAGGCGGGCGGCTGGGCCGGACTCGCCGACCGCCCCGGCTGCGAGCAGGCGCTGGCACGCGCGCAGGCCCTCTTCGACCGGGGCCACTCGGAGGCCGACCCCGAGTGGATGAGCTTCTACGGCGAGGCCGAGCTGGAGGGGCTGGAGGCGCAGTGCTGGTCCACGCTGGGCGACTGGCGCCGCGCGGCCCGGCACGCACGCCGGGCCGCCGATCTGCAGGACCCGCACTTCACGCGCAACATCGCCCTCTACATGGCGGAACTGGCCGACGACCTCGCGCGCGAGGGCCGTCCCGACGAGGCGGCCGCCGCCGGCCTGCGTGTGCTGTCCCTGCTGGACCAGGTGCAGTCCTCCCGCATCCAGACCATGCTCGCGGGCACGGCACGAGTACTGCTGCCGCACCGGCGGGCGTCCGGGGTCTCCGAGTTCCTGGAACGCCACGCGTCCGTGCCGAGAACGGGCCGCGCATAACCACCGCCGCTCCCCCGCCCCGGGGAGCAGGCCCCGCCCGCCACACCGGAACGGATCCCTCCGCCGGTCTTCAAGGCGGCGGGCCCTGTCTGGGTGGGCGTGTGGCTCCCCGGGGCCCCCGGGGAGATGTGGTGGTGCCGGGCAGGCGGTCAGTCGGCCAGGTGGCCCAGGTCGTTCCAGGTCTCGATCGCCGGTTCGCCGTAGGCCCAGCCGAGGACGGACAGTGACGTCGGGTTCAGGCGTATCCGTGCGGCGAAGTCCAGGGGCAGGCCGAGCCAGCGGGCGCCGATGGAGCGCAGGATGTGGCCGTGCGCGAAGACCAGGACGTCTCGGTCGGCGGAGCGGGCCCACGAGACCACCTCGTCCGCGCGCGCGGTGACCTCGGCGAGGGTCTCCCCCTCGGGGACGCCGTCACGCCAGATCAGCCACCCCGGGCGCACGGCCTGGATCTCCGCCGGCGTCATGCCCTCGTACGCGCCGTAGTCCCACTCCACCAGCGTGTCCCAGCGCTCGGCGCGCTCACCGAAGCCGGCGATCTCGCACGTCTCACGCGCGCGGGACAGCGGGCTGGTGCGCACCTCCACCCCGGGCAGCCCGTCGAGCGGAGCGTGGTGCAGGCGCTCGCCGAGCAGCTTGGCCCCGCGCCGGCCCTCCTCCAGGAGGGGCACGTCGGTCCTGCCGGTGTGCTTGCCGGACAGCGACCAGGCCGTCTGTCCGTGCCGGGCCAGCAGGATGCGCGGTGCCATGGGGGGACCTTTCCGGGAGACGGACGCCACAGGGACGCCACGGAAACGCGAAGGGAGGACCCCTCCATCATCGCGCACGCCCCATCGGGGCAACCCGGCGGCCGATCTCGGCGTCTTTGTGGGCCGGAGCGCCCTCATGGGCGAGATCGGGACACCGTAAAGTGGCACGGTCGCCCCGCCGGGCGTGCCGTACAGCAGAAGGGGGAGGGCGATCGGATGCCGCAGACCGAGACACCGGGCACCGAGGTGGCGCCCCGTACCCGGCTGCGCTGGTGGACCGAGCTGCCGCTCATCCTGCTGGTGTACGGCTGCTACTCGGCCGGCCGTCTCCTCGCGCGCGGTGACGTCAGCGGAGCCGTCGACCACGGCCTCGCGATCCTGCGCGTCGAGAAGCTGCTGCACCTGAACGCCGAGCACCCGCTGAACCGTCTTTTCACCCGCGAGCCCTGGCTCGGGGTGCCGGCCGACTTCTGGTACGCCTCGCTGCACTACCTGATCACGCCCGCGATCCTCGTCTGGCTGTTCCGCACCCGCGCCGAGCACTACCGGCGCGCGCGCACCTGGCTGATGACGTCCACGTTCATCGGCCTGATCGGCTTCACGCTGCTGCCCACGTGCCCGCCACGCCTGCTGTCCGCGGGCCACGGCTTCGTGGACACCATGGCCCACTACAGCTCGTACGGCTGGTGGGGCGCCGACGCCAGCGCGCCGCGCGGCATGGGCGGGATGACCAACCAGTACGCGGCCATGCCGAGCCTGCACGTCGGCTGGGCGCTGTGGTGCGGGGTGATGCTGTGGCGGCACGGCGGCACGCGCCTCGGCAAGGTCCTCGGCGTCCTCTACCCGCTGGGCACCGCCCTCGTGGTCATGGGCACCGCCAACCACTACTTCCTGGACGCCGTCGCCGGGGTGGCCGTCATGGGTGTCGGCGCCCTGCTGGGACCGCGTGTCACGCGGGCCCTGGACCTGGTCCGGGCCCGTCTGTTCCGCCGCGCCACCCCCGTCACGGACGCCACCGGTTCCCCGATTGTCAGTGCCGGATGCCAGACTTCCGCGGGTGAGCGAATTCCACGGCAGCGCGAGTCGCGGCTCGACGGCGGAGCCGAGCCGGACGCCTCCCCCGCGGACGCGGGCGAAGGGGCTCCGGCACAGGCTCGCTGAGCTGCGCGGTCCCGAGGTACCGGCCAAGGCCCTGGACGCGCGCGCCCTCGCGGCGCTCGCGGCGAACCCCGGATGCCGCAGGCGGGCGATCCTGGACGGCGCCGGCGTGGACAAGGCACGGCTGGCGAGCGCGCTCGGCGCGCCGTCCGCGTTCGGGCAGTCGCAGTTCGCGCTGACCCGGGGGAACGCGTTCGAGGCCAAGGTGAAGGCGGACGGCGGCGCGGAGCTGCTGCGGCTGGCGCACACCCGTCTGGACCCCGGCGCCCCGCCGCCCGAGGACGCGGCCGTCCCCGACCTGACCGCGCAGGGCCCCGAGGGGCGCACGGCCCGTACGGCGCTGGCGCTGCGCGAGGCCACCGGAGCCGGCGGCTGGACGCTCCTCGACCACCCGATGCTCGCCCTGGACGTGGCGGGCTCGCTCGCGTTCCTGGAGCCGGACGCGGTGGTGGTGCACCCGGACGGCAGCTGGTCGGTGGTGGAGATCAAGTCCTTCCCGATGCTGGACGGTTCGGCGGACCCGGCGAAGGTCGGCGCGGCCGCCCGCCAGTCGGCGGTGTACGTGCTCGCCCTGGAGCAGGTCGCCGCCCGGCTCGACCCTCCCCCGCGCGTGCGTCACCGGGTGCTGCTGGTGTGCCCCAAGGACTTCTCCAACCTGCCCACCGGTTCCGCCGT
Organism: Streptomyces sp. NPDC037126; assembly: GCF_055605965.1. NCBI lineage: Bacteria > Bacillati > Actinomycetota > Actinomycetes > Kitasatosporales > Streptomycetaceae > Streptomyces > Streptomyces sp. NPDC037126. Next base: position 143,087 of record NZ_JBVJTD010000016.1, read on the forward strand.
CGACGTCCGCAAGCAGCGCGCGGTCACCGGCCGCCAGCTGGCCCGGCTCACCCGGATCGAGGAGATCGCCGACTCGCTGCCCGAGGGCACCTGCTTCGCGCCCGACCGCAGCGCCGAGGAGCTGACGGCCGCCGTGTCGGCGGTCCCGGCGACGTACGCGCCCGAGTGCCTGGCCGCCTGCGAACTGGCCTTCCACTGCCGGGAACGCTCCGCCGCGGCCGGTGCCGTCACCCGCCTCGGCCGGCCCCTGCGCGCCGAACTGGGCGGCCTGACCACGGTCGAGGACGTCCTGGCCGCCGCCCGGGGCGAGTGCGGCGACCCCGACGACCCCGCGGTGGCGGCCCTGCGCAGGGCGGCGGAACTGCGGGCCGAAGCCCTCCGGGAGGCGGCGGACCGGGAGCACTCGGCGGACCGGGAGGCGGCGCCATGTCCCTGATCACCACCCTCGCCCGCCTCGAGGCCGTCGGCACCGGGCGGGCCCAGCCCGCCGCCACCGTCCGGCACCGGCATCTGTCCGGCCGCCCGCTGGTGTTCGTGCCGCTCACCACCGCCGGTGAGGCCGGCGCTCCGCTGGGCGCACTGGTCGGCACCGACCGGGACGCGCCGCGCCTGCTGGTCGTGCCCCAGCCCCGCGACCGCGACCTGCGCTTCGCGTTCCTCGCCGAACTGGCGGACGTCGTCCTGCCGTACATCGACTCGTGCGCGGAGGCCGTGGAGGCGGCCGAGCGCACCGAGACGGACCCGGAGACCGGCAAGCGGGTCAAGGTCGAGGTGGAGCTGTGCGCGGACGCGCCCCAGCTGATCGTGCCGAGCCGGGCGGGCCTGGAGTTCGTACGGCTGCTCGGCCGGTCCATGCGCTTTCGCCGCACCGCGGAGCAGGACCCGGAGGCGCCCCATCCGGCGCCGCCCCGGGTACCGCTGCTCGGCCGGTGGCTGACCCACTACGGGGAGCGGTCCCGGGTCCCCGGCTCGGCGCTCCTGCTCGCCCTCACCGACCTGCTGTCCCATCACTGGGCGACCGGCCAGTCCGGCCTCGAGGACCAGCACCTGGGCGCGCTGCTGGCGTGGATCGACCCTCCGGGTGACACCGGCGCCGAGGCGGCGCGCCGGGCCGAGCTGGCCCGGGACGCGGACGGGCAGCTGCTGTGCCCGCCGGCCGGTCCGGCCACCGACCCGGCGTTCGACAACAGGCTGCTGGCCCCGGCGATCGAGCGGTACGACCGCGCGCGTGCCGCCCTCGCCGCCGCCGAGGACCCGCTGGAGGCCGACGACGGGCTCGCCGCGCTGACCCGGGCCGAACGGGACGTCCGCGATCTGGTGGCGAGCCGCACCCGGCCCACCTGGGACGCGGTGTGGCGGGGCCTTGACCTGCTGCGCGCGCTGCCCGAGGGCGCCCATGTGGAGGACCGCTGGACCCGCGACCGCTGGTCGTTCACCGGCCACCGCGACCGGGTGCTGGCCGGCGAGCCCCCGCAGCCGCGCCGGGACGACGCGGTGACGGCGGCGAACAAGCTGGCCACGCGCGAGCGTGAGCAGGCCCGGCTGGAGGCGCAGGAGGCGCTGGACGATCCGCTGGTGATGGCGGGGCGGCGGCTGGCCGGGGAGGCGTTCGCGGGCGAGGTGGCCGACGTCGTGATGGCGTACAGCGAGGGGAAGCGGCCGAGCCCGCGCCCGCTGGTGACGCTCCGCACGGACGACCGGCCGCATCTGGCGGAGCGGGCGAAGGTGTACCGCTCACTGGGCGGCAGGCCGCAGTCGGCGGAGTTCGTCGGATGCGAGACCGAGGGCGTGCTGGTGCTGCGGATCACCGACAAAATGGGCCGCGGCAAGGAGCCGGAGCCCGGTTCGGTGCCGGAGAAGGGCGACCGGATCTGCTTCACCCTCTTCGAGCACGAGCAGCGCGGCGGGGCGAAGCTGCCCGACCCGGAGCAGACCCCGTGGACGCACGGCGGGCCGCCCGGCGAGGCCGCCCAGGAAGCCGCCGACCCCGTCACCGAGGAGGACGTCCTGTGACGACCGTGGACCTCGACCCCTCGGTCGCGGCCGCCCGCGCGACCGACGCGATCCTCCGCGACACCCTGCACGGGACCGAGCGGGGTGTGGTCGTCGACTCGCCCCCCGGTGCCGGCAAGTCCACGCTGGTGGTCCGGGCGGCGCTGGAACTCGCGGATGCGGGGCGTCCGTTGATGGTGGTGGCGCAGACGAACGCGCAGGTGGACGATCTGGTGCTGCGCCTCGCCGAGAAGAACCCCGAGCTGCCCGTCGGCCGCCTGCACAGCAGCGACACCGATCCGTACGACAAGGCGCTGGACGACCTGGCGAGCGTGCGTACGTCCGCGAAGGCGGCCGACCTGAACGGCCTGCCGGTCGTGCTGTCCACCGCCGCGAAGTGGGCGCACGTGAAGGTGGACGAGCCCTGGCCGCACGCGATCGTGGACGAGGCGTACCAGATGCGCTCGGACTCCCTGCTCGCCGTGGCCGGACTGTTCGAGCGGGCACTGTTCGTGGGCGACCCGGGCCAGCTGGACCCGTTCGCGATCGTCGGCAGCGAGCAGTGGGCGGGGCTGTCGTACGACCCGTCGGCCTCCGCCGTCACCACTCTTCTGGCCCACAACCCGGAACTTCCGCAGCACCGGCTCCCGGTCTCCTGGCGGCTGCCCGCCTCGGCGGCCCCCCTGGTCTCCGACGCGTTCTACCCGTACACCCCGTTCCGCAGCGGCACCGGACCCGGTGACCGCCGGCTCGCCTTCGCGGTGCCCTCGGACGGCTCCGGCCCGGACCGGGTGATCGACGAGGCCGCCGCGTCCGGCTGGGGCCTGCTGGAGCTGCCCGCCCGGCACACCCCGCGCACGGATCCGGAGGCGGTGCGCGCGGTGGCGGCAGTCGTACGGCGCCTGCTGGACCGTGGCGGGGCCGCCGCGTCGGAGCGCTCACCGGAGCCCGCCCCGGTCACCGCCGACCGCATCGCCGTCGGCACGGCCCACCGCGACCAGGCGGCCGCGGTCCGGGCGGCCCTGGCCGACCTCGGTGCGGCGGATGTGACGGTCGACACGGCCAACCGCCTGCAGGGGCGCGAGTACGACATCACGGTCGTCCTGCACCCGCTCTCCGGCCGCCCCGACGCCACCGCCTTCCACCTGGAGACGGGCCGGCTCTGCGTCCTCGCCTCCCGCCACCGCCACGCCTGCATCGTGGTCTGCCGCGCCGGTGTGGGCGACCTGCTGGACGACTACCCGTCCACGGAACCGGTCCAGCTGGGCACCCTGGTGAAGTTCCCGGACGGCTGGGAGGCGAACCACGCGGTCCTCGCCCACCTCGCCGAACACCGCGTGACCTGGCGACCGTGAGGGCCCCCTTGCGGGGGCGCGGGACAATGGACGGTGGCCCGTCCGAAGGGGTGGGGCCGAGCGAACGTACGAGGAGGAGATGAAGACATGGCGGAGCCCACGCCGCGTCGGAACGACCCGCGGCTACGCCCCGCGCCCCTGCTCTTCGAGCCCGCGGAGGCGGCCGCCGATCCTGAGCACTTCTTCGACCTGGAGTCGATCGAGGACCCGCGGGCGCTGCTGGCCCGGGCCACGGAACTGACCCAGGCGTTCCGCGCGGCCGCCGACCGGGCCGTGGAGTTCCAGGCCATCGCGGCGGCCCAGCTCGCCGACCCCCGCCGGTTCGACCGGCTGACCCCCGCCGACATCGCCGGGCAGGCGGAGTGGACGGAGGACTACGCGAAGAAGATGGTCGAGTTCGGCCGGGACCTGATGCGGGGAAACAGCGAGGGACGCACGACCGCGGACCCGGTGTGACCCCCGCCTGGCATATGCCAGGCGGGCAAGATACTCCTCCCCTCATCCCCCTGTCCCGGTTTTCCGCAACTGAGGAGAACCGGACGCTCACGGCCGGTAGATGTAGTCGGCATGAGCAGCACTCCGAACGTCACCCGCGCCACCCCCGAGGGCGTCGCCTGGCTCGCCTCGGCCGGAACGTATCCGCGCAGCACGTCGGCGCTCTGGCAGGAGCACCCGGACGCTCCGGTCGTGCTGCCCTGCGGCACGGTCTTCGACGTGGTGAGCGCCCCGGCGATCTTCGGGCGCCGGATGCTGGACCGGCTGTGGGACGAGGGGCCGGGCTCGGGCCCGGTCGCGGTGTTCCGCGGCCGCATGCTGCTGTTCGCCGCCGCCGGCACGGCCCAGCGGCTTCCCTCGCTGCTGGCCTGGGAGGAGTGGGGCTCACACCGGGCCGAGACCGTGCCGCCGCTGCTGTGCCACGGCCCGGGGGACGCGGTGACCGCGCCGGCGCCGACCGGGGGCGGGACCCCCGGTACCGCCCGCTGGCTCGTCGCCCCCGACACCCGTCACCCCTGGCTGCCCGGCCCCGAGGTCGTGCTCTGGGCGGCCGTGCGCGCGGCCCGCGCAGCCGTACGGATATCGATTTTTCCTCCCGCCGATCAGGATGCTAAGGTCTACGACGTCAGCAGGCGCCGCTAGCTCAGTTGGTTAGAGCAGCTGACTCTTAATCAGCGGGTCCGGGGTTCGAGTCCCTGGCGGCGCACGTTGGCGATGGCGAGTCATGTCCGCAGAAAACGCGGAATGACTCGCCATCGTTGTTTTTGCGCGGCTTCGCCGCGCGTTGTGGGGGCTCCGCCACCCACACCCCGGGGCCGGATCAGCGAGCGTCGGCCGAGAGGTGGCCCTGGCGGTCAGCCGATCAGTCCGGGTGTGATCTTCACGTTCCACGCCCCCGACTCCGTGCGGTCCTCCACCTCCACCTTCACCCCGTCCCCGGGCACGGTGAAGCTCTCCCCCAGGGCCACCGGAGCGTCCGCGAGGGGCGGGTAGACCGAGTTCTCCCAGCACGCCTCGGTGTGCGGGTGGGCGTCCACCACCTCGATCGGGCCGCCGCCGGACTCCGCGCCGCTGTGCACCCGGTAGACGAGGATGCCCTGCCGGCAGGTCGAGCGGTCGTTGCCGGCGGCGGTGCGCGCCTCGAAGGCGAGGGCGGTGTCCGGACCGGTGCGGACGACGGCGAGCTTCACCCCGTCGCCGAGGCCGAAGGCGGGCGCGCCGCCCGCGCCCTGCACCGGGACACCCGGCCCGGCGGCGAGCGGCTCCAGGGTGAGGCGGGTCGGCCCGGTGCCGCGTACACACACCACCTGGCGCGGATCCAGCCAGCCGAGTCTCCACTTGTGCCAGGCGAACATGTCGGGCGAGAGTCCGAACTGGCTGCCCATCAGGTCCCAGTCGCCGACGTACGTGTCCCAGTCGCCCTTGCCGTCGGCCGGGCGGTGGTAGAGGTCGGGCAGGTCGAACACATGGCCGGTCTCATGGGCGAGGACCAGCCGGTCCGGCGGATGCTTCTCGAACACGGTGACGACCCGGCGCACGTCCGTGCCGTCCACGTGGATGGGGGTGTCCAGGTTGACGACCTTGGTGGCGTCCGAGTCCACTCCGGGCGCGTCCGGGTCGGCGACGAGGTACACCACCTGGTAACGCGAGAAGTCGACCTCCTTGTCGGCCACCGCGAACGCGTCCCGCAGATAGGCGGCCCGGTCGTCGGCGCTCCAGTCCCGCCGTATGGCGTAGGCCGTCGAGGGGCGCGGCATCCGCAGCCAGTGCGACAGCGGATGCGGGCGCAGGGTGAACTTGCCGTAGGAGGCCCGCTCGTAGAAGCGGCTGGTGGCGGGGAAGTGGTCGGCGGCCAGCTCGGCCGGTGTGGTGCGCGGGGTGGCGTCCGGGAAGGACAGGAACACCATCACCGCGTCCAGCGGCCGGGTCGGGCGGGTGTAGTCGGGGTTCCAGGTGTCGACGCCCTCGGAGTGGTGGGCCTCGGTGCGGCGCAGGGCGCACGGGGCCGTCGAGAAGGGCTCGGCGACCGACGGGCCGGAGAGGATCGAGGTCGCGGCGAGCGCCGACAGCGAGGTGCACACGGCGGCGGTGCTGCGCAGCATGGGCACGGACATGACCTCCGGACGCGTTTCGACGGACCCGCACCCAGGTTGCGGTAGTTTGACGCATCACGCCCTGTTTGTCTGCACCAGAAGGGTGAGCGCACCTCCGCCGGACGCCGGCGCACCACGGCGCCCGACACCCCGAAACACTCACGGAACGTCACAACTGGTCGAGGGGCTCAATAACCCGTCCAGGTGCGGGCAGAAACGATCTGTCAGAAACCGTGCCCGGTCCGGGACACTGGAGTTTGGCTGGAAGGGCCCGGGGCCAGCCTCTATGATCGGCACACTTTCCGGCACGGACATCGATCGAGTGCACTGCGGGAGCGAGCGGTGAGCGGAACGTCCGAAGGGCCGACGCCCGCGGCAGACCTCGACCGGTCAGCCGTCACAGACAGTGACCAATCCATCTACCAACGTGTCTTCGCGGCCGCACCGCTCTCCATGGCCGTCGTGGACCACGAGGGGCTCGTCGCCGACGCCAACGCGGCCTTCGGCGAGCTGCTGGGCACCGACCCGGCGGCCCTCACCGGGAGGCCCGCCGCCGACCTGGTGGACCTGGCCTCCGACGCCCGCACCTGGCACGCCTACCGCGAGGTGCTGCGCGGCCGGCAGGCGAGACTGCGCTGCACCCGCCGGCTCAAGCACCCCGACGGGCACTCGGTCTGGGTCCAGGTCACCGTGGCGCCGCTGACCGGCGGCGGACCCGGCGTGCTGCTCTCGATCACCGACGTCAGCGCCCGCCGCGAACTCCAGGCGCGGCTGCGGCACTTGCAGATGCACGACCCGGTGACCCGGCTGCCCAACCGCACCCTGTTCTTCGAGCGCCTGACGGCCGCCCTGGAGGCGGAGTCGTACGAGCAGAGCGGCACCGGCCGGATCGGGCTGTGCTACCTGGACCTCGACGGCTTCAAGGCCGTCAACGACACGCTGGGGCACCGGATCGGCGACCGGCTGCTCGCGGCCGTCGCCGAACGCCTGACCAGGGTCGCCGACGAGGCCGGGTACGCGCGCGCCGTGACACCGCTGGTGGCCCGGCTCGGCGGCGACGAGTTCGCGCTGCTGGTGGAGGACTCCACCGGCACCGAACAGCTCGCGGATCTCGCCGACTCGGCGCTCAAGGCCCTGGAGGAGCCCTTCGACCTGGCCGGGCAGCGGCTGTCGCTGACGGCGTCCATCGGGGTCGTGGAACGCCATGCGGCGGGCACCACCGCGACCGGTCTGATGCAGGCGGCGGACACGACCCTGTACTGGGCCAAGGCCGACGGGAAGGCGCGCTGGACGCTGTTCGACCCCGAGCGCAACGCGCACCGCATGACCCGCCAGGCCCTCTCCTCCACCCTGCGTCCCGCCATCGAGCGCGGTGAATTCGCGCTGGAGTACCAGCCGTTGGTCGGCATGGAGGACGGGAAGCTGTCCGGCGTAGAGGCGTTGGTTCGCTGGAACCATCCGCAGTTCGGCACACTGACGCCGAATCGGTTCATCGGACTGGCCGAGGAGGACGGCTCGATCGTCCAGTTGGGCCGCTGGGCGCTCGCCACCGCCTGCCGGCAGGCCCGCCGCTGGCAATTGGACCACCCCGGCGAACCGCCGATCTTCGTCAGTGTGAACGTGGCCGTGCGCCAGGTGTGGGACTCCGACCTGGTGGCGGACGTGGCGTCGACCCTCGCCGAGACCGGACTGGCCCCGCACCTGCTCCAGTTGGAGCTGACCGAGTCCGCGGTGATGGGCTCGGCGGGCCGTCCGCTGCAGGCCCTGCAGGCGCTCAGCGACATGGGCGTGCGGATCGCCATCGACGACTTCGGCACCGGTTACTCGAACCTCGCCTACCTGAGCCGGCTGCCGGTCTCGGTGCTGAAGCTGGACGGCTCCTTCGTGCGCGGCTTCCAGTACGAGGAGGCGCCGAAAGGCGTTCCGCCGAACCCCGCCGACGAGGTCATCGTCGAGGCGATGATCCAGCTGGCCCACCGCCTGGGTCTGACGGTCACCGCCGAGTGCGTGGAGACCTCGGCCCAGGCCACCCGGCTGCGCCGGATCGGCTGCGACACCGGGCAGGGCTGGCTGTACTCCCGTCCGGTGTCGCCGGACCGTATCTCCGAGCTGCTGGGCGCGCAGACCTACGCGGCGGGCGCGCCGTAGCGGGTCACGCGGCGGGCAACCCGTAGGCGTCCGCGACGAGTTCGTAGGAGCGCAGGCGCAGCTCGCCGCGGTGGGCGTGCGTGGTGATCATCAACTCGTCGGCGCCGGTGCGCTTGTGCAGGTCGTCGAGGCCGGAGCGGACCTCGTCGGCGGTGCCGTGCACGACGTTGGCCGTCCAGGAGGCGATGAACTCCTCCTCCGTGGGGCCGAGTTCCTGCCGCTCGGCCTCCTCGGGATCGGGGAAGAGACCGGGGCGGCCGGTGCGCAGCCGGAGCATGTTGAGTCCCATCGCCCGGGTCTGGCGGCGGGCCTCCCGCTCGTCGTCCGTGGCGAGGGCGGAGACGCCGATGAGGGCGTACGGCTCGGCCAGCACCGCGGAGGGGCGGAAGGTCTCCCGGTAGAGGTCGAGCGCCGGCATGGTGTTCTGCGCGGAGAAGTGGTGCGCGAAGGCGAACGGCAGGCCGAGCAGGCCGGCCAGGCGGGCGCTGAAGCCGGAGGAGCCGAGCAGCCAGACGGGCGGGCGGTGCGGGGACTGGACGCCGCCGGGCGCGGTGCCCTGGACGGGCCCCGGGATCGCGTGGATGCGCCGGTAGGGGTGCCCGTCGGGGAAGTCGTCGTCCAGGAAGCGGGTGAGCTCGGCGAGCTGCTCCGGGAAGTCGTCGGCGCCCTCGTTCAGGGAGTCGGTGCGGCGCAGGGCCGCGGCCGTGGCGCCGTCGGTGCCGGGGGCCCGGCCGAGACCGAGGTCGATGCGGCCCGGGGCCATCGCCTCCAGGGTGCCGAACTGCTCGGCGATCACCAGCGGGGCGTGGTTGGGCAGCATGACGCCGCCCGAGCCGAGCCGGATCCGGTCGGTGTGGGCGGCGAGGTGGGCGAGGATCACCGCGGGCGAGGAGGAGGCGACGCCGGGCATGGAGTGGTGCTCGGCGACCCAGTAGCGGTGGAAGCCGCGGGACTCCGTGAGCCGGGACAGCTCCACGCTGGTGCGCAGCGCGTCGGTGGCGGTCCGGCCCGCGCCCACGGTCACCAGGTCCAGTACGGAGAGGGGGGCGGGGGCGGTCCCGTGCGTGGTGCCCCGGATCTCGTCTGCCTCGTCTGCCGACACGGTGTGGGTCTCCTGTTCCACGGCGTGGTCTGTCTCGCGCTCCCTAACAGGAGGCAGTCTCCGTTTATTCCCCGGAGCCGTTCCGGGGAGCCTGGCGAGCCCGAGGGAGCCGGCCTTCGGATCGCCCGGGGTTGCGGCCAAGGGGCACCGGCCCGGCCGGGTGCCGTTCCAGGATGTCGATCAGAACCCCTCCGCCCCGGAGTGCCCGTCCGGATATGTCGGCCCGGAGCGTCCACCGGGGATAGCCGCCCGAAGGGCCGGCCCGGTCGGGCGCCGCCCTGGCACGCCCGCGCGCGGGCCCCGGCCCGTCCGGATGCCCTGCCGGGGATGCCCCACCCGGGCCCGGCCCGTCCGGGCCGACCGCCAAAACCGACCCGAGCCACCAGCCCTGGCCGACCGCCCACGCCGACCGCCCACGCCGGGCGGTCGGGCGGTCGGGCCGGGCGGTCGGGCCGGGCGGTCTCGGAGGCCTGGCGGTCTCGGTCAGGCCTGGACGATCGGTTCTCGGGTGAAGAGTGTGCCGAGCGCCGGGGCGTTCACCCGGCGGTCCGCCAGGCGCAGGCCCTCCCAGACCGACACCTGGTTGGCCGTGAGGACCGGCTTGGAGAGGGACTTCTCCAGCAGCCCGACGTGCGCGGCCGTGTGCAGCGCGGTGTCCGGCAGGAGCACCGCCTCCGCGTCCGGCGCGTCGGCCGCCCGGGCCAGGGTCAGCACGTCCTCCTCCCCCCACGTGCCGACCTCCGCGGCCGTGACGATCCCGGAGGAGCGCACCCCCGTGACCTCGAGCCCTCCGGCCCGCAGGAAGTCCGCGAACAGCGCGGCCACGTCCTCCGGGTAGGTCGCGCCGACGGCGACCCGCCGCACCCCGAGCTCGCGGGCCGCGTGCACGAAGGCGAAGGAGGTCGAGGAGGCCGGCATCCCGGCCTGCCGCGCCAGCGTGCGCACCTGGTCCTGGGCGCCGTCCCAGCCGTGCACGAAGCTGCCGCTGGTGCACGCCCACACCACGGTCTCGGCGCCGGCCAGCCGGAGCCGCTCCATGCCCTCGCCGAGCCGCTCGGCGGAGCCCATCTCGCGCAGCGCGTCCACCCGGTGCGCGTCCTCACCGATGTCGGTGTGGACCAGGTCCACCCGGATGTCGCTGCCCAGGAGCTGCTCGATGCGTGGATAGTCGTCCTCGGCGGAGTGGCCCGGGTAGAGGAATCCGAGTGCGGTCATGTCCAGCCTTCCTGCGTCTCTTCGGGCAGTACGGGCCCTTCGCGAGCGGCTTCGTCGAGCAGCGCCTGATAGGGCCCCACGGCTCGGGTACCCAGCCGGCGCAGTGCCGCCCACATCGTGACCTGGTTGGCCGAGATGACGGGCATGCGCAGCTCGGCCTCCAGCTGGGGGATCACGTCGAACGTCGGCAGATTCGTGCAGGAGATGAAGAGCGCGTCGGCGGCGCCGGGCCGGGTGGCCCTGCGTGCCATGGTGACCACGTCCCGGTACGGCACCTGCCAGATGTGCCTGGTCAGCCCCATGAACGAGCAGCCGGTGACCCGGACACCGGCCTGGGCGACGTACTCCTCCAGCGCCCGGGTCACGGAGACGGTGTACGGAGTGACCAGCGCGACGCGTCGTGTCCCCAGCTCGGCCAGCGCCTCCAGCAGCGCCCCCGAGGTGGTCATCGAGGGCAGGGCGCCGGCCCGGGTCATCGCCTCGCACATCGCCCGCTCCCCGGCGATCCCGCCGACGAAGCTGCCGGAGGTGCAGGCGTAGGCGACGACCTCGGGGGCGACGGCGGTCAGCGCGCGGACCGCCTCGCCGAGCGTCTCGTGCTCGCTGACCAGCCGGGCCAGGTCCAGGCTCACCTCGACCGGCACGAACGGGGTCCGGGTCAGGTGCAGGGAGACCTCGTCGGGCACCCAGCGCCACAGCTCGCGGTCGAGGGCGAAGTCGAAGGGCGCGACCACGCCGACACCGCGCTGGGGGCGGGGACCGCCGAGAAAGGATACGTCCATGGCTGACACCGGCCTCACGCTCGGAGACGAGTGGGCAACGGATCGCGAGTACGCCCGTGTTGACGAAGGTAGGTTCGGGTGCGAGCGTGGTCAATCCGCGCATGTCAGACGCCCGGGAGCCGCCCCGTATGACGACCGTTCCCACCCTCCTCGTCCTGGACGCCGAGCCGCCGCCCCGGCTCGGCCGGCTCACCGGGCGCGCCCGGATCGTGCACACGGACGCGGCGCGGCTGGCCGAGCGGCTGCCCTCCGCGGACGCCCTGCTGGTGTGGGACTTCACCTCGCACGCGGTGCGCGAGGCCTGGCCGGGGCAGGGGCCGAGGCCGCGCTGGGTGCACACCGCGAGCGCGGGCGTGGACCATCTGATGTGCCCGGAGCTGGCCGCGTCCGACACGGTCGTCACCAACGCGCGCGGGATCTTCGACCAGCCGATCGCCGAGTACGTGGCGGCCCTCGTGCTGGCGGCCGCCAAGGATCTGCCGCGGACGCTGGAGTACCAGCGGGAGCACAGCTGGCGGCACCGGGAGACCCGGCGGGTGGCGGGGACGCGCGCGTGCGTGGTCGGCTCGGGCCCGATCGGCCGGGCGATCGTCCGCACCCTGAAGGCCCTGGGCGTGACGACGGCGCTGGTCGGGCGGACGCCGCGGACGGGCATCCACGGCCCGGCCGACCTGGACCGGCTGATCTCCCGCGCGGACTGGGTGATCGCGGCGGCACCGCTGACCGAGCAGACGTACCGCATGTTCGACACCCACCGGTTCGGCGTGATGCAGCCCTCGGCGTTCTTCGTGAACGTCGGGCGGGGGCAGCTCGTCGACGAGGACGCCCTCGCCCACGCCCTCACCGGACGCTGGATCTCGGGCGCCGCACTGGACGTGTTCGCCACCGAGCCGCTGCCCGGGGACAGCCCGCTGTGGGACCTGCCGGGGCTGGTCGTCTCCCCGCACATGAGCGGGGACACGGTCGGCTGGCGGGACGAACTGGGCGTGCAGTTCGTGGAGTTGTACGAGCGGTGGGCGGCGGGCAGGTCCCTCCTGAACGTGGTCGACAAGAAGCGTGGTTACGTGCCCGGTCACTGACGCCCTGGAGGGTGCATGCAGCTCACCGACCTCACCGCCAGCCGGCTTCTCGCGGGTTACCGCAAGGGCGAGTTCAGTCCCGTGGAGGTGACGGAGCAGGTCCTGGAGCGGGCCCGCCGGACCCAGCCGGAGGTGAACGCGTTCGTCCGGCTCACCGAGGAGGACGCGCTCGCGCGGGCGCGGGAGTCGGCGGAGCGCTGGCGGCGCGGTGAGCCGGCCGGGCTGGTCGACGGGGTGCCGGTGACGGTCAAGGACCTGCTGCTGATGCGCGGCCACCCCACCCTGCGCGGGTCGGAGACCGTGTCCGAGCAGGGCGGCTGGGAGGAGGACGCGCCCTCGGTGGCCCGGCTGCGGGAGCACGGCGCGGTGTTCCTCGGCAAGACGACCACCCCCGAGTACGGCTGGAAGGGCGTCACGGACTCCCCGCTGACCGGCGTCACCCGCAACCCGCACGACACCTCGCGCACCGCGGGCGGCTCCAGCGGGGGCAGCGCGGCGGCCGTGGCGCTCGGCGCCGGCCCGCTGTCGCTGGGCACGGACGGCGGCGGCAGCATCCGCATCCCGGCCGCGTTCTGCGGGATCTTCGGGCTGAAGCCGACGTACGGCAGGGTGCCGCTGTACCCGGCGAGCGCGTTCGGCACGCTGTCCCACGTCGGCCCGATGACCCGGGACGCGGCCGACGCGGCGCTGATGATGGACGTCATCGCCGCGCCCGACGCCCGTGACTGGTCGGCGCTGCCGCCCGCGCCGGGTTCCTTCACCGAGGCGCTGCAGGGGGGCGTGCGGGGGCTGCGGGTGGCGTACTCGCCGTCGCTGGGGGGACAGGTGGCGGTCCAGCCGGCCGTGGCGGCGGCGGTGCGGCGGGCGGTCGCCGGGCTCGCGGAGCTCGGCGCCTACGTCGAGGAGGCCGATCCGGACTTCAGCGAGCCGGTGGAGGCCTTCCACGTGCTGTGGTTCAGCGGCGCGGCCCGGCTCACCGAGCGCTTCTCCCCGCACTGGCGGCGGCTGCTCGACCCCGGGCTGCGGGAGATCTGCGCGCAGGGCGCCCGCTGCAGCGCGCTGGACTACCTGGCCGCGGTGGACGTCCGCATGGACCTCGGGCGGCGGATGGGCCACTTCCACCGGACGTTCGACCTGCTGGTCACGCCGACGCTGCCGCTGACGGCGTTCGAGGCGGGCGCCGAGGTGCCGAGGCGCTCCGCGTTCCGGCGCTGGACGGGGTGGACGCCGTTCACCTACCCGTTCAACCTCACCCAGCAGCCCGCCGCGACCGTCCCGGTGGGGACGGACGGGGACGGACTGCCGGTGGGGATGCAGATCGTCGCGGCCCGGCACCGGGACGATCTGGTGCTACGCGCCGCGCACGCCCTGTACGAGGCCGGGCTCACTCCCTCCGGAAGCTGAGCGTCTCCCCCGCGGCTCCCGTCCGCCACAGGTCGTTGCAGGCCTCGGCCATCCGGTCGAGGCCGTCGACCACCTGGCCCCAGACGATGCCGGGGACCCAGCCGACGTCGCCGTTGAGCAGCAGGTTGTTGCGCTCGTAGAACAGGGCGAGGTCGACCACGGTGGTGCCGGGGCGAACCGCCCGGTCGTAGCCGTAGGCCTTCGTGCCGAGTTCGGCGCCCGCGAAGGAGAAGTAGCAGAGGTCGCCGGGAATCGGAGTGACCGTCGGGTTCTCCAGTGGGGGTTCCGTGTCGGTGAAGGGAGCGAAGAGTGCGTAGATCTCGTTGCGCGCGTACTTGGCGTGGTACACGTCGCCGCTCAGCGGCAGCGCTTCCCATACAGCGGCGCAGGTCAGGGGCGCGCGCTCGTCGAGCAGCCGGGCCGTGCAGCGCACGTCCCGCTTGTCGAGGGTGACGGTGACGAATCGATCGGCCATGAATCCCAGGGTGCATAGGCGGCCTGCCCTTGGGTAGCCGCGCCGCCATGGCTCCACCACTTGGGAACGACGTACACACATTCCGGTCGGAACACAGACCCGGTCGCCGCTCCGTGCTCGCGGGCATCGCGGCGCTCGGCGCGTTGGGGGCCGCGGGCTGCACACGGGTGGCGGCGGCGTCGGGCGCGCCCGGCGGCGACCTGCTCGACCGGCTCCGCGCACAGGGTGTCGTACGGCTCGGGATCGCCGGTGAGATCCCCTTCGGGTACATCGACACGAACGGGCATCTGACGGGTGAGGCGCCCGAGCTGGCGAAGGTGATCTTCAAGCGGCTCGGCGTCGACCGGGTGCAGCCGGTGCCGACGGAGTTCGGCTCGCTGATCCCGGGCCTGAACTCGCAGCAGTTCGACGTCGTGGCGGCCGGGATGTACGTCAATCCGGAGCGCTGCCAGCAGGTGATCTTCGCCGACCCGGACTACCAGATGCTGGACTCGTTCATCGTCCGCAAGGGGAACCCGATGGGGTTGCACTCCTACAAGGACGTCGTCGCGAAGAAGGCGAAGTTCGCGACCGGCACCGGGTACGCGGAGATCCAGTACGCGGTGGAGGCCGGCTACAAGCAGGGCGACATACTGATCGTCCCGGACCAGGTCGCGGGGCTGAACGCCGTCGAGGCCGGGCGGGTCGACGTGTTCGCCGGCACGGCGCTCACCACCCGCGAGGTGGTGAAGAAGTCGGCGAAGGCGGAGGCCACCAGGCCGTTCGCGCCGCTGGTCAAGGGCAAACCGCACGTCGACGGCGGGGCGTTCGCGTTCCGGTCGACCGAGACACGGCTGCGGGACGCCTTCGACGTCGAGCTGCGCAAGCTGAAGCGGAGCGGCGAACTGTTCCGGATCCTGCGGCCGTTCGGCTTCACCAAGGCCGAGATGACCGACCTCACCGCGAAGGAGCTGTGCGGCGGATGACCTCGGGACTCTGGGAACTGGTACTGAAGGGCGTCTGGACCACCGTCCAGCTGCTGGTGTTCAGCGCGCTGCTGGCCACCGCGGTGTCCTTCGTCGTCGGCATCGCGCGCACCCACCGGCGGTGGATCGTGCGCTTCGTGGCGGGCTTCTACACCGAGGTGTTCCGCGGCACCTCGGCGCTGGTGATGATCTTCTGGGTGTTCTTCGTGCTGCCGATCGCCTTCGGCTGGCAGCTGGTGCCGATGTGGGCGGGCACGCTGGCGCTCGGGCTGACGTACGGCGCGTACGGCTCGGAGATCGTGCGCGGCGCGCTGAACGCGGTCGACCCGGCGCAGCAGGAGGGCGGTATCGCGCTCAGCTTCACCCCGGCGCAGCGGCTGCGGCTGATCCTGCTGCCGCAGGCGGTGCCGGAGATGATCCCGTCGTTCTGCAACCTGCTGGTCGAGCTGCTCAAGGGCACCGCGCTGGTGTCGGTCATGGGCATGGGCGACCTGACGTTCAGCGCCAACCTGGTGCGGCTGGCGCTGCAGCAGAGCGCGGAGATCTACACGTACGTGCTGCTGATCTACTTCGCGATCGCCTTCGTGCTGACCCGTCTGATGCGCTCCCTGGAGAAGCGGCTGAAGGCCGGGATCGGCAAGGACGCCGGGACGTTCTCGGCCTCGCGTGAGCTGAAGCGCGCGCAGACGACCGGAGTGGGGGGTCGGGTCGCATGAAGTGGGACTGGAACGCCGTGAGCGGCTTCATGCCGGACTTCTGGCAGGGGCTGCTGGTCACCCTGGAGGCGGTGGCGCTCGGTTCGCTGCTGTCCTTCAGCCTCGGCCTGGTGTGGACGCTGCTGATGCGCACGCCGAGCCGGTGGGTGCGCTGGCCGGTCGGTGTGGTCACGGAGTTCGTGCGCAACACCCCGCTGCTGGTGCAGCTGTTCTTCCTGTTCTACGTGCTGCCGGAGTGGGGCCTGACCTTCTCCGCGCTGGCCACCGGCGTCTTCGCGATCGGGCTGCACTACTCGACGTACACCATGCAGGTCTACCGGGCCGGCATCGAGGCGGTGCCCGCCGGCCAGTGGGAGGCGGCGACCGCGCTGAACCTGCCCCGGCACCGGACCTGGACCGCGGTGATCCTGCCGCAGGCCGTCCGCCGGGTGGTGCCGGCCCTCGGCAACTACGTGATCTCCATGCTCAAGGACACGCCGATGCTGATGGTGATCACCGTGCTGGAGATGCTCGGGCAGGCGCGGCTCTTCTCCCAGCAGCACTTCCAGTTCACCGAGCCACTCACCGTGATCGGCGTGGCCTTCATCCTCATCTCCTACCTGGCCTCCCTTCTCATGCGAGCCCTGGAGCGACGCCTTGTCCGTTGAGACCCGTACCACGCCGTCCGTGACCGACGCCCAGCCGACCGATCTGATCCGTCTGGAGGGGGTGACCAAGCGCTTCGGCGCGAACACCGTGCTCGACCGGCTGAACTTCACCGTCCAGTCCGGCAAGCACGTGACGCTCATCGGTCCCTCCGGCTCCGGCAAGACCACGATCCTCAGACTGCTGATGACCCTGACCAAGCCGGACGAGGGGACGATCACCGTCGACGGGGAGTCCCTGTTCCCGGCGCCGGAGAAGCAGATCCGGGAGGTCCGCAAGAAGATCGGGATGGTCTTCCAGCAGTTCAACCTGTTCCCGAACATGTCCGTGCTGCGGAACATCACCGAGGCGCCGGTGCAGGTGCTCGGCCTGCCCAGGGACGAGGCCGAGGCGCGGGCCCGGGAGCTGCTGGAGATGGTGGGCCTCGCCGACAAATGCGACGCGCGTCCGACGCAGCTGTCCGGCGGGCAGCAGCAGCGGGTGGCGATCGCGCGGGCGCTGGCGATGCGGCCGCGGGTGCTGCTGCTGGACGAGGTGACCTCCGCGCTCGACCCGGAGCTGGTGGCGGGCGTGCTCGACCTCCTCAGGGAGATCGCGCGCACCACGGACATCACGATGCTGTGCGTGACCCACGAGATGGGTTTCGCCCGGGACATCTCCGACCAGGTACTGATGTTCGACTCGGGCCGGGTCATCGAGTCGGGCCCACCGGAGCAGATCTTCGGCGAACCGGAACAGGACCGTACCCGGGAATTCCTCAGCGCTGTCCTCTGACTACGGGGCGTGAGGGAGGGAACAGTCGAGGTCGAGCCGTTGGGTCATGACTTTGGCATATGCCAGAGGGCCTCAACCGCAGTTGGGAGCGAGGGGGCGCGGACCGCAATCTTGTCAACGCCCTCTCCCCAACGGCCCTTTCCCCGTTATCGTGGAACCGCCCCACCGACCGGACCTACGGCCCAGTAAGCGAGCGCAGGGGGACCACCGTGGCGCTGATGCACGAGCCGACCGCCCCGTACCACTCCGCGCAGGACGCGCTGCGCGTACTGGAGACCGTGGCCCGCCACTCCGTCGGCGTCACCGACACCGAGCTGGCCCGGCAGACCGGCCTCGAACCCGAGCGGCTCACCGCCCTGCTGCGCATGCTGCGCCGGGAGGGCTACGTCGAGCAGGTCTCCGACGGGGCGTACGTCACCGGAGACACCCTGCGCCGGCTGACCTCGGCCCACGACCGCGAGCGGGCCCTGCGCGAGAAGCTCCAGCACACCCTCGACGAGCTGCGCGACTCGGTCGGCGCGGCGGTCTACATCAGCCGGTACGTCGACGGCGAGGTCCGGGTCACCCAGTACGCCGCCGGACCCGGCACCCCCGCGGTCAACGAGTGGGTCGACTTCCGCTACTCCGCGCACGCCACCGCGGTCGGCAAGAGCCTGCTGACCCAGCTGGACCACAACGCCCGGCGCGACCACCTCTCCCGGCACAAGATGGCCCGCCTCACCTCGCGCACCATCACCAGCGACAAGCTGCTGCTGTCCCGCCTGGAGTCCCAGCCGCCGACGGTGCCGATGCTCGACCTGCAGGAGTACGCGGTGGGCACGGTCTGCGCGGCCGTCCCGATCACCGCGGGCTCGTCGGTGGGGTGCCTGGCGCTCTCGCTCCCGGTGGAGCACGCGCACCGGCTGAAGCGGGCCGCGGAGACCCTGAACCGCAGTGCGGCCCCGGTCCTGCTCTCGCTCACCCTCTAGGTGGTCACGAGCACCCCCCGGGACCAGGTAGTATTTTCTTCGTCGCCGGCCGCGAAGAGCGGAAGGCGAGAGTCATGCGCCGCTAGCTCAGTTGGTTAGAGCAGCTGACTCTTAATCAGCGGGTCCGGGGTTCGAGTCCCTGGCGGCGCACGGTGACGATGGCGAGCCACGTCCGCGGAGAACGCGGATCCGGCTCGCCATCTTCTGTTATCCGCCCTTCGGTGTCGTCCGGGGGAGCCTGCGGTACGCCCTCGCGCCCGGCGGCCGCCACCACACCGGGTCGGCGCACGCGTGCCCCTCCTTCCGCAGCAGTGAGCGGTGGATCTTGTTCGTGGCCGTCACCGGCATCCGCTCCACCACCCGCACGAACCGGGGCGCCATCTTCGTCCCGAGGTCCGGCTGCGCCCGCAGGAACTCCGCGAACCCCTCGGGGTCGAAGCTCCCCGCTATCGTCGCCATCACCTGGTCCCCGGTCACCGGGTCCGGCACCCCGTACACGGCGACCGCGGCCGCGCCCTCGTACCGGGCGACGATGTTCTCGATCATCGCGGCGGCCAGGTTCTCCCCGTCGACGCGGATGCGGTCATCGGTGCGGCCCGCGAAATAGAGGTATCCGTCGGCGTCCCGGTAGAAGAGGTCACCGGTCCAGTACGCCGCTCCCCCGCCCCGGTGCCGCTCGGCCTCCGCGGCCGGGTTGCGCCAGTACCCCTCGAAGGCACCGGGCCCCCGGTTCACCAGCTCGCCTATCGCCTCTTCCCCGTTGAGCAGCCGCCCGGCGGGATCGAGGACGGCCGGCGGGCACTCGCGCCCGGTGGCCGGGTCGAGCACCGCGAGTCCAGGACCGGCGGGGCCCACGGCCCCCTTGGGCGTCCCCGGCTCCCACTGGATCGCCGCACCGCCCTCGGAGGAGCCGTACCCCTCCACCAGGCGCACCCCGAAGCGCCGCTCGAAGGCCGCCGCGTCCACGGCGCCCGCCTCCGTGCCGAAACCCGTGCGCAGCGGGTTGTCGCGGTCGTCGGACCGGGGCGCGGTGGCGAGGACGTACTGGATCGCCCGCCCGACGTAGGTGAAGTACGTCGCCCGGTACCGGCGCACGTCGTCCAGGAACCCGGACGCCGAGAACCGCCGGCGAAGCGCGACCCCGGCACCCGCGGCCAGCGCGGGCGCCCAGTCGGCGATCACCGCGTTGCCGTGGAACATCGGCATGCAGACGTAGTGCACGTCGTCCGGGCGCACCCCGAACTGCCCGACCAGGGCGTACCCGGCCGCCGCCAGCCTGCCCTGGGAGCAGATCGCCGCCTTGGGGGCACCGGTGGAGCCGGAGGTGAAGTAGAGCAGCAGCCGGTCGCCGGGCGCGGCCCGGGACGGATCGGGCACGGCACCGGCGTACGGCGCGAGGAGGGCCCCGTACTCCGGGGTGTCCGTGACGAGGAGCCGTACGCCGGGCAGGTCGAGCCCGGCCAGCAACGGCAGGTGCGCCCGCTCGGTGACCAGGACCCGGCACTCGGTGTGCAGGATGTCCCGGGCGAGTTCCGGGCCCCGGCGGGTGGGGTTGATGCCGGCGACGGCCGCCCCGGCGAGGGCGGCGGCGCCGAGCCACAGCGGGAACTCCTCGGTGTTGTCGAGGAGCACCCCGAGGTGCGGTACGGCACCGGCCGGCAGCAGACCGGCGAGCAGTGCCGCGCGGGCGGCGGCGCCCGCGGCCACCTCGTGGTGGGTCAGCACCCGGTCCTCGCACCACAGCCCGGGCCGGTGGTCCCCCCACCGCGCGGCCACCAGCCCGGCGACCGTGGACTCCTTCGACTCCCTGGACTCCATGAGCGCGCACGGTAACTGACGTAGCGTCAGATGAGGAGGGCTATGGCATGAGGCCGTCCGCGGCGGAGAAGAACGAGTGGACGCCGACCATGAAGGCGACGCAGCCGGCGGCGAAGGCGCCGAGGAACACCAGCGCGCAGCCCGTGCCCACCGCGAGTGATCCCTGCGCCGGAGGCTTGGCGGTGGCCTTCTCCGGGTGGTCGGCCGGGTAGCGCACGGTGACGATGTCGCCCTGGACGACCGTGGCGGGCCCCCCGCCCTCCTCGAACCGGACGACCTGGCCCTCGCGGGTCCTGAACTCGTAGACGTGGTGCAGCGTCGTGTGCACCGCGTTGTCCCCGCCGCCGCTGGTCGTGGTGTACGCGTTCAGGCAGCGCCCCTCGGCCGTGAGGCCGCTGCGCCAGGTCCTGCTGAGGCCGCGCGAGTGGCTCAGCACCTTGTAGGCGGCGAACAGCGCCCCGGCCAGCATGACCGACGGCACTGTGTACACAAAGACTTCCATGCGGTCCCCCGGTGATAGGTACGCCGCTCCGACGGATCGGCGTGGCGGGAACTTACCCCCACCGGGGACCGGACTTGCTCAAGGGCGGCTCAGAAAGTGACGTCCGAACAGGCGTAGAACGCGTTGCCCGTGTCGGCGATCGTCCAGACCGCGAGGATCACGTGGTGCCCGCTCAGCCCGGTCGGCAGGGTGCCGGTGTGGGTCAGCGTCTGGGGCGGGCGCCGGCCGTTGTAGGGCACCGTGAGGAACGGGGTGAGGTTCAGGTCCGAGCGGGACAGCGGGTGGTTCTGGTTCCAGCCCTGCTTGGTGACGTAGTACGTGAAGTCCGTCGTGGCATGCATGGCCGTGAACTGCCAGCGGAAGGTGTACGACTGACCGCCCGTCACCCTGGTGGTGGGCCAGGCGCCGCCGGACGGGGTGGTCGGCGAGCTGAGCTGGGCGAACCGGCTCAGACCGCCGTTGCACAGCTGGCCGTCGGCGGGTCCGGCGGCCGGGAAGCCCTTGGGGCCCTCGACGCTCTGCGGCTCGTACTGGATGTCACCGCAGTTCGTCACCGTGCCGTTGGCGCAGAGCTTCTGCCTGCTGACGGGGAGGTCGGTGTAGCCGTGCCCGCTGGCACCGCCGGTGGAGAGCGCGAAGGCTCCGGCGGTGACCACACCCAGCACGACTGCGGACAACTTGGTCTTGGTGCGCATGCTGCCGCTCCTCGGGAACGTGGGGAGTTCACTGAGCTGTGCGGAGGGGTAGGTCTAGACCAAGTCTCAGGTTATGGGCGTCACTTGAACATGTCCATACCAATCTCGGGACCGGCGGCGCCGGCCGGGCGCCGCCGGGGGCCCTACACCGGTTCCGCCCGCCCCGAGCAGAACGCCACCGTCAGATCGCGTACCAGCACCTTGCGTTCGTAGTCGTCCAGTTCGACCAGGCCGCGGACCGTCAGCCGGGTCACCGTGTCCTCCACCGAGTCCACCACCGAACTGAGCAGGCTGGCCCGCTGCCGGGCGTCCAGCGCCGCGATCCGGCGCCGCTGCATCGCGGCCGCGATCTCGGGGGCGTACTCCACCTGGAGCGGCTGCACCGAGAACACCTCGAGACCGACCGGCGCGCTCTCCGTCGCCACCAGCCGGGTCAGGGCGTCCCCGGCGGCCGTCACGCCGCCGCCGGTACCGCCCGCCGGCTCCACCGGCACCCGGGCCAGCGCCGCCTCCACGCACTCGCGCAGATACGTCTCGTGGTCCTCGACGCCGAGCACCGCCCGCGCGGTGTCCCGCACCCGCCACACCACCAGCATCACCACCCGCAGTGCCATCCCCGCGGGGTCGGTCGCGGGCATCGCCTCGCTGCGCCAGTGCCGCAGGCGCACATCGACCCGGCGGCGGCGCAGCAGCGGGTTGACCCAGAGCAGCCCGGTGCGCCGGACCGTCCCCCGGTAGCGGCCGAACAGGCCGACCACCCAGGCCCGCCCGGCCCGTCCCCGGGCCAGCCCGCCGAAGCCGGCCACTCCGAGCGCCCCGGCCCCGGCGTACGCCGCCCACTGCGCGGGACCCAGGCCCGCGCCCGCGTACGCCGGCAGGCCCAGCGTCCGCGCCGCGAGCGGGGGCAGCACCCCGGCCCACCAGGAGACGGCCAGGCAGCCGGCGGCCCCGCAGGTGCCCGCGAGCACCCCGGCCAGCCCCGGCAGTACCCGCGCCGGGCGCTCCACCAGCTCCGGATCGACCTCGGGGAGCGGCCGTCTGCGCACCGCCACCGGCCGCCGCACCCGGGGCTGTTCACCGGTGCCCTGCCGGCGCCCCACCACGGCGGGCCGCAGCGGCACCTTCACCGGGTCGGGATCGTCACGGAAGAGCAGATGGACGGGGATCTCGGTGGTCACCTCGTTCTGGATCAGCCGGACCGGGCGGACGCCCGGGACCACGGCGCCCTCCGGTTGCCCCTCGGATTCGGACGGTGTGTGTGAGGTGGTCGTACTCATGCGTGCCTCCAGCCTCCGCGCCAGATGCGTCATGAACAGAGAGATCGGATGTGCGGGGCCCTACCCGAACAGGCGGCGCCAGGTCTCCGGGCCCGGATAGCCGTCGGCCGCGCCGCCCCGCCAGCCCTGGGCGCGCTGGAAGGCCTCCACCGCCCTGCGGTCCGCCTCGCCCCAGTGCGGACCGGGGCCGTCGCCGTAGAACCGGCCGAAGCCCTTCTTCACCAGCTGGATCCCCAGCCGGGTGATGTGGTCGTTGACCTGTCCCGGGCGGAAGTAGTTCCGGCCGGGGTAGCCGGGCACCCCGTGCGAGGCGGGTCCGCCCGGGCCCGGTGCGATGTCCTTGCCCCTTCCGGTGACGAGCAGTTCCCAGGTGCGCCGGCCGGGCAGCCCGTCGGCGTCCGCGCCGGTCCAGCCCTGGGCCAGCTGGAACGCCCGGGTGGCCCGCCGGTCGGCCTCGCCCCAGACCGGTCCGGGGCGCCTGGTGTAGAACGCGCCGGCGCCACGGGCCATCAGCATCCGGCCGAGCCGGGTGACGTGGGCGTTGTGCGCGCCGGGCCCGAAGGAGGCCGCGCCCGGGTAGGCCGCCCCGGCCTTGCCGCCGGCCGGTTCCGTGCCCGCCGCGGCGGCGGCCAGCCCCTTGTAGCGGTAGGGGACGTACTTGTCGGCGTGACTCCAGTAGGGATAGGGCGTGGTCTGGCTGCGGGCGTGCGGCGGGGTCTGCTCGTAGACCGTGTAGTAGGTGTGCGTGTGGTCCGTCCAGCCGCCGAAGATCACCACATGGGAGCCGCTCTCGGGGTTGTCGGGGTTGTGGTAGAGCAGGATGTCGCCGGGCTGCAGCTCGCCCTTCTTGATCTTCACGCCGAACTGGTCGAGGCTGCCCGTCCACTCGTTGCTCCCGAGGTTCCAGGCCATGGAGACGTAGCCCGAACAGTCCTGCCGGTACCCGTCGGACCAGTAGGAGGTCATGCTGTACGGCACCTTCGCCGACACCCAGACCTTGGCCCGCTTGATGATCGCGGTCCTGGTGGTGGCCGGGGTGGGGACGGTGCCCGGCGTGCCGGGCGTCGCGGTGCTGCCGGGTTTGCCCGCCGGGCCGTGCAGCGGGGACCTGGCACCCTGGGGGGTGTCGGGCTCGCCGTCCGCGGGGACGGCCTGGCGGTGCGGGGAATGGCCGGCGGTGAGGGCGTGCGCCGGGCTGACCGCGCCGAGGGCGGCGGACGCGGCGGCCACGATGGCGACCCCGCGGGCCACGGGGTGGCCGCCGAAGCGGCCGGGCAGCGGCCGGGGACTCGTCCGCCGCCGGTGGACGCAGCCGGGGCAGTCACAGTCGCTCGCGGGGCCGAACTCCTCGAACACCGGAGCGGTCATGCGATCTGCCTCACATTCGTGGATGTTTTGTCCGCTTGTGTGCACGTTGATGAGTTTCCCAACTGTCGTCAGAACCCGCACTTTGACGGTCCGAATGATGTACGCGGCCGCCTGGAGCGACCTCCGCGCCACCCGGAGGTGGTCCGAAGCACCCGCCCAGGTCAGGTAGAGTTCTCTTCGTCAGGCGCCGCTAGCTCAGTTGGTTAGAGCAGCTGACTCTTAATCAGCGGGTCCGGGGTTCGAGTCCCTGGCGGCGCACCGACCGGAAGGCCCCTCGCGAAAGCGGGGGGCCTTTCGCATGCCCGGAGATCTTCCCTGACCGGAACCGGGCCGTCCCCCCGAATGGCCGGATACCCTCTGGCCATGGCAGCCCGGGACCTTCAGGAGCGGATCAAGAAGCTGATCGTGGACCGGCGGCTGCCCTCGGGGGCCCCGCTGCCGACCGAGCCCGAGCTGATGGAGTACCTCGGGGCCAGCCGGAACTCGGTGCGCGAGGCGCTGAAGGCCCTCCAGGCGATGGGCATCGTCGAGATCCGGCACGGCTTCGGGACCTACGTCGGCTCGATGTCGTTCGCCCCGATGATCGAGGGCCTGGCCTTCCGCACCGTCGCCGGTCACTACCGCGGCGAGGACTCCCTGCTCCAGCTGCTGGAGCTGCGCGAGGCCGTCGAGACCGGGCTGGTGTCCCGGCTGGCCGGACGGCTGCCGGCGGCGGACCTGGCCGAGCTGGACGCGCTCGTGGACCGCATGGACCAGCAGGCCGCACAGGGGGCGGGCCTCGCCGAGACCGACCGCGCGTTTCACGCCACCCTCTACCGGGGGCTGGACAACGTGCTGCTGAGCGAGGTGCTCGAGGCGTTCTGGGACGCCTTCCACCGGGTGCAGCGGGACCTGGTGGACCTGCCGCAGGACCCACGGGTCACCTGCCGCCAGCACCGGGAGATCCTGGACGCGGTCAGGTCCGGGGACTCCCCGCGGGCGGAGGCGGCCATAAGGGACCACTTCGGCAACATCCGCACCCGACTCTCCGGCACCGGCGCGCACCAGGGCCGGCCGGGCCGCGCCACGACGAACCCGCTCGACCGGTGACCACGGAGTGGCCACGGGGAGCGCCGTAGAGCCCTCGGTCACCCAAGGTGCCGACGTCTCCGGGTGGTTCGGTGCTCAGCCGGTGGTTCCGGTGAGGTACGCCGAGACCACCACGTTCGCCGTGTAGCTGTGGCTGGTGCGGTCGAAGGCGCCGCCGCAGGTGATGAGCCGCAGTTCGGCCCGGCCGGGCTCGCGGGTGCCGTAGGCCTGCCGGGCGTCGAATCCGGCGCGGGGCAGGACGCGGACGTCGTCGACGGTGAACTCGGCGACCCTGCCGTCCGAGCGGGCCACCCGGACCGTCCCTCCCGGGGTGAGGGTGCTGAGCCCGTAGAAGACGGCGGGCCGGGTCAGGGTGTCGACA
Organism: Streptomyces sp. NPDC037126; assembly: GCF_055605965.1. Taxonomy (NCBI): domain Bacteria; kingdom Bacillati; phylum Actinomycetota; class Actinomycetes; order Kitasatosporales; family Streptomycetaceae; genus Streptomyces; species Streptomyces sp. NPDC037126. The sequence goes on from NZ_JBVJTD010000016.1 coordinate 168,405, forward strand.
TGGCCCACCATCAGCGCCGTTCCACCCGCGCCCGGCCTGGTGCCGGAGCCGTACCAGCCGACCGTGCCCGGCTGGTCGAACGGGGGCGGGTCGACGCCGCCCCGGGCGTCGAGGCCGCGGGCCACCACCGGCGCGTGGAGGCCCAGCCGGGGTATGTCGATCCGCTGGGGCAGCGCATCCGGCAGGGGCTTCGCCGCGGGCGGCAGCCGGACCGGGGCGGTGGGGCGGCCGAGGCCGAACAGGTTGCCCGTCTCGGGTGCGTCCGTGCCGTGCGGGCCGCCCACGCCCCGCCCCCACAGCCACAGCCCGGTCAGCAGCAGCGCCCAGGCCAGGCCGGTGACCAGCCGCCCCCGGCCGGGGGCACCCCGGCGGTCGTCGGCCATCGCGGGCGTCAGCGCGAGCGGCGGCTGCGGCGGGCCCGGAGCCCGACGGCGACCGCGGCGACCGCGGCGAGGGCCAGGCCGGTCACCGCCTGGACGGCGCCGGGGCCGGATCCGCTGGTGGCCACCGTGGCGAAGTGCGCGGTACCGCCGCCGCCCGCGTCGACCGGGGCGACGGGTGTGGCGGAGGCCGCGCCGGGCGCGTTCGGCCGGCCGAGCCCCTGGCCCGTCCCCGTCCCCGTCCCGCCGGTCCGGCCCACGACGGTGAGCACTCCGCTCACCACGTGGCCGGCGCAGGAGACCCGCACGTCGTAGGCGCCCGGCCGGACGGAGGAGCCGATGCGGGCCTGGCCCGACAGCGTGCCCAGGCCGCCGGTCAGCCCGCTCAGCAGGCCTCCGGACAGGCGGGCGTCGGCGGCGAAGGCCCGCGAGGCTGCGGTGCCCTGCTTCCCGGTGCAGCCGCTGACCCGCAGCGTCACGTCGGAACCCGGCGCCGGGGCGGCGGGTGTCACGGAGAGCGTGCCACCGTCCGCCGCGTGGGCGGCCGGTCCGAACACGGCGACGGCCAGGAGACCGCTGCAGAGAGTGAGGCGTATTGAGCCCATCGTGAACCTCCAGACATCAGGAGGTTCCCCCGCCCGGGGCGGTCCCGCATCCTCGGGAGGCACCCCGTTGCTCCATCCGGGTGAAGCGGGGTTTCAGACCAGGTCGACGAGGTCCGCGATGGAGTCGACCACCTGCGAGGGCCGGTACGGGTAGCGGTCCACGTCGGCGGGCTGGGTCACGCCGCTGAGCACCAGGAACGTGCGCATCCCGGCCTCCAGGCCCGCCAGCACGTCGGTGTCCATACGGTCGCCGATCATCGCGGAGGTCTCGGAGTGGGCGCCGATCGCGTTCAGCCCGGCCCGCATCATCAGCGGGTTGGGCTTGCCGACGAAGTACGGCTTCTTGCGGGTCGCGGCGGTGATCAGGGCGGCGACCGAGCCGGTGGCGGGCAGGTCGCCCTCGGTGGACGGCCCGACGTTGTCGGGGTTGGTCGCGATGAACCGGGCGCCGTCGTTGATCAGCCGCACGGCCTTGGTCAGCGCCTCGAAGGAGTAGGTGCGGGTCTCGCCGAGGATCACGAAGTCGGGATCGTGGTCGGTGAGGATGTAGCCGATGTCGTGCAGCGCGGTGGTCAGGCCGGCCTCGCCGATGACGTAGGCGCTGCCGCCGGGCCGCTGGTCGTCGAGGAACTGGGCCGTGGCCAGGGCGGACGTCCAGATGTTCTCCTCCGGCACGTCCAGGCCCATCCGGCGCAGCCGGGCGTGCAGGTCCCGGGCGGTGTAGATGGAGTTGTTGGTGAGCACCAGGAAGGGCCGGCCGGAGTCGCGGAGCTTCTTCAGGAAGGCTTCGGCACCGGGAATCGGCACGCCCTCGTGGATCAGGACGCCGTCCATGTCGGTGAGCCACGACTCTATGGGCTTGCGGTCTGCCATGTTGTGCGTCTCCTGGCGTACGTAACGGTCAAGAAGCGGGGGCGCCGGAACCACGGCGTACCGACGCCCCCAGCCTAGTCAAGGCCGGCCTGATCCTGACCCCGGCGGCTGCCGGTCGTCCAGGTCAGCTCCCGGTCGCGGACTTCCAGTCCTCGACGTAGGACGTGAGGTTCTTGTCGACGTCGTTCCAGTCCGGCTCGAAGAAGTCGACGCCGTCCATCAGCTTGGTGAGGGCGATGGCGTTGGCGTCCGTGGCCTTGACGTCCTGGCGGGCGCTGAAGCCGCCGCCGATCTCGCTGACCTCCTGCTGCGCCTTCTGCCCGAGCATGAAGTCGAGGAGCTTCTTGCCGTTCTCGCTGTGCGGGGCCTTGGTGACCAGGCCGGCCGCGTAGGGCAGCGCGAAGGTGGTGGGCTTGCCGTCCTTGCCGGCCGGGAACCAGATGCCGAGGTTGGGCATGGTCTTGGACTGGGCGTAGTTCATCTGCACGTCGCCGTTGGCGACGAGCAGTTCGCCCTTGTCCACCTTGGGGGCGAGCTTGCCGGTGGAGGCGGACGGGCCGACGTTGTTGGCCTGGAGCTTCTTCAGGTACGCGAGGGCCGCGTCCTTGCCCCCGAAGTCGTGGATGGCCTTGATCAGGACGGCGGTTCCGTCGCCGGCGACGCCCGGGGTGGAGTACTGCAGCTTGTTCTTGTACGCGCCGCCGAGCAGTTCGTCCCAGGTCCTGGGGGCCTGCTTCAGCTCCTTCTTGTTGTAGACGAAGCCGAAGTAGTTGTTCACGACCGACGTCCAGGTGCCGTCGACGGCCTTGTCGCCGCCGCTGACCTGCTCGGAGTCCTTCGGCTCGTACTTCTGCAGCAGGCCCTTGCCGTCGGCCTCCTGGATGAAGGGCGGGAGGGTGACCAGCACGTCGGCCTGCGGGTTGCTCTTCTCGCGGACGGCGCGCTGCACCACCTCGCCGGAGCCGCCCTCGACGTACTTGACCTTGATGCCGGTCTGCTTGGTGAAGTCGGCGAAGACCTTGTCGTACCAGCCGTCGCCGTTCTCGCCCTTGAGACCGTCGGCGCTGTAGACGGTGACGACCTTGGCGTCGGAGGAGGCGGAGGTGCCGCAGGCGGACAGCAGCGGAGTGGCGAGGAGGGAGACGGCTACGGCGATCTTGAGCGTGTTCCTGGGCATGGCGAGGCGAACTCCTAGCACGGGTGGTTCGGGGCGGGGGTGTCGGTTCAGCGGTACGAGGCCCGGGTGCGGACCCGGGAGACCGCGAACAGGACGAGCAGGGTCGCGGTCATCAGCACCACGGCCACGGCGGAGCCGGTGAACAGGGCACCGCGGTCGGTGGCCGCGTAGATCAGCACGGGCAGCGGGGTCCAGTCGGGCGGGTAGAGCATCATCGTGGCGCTCAGCTCGCCCATGGACAGGGCGAAGCAGAGGCCGGCCGCGGCGGTGAGCGACGGCAGCAGCAGAGGCAGCCGTATCCGCCACAGCACGTGGGAGGGCCGGGCGCCGAGAGAGGCGGCGGCCTGTTCGTAGGCCGGGTCGAGGCGGGTGATCGCCGCCGACACGGACTGGTGGGCGAAGGCGGTGACCAGCACCGTGTGGGCAAGGATCACGATCCACGGCGTGCCGTTGAGCAGCATCGGCGGCTGGGAGAAGGCCACCAGGACCGACAGGCCGACCACGACCGACGGCACCGCGACCGGCAGCACGAACAGGGTGTCGAGCAGGCGCCGGCCGCGCTGGCCCAGGGCGGCCCCGGCCAGCGCGGCCCAGGTGCCGAGGGTGAGGGCGAGCAGGCTGGCGGCGGTGGCCGTGAGCAGGCTGGTGGTGAGGGCCCCCAGGGCCTCCCCCCGGGTGGCGGTGCGGTAGTTGGCGACGGTCGGGCCCGAGGGCAGGACGCCGGACCAGTGGGTGGCGCCGGAGGCGCCGAGGAGGACGAACAGGGGCAGGGCGAACAGCGGCAGGAAGAGGACGAGGAACCCCGCCCACACGGCCCACCTGGCCCCCCGGCTATGCACCAGCACGACGGCTCACCACCCGGTAGAGGCCGTACAGCCCCACGGAGATCAGGACGTTGACGACGGCGACCACGCAGGCGCCCGGGTAGTCGGACTCCAGGATCGCCTTGCTGTAGACGAGCATCGGCAGGGTGGTGACCCCTTTCGCGCCGGTGAACAGCACGATGCCGAACTCGTTGAGGCACAGCACCAGGACGAGGCTGCCGCCGGCCGCGAGCGCGGGCAGCGCCTCGGGCAGGATCACCTGCCGGACGATGCGGGGCGCCCGGGCGCCGAGCGAACTTGCCGCCTCCAGCTGGGCGGTGTCGAGCTGCGAGAAGGCGGCGAGCAGCGGCCGCATCACGAACGGCGTGAAGTAGGTGACCTCCGCCAGCACCACGCCCCAGGGCGTGGTGAGGAACTGGGAGGAGCCGACGATGCCCGTGCTGCCGTAGATGAACAGCAGCGCCAGCGTGATCAGGAAGGAGGGGAAGGACAGGTACACGTCGATGAACCGCGCCACCGCCTTCGCCCCGGGGAACGGCACGAACGCGATGACCAGCGAGAGCAGGAAGCCGAGCAGCAGGCACCCGGCGGTGGAGGCCCCCGCCAGCCACACGGTCGTCCACAGCGCGTTCCGGAACGCCTGCGAGGCGAAGACGTCGGCGTACGGCTGCAGGGAGGTGCCCCCGGAGTCCGGCTGGAAGGACTGCTGGACCACGAGGGCCAGGGGGTAGAGGAAGAACAGGGTCAGGAGGGCGACGGGGGGCAGGGCCCACAGCAGACGCCTATTCATGGCCGACCCCGGCCGGCAGCAGCACCGCGTCGTCGGGGGCGAAGTGCAGGTGCACGGGGTCGCCGTGGCCGGGCGGGTCCCTCAGCTCGCGCACGTCCGCCATGACCGTGTGCCCGCCGATCTCCACGTACAGCCGGTGCGTGGCGCCCCGCCACTGGATCTCCCGTACGACACCGGTGAGCTGGTTGGGGCCCTGTCCGAGGCCGACCAGGTGCGGCCGTACGCACAGCGTGGCCCGCGCGCCGGACACCGCTCCGGCCGTGTCGACCTTCAGCTCGGCGCCCGCGAAGGAGACGCCCCCGGATCCCACCGTCACCGGCACCAGGTTGGCGCCGCCCACGAAGGACGCGGTGAACTCGTCGGCCGGGGACCGGTACAGCTCCCTCGGCGTCCCGCAGGACTGCAGCCGGGCCTTGTCCATGACCGCGATCCGGTCGGCCAGGGTCAGCGCCTCGACCTGGTCGTGGGTGACGTACAGCATGGTCACGTCCGGCAACTCGCGGTGCAGACGGGCGAGTTCGCCGAGCATCCCGGAGCGCAGCCGGGCGTCCAGGGCGGACAGCGGCTCGTCCAGGAGCAGCACGTCGGGGCGGATGGCGAGGGCGCGGGCGATGGCGACCCGCTGTTGCTGGCCGCCGGACAGCTCGCGCGGGTGCCGGCGGGCGTAGGCGGCCATGCCGGTCATCTCCAGCGCCTCGGCGACCCGTTGCCGCGTCTCGTCCCTGGCCACCTTGCGGGCCCGCAGCCCGAAGGCCACGTTCTCGTCCACCCGCAGGTGCGGGAAGAGGGCGTACTGCTGGACGACCATTCCGATGCCCCGCCGGTACGGCGGCAGGTCCGTCACGTCCCGGCCGCCGAGAAGCACCCGCCCGGACACGGGCCGGACGAAGCCGGCGACCGCCCGCAACGCGGTGGTCTTGCCGGATCCGGACGGCCCGAGGAGCGCCATGACCTCGCCGGGCTCGACGGTCAGGTCGAGGGCGTCGAGGACGACGTTGCCGTCGTAGGCGACCGTGACGGAATCGAAGCGGATGCTCATCTCACCGGGCTCCCAGGAGCAGGGCGGGCAGGTCGGCGACGGAGTCCAGGACGTGGGTGGCGCCGGCGGCGCGGAACGCGTCGTCGCCGTGGGCGCCGGTGCGCACCCCCGCGACCAGGCCCGCGCCCGCCCGCACCCCGCTGAGCACGTCGTACGACGTGTCGCCGACGACGGCGACCTGCCGTACGTCCTCGGCGGCCTTGGTGCGGACGAGGGCCTCCAGCACCATGTCCGGGTAGGGCCGCCCGCGCCCGCCGGCGTCGGCCGGGCACAGGGTGAGCGGGACGAGGCCCCGCCAGCCGAGGGCGTCGAGGATCGCGTCCTGGGTGACACGGGCGAAGCCGGTGGTCAGGACGACGGTACGACCGCTGCCGGCCAGTTCCTCGATCGCCTCGCGGGCCCCGGCGACGGGTGCGATCAGCCCGGCGTCGACGAGTTCGCCGTACGCCTTCTCGAAGGCCGTGTTGGCGCGCCGGGCCCGCTCCTCGTCGCCGAACAGGTGCCGGAAGACGGAGATCTTGGACTCGCCCATGGTGGCGCGGACGTAGGCGAGGTGCTCGGTGTGCTCGGCCGAGCCGGGCTCGACGCCCAGTTCGGCGGCGGCCGCGGCGAAGGCGCGCTCGACGAGTCCGCCGTCGGCGACGGTCGTGCCCGCCATGTCGAGGACGATCAGTCGGATGTCGGTGGTCGGTGTGGTCATGGGATCGGTCACCAGCCCAGTTCGTTCGCGGTGGTCTCGGCTATCGCGGGGGAGCAGGTCATGCCGCGCCCGCCGGGCCCGGTGACCAGCCACACCCCCTCGTGCACCTGCTGCCGGTGCACCACCCGGCCGGGGTCGGTGCACTGTGCGTACACCCCCGCCCAGCGGTGCCGGACGCGCGGCAGCGGGCGGCCGAGCAGGGACTCGACGACCCCGGTGAGGTGCTCGTACGGCTCCTCGACCGTGTCGAAGGCGAAGGGGTGTTCGTACTCGTGCGTGTCGCCGATGGTCAGGCCGCCGTCGGCGCGCTGCACCATGAGCAGCTGCATCCGGTGCGCCGCGGCGGTCTCCGGCTGCGGCTGGCGGGCGTTGAGCTCGTCCAGCGCCGGGGAGGCGTAGGCGGGGTAGTAGCGGAAGCTGTCCGCGTCGGCGACCGACGTGGTCAGCGGCTCGCCGAGCGGGTCGGTCTGCATCATCTGCAGCCGCACGCGCCGCACGGGGAGGTCCGGCCCGGCGAGTTCGCGGACCAGGCCGCCGAGCCAGGCGCCGGTGCACAGCACCACGACGTCGGCGCGGTGCACGTCCCCGTGGTCGTCGCGGACCGTTCCGGCGCCGGCCACGTCCCGCACCTCCCGTCCCGGCAGGAAGGTGTAGCGGGGGGACTTCAGCAGTTCCTCGCGCAGGGCGAGCTGGGCGGTGCGGGGCTCCACGGCCGCGTCCCGCTCGCAGTACAGGGCGGCGGTGAAGTCGCCGCGCAGGGCGGGGTTGAGGGCGCGGGCTTCGCCCGGGCCGAGCAGCTTGTAGCCGCGGGCGGCGGCGTCCGGGCGGGCGACGGCGGCCTCGGCGACGGCGAGTTCGAGGGGGCCGCGGACGGGGGTCAGGGACCCGTTGGCCCGGAACCCGAGCCCCGGCACCCGTGCGCCGACGCCCTCCCACAGCTCCCGCGCCCGCAGCGCGGTCTCCAGTTCCTCTCCGGCGGCGCGGCCACTGACCCAGATCTGTCCGAAATTGCGCAGCGAGGCGCCACGCGCCTCGGCCTCGCGCTCGATCTGGACGACCTCGTGGCCGCGCTCCACCGCATGCCAGGCGTGCATGGTGCCCACCACGCCTGCTCCGACGACTGTCACTTTCACGACGGCAACGCTCCTCGCGACACGGGAACCGGAGACATCCGGCTGACAACGAGAGCGTGAACGACCCATCACGTTTGGGCTAGACCCGTTATCCTTCCGTTATGAAGCACCCCGAGTCCGAGGGGTTGCTTTTCAGCCGCGCAGATGGGTGGTGAAGGAGAACCGGTCGCCGCGGTACAGCGACCGCACCCGCTCCAGCGGGCGGCCCTCCGCGTCCCGGGAGACCCGGTGGATCAGCAGCATCGGCAGGGCGGGCGGGGTACCGATGAGCAGGGCCTCGCGGGGGGTGGCCAGCACGGTCTCGATCCGCTCGTCGGCGTCGCCGAAGACGATGTCCTGGGCGGCGAGGTAGCCGTAGAAGGAGGAGTCGGGGTCGAAGTCGGCGGCGAGGCCCGGCACCCGCGCGACGGCGACGTACGTGCTCTCCAGGCCGACCCGCTCGTCGTCGGCGAGCAGCACGCGCTCCAGGTGCCACACGGGCTCGCCCCGGGTGAGCCCGGTCTCGGCGGCGAGGGCCTCGGGGCAGGGGAAACGGTCGAGGGTGACGAGGGTACGGCCGGGGGTACGGCCCTGGCGGCGCACGCCCTCTGTGTAGCTCGCGAGGGACAGCGGCTGGGCGAGCTTGGGCCCCGCGACGACCGTCCCGCGCCCCTTCCGTCTCAGCCGCCCCTCCAGCACCAGTTCCCGCACGGCCTGCCGCACGGTCTCGCGGGCGACGTCGTAGCGCTCGGCGAGGTCCCGCTCGGTCGGGATGACGCTGTCCTCCCCCAGCTCCTCCAGCAGCGCCGCGATCCGCGCCTTCACCGCGTAGTACTTCGGAATGCGCCCGTGCTCGGGAATGCCGGAGCGGACGGGGGCACCGGGGACTTGGTCGTTCGGGTAATCCACGCAGGGATCGTCGCAGACGAGAGCGCGATTACTGCTGGGCGGGCCCGGGTTGGGGGCGAGGACGGGGCGGCGCGTGCGGGGCGCGGCGGGGCGGAGGGGGTGGTGCCGACCGTGTGGATCCGGGGGTGGTGACGTCCGCGTGGAGGCGCTCCGGACGAGGGGACGTCGGCGAGGGGCGGCGGCCGCGGCCGGTCTGCCGACCCGTACGGCGTAGGGCGGCGCCCGCCCGAGCAGGTCGCCCGACCCCACGGCCGCAGCCGCCGCGAGTCTCCCGACCCGCACGGCGTCTGCCCGAGCATGTCGCCCGTCGGCCCCTCGTCAGCCGCCGCGGGGCTGCCGACCCGTCCGGCCGCGGTGCGGCGACGGCAGCGAGCGGGCCCCGGCCACCGGATCAGCGGCGTCTGCGGGCCAGGACGAAGGCGCTTCCGGTGACGCAGAGGAGGGCGGCGCAGGCCGCGAGCAGGCCGTGGGTGAGGCCGACTCCGGTGCGTGCCAGCTCGTGCGCCCGCTCCCCCGCCTCCTGCGCCTCCTCGGCGAAGGGGAGGGAGGGGTCCGCCGGGGCCCCCGGAGTGCCGGACGGGTCGGCGAGCAGCCCGCCGGCGCCCCGCGACCGCTCCGGGTCCGGCACGGACTCCTTGCCGCCGGTCTGCGCCGGGTCCGGCACCTGGTCCTTGCCCCTCGTCTCGTCCGGGGCCGGCGTCACGTCCTCGCCCTCGGCGACGATCGCGAACCGGTAGGCGTTGGAGTCCCCGACCCAGTCCCCGTCCTGGCCGCGCCGCTGTACGGCGGCCGCGTCGACGGTGACCTGGTCCGGTGCGGTGCCGGGGCCGACCGCGAGCCGGACCTTGACGCTGACGGTCCCGCCGGGCGGCACCGTGAAGCCCTTGAACCCGGGCCCCTCGAACACCCCGACCAGTTCCTGCTCGTCGGTGCTCTCGAACGTCACCGGCCGGGCCCGCGGGCCGTCGTAGAAGTCCAGCTCGGCCCGGTCCGCGCCCAGCGTGCGCCGGTCGTCGAAGAGGACGACGACCGGATGGACGTCGGTGCAGGTCCGGCGGGTGGTGTTGGTGAGGTCGAGGTACCAGGTGCCGTATCCGCCGCCCGCCACGTAGGAGGCCGGGCCGCCGCGGATCCGGGTGGCCAGCGGAAAGTCGTGCGTGCCGGGGGCCGAGCAGGACGGCGTCATGTCCTCGGGGGCGGCGGCCGCCGGCCCGCAGACCCCGGGAGCGAGGACGGCGGCCGCGGCGGCGAGGCAGAGGGGCAGGGACGTGCACGGTCGCATGAACACATGACCATGCCGGGCCCGGGGCGCGGGCCGGGGCCGCCACACCGGGACGGCCCGCGACTCCGCCCGATCAGCCGACGCCGGGACCCGTGGTGGACGCGGCGCCGATCAGGACGTCAGGACGACGCGCCTGCCGGTGTCACCCGCGTTCACGCACTCCTGGAAGGGATCCGGGTCGCCCAGGCGCTCCTGGCACTTCCACCCGGCTCCGGCCGCCTGGACGTCGACGGGCCCACGGGCCGCGTCGCGCCCGGCCCTGGTGTAGGCGGCGGCCACCTGCAGCGCCGTCTCGCAGCCGACGTCCCCGACGGCGGAGACGCCGAGCCCGGACACCGAGTCGGCCCCGCAGACCGTGACACGCCCCTGCTCCGCACGCCCAGCGGCATCCGCCTGCCCCACGACGCCCAGGCAGAGCACCCCGGCTCCCAGCAACCCGCCGACGATCTCCATCCGAATGGCACCCATCCGCACCCTCCTCACCAGGCGCCCCCGCAACCCCATGAGTACCCGATCACCGGGAAAACCCCTCGCAACTTCACCCACTCCCACCTCGAACGCCACCCACCCGGCACCGCCGTGCCGGCGCGGCCCCGGGTGTCAGCCGCGTCTCACCCGTCCCCCCGCCCGAACAACGGCGCCAGCAGCAGCTGCGCCGCGCCCTCCGCCACCACGCCCTCGCCCCGTGGAGCGGCCTCCACGGCCACCGTCCCGGCGGGCATGCCCTCCCGACGGGCCCGGGCGTCGAGGACCTCGGCGACCCCGCGGACGTACGGCTCCGGCGCGCCGACGATCGTGCGCCCGCCGAGCAGCACCCGGTCGATGTCGAGCAGCCCGACCAGGTTCCCGGCGCCCACCCCCAGCACCCGCGCGGCCGCCCCCACCTCGCCCCGCCCCACGGCGGACAGGCACAGCACCTCCAGGCACCCCCGGTCCCCGCACCCGCACTCGGGTCCGTCCAGCTGGATGACCTGGTGCCCGAACTCCCCGGCGCCGGTCCGCGCCCCCCGGTGCACGCTCCCGCCGATCACCAGCCCCGCCCCCAGCCCCGTGCCGAGGTGCAGGTAGGCGAAGGAGCCGCCCTCGCCGCCGACCGACAGCCCGAGCGCCGCCGCGTTGGTGTCCTTGTCCACCACGACCGGCACCCCCAGCCGCGCCTCCAGCGCGTCCCGCAGCGGGAAGCCGTCCCACTCCGGGAACCCGGTGACCCGGTGCAGCACCCCGCGCGTGTGGTCCAGCGGCCCCGGCAGCGCGACCCCGGCGCCGAGCAGCGACCGGACGCCGGCGAGCCCTTCCCCCGCGCTCCCCGGCACCTCCCGCACCAGCCCCGAGACCTCCTCGGCGACCGTCCCCAGCACGGCCTCCGCCCCGGCCCCGAGGTCCAGCGCGGCGCGCCGCTCGCCCACCACGGCCCCGTCGAGGTCGACCAGCACCGCCCGCAGTTCGTCCCGGTCGAGATGGACGCCCACCGCGTGCCCGGCCTCCGGCACCAGCCGCAGCACGGTCCGCGGCTTGCCCCCGGTGGACGCCCGGCGCCCGGCCTCCGCGGCGAGCCCCTCCTCCCGCAGCCTGGCGGTGATCTTGCTGACGGCCTGCGGGGTCAGCCCGGTGCCCTCGGCCAGTTCCAGACGGCTGATCCCGTCCGCACCGGCCCCGCGCAGCAGGTCGAGCACGAGCGCGGTGTTGTGCGAGCGCACCGCGCGCAGGTTCGCTCCGGCGGGCTCGCCGCTCCTCGTCCTGTTCACGCCACCCATTCTGCCCACCGCTTGCACTTTGGCAACAGCGTTGCCAAAGTAGGAGGCATGACTGCTCCTCCCCTCCGCGTCGGCCTGATCGGCTACGGCCTCGCCGGCTCCGTCTTCCACGCCCCGCTGATCGCCGCCACCGAGGGCCTCGCCCTGGACACGGTGGTCACCTCCGACCCGGAGCGGCAGCAGCAGGCCCGCGACGAGTTCCCGGACGTGACGCTCGCCGCCACCCCCGACGAGCTGTTCGACCGCGCCGGCGAGCTGGACCTGGTCGTCATCGCCTCCCCGAACCGGACGCACGTCCCGCTGGCCACGGCCGCGCTCAAGGCGGGCCTGCCGGTGGTCGTGGACAAGCCGGTCGCCGGCACCGCCGCCGAGGCCCGCGAGCTGGCCGCCCTCGCCGAGGAGCGCGGCCTGCTCCTGTCGGTCTTCCAGAACCGCCGCTGGGACAACGACTTCCTGACCCTCCAGAAGCTCGTGGCGGACGGCGCCCTCGGCGAGGTGCGGCGCTTCGAGTCCCGCTTCGAGCGCTGGCGCCCGCAGCCCAAGGGCGGCTGGCGCGAGTCCGGCGACCCGGCGGAGATCGGCGGCCTGCTCTACGATCTCGGCAGCCATGTGGTGGACCAGGCCCTGGTCCTCTTCGGCCCGGCCGCCGAGGTGTACGCCGAGGCGGACGTGCGCCGCCCCGGCGCCGAGACCGACGACGACACCTTCATCGCGCTCACCCACGCGAGCGGCGTCCGCTCCCACCTCTACGTCTCCGCGACGACCCCCCAGCTCGGCCCCCGCTTCCGGGTGCTGGGCTCGGAGGCCGGCTTCGTGAAGTACGGCCTGGACCCGCAGGAGGGCGCGCTGCGCGAGGGCCTGCGCCCCGGCCCCCGGTGGGGCGGTGAACCCGAGTCCCTGTACGGCCGTATCGGCGCCGGCGAGTCCCCGCTGACCGGCGGCGGCACCCCCGTACCTACCGTGCCCGGCGACTACCCCGCCTACTACGCGGCCGTCGCCGGCGCCCTGAACGGCGCCGGCCCCAACCCGGTGACGGCCCTGGAGGCGGCCGCCGCGCTCGACGTGCTGGAGGCGGCCCGCCGGTCCGCCCGCGACAAGGTGACGGTGACTCTCTGATGGCCGGCCCGCGGACCATCCCCGAACCCGCCCCGTCGGTGGCGGAGCTGGAGGCGCAGGAACGCCGGCTGGTCCTGGGGCGGTTCACCCACGAGGACGCCTGGGCGCTCGGCTCCCTGCTGGTGGAGCTGGCCCGCGAGCGCGGGGCGCCGGTGGCGATCGACATCCACCGCGCCGGCCAGCAGCTCTTCCACGCGGCGCTGCCGGGTTCCACCCCGGACAACGACGCCTGGATCGCCCGCAAGCGCCGGGTGGTGGAGCGCTACGGCGCCTCCTCCTACCTGGTCGGCACCCGCTTCCGCGCCAAGGGCACGACGTTCGAGGACTCCTCCCGCCTCGACCCCGGCGTCTACGCGGCGCACGGCGGCTCGTTCCCGATCCACGTCGAGAACGCGGGCGTCATCGGCGCGGTGACGGTCTCCGGCCTGCCCCAGCTCCAGGACCACCGTCTCGTGGTGGAGGCGCTGGAGAAGTTCCTGGGCAGGGCCGGGGATTAACCCGGCGATCTTCCGGGTTGGCACCGGTGCACGGCAGTCACGGCACCACGCTCGACCGGAGGGACCACCAGCGATGACCGACCCACTGCGGCAGACCGTCGGACGCTACGGCATCTGGAACGTCGGGCTGCGCTCGGAGGACCCCTCCCGGCGCGGCGAACTGGCCGAGGCGGCGGCCGAGTTGCAGGAACTCGGCTACGGGACGGTATGGCTGGGCGGCAGCAGTGCCGCCCAGCACGCCCTGCCGCTCCTGGAGGCCACCGACACGCTCGTCGTCGGCACCAGCATCCAGAGCATCTGGCAGTACGACGCGGAGGAGAGCGCGGCGGCCTTCGCCGAGGTGGAGGCCGCCCACCCGGGCCGCTTCCTGCTCGGCCTCGGCGTCAGCCACGCCAAGCTCGCCGACCAGTACCGCCGGCCGTACTCGGCCCTGGTCTCCTACCTCGACGCCCTGGACGCGGCCGGGGTCCCCGCCGGGCGCCGGGTCCTGGCCGCGCTCGGCCCGAAGACCCTGGAGCTGTCCCGCGACCGGGCGGCGGGCGCGGTGCCGTACCTGGTCACCGCGGAGCACACCGCGCAGGCCCACGAGATCCTCGGCGAGGGGCCGTTGCTCGCCCCGGAGCTGAAGGTGGTCCTGGAGACCGACCCGTCCCGGGCGCGCGCGCTGGCCCGCGAGGCCCTCGCGATGTACCTCGCCCTGCCGAACTACACCGACAACTTCCTGCGCCTCGGCTTCACGGAGGAGGACCTCGCCGACGGCGGCAGCGACCGCCTGGTCGACGCGGTCTTCGCCTGGGGCGACGACGACAGGGTCCGGGAACGCATCGAGACGTTCCAGGCCGCGGGCGCCGACCACCTGGCCCTGCAGCTGATCAGCACCGGCCCCCGGGACGCCCTCCCCCGGGACGAATGGCGCAGGCTGGCCTCGCTGCTGGACTGAGCGGCACGGCTCAGACCGCGGCCCGACCGCCACGGCCCGCCGGGCAGTCCCGCAGCAGCCTGCGGATCTGCTCGGCGCGGTCGTTGCGCGGGGGCAGCTGGCTCATACGTCGTTGCAGCAGGCTCCTCGTCCCGTCGTCGAGCAGCGCGCAGTTCCCCCTGAACACTTCGCGCAGCGCCTTGAGCGCCCAGTACTCGTTGAACGGTTTCTCCTCGGACACCGCGGCCTCGGCGAGTTCGCGCCCCCACGCCGGATCCGGGTTGGCGTACAGGTAGGCCGCAGCGGCCAGCCGCAGCCCGTGGTCGCCGCTCCCCAGACGGCGCTCGACGTCGAAGTCCCGGGCGCCTCGCAGCAGACGGACCATCTCGTCGGCGACCTCGCTCATGGCGGCGGTCCTCGCCCGCCCGCTGGACATGGTCCACCGGATCTCGTTGTAGCGTGCGGCCAGCCGCTCGACGGGGTCGTCCGACGCCGGCACGGCGGGTCGACCGCCGGCCCCCGCCCTGCTGAGCGCCTCCCTCACCCCGTCGGCCAGGTCCCCCTCGACCTCCTGCTGCCTCGCCTGGAACTGCTGCGTCTCGACCATGGCCTCGTGCACGATGCCCCGCACCTCCTCCACCTGGCGCTTCAGCGTGATGCCGAATCCGGAGACCTCGGAGAAGAAGGCCCCGAGGAGCACCAGCATCAGGAGGCCGAGGACGACCATCGGAGGGTCCGTCATCTCCGGGTGCCGGCAGACCTCGACGACGCGCCCGTCCGAGACCGTCTGCTGGTTGCACACCTTGGTGCCGAAGAACATGGCCACGGCGGCGCACGCGGCGAGGATGCCGAGCGCGGCCGCCGCCCACTGGAACGGGCCTACCGCCCTGCGCCCGTTCGTCGAGATCCCGTCCGCCCCCGTCGCGGCCATCCCCCACCCCTCGGCATTGCCGGCACCGGCGCCGTGCCCGCCCTCGAAGCCGTCGTACGGCGATCACGGCGCTTCCACGGCACGTCCACGGGAGAGGATATGACCAACAGGCCTTCCGGGGCGGCGGGTTGGCCCCGGGTCGGCCGCGGCCCCGGTGTCGCGAGGGGGCGGAGCGGCTACGCGTCCTTCAGTTCCTGCCGCTGCCGGCCGAGGCCCTCGATCTCCAGCTCGACGACGTCGCCGGCCCTCAGGTACGGCTTCGGTTCGGGTCGGCCCATGGCCACGCCCGCCGGGGTCCCGGTGTTGATGACGTCGCCGGGGTAGAGCGTCATGAACCGGCTGACGTAGCGCACGACCTCCCCGACCGGGAAGATCTGCTCGGCCGTCGTGCCGTCCTGCTTCAGCTCCCCGTTGACCCAGAGTTTCAGCGGCAGCCGCTGCGGGTCGGGGACCTCGTCCGCCGTGACGAGCCACGGACCCAGCGGGTTGAACGTCTCGCAGTTCTTGCCCTTGTCCCAGGTGCCGCCCCGCTCGATCTGGAACTCCCGCTCGGAGACGTCGTGCGCGACCGCGTACCCGGCGACGTGCGCGAGCCCCTCCTCGGCCGACTCCAGGTAGCGAGCCGTACGCCCGATGACGACGGCCAGCTCCACCTCCCAGTCGGTCTTGGCGGAGTCGCGCGGCACGAGCACGGTGTCGTTCGGGCCGACGACCGTGTCC
This sequence comes from Streptomyces sp. NPDC037126, assembly GCF_055605965.1. Lineage (NCBI taxonomy): Bacteria > Bacillati > Actinomycetota > Actinomycetes > Kitasatosporales > Streptomycetaceae > Streptomyces > Streptomyces sp. NPDC037126. Next base: position 184,033 of record NZ_JBVJTD010000016.1, read on the forward strand.
GGCGCCTTGAAGAAGACGACCGGCTCGGCGGGCGGCTCGGCGCCCGTCTCGCGGGCGTGGTCGTGGTAGTTGAGCCCGATGCACACGATCTTCCCGATCCGGCCGACCGGCGGCCCGATCCGGACCCCCGCCGGGTCCAGCGCGGGCAGCGCGCCCGACTCGGCCGCCGCCCGTACCCGGCCGAGCGCCGGGTCGTCGGCGAGGAGCCCACCGTCGATGTCGTCCACGATGCGCGACAGGTCCCGGAGGGTTCCGTCGGCGTCGAGCAGGGCGGGGCGCTCCGCCCCCGCGGGACCGACTCGCAGCAGCTTCATGGTCACAATCTCCCTCGATCGCGGGCGCCCGGCCGACGGGTGCAGCCATCGGGGCGGACTTGGCTGATCCTCCAAGCGCCCGGTCCAGTCCGCAAGACCCTGTTCACGTACTGGACCGTAGCCACATCCTCCCGGCGGTGCGGCTAGCGGTACAGCGCGGCCCGCTCCACGGCGCTCCAGGTGGTGCTGGTGACGACGTACAGCGCGGCCGCGAGCGGGACGACGGCCACGGTGACGAGCGTGAGGAAGGACATGAACGGCATGACCCTGCCGACCGCGCCGAGCCCCGGCACCCGCTCGCCGTCCGCCGCGTCCGGGGCGAGCGGGCCGCCGGCCGTCATCAGCCTGGTGCGCCGGTAGTTGAAGAGGGCGACGGCGGCGACGAGCGCGAACAGCCCGAGGTAGACCAGCCCGGCCGGGCCGAACACCCCGCCGTCCGCGAGCGCGTCGGCCCACCGCCCGCCGAGCGGCGCCGCGAGGAGCCGGTGCGCGAGCAGGCCGTCGCCCCCGCCGCCGATCGAGGCGCCGGCGAAGAGGTGGTAGAGCAGGAAGAAGGCGGGCAGCTGGAGCAGGCTGGGCAGGCAGCCGGACAGCGGCGAGACCTTCTCCTCGGCGTGCAGCTCCAGCACCGCCTGCTGGAGCCGGCGGGGGTCCTCGGCGTGCCGCGTGCGCAGTTCGGCGATGCGCGGCTGGAGTTCGGCGCGGGCGCGCTGCCCCCGGGCGGCGGCGCGGGACAGCGGGTGGACGAGGAGCCGTACGAGCGCGGTGAACAGGACGATCGCGGCGGCCGCCGCGGAGGCGTGGAACAGCGGCTGGAGCAGGTCGGCGAGCCGCTCGACCAGGTGCGCGAAGACGGGGAAGACGGACATGGGTGAGCCCTCCGGAGGGTCTCGTCGTGCCGGAGCTGAGCTGGAAGTCGGCATGACGACCCGCGCGGGGTCACGTACGCATGGAAAAAGCGGGAGGACGTGCCCTACGCGGCGGTCGCCGGAAGGGACTCTCCGGGCGCTCTGGGCCGGCGCCGGCCGGGCGCGTCGGGATCGCGCTGCGGCAGGAAGGCGGTGCGCCGGTCCCGGTCGCGTATCGCCGTGCGCACCCGGGTGGGCGGGTCGGCGGGCGCGCTGCGTGCGGTGAGGAGGGAGCAGACGGCGAGCGCGGACCCGGCTGCGGCGGTCGCCGCGAGGGCGACGGTGGTGGTGAGGCCCCCGGTGTCGAGCATGGCGACGGGCAGCAGGACGAGCAGCGGGAACAGGAGGAACGCGAGGGGGCGCGCGCCGGCCGCACGATCGCGGGCCATCGCCTCCCCCTTCCCCCGGCGCAGCGCCGTGTCGGTCACACCTGGTCGGTCTCCAGCGGCTCCAGCAGCCGCCTCGGCCGGAGCAGTGCCCGGCTGACCGCGTCCGCCGGGTCCGGATCGAGTCCGGGTCCCGGCTCCATGACAACGTCCGGGACCGGCACGATGGTTCCGCAGGCGGGACATTCGCCGTACGGCCCGAGTTCGGTGCCGCACGCCGCGTGCCGGAAGTAGCGCAGCCGGGTCTCGGTGAAGTGCTCGCGGCCCCAGAGGCCGAGGGCCCGCAGGGTGGGCCACAGGGCGATGCCCCGCTCCGTGAGCACGTACTCGTCCCGGGGCGGCGACTGCTGGTACCGGCGCTTCTCGAGGATGCCCTCGGCGGTCAGGGTCCCGAGCCGGGCGGCCAGGACGGCGCGCGGGATGCCCAGGTGGACCAGGAAGTCGTTGTACCGCCGTACGCCGTAGAGCGCGTCGCGGACGACGAGCAGCGTCCAGCGCTCGCCGACGATCTCGAGCGCGCGGGCGATCGAGCACTCCTGTGACGCGTAGTCCTTGCCCAGTGCCATGCCGACCACTGTAGCCACTTTCCGACATTTGGTTCAATGACCGAACCTACAGTGTTACGGTGGCGGGGACAGCTCGGTTCAATGACCGAACCGACACGCAAGTCGCCGAAGGACAGGACATGCCATGACCGGGCTCGGCTCCGCCACCACCCCCGCCGCCGTGCGCGGCGGGACCGTACCGGACGCACCCGTACGCCCCCGGGCGACACTCGCCCTGACCAGCGCGGTGACCGCCGTGGCACTCATGACGTACACCGCCCCGATGGTCACCCTGCCGGACACGGCGGCCGCCCTGCACACGCCCCTCTCCGCCCAGGCCTGGCTCCTGAACGGCACCCCGCTGGGCCTCGCCGCCCTGCTCCTGGTGGCCGGCAGCCTCGCCGACGACTACGGCCGCCGCCGGATCTTCCTCTCCGGCACCCTGGCCCTAGGCCTCACCACCGCCCTCGGCGCGTTCACGACGACGACCTGGCAGTTCACCCTCGCCCGCATCGCCCAGGGCGCCGCGAGCGCGGCCCTGCTGGCCAGCGGCCTCGGCCTGATCGTGCACGCCTTCCCGAGCCCGCGCGGCCGGCTGCACGCGACCGGCGTCTGGGGCGCCTTCGTCAGCGGCGGCATCGCCGCGGGCCCCCTGGTCGAGGCCGCGCTGCCGAACTGGCGCATCGGCTACGGCGTCCTCGGCGCCGCGGCCCTCGCCCTGGCCGCGCTCGGCACCCGCACCCTCGCCGAGTCCCGCGCCCCGCGCGGCGGCCGCCCCGACGTGCTCGGCGCCCTCACCTTCGGCCTCGCCCTGGTGGCCCTGGTCGCGGCCCTGACCCTGGGCCGGGACGGCTGGCTGCGCGCGCCGGTGGGCCTGCTCCTCGCGGCGACCGTCGTCCTCATCGCCGTGTTCGTGGCCGTGGAACGCCGGGCCGGCACCCCGATGATCGACCTCGGACTGCTGCGCCGCCCCCGCTTCCTGGCCTCCTCGGCGGGCGGGCTGTTCACCGGCCTCGCGGTGATCGGCATGTTCAGCTTCCTGCCGGCCCTGCTCCAGCAGACGCTGCGCCTGTCACCCCTGACCACGGCCTGGCTGTTCCTGCTCTGGTCCGGCTTGAGCTTCACCGTCGCGCTCCAGGTCAAACACCTGGCCGGACGGATCGCGCCGCGCTCGCAGCTGGCCCTCGGCTTCGCCCTGCACACGATCGCCGTCCTGACCATGCTCGGCGCGCTCGCCTCCGGCTCCTGGACCCGGCTGCTGCCCGGCCTGATCATCGGCGGCGTGGGCAGCGGCCTGCTCAACGGGGCGCTCCCGCTCCTCGCCGTCGAGTCGGTCCCGCGCGAGCGCGCCGCCATGGGCTCCGGCGCCCAGCAGACCTTCCGCTACATCGGCTCCTGCGCCGGCGTCGCCCTCACGATCGCCCTCGCCACCTCCGCCGGCGGCCTGGCCCGGGGCGCGAACATCACCCTGCTGGTGTCGGCCGTACTGGCGCTGGTGGGAGCGGTGAGCGTCACGGCGCTGCGCGAGCGGCGCTAGTCACCAGCAGAAGTCGGGCAGTTCCCGGGCCGACGGGAACGGCGCGTCCGCCGGCAGCGGCCGGATCTGCACGAAGGCGTGCTCGAACTGCGCGTACGAGAAACCGTCCAGCCCGGGCGCGACGACCAGTACGTTGTCGCCCCGACGCCAGGCCCGGTACCGCCACTCGTGGTCCAGCTCGGGCCGCCGCTCGTGGGTCACGTCGTGGTCGGGCGGCCCGAGCAGCGCGCCGAACGTGTCGGCCACCTCGTCGAGCCGGGCGCCGAACGTGCCGGCCGGCCCGTCGACGATCCCGTGCCAGCCGGGCAGGGTGCTCCAGCAGTCCTCCGCGATCGCCCCGTCCGGGTGCACGTAGTACTCGTACGCGAAGGGCATGGCGAAGCAGTCGTCGCCGTACACGAGGTGCCCCGCCGGGCTGTGGCACTTCTCGTCGAATTCGCCCAGGTACTCCCCGGTGGACTCCCAGCCCGCGGCGGACACCGCCCGCTCACCGGCCTCGGGGTCGGCCCAGTCCGCCTCGGTCATCTCGACGATCTGCGCGGCGAGTTCGCGCGTCACGGGACAGAGGGCGACGATCCAGGGCGGGTCGTCCTCATCGTCGCCGGTACCGCCGGCCGGTTCGTCGGACATACGGGCCCCCTCTTGGTGATCGTCGCGCACAGACTATCGAGGAGCGGGCCGGGCTCAGCGGGGCCGCATCGAGACCAGCTTCCCCCACACCGCCATCCGGTACCGCGAGGTGAACTCGGGCGTGCAGGTGGTGAGGGTGATGTAGTAGCCGGGCTCGTCGTACCCGTACCCGGGTCGTACGAGGGAGCGCGGCACGGGCCGGACGACCCCCGAGTCCGTGGCCGAGGTCTGCGGCAGGATCTTGTCGACGTCGTACGTGTACGTCGCCGTCCGCGTCTCCACCTCGATGTCGTCCCCTCGCCGCAGCCGGGGCAGGTACCGGAAGGGCTCGCCGTGCGTGTTGCGGTGCCCGGCGAGCGCGAAGTTGCCCGCCTGGCCCGGCTGTTGCGTCCCCGGGTAGTGACCGACGTACCCCCTGTTGAGGACGTCCTCCTTGCTCACGCCCTCGGCGACGGGGACCCGGAGCCCCAGCCGGGGGATGGTGAGGACGGCGTAGGCCTGGGAGCGCCCCACGGCGGCCACCGGGGAGTACGACCGCCGGGGCGCGGGCGGCTGGGACGCGGCCGGATCCTGCGCGGGGGCGGAGCCGGTGCCACCGGTATCCGTACCGGCATCGAGGCCGCCGGAGGTGCCGGGAGTGCCCGGGGTGCCGGGGGTGCCGCTCCCCCACTCCCGCTCCAGCGCGTCCACCTTCCGCTCGGCGCCGCGCCGCGCCTCCAGGTTGGTCCACCACAGCTGGTGCACGACGAGCAGCAGGAGCAGCACCCCCGCGGTGACGAGCACCTCGCCCCCGCTCCACAGCACCCCTCTGCGCCGGGCACGCCTGCGGCAATCGCGGTGCCCCACGACCCGCACGCCCGACACAGCCCGCATCCGCACACCACCTCCACCGGAGCCGCCCGCACGATAGGCGCGCCGCCCTCAACTGGCCATAGCACCAGGGGCATCCGCCCCCAAGGCCCTCAGGAAAGTGACGACGGCGGCTCCTGCACCAGACCCTCGGCCACCTGTCCGCCCGCAAAGTCCCATACACCCCCTTCGTGGCGAAACCAGCTCAGGCGTCGCAGGTGAACGGAGTGACGACGTGCGCCGGGCCCTCCGCGTCCGGAAGCCCGGTCCGGAAGCCGCACCCTTACCTCCCTCTGTCACCGCTCGGCAGTACGGTGTCCCCCATGCGCCCCGACACGCCTGCCGAGAACGTCGACCACACCGCCGAAGCGGCACGCCTGGAGCGGACCGCCGGGCTGTACCCCGAGGACACCGAGGCCCTGCTGCTGAGGGCAGCGGCCCACCTGGAACTGTCCGGCGACCGCCCCGCGGCCACCGCGCTCTACGACCGCCTGCTGTCGTCCACCGAGGGGCTGGACAACCCCTCCCTGGTCCGCGCCCTGAAGGCGTCGAACCTGTGGGAGTACGACCACGAGGCGGAGGCCAGGGCGATCATCGACGGCCTGCGCACCTCGGCGCCCCGCGATCCGGCGCCCTGGGTGATCATCGCCGAGGCCCTGGAGTCCCACGACGAGCTGGAGGCGGCCGAGGAGACGTTCACGGAGGCGCTGAGCCTGCTCGTGCCGGACTCCACGGAGCCCCCGCAGGCGACGCACCCCCTCGTCTACGGCCGCCACCGCGTCCGCCGCATGCGGGGCCTCACCCACGACGACTGGGACGCCCTGGCCGACACCCTGCACACCGCCCCGGTCCCCCTGGACGAGCTGCACGACCCCAAGCGCGTCTGGTCCCTCGGCTCAGACAACCCGGCCGAGCTCCAGGCCGAGATCTCCCGCCTCCGGGCCGAACTGGGCGCCTACCGGGAGGCCCTCTCCCGCCCCTTCCCGGTCGCCGTCCTCCACTGGCCGGCCCCGGAACTGACGGAACTCCTGTCGGCGTACCCGGCCCTGACCGCCGAGTACTCGTCCCACGACTCCCACCTGTCGACCATAGAGTCGTCCCTGCGCGAGCTGGCCTCGTCGGGCACGGGAAACCTGGGCATCGTGACGGGCACGGTCCCCTCCTACGAGGCCTTCGCGGCCTCGGAAGGCTCCTCCCCGTCCGACACCACCCTCCTCCCCCAGTACGCCACGACCCTGGCAGCCCGCGGCCGAGCAGTGGCCTGGCCCCCACAGCGCGGCACGGACTGCTGGTGCGGCTCCAGCGAGGGGTACGAGGCCTGTCACGGCGGATAGGAACGTCGACCCGGGTCGGGGGTGGCCCGGGCCCGATCACTTCCCGGCACAAGGCCCTCATCTGTCAGTGGCCGCTGTTACAACTGATCCTTGCCGGTGCTCGATGTCGTGCACCGGTACCGCGAGGGATCAGGGGGAGCAGCCGTGGCAGAACCGATGGGCGTGTCGGAGCCGATCGCGGGCGTCTACGAGAAGCTGATCACGAGCGATGTTCGCGACGAGCTGGAGCGGTTCGAGGCAGCCGGCTGGAAGGCCGTCGACGTCGAGGTCAGCTCGGAGTCGGCTCCGCACGTCCTGGCTCGCTACATCGGTGATGCCGTCGGCCAGAGGCTGGCCCAGCTTCCGGCCGCGGAACGGGTCAAGGCCGCCAATCGCATCCTGGAGGCACTGGCCGCCGCTGGTTCTCACGACTCGAGCGGCACCGATGCGGTCAGCACGATCGTCGACGGTCCGCGGCAGCTTCTGACGCTCGCGAGACAGGAGGCCCCGGGTGTCCATTCCCTGCGCCCCCTGACGCCGCTGTCCGAAACGTCGCTCATCACCAACTCGCCCGAGGACCTGAGTCTCGGTGCCGAGCTCAGGGCGGAGCTCGGCACGGCGGACCGCATCGACCTGCTCTGCGCGTTCGTGAAGTGGCACGGCATACGTGTCCTGGAAGACCCCCTGCGCGCCGCGAAGGAAAGGGGCGTGCCGATCCGTGTCATCACGACCACCTACATCGGCGCCACCGACCGCCGGGCGCTCGACCGACTGGTCCGGGACTTCGGGGCGACCGTCAAGGTCAACTACGAGATCCGCTCCACCCGACTGCATGCCAAGGCGTGGCTGTTCAGACGCGAAACGGGCTTCGACACCGCATACGTCGGCAGCTCCAACCTCTCGAAGGCGGCACTTCTCGACGGCCTGGAGTGGAACGTACGTCTGTCGTCCGTCGCGACACCCGCCGTACTGGACAAGTTCGAGGCGACCTTCGACGCGTACTGGAACGATATCGCCTTCGAGACATACGACCCCGACCTCCACGGCGCACGTCTCGACGAGGCGCTGGCTCAGGCCAGTGGGTCCGGCTCCGGCACGGACCTGAAGATCAACCTCTCTGGGCTGGAGGTACGCCCCTTCCCCCACCAGCGAGACATGCTGGAGCGCCTCACCATCGAGCGGGAGCTGCGTGGGCGGCATCGGAACCTTCTGGTCGCGGCGACCGGCACCGGAAAGACGGTGATGGCCGCGCTGGACTACCGCCGCCTGTGCGGCAGGTCGGACGCCAGCCGGCCGAGGCTGCTGTTCGTGGCCCACCGAAAGGAGATCCTGAAGCAGTCGCTGCGCACCTACCGGGAGGTGCTGGACGACGCGTCGTTCGGAGAGCTTCTCCACGCCGGGCAGGAACCGCGCGAGTGGGACCACGTCTTCGCCAGCGTGCAATCGCTCAATGTCCAGCGTCTTGAGCAACTGGCCTCCGGCCATTTCGACATCATCGTCATCGACGAGTTCCACCACGCCACGGCCAGCACCTATCGACGGGTCATCGACCACTTCGGGCCGAAGGAGCTGCTGGGCCTGACGGCCACCCCGGAACGGATGGACGGGCTGAACGTCCAGGACGAGTTCTTCGGCGGCCGGATCGCCGCCGAGATGCGCCTGTGGGAGGCCCTGGAAAACGACCTTCTCTGCCCCTTCCACTACTTCGGCATCCCCGACGGCACGGACCTGACGAACCTCGGCTGGCAGAAGGGGGCCTACGCGGACCAGGAACTCGGCAACCTCTTCACGGGCAACCACGCGCGCGCCCGGATCGTGGTGAAGCAGATCAGGGACAAGGTCTCCCACCCCGGCGCCATGCGCGCGCTGGGCTTCTGCGTGACCAAGGCGCACGCCCACTTCATGGCGGACTTCTTCCGGCAGGCCGGCTTCAAGGCTGTGGCGCTCGACAGTGACTCGCCCTCCGATGTGCGCGCCCGGGCTCTGGCGGACCTTCGGGACAGAAGGCTCCAGGTGGTCTTCTCCGTCGACCTGTTCAACGAGGGCCTCGACATCCCCGACGTGGACACCCTGCTCCTGCTCCGCCCGACCAACAGTGCCACCGTCTTCCTCCAGCAGCTGGGCCGGGGCTTGCGGCGCACCGAGACGAAGCCCGTTCTCACCGTCCTCGACTTCATCGGGCAGCACCGCGCCGAGTTCCGCTTCGAGGAACAGTTCCGCGCCATGACCAATCTGTCGCGGAACCGGCTCCTCGACCACATCGAGCACGACTTCCCCCAGCTGCCGTCCGGCTGCCAGATCATCCTGGAAGGCAAGGCGAGAGACCTCGTCGTCAACAACATCCGGACCCAGCTGGGCGCCACGGTGAAGACGCTGGTGAAGGAGGTCAGAAGCTACGGCACGCCCCGTCTCGCCGACTACCTTCGGGAGAGCCGCCGGGAGATCAAGGAGCTGTACAAGAGCGACAACTCCTGGACGACGGTCCTGCGCCGCGCCGGTCTGATCGATGATCCCGCGCCCGCGGAGGAAGCCGCACTCCTCAAGCGCGTCCACGCCTTCCTCCACGTGGACGATCCGGAGCGCGCGCAGGCCTACCTCCGCCTGCTCCAGGACGACGCTCCGCCGTACGAGGACCTGGGCACCACCGGACAGTCGTACGCCCGCATGCTGTTCTTCAACCTCTGGGACAACGCAGGCGGGTTCACCAGCTTCCAGGAGGGCCTGGACTCCCTGCGTCCCCAGCAGGTGTTCCGTGACGAGCTGCGGCAGGTGATCTCCCACGTCATCGAGCGGGCGGACCACTTCCCGCTCCCGCTGTCCGGCCGTCTCGGCGACGTCCCGCTGAAGGTGCACAGCGCCTACAACCGCTCCGAGATCCTCGCCGCCCTCGGAGTGGCCCGCTTCGGCGGGCAGATGCCGCGCTCCTTCGCACAAGGCGTGCAATGGGTCGAGGAACTCGACACCGACGCCCTCCTCATCACGCTGGACAAGAACGAGAAGGACTTCTCGCCCACCATCCGCTACAAGGACTACGCGTTGAGCCCGGCGCTCTTCCACTGGGAATCCCAGAACGCGACGGCCGCCGACTCCCCCACCGGTCTGCGCTACCGGCACCACCGGGAACGCGGCAGCCACGTCCTGCTGTTCATGCGGCGCTACAAGAACACCGACATAGGCAAGTCCCAGCCGTGGGTTCTCCTCGGCCCGGCCACATACGAGAAGCACACCGGTAGCAAGCCCATGTCCATCACCTGGCGCCTGGAGCACGAGCTTCCGGCCGACGTGTGGACCTACTCGGCGATCACCGCGAGCTGAGCGCCTTGGGTGAGTGCACCTCGTTCACGAGGAGGTCGCGGCGGCCGGGTTCGAGGGCGGGGCCGGGGAGTTGGGTGAGGACATCACCACGCGGGGATGAACCCCGGCCGCGCCGTGTGGGCGTGGTGGCCGGGCGCCGGGCTGGGCGGGTGCCGGCGGCGCCCGGTGAGTCGTGCGGCTACGGCGTCGGCGCCAGGTCCGCGCGGCCGAACAGGAGGGCGTAGCCCGGCGGCAGTTGGCGCAGGACGCGGGTCGTCAGGGGCTCGCCCAGCTGTGCGGACAGGGTGGTGAGCACCGAGCCGACGTGCCAGCGGGCCGTCGCCGGGGTCGAATCCTCGATGCGGGCCGCCACCGACTCCACGAACTCCCGTGCCGTCAGCGGGTGGGCCGTGGGGATCCGGGCCGCGATCACCCGGCCCGCCTCGCGCGGGAGGGCCTGCGCCAGGGCGACTCGCTCGTCGCCCGTCACATGGGCGCCGAGGGCCGACAGGACGGTACGGGTGACTCGTTCCGCCTCCGCCCTCGTCGTGTACTGGCCCGCCTCGCGCACGGCCTCCGCCAGATCCTCCCAGCGCGCGGAGGCGCTGTCGCGGACCCGCGGCGACGGCGCGGGGATGGTGGATCTCGTCTCCGGCTGCGGCATCGTCACGGTCATGCTGCTGGCTCCTTCTCCGGGACTCTTCGTGGCACCGGACTTCCAGTACCCCGCAATGCGGCCGGCATGGCGGGGCGATCGGGCCGGAGGCGCACGAGCGGCGGTGGTGAGCGGCGGTGGTGCCGGAGAGACTCGTGGGGCGGCGGGCCGGGCCCACGGCGAAGCCCGATTCGTCTCGAACCAGAACTTGACAGGCCTGGACTCAGGTTCGATCACGGTCATGGCCCGCGCGTTAGCCTCAGGACAGACGAGGGGGTATCCCCCGGATCAAGGACAAACAGGATATATGGAGGCACTCATGGCCAGGGTTCCCAGCGCGGTCGTCGCCGCGAGCGGACTCGTCGGTGGTTACGGCGTCGCCCGCTGGACCAAGAAGCGGCAGCTCGGCGGGGCCGTCCTGGCCGTCGCGGGCGCCGCCGCCGCACAGCAGTGGCGCAAGCAGGCGGGCGGGAAGGCCGCGGGCGCGCTGACCGCGGCGTACGTCGCCGCGTTCGCCGGGTCCCACCCGCTGGCGAAGAAGGTCGGCGCCTGGCCCTCGGTCCTCGGCGTCGCCGGTGCCGTGGCCGTCGCCTCCTGGGCGGTGGCCGACCGGCGTCACCCGTAGATCCGGGCGACTCCCGTACGGCGTCCGCCCGCGGCTCACCTCTGCGTGAGCCGCGGGCGGACGGGGGAGCAGGCACCGGGCCGGCGGCGGGCGCGCGCCGGACGTGGGCGCGCGGGCCGCTAGATGTCCCCAGCCTTGACCTCGGTCAGTCCGTACCACTCGGCCAAGGGCGTCCACAACTCGACGAAGCGCTTCTTCGCGTCGTTCGCCTGCGTGTTGTGCCCGTCCGCCCCACCGTCGTACACGGCGCCGTCCTTCGGGCAGCCCATGACCGGACCGTCATCGACATAGCCCGCGACGTCCGAGGCCCAGGAGCTGTAGTCGCGGTCGGCGTTCGCGGACGCCGTCCAAGCCCGGGACAGGGCGTCCACAGCGGCGTTGAGGTCGTTGTCCGCATCCGGCGCGAGCTGGTCGAGGCGACGGGCCAGGGCGTCCCGGTGGTCGGCCACGCTGACGAGATCGTGCTGCGCGCCCCGGATCGGGGACGACCCGTACCAGCAGTGCTGTACCGCCAGGATGGCCGTCTGCACGCGTCCGCGCAGAGGCTCGTTCTCCTTGAGCATGGCCTCCACCTGCTGAGCCGCCTGCGGTACGTCCGAGGACGGTGACGACGACTGCGTGGCCGGCGAGTCCCCGGCGGCGGCCGAAGGCTCCTGGCTCGTCGCCGCCGCGCCGCCGACGGATGCGGACGGCTCGACTGAGGGCGCCGCCGAGAGCGTGTGCGGCTGCGCCGGGTGTGACTGGAGACGGAGGGCGAGCGCCGTTCCGCCGCCCGCCACCACGGCGGTCGCCAGCAGCGTCACCGCGATGACCGTTCCGCTACGACGGCGGCCGGACCGGGGCGCCGAGGCAGGCAGTGGGTACGCCGACGGATCGGACGCGCCCACCGGCGTGGACTGCGGGGGCTCCGGTTGCGGGTACGACGGCTGGGGCGAGTGTCCGGACATCCCCTGGGCGGCGTGAGGTGCGGCTGCGTGAGGCGCCGCCGCGGGTGGGGCGGCCGGGAGCGGCTGGTCGGCGACGGCGTCGGGCAGGTCCGTGGGGACAGGGGTGTCATCAGCCTGCGCGGTGGCAGGGATCCCGCTCGCGTTCCGGGCGGACGTGTGCGCCTGGGTGACCGTGGCCGGTTCGGCGGGGAGTGGGTGCTCGACGGGGTCGCGCCCGGGGGCGGCGGGCACGGAGGCGTCCGGCGTCGGGTCCTGGTCACCGCCGGGCACAGCGTCCAGCGTCGGGTCCTGTTCATCGCCGGGCACAGCGTCCTGCTCGTGCTCCGCCGGCTCTGCGGACACGCCTTCCCCGTGGAGCGCGGCCTCAGCCGGCCGTTCGGCCGGGGCGGAAACGGCCGTGGGGAATGAGGAAGAAGCGACAGGGGTGGCGCCGGAGGCCGGGGCAGCGACAGCGGCCGAGGCGAGGTCCGGGCCGGGGGCCGAGGTGGCGTCAGGGACCGGTCCTGCGACGGGGCCAGGTGCCGTAACTGCGCCGGACGCAGGGCTCGTAGCCGAGACGGGGGCAGCGGCAGGGCCGGCGGAAGGAACACCATCCGGAGCCGAAACCGGCGCGGCAGCCGGGCCGGGGGCCGTCGCGTCGGCGGCCGTCGCATCGGCGGAAACGGACGCGGAGGTCGGCACGGGCACCGATGCGGCGAACGGAACGCCGCCGGGAGCGGACGCGCAGCCGCCGGCGGGACCGGCACCCCCAACCGGCCCGGAGGAAGCCGCCGTTGCCCCGGCTCCCGCCCGGAGGAACGGTTCCGCGGTCATCCGGTGCGCATCCCGCTCCGGATGACTACGTTGTCAGCGGGCGGGAAGAGCCGTCGGCCCGGCAGCGCCTAACCACCTGGCGGGGCAAGCGGTTCGGAAGCCGTCAGGCCTACCGCTCCCCCCGAGTGGCAGCGCGCGGGCCGCGCCGTGCGCGTGCGCGGCCGGTGCTGTCACCGGGCTCGACGTCAGCACGGCGACTGCCACCGCTGACGCGGGGAGAGACGGTGTCTCGGCATGGGGCATGGGCTCCTGATGTGTGCGTGCGCCCCGGCCAGGGGTCTGCGCGACGGCGCGTCCGGACGCGCCGGGCGCAGTGCGACGATCTTGGCACGCCGAGCATCGATTGTGAAGATGCTGTGTGCATCTAAGGCAACCGAAACGGCCTCCGGCCCGATAGGCCCCCTTGGACACCAACCGCCCTCCGGCCCCTCCGCCCTCCTCGGACACCGACCGCCTCCAGTCCGTCCGCCCCCTAGGGCGCCGGCCGGTCCGACGCGCGCGTTCGCGCTCAGCGGTGCGCGGCAGGCGGCTGCTCCCCGTTCGCGCGGAACGCCTTCCGGTACGCCTGTGGACTGGTGCCCACCACCCCGCGGAAGCGTTCCCGGAAGGCCGTCGGGGAGCCGAACCCCGCCTGGACGGCGATGCGGTCGACGGAGTACGCCGTCGTCTCCAGCAGGTACTGCGCGCGCCGCACCCGCGCCCGGTGCAGCCACCGCAGCGGTGTCGTGCCGGTCTGCTCGCGGAAGCGGCGGTTCAGGGTGCGGGCGCTCATGCCCGCCTTCGCCGCGATCTCGTCCAGCGTCAGATCGCGCTCGCAGCTGTCCCGCAGCCACTCCAGCAGGGGCTCCAGCGTCGCGCCGGCCGGGGCCGGGGGCAGGTCGTGGACGATGAACTGGGCCTGTCCGCCCTCCCGTTCGAGCGGCATCACGGACATCCGCGCCGCGTGCGCGGCCACCGCCGAGCCGAAGTCCCTGCGGATCATGTGCAGGCACATGTCCATGGCCGCGGCCGCGCCCGCCGAGGTGAGGAACTGGCCGTTGTCGACGTAGAGGACGTTCGGGTCGACGGTCACCGCCGGGTGCCGCTCGGCCAGTTGCGCGGCCGCGAACCAGTGCGTCGTCGCGCGCAGGCCGTCCAGCAGGCCCGTCGCCGCGAAGAGGAACGCGCCGACGCAGATCGAGGCGATGCGGGTGCCGTTCGCCGCCGCGGCGCGGAGCGCGTCCGCCACCCCCGGCGGCAGGGCCCCCGGCGGCTCCGCGACGCCCGGCAGGACGATCGTGTCGGCCTCCGCGAGCGCGTCGAGGCCGTGCGGCGCCCGCATGGTGAAGGCGCCCGCGCTCACCTCCTCGCGCACCGAGCAGACCCGCACCCGATACGGCGCCCGGCCGTCGGGCAGCCGCGCCCAGCCGAAGGTGTCGATGGGGGCGGAGAGGTCGAAGGGGATGACCCCGTCCAGCGCCAGTACGGCCACGGTGTGCATGGCAGGAAGCTATCCGTACGACGGATTGTCGCCGGCACCGGCCCGGCCGGAACGGGCCTGCGGGCGACGCGGTCGGGCGGCTGGCGGGAATCCGTCGGCACCTGGCAATCCCGCCACTTCTGCCCGTCCCCCCGCCCGCCTACCGTCCCTGCGTGACCAAGTTCCTCCTCGCCGTCCACGTCCTCGCCGCGATCGTCGCCATAGGACCCGTGACCGTCGCCGCCGGTATGTTCCCGCACGCCGCACGCCGGGCGCTCGCCGCACCGGACGACGAGGACGCCGCCGCTACCCTGCGGCTGCTGCACCGGATCTGCCGGGTCTACGCCGTCGTCGGCGTCGTCGTCCCGGTGTTCGGGTTCGCCACCGCGAGCGAGATGGGCGTGCTCGGCAGCACCTGGCTGATCGTGTCGATCGCGCTCACCGCCCTCGCCGCCCTCGTCCTCGCCGCCCTGGTGCTGCCCTTCCAGAACACGCTCGTGGAGGGCGACGGCACAGCCCGGCGGACCGCGCGACTCGCCCTGGTCACCGGGCTGTTCAACCTGCTGTGGGCCACCGTGACGATCCTCATGATCGTCCGGCCCGGATCCACCACGGGGGCGTGACACCCCCATGGGACCCGCGCTACGGCCTGCTCGCCGCCGGCGGCGCCGCGGGATCCTGCGGGCCCGGGGAACACCCGGACGGACGGGCCTTCCTGGTGGCCTCCTTGGCACGGCCGGCCACCGCCGTCAGCGGACGGGCGATGTCCTCCAGGGACCGCCGCTCGGCCTCCACCGCCAGGAACGCCGCGACCAGGCCCGCCGCGCACATCAGGGCCGCACCGATCGAGAACGCCAGGACCGTGTCGCCGACCTTGCCCGTGCCGGTGAGGTCGGCGAACAGCAGCGGACCGCTGATACCGCCGGCCGCCGTGCCGAGCGCGTAGAAGAAGGCGATGGACATCGCCCTGGTCTCCATCGGGAAGATCTCCGAGACCGTCAGATAGGCGCTGGAGGCGCCCGCCGAGGCGAAGAACAGCACCACGCACCAGCACGCCGTCAGCGTGCCCGCGCTCAGCGCACCCTGACCGAACAGCCAGGCCGTACCGAACAGCAGCAGACCCGAGAGCAGGTACGTCGACGAGATCATCACCCGCCGGCCGACCGTGTCGAAGAGCTTGCCCAGCAGCAGCGGACCGCAGAAGTTGCCGACCGCGATCACCGCGAAGTAGTAGCCGGTGCGGTCCGCGGGCACATTGAAGAACTTCGTCAGGATCGCGCCGAAACCGAAGGTGATCGCGTTGTACAGGAACGCCTGGCCGATGAAGAGGGAGAAACCCAGGACCGCCCGCCTGCGGTACTCGCCGAAGACCGTACGGGCGATCTCCATGAAGGTGACGCTCCTGCGCTGACGGATCTCCAGCTCACCCTCCGCCTCGGGCAGCCGGTCGCCCTTCTCCTCCTCCACCTGCCGCTCGATGCCGCAGACGATCTCCTCCGCCTCCCGGTCCCGGCCGTGGATCAACAGCCACCGCGGACTCTCCGGGACATGACGCCGTACCAGCAGGATGACGAGCGCCAGCACCGCGCCCAGCGCGAACGTCAGCCGCCAGCCCACGTTCGCGGGCAGCAGGTTCGTGTTCAGCGCCACGATCGACAGCAGCGAACCGCCCACCGCGCCCAGCCAGAAGCTGCCGTTGATCATCAGGTCCACCCGGCCGCGGTAGTGCGCCGGGATCAGCTCGTCGATCGCGGAGTTGATCGCCGCGTACTCACCGCCGATACCGAAACCGGTCAGGAAGCGGAACAGGAAGAACCACCAGGCCTCCCAGGACACCGCCGTCAGGGCCGTCGCCGCCAGATACACCGCCAGGGTGATCATGAACAGCTTCTTACGGCCGAAACGGTCGGTCAGCCGGCCCCAGAACAGCGCGCCCGTACAGGCACCCGCCACGTACAGCGCCGCCGCCACACCCGTGATCTGCCCGGAGGTGATCGCCACACCACTGCCCGGCTCGGACAGCCGGCTCGCGATGTTGCCGACGACCGTGACCTCCAGGCCGTCCAGGATCCACACCGTGCCCAGGCCGATCACGATCGTCCAGTGCCAGCGGGACCAGGGCAGACGATCCAGCCGGGCCGGGATGTCGGTCCTGATGGTCCGGCCGGTCTCCCCCGGCTTCCCGGCGTCCGGTGACGGCGACTGCGGCTGTGGCTGTGGCTGCGCTGCGGCCATGACTCCCCTCCTCGACGAAGGACGTCCCTCGGCGTCGGGGGACGGCAGAACGGGTGCCCCCGTCCCGCGGAATCACGCCGCGTCAGGCGCCCAGCGCCCGCGACACCGCGTAGATCAGAAGACCCGCCAGTGATCCCACCACCGTGCCATTGATCCGGATGAACTGCAGGTCACGGCCGATGTGCGCCTCGATCTTCCGGGTGGTGTGATCGGCGTCCCAGCCCGCCACCGTGTCCGTGATCAACGAGGTGATCTCACTGCGGTACGTCGTCACGACGTGCACCGCCGCACCCTCCACCCAGCTGTCCACCTTGTCCTGCACCTTGGGCTCGCTCGCCATCCGCGCCCCCAGCGACAGCAGCGCCGCCCGTACCCGCAGCCGCAGCTCACTGCGCTCGTCCTCCGCCGCCGCGACGATCATCGACCGCACGGCCGTCCACGCCGACGCGATCAGGTCCTGCACCTCACCCCGGCCCAGCACCTCACCCTTGAGCCGCTCCACCCGCGCCCGCGTCTCCGTGTCGGACTGCAGATCCGAGGCGAAGTCGGTGAGAAACCGGTCCAGCGCCCCACGCGCCGGATGAGACGGCATGTCCCGCATCTCCACGCAGAACCGCAGCAGCTCCTTGTACACCCGCTCGCCGACCTTCCGGTCCACGAACCGCGGGGTCCAGCCCGGCGCACCCCCCTGCACCGCGCCCATCACGCTGTCGCCGTGCAGCACCAGCCAGTCGTGCGCCCGGGACACCACCAGGTCCACCACCCGCTTGTGCCCGCCGTCCGCGACCACCTTCTCCAGCATCTTGCCGATACCCGGCGCGATCTCCTGCGCGTTCGCCCGCCGCGTGATCGCCTCACCGACCACCGCCTGCACATCCGAGTCCCGCAGCACCGTCAGCGCACCCCGCAGCGCCGTCGCCAGCTCCGCCGTCACCCGGTCCGCGTGCTCCGGCTCGGCCAGCCAGGCACCCAGCCGGCTGCCGATGCCGACCGCCCGCAGCCGCTGCCGCACCACCTCCTGCGACAGGAAGTTCTCCCCCACGAACTCGCCCAGCGAGACGCCCAGCTGATCCTTCTTGTTGGGGATGATCGCCGTGTGCGGGATCGGCAGCCCCAGCGGATGCCGGAACAGCGCCGTGACCGCGAACCAGTCCGCCAGCGCACCCACCATGCCCGCCTCCGCCGCCGCCGCCACGTAGTCCGCCCACGGCCCGGCACCCTCATGCCCCGCCAGCTTGGCCAGCACATAGACCACCGCCACGAACAGCAGCAGACCCGCCGCGGTCAGTTTCATGCGCCGCACACCACGCCGACGCTCCTCGTCGGCCGGCGTGAAGGCCGTCATCGTGCGGTACGACGCGGCCCGCCCCGCCGTCTGCGTCTCGGTAGGTTCCATCAGCTCCGCCCGTTCGGTGATCCCGCACACAATTGTCCCTTCCTGACCGACTCCCGGAACGGATCAGGAGTTCCCGGCGTCTGTCTGAACGGAGAATTGGGCAGGGCCCTGTCAGCTCTCCCGGGCCCATGACGCATCATGGGCCATCCAAGATCGGAGCCCCGGGCTCCCATCTCCCGAGGAGAACAACAAAAGCGTGACCAAGCGTCATGGTTATGGCCTGCTGAGCGCGCTCGTCGCGCTGGTCGTGGCCGTCTGCGCCGCCATCTACGCCACCGTGGGAACCGACAACGGCACCCCCGGCGGCACCGTCGCCGACAACCGCCCCCACCACGACTCCAACGCCGCCCCCGCCTCCACCGGCACCTGGGTCGGCTCCTGGTCCACCGCCCCCGTCGGCGGCGAACCCGGCACCGAGACCACCGGCATGGCCGGCCACTCCGTCCGCAACGTCGTACACGCGGACACCGGAGGTACGAGTGCCCGCATCACACTCTCCAACCTCTACGGCCAGACCCCGCTGACCATCACCCACGCCACCATCGCGCTCTCCGCCGGGGACGGCACCGCCGCGGCGGACGCCGAAACCATGCGCCGCCTCACCTTCAACGGCAGCACCACCGTCGTCATACCCGCCGGCGAACAGACCGTCAGCGACGCCGTGCACCTCGCCGTCCCCCACGACACCGACGTCCTCGTCACCACCTACTCCCCCACCCCCTCCGGGCCCGTCACCTACCACCCCCACGCCCGGCAGATCTCCTACGTCGCCGCGGGCGACGCCACCGAGGACTCCACCGGCACCCCCTACGCCCAGCAGACCCCCTACTGGCGCTACCTGACCGCCCTCGACGTGCTCAGCAACGAGGCCGACGGCACCGTCGTCGTCTTCGGAGACTCCATAACCGACGGCATCACCTCCACCACCGGCGCCAACCACCGCTGGCCCGACATCCTCGGCGGCCGACTGCGCACCGCCCTCCAAAGCGGCCTGCAACTCCCCCGCTACAGCGTCGTCAACGAAGGCGTCAGCGGCAACCAGGTCCTCGCCGACGGCCTCGGCCGGCCCGCCGAGAACCAGAGCGGCCTGCGCCGCTTCGGCCGCGACGCGCTCTCCCGCACCAACGTCAAGGTCGTCGTCATAGACCTCGGCATCAACGACATCCTCCGCAACCCCCGGCTCGCCGACCCCAACAAGATCATCGCCGGTCTGCGCACCCTCGTCCGCCAGGCCCACGCCCGCGGCCTCAAGGTCGTCGGCGCCACCCTGATGCCCCTCCAGGGCCACCGCGGCTGGAACCCCGCCCGCGAAGCCGTAAGACAGCAGGTCAACGCCCAGATCCGAACCGGCACCGTCTACGACACCGTCGTCGACTTCGACCGGGCCCTGCGCGACCCGTACGCCCCCCAGCGGCTGCGCCCCGACTACGACTCCGGGGACCATCTGCACCCCAGCGACCTGGGCTTCCGCAAGATGGCCGACGTCTTCGACCTCAGCGCGCTCAAGGGCGCGGGCCAGGCCGAGCTGTGACCGGGCGGCGAGGAATACTGGCGGCATGACCCGCCTGATCCTCGCCACCCGCAACGCCGGAAAGATCACCGAACTGAGGGCCATCCTCGCCGAAGCAGGCCTGCCCCACGAACTCGTCGGCGCCGACGCCTACCCCGACATCCCCGACGTCAAGGAAACCGGCGTCACCTTCGCCGAGAACGCCCTGCTCAAGGCCCACGCCCTCGCCCAGGCCACCGGGCTGCCCGCCGTCGCCGACGACTCCGGCCTCTGCGTCGACGTCCTCAGCGGCGCCCCCGGCATCTTCTCCGCCCGCTGGGCCGGCCGACACGGCGACGACAAGGCCAACCTCGACCTGCTCCTGGCCCAGCTCTCCGACATCGCCGGGGAACACCGCGGCGCCCACTTCGCCTGCGCCGCCGCGCTGGCCCTGCCGGACGGCACCGAACGCGTGGTCGAGGGCCGGCTGTGCGGTGTGCTGCGGCACGCTCCGGCCGGCACCAACGGCTTCGGCTACGACCCGATCCTCCAGCCGGACGGCGAAACGCGCACCTGCGCGGAACTGACCCCGGCCGAGAAGAACGCGATCAGCCACCGAGGCAAGGCCTTCAGGGCCCTGGCATCGGCGGTCCGGGAACTGTTGGGCTGATGACGAAGGCCCACTCAGTACCTCCTGAGTGGGCCTTCGGTTCAAAGGTGTGCGGCCGGAGGGACTCGAACCCTCAAGGGATTTCTCCCACAACATCCTAAGTGTTGCGCGTAGGCCAATTCCGCCACGGCCGCGTGCACGCACATGCTACCGGTCACCCCTGTGTTGCTTCGAAGGATTACCCCGACCCCCTCGACACCAGGTATCGGTCGTCGCGTGGCAGTTGGGGCACAGCAGCCGGAGGTTGTCCCGGCGGTCGTCGCTCCAGTCGCCGTCGATGTGGTCGACCTCCAGCGTCATCGGCCTGCCGAGCCATTCAGGGCCGAGGCCGCACTCGGCGCACACCTCCGGTACGCCCACCTCACGGAGCGCACGACGGAGCAGACGGGTGCGCGTCCGACGCCGGCCGTCGCGCCGGACCAGGATGTCCTCGGGCCGCCTGGCGCGGTCCGTGCGCGTCCTTCCCCGCTGGTGGGCCTGTCCGAGGAAGTGCGCGGTGGAAAGGCCGTCCTCGGCGATCCACCGGCGCAGCAGCGCCCGTTGCGTGCCGGTGTCAGGGCGCGCCAGCCGACGCAGCGCCGCGGCGACGGAGACCGACTCGGCGACCGCGGCGCACAACTCCGCGGGCCCGGGCCGGGAGCGCCCGCCGGGGTCGGAGAAGTGCGAGGTGTCGATCTCGAAGTGGGCGAACCGCCGAGCGAGGTAGCGACGCAACTTGCCGTAGGGGCGCGTGCCGAAGAAGGCGATGACCTCGTCCAGGCTCGTGCACCGGGCGGCGGCTTCGGCCAGCCGCTCACGGGTGTACCGCACGCCGCCGCTCACCGGGCGCCGCCCCGGGCCCGCTTGCCCCGGCCGCGGTAACCGTCCGTCGTCGAGTGGCAGTTGGGGCAGAGGAGCCGGAGGTTGTCGATGCGGTTGTCGCGCCAGTTGCCGTCGATGTGGTCGACCTCCAGCGGCAGCGGACGCCCCCGCCAGACCGGCTCGGTGCCGCAGCCGGCGCATCGCTCCGCCACGCCCACGGCGGCCATCGCCCACTTGAGCCGGTCACCGGGCACGCGACGGGCCTGGCCGGCGGGCTGCTCGACGAGCAGGGACTCCGGCGTCCGGGCGCGCCAGGGCTTCCCTCGCCGGGTCGGCACCCGGAAGTGCGACGTGTCGATCCCGTGCGCCCTGATCCTGCGGCTGATGTGGGTGTGGTGGCCGCCCACGGCCTCCAGGCCGAGGTGGCGGAGGACCTCGCACATGTTGGTGGAGGCGGTGACCGCGCGCTGGAGGGCCTCTCTCGTCCACTTCACGCCCTCGCGCTCGAAGTGGGAGACGTCCACCCCGAGCTTCTTCATGCGGCCGAGCACGTAGCGCCGGGAGGGGCCGCTCGGGTCCACCCCCAGCCGCTCGAGTGCCTCCGAGAGCGTGCGTGCTCCGCGGGCCGCCTCCGCGAGGCGCTGCCTGCTGTAGGTGCCGTCCCCCATCGGGCCCCCTCCGTTCCGGCCGCGTGTTCGCGGCTCGTACGGAGTAACGAAGCCGGTTGTCGGACGGTCACGCCGGGAGGAAGGAGAACGGCCCGCACCGGGTCGGTCCGGTGTGGGCCGCCGGTCGTCCGGAGGGGGTGCTCAGATACCGAGGTCCTTGATGATCTTGGCCACGTGGCCGGTCGCGCGGACGTTGTAGAGGGCCCGTTCGACCTTGCCCTCCTCGTCGACGACGATCGTGGAGCGGATGACGCCCATGTAGGTCTTGCCGTAGTTCTTCTTCTCGCCGTAGGCGCCGTAGGCCTCGGTGACCTTCTTGTCGGGGTCGGCGAGCAGGGTCACCTCGAGGGACTCCTTGTCGCGGAACCTGGCGAGCTTCTCCGGCTCGTCGGGGGAGATGCCGACGACGTCGTAGCCGGCGCCGGTCAGGAGCTCCAGGTTGTCGGTGAAGTCGCAGGCCTGCTTGGTGCAGCCTGGGGTGAGGGCGGCGGGGTAGAAGTAGACGATGACCTTGCGGCCCTTGTGGTCCGCGAGGGAGATCTCGTTCCCGTCGGCGTCGGGGAGGGTGAAGGCGGGGGCCACGTCCCCCGGCTGGAGTCGCTCGCTCATCGGACCAGCGTAACCGGGGGGCCTTGCGGTGCGGCGCGGGTGGGAGCTGACAGACTGTTCGGAACAGCATTCGGCAGAAATTCGGCAGACTTCGGAGGCCGTACGGTGGCGGACACGGCGGACACCAGAACCCCGGCGCAGATCGAGGCGGACATCAAGCGTCGCCGCGAAGTGCTGGCCGAGACGCTCGACGAGATCGGGGTGCGGGTGCACCCGAAGACGATCGTCGGGGATGCGAAGGCCAAGGTCGTCGCCAACATCGACCACACCGTGGGGCGGGCGTACGTCCAGGTCAACCGGGTGGTGAGCGAGGTCCGGGCGCAGTTCACGGACGAGGACGGCGCGCTCCGGCTGGAGCGGGCCGTGCCGGTGGCGCTGCTCGCGGTCGGGGTGGTGGGGCTGGTCGCCCTGTCGTCCCGGCGGCGGGGGCGCTGAGACGACGGTCACCCGAGCGCGTACAGACACGGCCCAGGCAGGTAGGTTCGAGGCGTGAGCGCCAAGAGAAACGAGCACAGCACCCCTCAGCACGACAAGCTGCCCATCCGCATGCTGCACGACCGCGTCCTGGTCAAGCAGGAGGCCGGTGAGGGTGAGCGCCGGTCGGGGGGCGGCATCCTGATTCCCGCCACCGCGGCGGTCGGCCGTCGGCTGGCCTGGGCCGAGGTCGTCGCGGTCGGCCAGAACGTGCGGACCGTGGAGCCCGGTGACCGGGTCCTGTTCGATCCGGAGGACCGGGCCGAGGTCGAGGTGCGGGGTGTGGCGTACGTGCTGATGCGTGAGCGTGATCTGCACGCCGTGGCCGCGGACCGGTTCGAGGGGTCGGAGGACTCCACCGGCCTCTACCTCTGATCCGGGCTGCCGAAAAGGGCTGGTGACCAAGGTCACCAGCCCTTTTGTCGTGCCTTTGCTAGGTTCGGGAGGGAGCCCGACGAGACGCGCCGTACCGGGATGCAGGAAAAGACGACGCACCCGAAGAGTTGGCCGTTCGTCTCGGAGGTGCCTGTCGTGGCCTGGGTTCTGCTGGTTGTCGCCGGTCTGCTGGAAGTGGGCTGGTCGATCGGGATGAAGTACAGCGACGGTTTCACCCGGCTGGTTCCCAGTGTGTTCACGGGGGCCGGGATCGTCGCGAGCATGGTGCTGCTGTCGTACGCCGCGAGGTCGCTGCCGATCGGTACCGCCTACGGCGTGTGGGTGGGCATCGGGGCGGCCGGGGCGGCGGTGCTCGGCATGGTGGTGCTGGGTGAGCCGGTCACCGCCGCCAGGATCTTCTTCGTGTGTCTGCTGCTGGTCGCCGTGGTGGGGCTGAAGGCGACCAGCGGCCACTGACACCGTGCGTCAGGCGGGGTCTCCGCCTCCGGCGCCCGCCGCCGTTCCTGCCGGGCCCCCGCCACCGGTGGCTCCGCCGGCGCCGCCGTTGGTGGTGCCGCCTCCCCCGTCGGCGCCGCCGTTCGTGGCGCCGCCGTTCGTGGCGCCGCCGTCGGTGGTGTTGCCGGTCGTACCGCCGCCGGTGGTGTTGTTGCCGGTCGTGCCGCCGCCGGTGGTGGTGTTACCGCCGGTGGTGGTGTTGCCGCCGGTCGTCGTGCCGCCGTCGGTGGGGGTACCGGTGTCGCCGCCGGTGGTGGGGGTGCCCGACGGGGTGCCGCCCGTGGGGGTGCCGGTGGTGGTGCCGCCGTTGTCCTGGCCGGGGGTGGTGCCGGGCTGGCTCGGACTGCCGGAGCCGGCCGGCTGGGGCTGGTCGGCGCCCTGCTGGAGCTGGAGGTCGAAGTCGCCGGACGAGGTGCCCTGCAGTGCGTCGTGGGTGTACTGGGCCCAGATCTGGGTGGGCGCGCCGCCACCGTTGATACGGGGCTGGCCGAGGGCGCCGTACAGCGGCATGTGCTTGGCCGTCACCGGGTCCTGGCCCATCACGGAGACCACCGTGGCGAGGTTCGGGGTGTAACCGGCGAACCAGGCGGCGGTGTCGTTCTCCGCGGTGCCGGTCTTGCCGGCCGCGGGGCGGCCGGCGCCCTGCGCGGCGGTGGCGGTGCCGCTGTCGACCACGCTCTTCAGCATGGAGGTGGTGGTGTCGGCGGCCTCCCGGCTGACGACCTGCTTGACGGGCTGGTCGGGCAGCTTGACCGCGTCGGTGCCGTCCTTGGTGATCTTCTCGACCATCGTGTACGTGCCGTGCCTGCCGTGGTTGGCGAGGGTCGCGTAGGCCTCGGCCATGTCCAGGACGCTGGCGGTGGCGGGACCGAGGGCGATGGACGGGTACGGCTGGAGGTCCGGGGTGCCGGCGGGGATGCCGAGGTCGATCGCGGTCTGCTTGACCTTGGACGGGCCGACGTCGACGGCCATCTGCGCGTAGACGGCGTTCACGGACAGGTCCGTCGCCTTGGTGACGGTGATCTGGCCGTACGACTTCTGGTCCTCGTTCTGCGGGGCGTAGCCGCCGCCGCTCCAGCCCTGCACGGGACGCTCGTTGGTGCCGTCGTACTGGGTGTTCGGGGTGATGGTGCGGCCGTCCTGGGTGGTGGAGCCGTTCTGCACCGCGGAGGTGAACACGAAGGGCTTGAAGGTCGAGCCGACCTGGAAGTCACCGCGGGTGGCGCCGTTGGTGTACTGCTTCACGTAGTCGATGCCGCCGTACATGGCGACGACCTTGCCGGTCCTCGGGTCGACGGAGGCGCCGCCGGCGCGGACGTAGTTGTCGACCTTGTTGTTCTTCTTGTCCAGCTTGGAGACCAGCTGGTTGTTGACGGCCTTGACGAAGGCGTCCTGCTTGCTCTTCTGGATGGTGGTGGTGATGCGGTAGCCGCCGAGGGCGAGCTGGTCGGGGTCGATGATGTTGTTGGTGGTCAGGTAGTGCTTGACCGCCTCGACGAGGTAGCCGCGCTGGCCGGACAGGCCGGTGGAGACGGTCTGCTCCTTGGGCATGGGGAACTTCATGCCGGCGCGCTCGGACTCGCCGAGCCAGCCCTTCTTGACCATGCCGTCGAGGACGTAGTTCCAGCGGGCGACGGCCGCGTCCTTGTTCTCGGGGTGGGCGACGACGTCGTACTCGCTGGGCGCGTTGACGAGCGCGGCGAGGTAGGCGGCGCGGGCCGGGTCGAGGTCCTTGGCGTCGCGGCCGTAGTAGGCCTGGGCGGCGGCCTGGATGCCGTAGGCGTTGCGGCCGAAGTAGCTGGTGTTGAGGTAGCCCTCGAGGATCTCGTCCTTGGACTTGTTCCGGTCGAGCTTGATGGAGATGAAGAACTCCTTGGCCTTGCGGGTGACCGTCTGTTCCTGGGCCAGGTAGTAGTTCTTCACGTACTGCTGGGTGATCGTGGAGCCGGACTGCTTGCCCTTGCCGGTGGCGGTGTTCCAGGCGGCGCGGAGCATCGCCTTGGGGTCGACGGCCGACTCGGTGTAGAAGTCGCGGTCCTCGGCGGCCAGGACGGCGTGCTGGGCGTCCTTGGAGACCTGGGCGAGACTGACGTTCTCGCGGTTGATCGCGCCGTCGCGGGCGAGCTGCGAGCCGTCGGCGTAGAGGTAGACGTTGCTCTGCTTGGTGGCGAGGGCGTTGGCGGGCGGGATGTTGACCATCGAGTAGCCGAGGAAGAACAGGCCGATGATCACGAGGACGCCGACGACGAGGGTGCCGAGCACCATCCGCCAGGTGGGGACGAGGCGCCGCCAGCCGGTGCGGCCGGGCCGCTTGGGCTTCTTGCCCTTGCCGCCGCCCGCGGGGACGGGGCCTTCCGCGGCGACGGCGGTGGGGTCCTGGCCGGGTGCCGCGCCGGGCGTCTGCCGGGCGTTGCGGGCGCCCGCGCCGGTGCGGGGGCCGGGCGCGGCCGCGCCCGCGGCACCCGCGGGGGATGCCTGAGCGGCGGCCCCGGCCGCGGCGGCGGCAGCGGAGGCCGCACCGGCCGCGGCGGCGGCACCGGCCGGGCGGGCGCCGGTCGTGCGGGACGTGCGGTCGGCGGGGCCGGTGGGGTTCGCCGTCGGGGAGGCCGGAGAGGACGCGGAGGCGGCCTTGGCGGGACCGCCGGGCTCGCCCGCGCGGGGTGCGTTGACCCGGCGGAGCACCTGCGTGGTCTCGGGCGCCTGCGCCTGCTCGCCGGGCTTGCCGGGCTCCTTCGGGGACGACTGGGGTCCCCGGGGCGGGGTGATGCGGCGGAGCACCTGGGTGCTCTCGGCCGACTGCGGCTCCTCGGGCACCCGGCTTCCGGGTACCTGCGGCTTCTCGGGCGTCCGGGCCCCCGGAACCTGCGGCTTCTGGAAGAGGTCCTGCTTGCCCGCGGTCTCCTGCCTGCCGGCGCCGCCCTGCTTGCCGGAGGTCTCGCCACCGGACGCGGAGGCACCACCCGACGCGGAACCGCCGCTCGACGCGGAGACGCCACCCGACGCGGAAGAAGTACCGGTGCCGGACGCGGACGGTCCGCCGGAGGAGGTCTCGCCGCCGGAGGCCGCGCGTCCCTTCTGGTCCGGGGCGTCCCGGGTCTGGTCCGTGCGGGCGTCCCGGGCCGCCTGGCGGGCGCGGGCCATGGAGACCGTACGGTCCTGCGGTGCCGGGACGGTGCGGTTCCCGGAGCCGGCCTCGGCCGTGTCCGGGGTCTTCCGCTCCTCCGCGCGACCGGCGGCGCCGGAGGCCGGGGCCTCCTCGGCCTTCCCGGCGCCCTCCTCGTCCCGGGAGGCCTTCCCGGGCCGCTCGGCGCCGGCGTCCCCCCTGGGTCCGTCGGCCGGTGCGGCGGCCTCCGGCCGGGCTGTGTTCGTCGTCCCCTTGCCCGGGGCGTCGGCCGCCTCGCGGCCCCCCGGGGTCACGGGCCCTTCAGCCGGCAGCGGCTTTTCCGGCGCCACGCCTTCGTTCGGCTGCTGCGGCTGCGGCTCGTCGCTCATCTCGTGCACGGACTCCTGTTTCGCGTCGTACGTTCCCGTACGCCTCGTACGCCTTCTGCGCCCCCTGGTTGAAGACTCTCGCACCTGGCGTTCCGTTCCCGGATTCCGGCACGCTTCCGGCACGGAAATGCGTGGCCGGCCGCCGGGCCTCCGGACTAGGCTCCTGCGCTTCGGTGTCGAGCGGTCCGAGGAGGTCGACTGACGTGGGCGCGGGACGGTTGTACGCGGCCGTCGCGATAGGGGGATTCAGACGGTACGCGACGTATAGGGCGGCCACTGCGGCAGGGGTCTTCACCAACACGGTCTTCGGGCTCATTCTGGTCTACACGTATCGGGCGCTGTGGGACCTGAAACCGCACCTGGGAGGGTACGACCAGGCGCAGGCCGTCACCTACGTGTGGCTGGGGCAGGCGTTCCTGTCGACGCTCGCGATCGGCGGCGGTGGTGTCGAGGACGAGCTGATGGAGCGCATCCGTACGGGGGACGTGGCGATCGATCTGTACCGGCCCGCCGATCTCCAGCTGTGGTGGCTGGCCGCGGATCTGGGGCGGGCGTTCTTCCAGCTGCTGGGGCGGGGGACGATCCCGTTCGTGTTCGGGTGGCTGTGCTTCCCGATGTACCTGCCGGCCGACGCGGGCACCTGGGTCGCGTTCTTCGTGGCGGTGCTGCTGGCGATGGTGGTCGGCTTCGGCGTCCGGTACCTGGTGGCGCTGAGCGCCTTCTGGCTGCTGGACGGCACGGGGGTGGGGCAGATGGCGTGGCTGCTGGGGTATTTCTGCTCGGGGATGCTGCTGCCGCTGAACGTGTTCCCGGGCGCGCTCGGCGAGGTGGTGCGGGCGCTGCCCTGGTCGTCGCTGCTGCAGGCGCCGGCGGACATCCTGCTCGGGCACGGGGATCCGCTGGGGACGTACGCCTTCCAGGGCGGGTGGGCGGTGGTGCTGCTGGGTGCCGGGCGGCTGGTGCAGTCGCTGGCGACGCGGCGGGTGGTGGTGCAGGGTGGCTGAGCGCGGCCGGCTCGTGGAGGGTGCGCGGGCCTACCGGCTGATCGCCGGGATGTGGATCAGGTCGACGATGGCCTACCGGACGTCGTTCGCCATGACCACGTTCGGGAACTTCGCGGCGACGTTCTTCGACTTCGTCACGATCATGCTGATGTTCTCGCGGGTGGACCGGCTCGGTGGCTGGTCGCTGCCGGAGGTGGCGTTCCTGTACGGGCTGTCGGCGACGTCGTTCGGGCTGGCGGACCTGGTGATCGGGTCGATGGACCGGCTGGGGCGGCGGCTGCGGGACGGGACGCTGGACACGCTGCTGGTGCGGCCAGCGCCGGTGCTGGCGCAGGTGGCGGCGGACCGGTTCGCGCTGCGGCGGCTGGGCCGGGTGACGCAGGGGCTGCTGGTGCTGGGCTGGGCGCTGCCCCGGGTCGGTGTCGACTGGTCGCCGGAGAAGCTGCTGCTGATGCCGGTGATGGTGCTGAGCGGGTTCGGGATCTTCTGCGCGGTGTTCGTGGCGGGGGCGGCGTTCCAGTTCGTGGCGCAGGACGCCTCGGAGGTGCAGAACGCGTTCACGTACGGCGGTACGACGCTGCTGCAGTATCCGCCGGCGGTGTTCGCGAAGGAGCTGGTGCGCGGGGTGACGTTCGTGCTGCCGCTGGCCTTCGTCAACTGGCTGCCGGCGAGTCATGTGCTGGGGCGGCCGTATCCGCTGGCGCTGCCGGGGTGGGTGGCGTGGACGCCTCCGCTGGTGGCGGTGGGCTGCTGCGCGCTGGCGGGGCTGGCCTGGCGGGCGGGGCTTCGTTCGTATCGGAGTACAGGGAGCTGACGCGGTGACGGACAGCGAGTTCATCGTTCTCGACCGGGTCGAGAAGGTCTTCGAGGTGCGCAGGAGGACCGGGTTCCTCAGGCGGGAGCGGCGCGAGGTGCGGGCGGTGGACTCGCTCTCGTTCTCGGTGGCGCGCGGGGAGATGGTCGGGTACATCGGGCCGAACGGCGCCGGGAAGTCGACCACGGTCAAGATGCTGACCGGCATCCTGACGCCGAGTGCCGGGCGGCTGCGGGTGGCGGGCATCGATCCGTCGCGGGAGCGGGCGCGGCTGGCGCATCGCATCGGGGTGGTGTTCGGGCAGCGGACCACGCTGTGGTGGGATCTGCCGCTGATCGACTCCTACCGGCTGGCGCACCGCATGTACCGCATCCCGGACGGGCGTTACCGGGAGAACCTGGACCGTCTCGTGGAACTGCTGGAGCTGGGTGAGCTGTTGGACGTGCCGGTGCGGCAGCTGTCGCTGGGGCAGCGGATGCGCGGGGACGTCGCGGCGGCGCTGCTGCACGATCCGGAGGTGCTGTACCTGGACGAGCCGACGATCGGTCTGGACGTGGTGTCGAAGGCGAAGGTGCGGGGGTTCCTGCGGGAGTTGAACGCCGCGCGGGGTACGACGGTGCTGCTGACCACCCATGATCTGCAGGACATCGAGCAGTTGTGCTCGCGGGTCATGGTGATCGACCACGGGCGGATGGTGTACGACGGTGCGCTCGCGGGGCTGCACGAGGCCGGGGAGAGCGAGCGGACGCTGGTGGTGGACCTGGAGCGGGAGCTGCCGCCGGTCCGGGTGCCGTCGGCGCGGGTGGTGCGGGTGGAGGGGCCGAGGCAGTGGCTGGCGTTCCCGGCGGGGCAGTCGGCGGCGCCGCTCGTGGCCCGTATCGCGGCGGAGTACCCGCTGGTGGATCTGTCGGTGCGGGAACCGGACATCGAGGCCGTCATCGCCAAGATGTACGCCGAGAAGGCCGTCTCGTAGGCTGCTGTCATGACCGACGACGCAAGTCCGGACCTCCGGGCGTCCGACGCAGACCGCGAGCGCGTTGCCGAGGTACTGAGGGACGCCCTCGCCGAGGGGCGCCTCGACATGGCCGAGTTCGAGGAGCGGCTGGAGGCCACGTACAGCGCGCGTACCTACGGGGAGCTGGCGCCGATCACCCGGGATCTGCCCGCGGCCGGTGCCGCGGTGCCGCCCGCCCCGGTGTCCTTCACCAAGGAGCCGGCGGCGAGCGGGAGTTGGGCGAGCCGGATCGTCGGGGGCGAGGGGTCCTCGTCGGGCGGGATCGCGATCATGTCGGGCTTCGAGCGCAAGGGCCGCTGGACGATGCCGAAGCGGTTCAACTGCTTCGCGTTCATGGGCGGCGGGGAGATCGACCTGCGCGAGGCGAACTTCGCGGACCGTGAGGTCGAGATCAACTGTGTGGCGATCATGGGCGGGGTGCAGGTGACCGTGCCGCCCGGCGTCGAGGTGGTGGTGCGCGGCATCGGCGTGATGGGCGCGTTCGAGCACCCGAGGGACGACGTGCCGCCGGAGCCTGGCGCGCCGCGGGTGGTCATCGGCGGTTTCGCCTTCTGGGGCGGGGTCGGCGTGGAGCGCAAGGTCACGCGGGCGGAGCGGGCGCGCCTGAAGGAGGAGCGCCGCCAGGAAAAGCTGGAGCGCAGGGAGGCCCGGGGGGAGTTGCACCGGGCCCGCCGTGAGGACCGGCAGGAGCTGTACCGGGCGCGCCGTGAGGAGCGGCTGGAGGAGCGGGAGCGGCGCCGGGACGAGAGGTACTGAGCGGACCGCACCCCCTGGCCCGCGCCCTGGCGCCGTCTACCGGGTGCAGACCTTGGTCAGTTCGCCGGTGGCGTCGGTGACCGGGTCGAGGTCGGGGGTGTGGTCCCCGTTCCTGACGGCGGTGCGGACGCCGGCGACGGCCCTGCCGAGGTGGTCGACGGCCTTGTCGACGTCGGCGTTGCCGGTCCTGTCGCCGATCCTGTCCAGGTTGTGCTGGATGGAGTCGAGGGCGGAGTCGGCGCGATGGGGGTCGTGCGCGGCGTTCTCGACGGCCTGCTGGAGGTTGGTGACGCCGTCGGCGATGGAGTCGGCGGTGTGGACGCAGTCGAGGGTCTTGTGCACGGCGCCGCAGCCGGTGGTGAGGCCCGCGGTGAGCGCGGCGGCCGCCACGGCGGTGGCGACGGCGGCGAGGCGGCCTCGGCGTCGGCTGGCGGCCATGGCGGTGTTCCTCCCTGGTGCGGCTGGCCGGGCACACGGTGTCGGGCCGTGCGCCCGTACCCCTGAGGGCCTGTCTGACGATTCCCGTCTGCCGCGCGGCGCCATGCACGCGCTCTCGCCGCGCGGCCGCCCTTCGGGCGACGACGCGAATGGTCAGACAGGCCCTAGGACGCCGGGGAGGGGGGCGGGGTTGCCCCTCGCGGACCGGAGGGCTTGGGCCGGGCCCTACTTGGCGAGGGTGGTCTCCAGGGCGGCGCGCTGGTGGGTGGCCAGCTCGGTGCAGCCGGTGACGGCGAGGTCGAGCAGGGCGTCGAGTTCCTCGCGGGCGAAGGGCTCGGCCTCGGCGGTGCCCTGGACCTCGACGAAGCGGCCGTCGCCGGTGCAGACGACGTTCATGTCGGTCTCGGCGCGCACGTCCTCCTCGTAGCAGAGGTCGAGCAGCGGGACGCCGCCGACGATGCCGACGGAGACGGCGGAGACGGTGCCGGTCAGCGGCTGCCGGCCGGCCTTGATCAGCTTGCGGCCCTGGGCCCAGGCGATGGCGTCGGCGAGGGCGACGTAGGCGCCGGTGATGGCCGCGGTGCGGGTGCCGCCGTCGGCCTGGAGGACGTCGCAGTCGAGGACGATGGTGTTCTCGCCGAGCGCCTTGTAGTCGATGACGGCGCGCAGGGAGCGGCCGATGAGGCGGGAGATCTCGTGGGTGCGGCCGCCGATCTTGCCCTTGACGGACTCCCGGTCGCCGCGGGTGTTGGTGGCGCGGGGCAGCATGGCGTACTCCGCGGTGACCCAGCCCTCGCCGCTGCCCTTGCGCCAGCGCGGGACGCCTTCGGTGACGGAGGCGGTGCAGAAGACCTTGGTGTCGCCGAAGGAGACGAGTACGGAGCCCTCGGCGTGCTTGCTCCATCCCCGTTCGATGGTGACCGGGCGGAGCTGTTCGGGGGTACGGCCGTCGATGCGAGACATGGCATGGAGCCTATCCGTACATACGGAAGGGGCTCGTCCCGTGTCGGGAAGAGCCCCTTGCCGGTGAATCCCCGCGGTCCGGCGGACCGGTGGGGTTCACATCATGTCTTCGATCTCCGCGGCGATCGGGTCGGCGTCGGTGCCGATGACGACCTGGATGGCGGTGCCCATCTTGACGACGCCGTGGGCGCCGGCGGCCTTCAGGGCGGTCTCGTCGACGAGCGAGGGGTCGGACACCTCGGTGCGCAGGCGGGTGATGCAGCCCTCGATCTCCTCGATGTTGTCGATGCCGCCGAGGCCGGCGACGATCTTCTCAGCCTTGCTGGCCATGTTCCTTCTCCCTGATCCGAACCGCTTTGTCGCAGTAACCCACAGTTGGCCCATCTTCGCGAGCGGTCATGCCGTGCATGCCGAATGATGGCGATCACGACAGCGGAACCGTCCGCGAACTGGTCTACACCACCCGGGGGACGGTCGCCAAACCGCGCCCGAGCCGAGTGGCCGGAGGACGCCCATGAGCGCCGAGAGCGCAGGCAGCGCCGGGGAGACGGCGGGTCCGGCGCGGGAGCGCTGGAACCGGCTGTTCCAGGGTCTGCAGAAGATGGGCCGCAGTCTGCAGCTGCCCATCGCGGTGCTGCCGGCCGCGGGTCTCCTGATCGGGCTGGCCCAGCCGGGCGTGGTCGGCGCGGACGGCCTGGGCTGGACGGCGGTCGCCAAGGTGATGCAGGGGGCGGGCGGCGCCCTGCTCGACGGCTCCCTGGGGCTGCCCCTTCTGTTCTGCGTGGGTGTCGCGATCGGCATGGCGAGGAAGGCCGACGGCTCGACGGCGCTCGCGGCGGTGGCGGGCTTCCTCGTCTACTACGGCGTGCTGCACCAGTTCCCCGAGGACTGTCCGGGGGGCTCGAAGGCGGTCGCGGGCGTCGGCTGCCAGGTCGCGGGCGGGACGGTGACGGCGTTCACGTTCCAGAACCCCGGGGTCTTCGGGGGCATCGTGATGGGGCTGCTGGCCGCGTTCTTCTGGGCCCGCCTGCACCGCACCCGGCTGGTGGACTGGCTCGGCTTCTTCAACGGCCGCCGGCTGGTCCCGATCGTCATGTCGTTCGTCGCGATCCTGTTCGCCGCCGTGTGCCTGTGGATCTGGCCGCCCATCGGCGGCGCCCTGGAAAGCTTCAGCCACTGGCTGCAGGAGGCCGGCTCCTGGGGCGCGGGCCTGTTCGGTCTCACCAACCGCGCGCTTCTCGTGGTGGGCCTGCACCAGTTCCTGAACGTGCCCATCTGGTTCCAGTTCGGCAGCTACACCAAGCCGGACGGCACGGTGGTGCACGGCGACATCAGCATGTTCCTGGCGGGCGACCCGAACGCGGGCCAGTTCACCTCGGGTTTCTTCCCGATCATGATGTTCGCCCTGCCGGCCGCCGCGCTGGCGATCACGCACACCGCCCGGCCGCACCGGCGCAAGGAGGTCGGCGGCCTGATGCTGTCGGTGGCGCTGACCTCGTTCGTCACGGGGATCACCGAGCCGATCGAGTACTCCTTCATGTTCGTCGCCCCCTTCCTCTACGCGATCCACGCCGTGCTCACCGGCGTCTCGATGGCGGTGACCTGGGCGCTCGGGGTGCACGCCGGCTTCAGCTTCTCCGCGGGGCTGATCGACTACGTCATCAACTGGCACCTGGCGACGAAGCCCTGGCTGATCATCCCGATCGGCCTGTGCTTCGCGGCGGTGTACTACGCCGTGTTCCGGTTTGCGATCACGAAGTTCGGCCTGTCGACTCCGGGCCGGGAACCGGAGGAAGAGGTCGAGGACGTGACCAAGGTCTGACCGCGTCGCGCGGGGTCCCGCGGTCCGGACGCGGGGGCACACGGCGCGTAGCGCTCCGGTAGCGGATTTCGTGGTTCCTTACACCGCCTTCATCGTGCTACAACAGGTCTACACCACTGAGTGGTGTAGACCAGAGACGCTGCCGTCCCCTTCCATGGTTCCCGGGCGGCGCCTTGCCCTCCAGGAGGAACTCGTGACCACGGCCACCGCCGCTCCCGCGGCAGAGAAGAAGAAGGGCGCCGGCGCGATGGCTGTACTGCAGCGCATCGGCCGCAGCCTGATGCTGCCGGTGGCGGTGCTGCCGGCCGCGGCCCTCCTGGTCCGCCTCGGCAACACCGACATGCTGGGACGCCCGTCCTTCCCGGCGTTCCTGACGAAGATCGCCTCCTTCATGGCGGCCGGCGGCAACGCGATCCTCGACAACATGGCACTGCTGTTCGCGGTGGGCATCGCGATCGGCTTCGCGAAGAAGTCGGACGGTTCGACGGCGCTCGCCGCGGTCGTCGGCTACCTGGTCTTCAAGAACGTGCTGGGCACCTTCACCGACAAGAACCTGCCGAAGGTGGCGACGGCCGTCGACGGCAAGGTCGTCATGGTCGACGCCCCGGTGGACGCCAAGGTCCTCGGCGGCGTGGTGATGGGCATAGTGGTGGCGCTGCTGTACCAGCGCTTCTACCGCACCAAGCTGCCCGACTGGGCGGGCTTCTTCGGCGGCCGCCGCCTGGTGCCGATCCTGTCCGCGTTCGCGGGCCTCGTCATCGGCGTCGTCTTCGGCTACATCTGGCCGGTCCTCGGCACGGGTCTGCACAGCTTCGGCGAGTGGCTGGTCGGCTCCGGCGCGATCGGCGCGGGCATCTTCGGTGTCGCCAACCGTGCGCTGATCCCGATCGGCATGCACCACCTGCTGAACTCCTTCCCCTGGTTCCAGGCCGGCGAGTACCACGGCAAGAGCGGTGACATCGCGCGCTTCCTGGCCGGCGACCCGCACGCGGGCCAGTTCATGACCGGCTTCTTCCCGATCATGATGTTCGCCCTGCCGGCGGCCTGCCTCGCCATCGTGCACTGCGCCCGCCCCGAGCGCCGCAAGGTCGTCGGCGGCATGATGTTCTCGCTCGCCCTGACGTCCTTCGTCACCGGCGTCACCGAGCCCATCGAGTTCACGTTCATGTTCATCGCGCCGGCCCTGTACGCGATCCACGCGGTCCTCACCGGTGTCTCCATGGCGCTGACCTGGTCGCTGGGCATGAAGGACGGCTTCGGCTTCTCGGCCGGTGCGGTGGACTTCGGCCTGAACCTGGGCATCGCGACCAACCCCTGGGGCCTGGTCCTGGTCGGCCTGTGCTTCGCGGTGGTCTACTACGTCGTCTTCCGCTTCGCCATCACCAGGTTCAACCTGCCCACCCCGGGCCGCGAGTCCGACGAGGAACTCGCCGAACTGCAGAAGGCCGAGGCCAAGTAGGACCGGCCCCGCAGCGGCCGAAGGCCCCCGGAACCTCTTCGGTTCCGGGGGCCTTCGGCTGTCCGGACGGGACTCAGATCTCGTACGTCTGGCGTGGCGCGGCGAGTTCCACCGGGCCGTCGAACACCTCGCGCGCGTCACGGAGGTTGATCGCCGGGTCGGTCCACGGCGGGATGTGCGTGAGGACCAGGTGCCGGGCGCCCGCGCGGGCCGCTGCCTCGCCCGCCTCACGGCCGTTGAGGTGCAGGTCCGGGATGTCCTCCTTGCCGTGCGTGAACGCGGCCTCGCACAGGAACAGGTCGGCGTCCCGGGCCAGCTCGTCCAGCGCCTCGGTGACGCCCGTGTCCCCGGAGTAGGTGAGGGTCTTCCCGCCGTGCTCGATCCGGATGGCATACGCCTCCACCGGGTGGCGGACCCGGTCGGTGTGCACCGTGAAGGGGCCGATCTCGAAGCTGGACGGCTTGACGGTGTGGAAGTCGAAGACCTCGCTCATCGAGGAGGCGGAGGGGGTGTCGGCGTAGGCCGTGGTCAGACGGTGCTCGGTGCCCTCGGGGCCGTAGACCGGGATCGGGTCGCAGCGGCCGCCGTCGTGGCGGTAGTAGCGCGCGACGAAGTACGCGAGCATGTCGATGCAGTGGTCGGCGTGCAGATGGCTCAGGAAGATCGCGTCGAGGTCGTAGAGACCGCAGTGGCGCTGCAGCTCGCCGAGGGCGCCGTTGCCCATGTCGAGAAGCAGCCGGAAGCCGTCGGCCTCGACGAGGTAGCTCGAGCAGGCCGATTCCGCGGACGGGAACGACCCCGAGCAGCCGACGACGGTGAGCTTCATGAAGCAGAAACCTCCGTTGGCGGGATGGTGGTGGGCGGTGCGTGGGGCCTCGGGAGACGAGGGCTGACGGGGGTCGTGCGGTCCGTCGAGCGTAAGGCGCAAAAGCACGGGTCGCTCCTCCGCCAGGGGGCGTTGTGGGCGAACTCACCTGTGCTGTCACCGGTTCGGCTGGACCCGGGGCGCATGAGGATTGCACGAGGGCGCGCGCCGCACGCCGCGCGCCGGTAACGTCGTCGTATGGACACGTCCTGGTGGCTGGCGCTCGCGGCGGTGGTACTGCTCGCGCTCGTCGCCACGCTCGTCGACGGCTGGGGACGCGGCCGCCGCCCCGGCGGGCGGCGCCTGAGGCCGCCGGGCCGGGCGGGCACCCGGGCGGCGCACGCCGGCCGCCCGTCCCCGGGTGACATCTGGTGGGCGAACGTCCCCTACG
This sequence comes from Streptomyces sp. NPDC037126, assembly GCF_055605965.1. NCBI lineage: Bacteria > Bacillati > Actinomycetota > Actinomycetes > Kitasatosporales > Streptomycetaceae > Streptomyces > Streptomyces sp. NPDC037126. Next base: position 220,560 of record NZ_JBVJTD010000016.1, read on the forward strand.
AGGACCGCCGCGACGTCAAGGACCGGCCCTGCCTGGTGCTCTCCGTGCGCGGCGACCGGGCCACGGTCGCGAAGATCACCAGCAAGTACCACGACGAGCGTGCCGGGGTGATCCCGCTGCCGCCCGGCGCGGTGGGCGACGCACAGGGCCGCCCCAGCTTCCTGCAGACCGACGAGCTGCGTGAGGTCCCGGTGGGCGACTTCCGCCGCCGGGTGGGCGTGGTCGACCCGGTCCTGTGGGACCAGGTACGGCACCTCGCGCCGTAGTCCCGGTCCCCGCTCGTCGGTCCTGGTCCCTCAGCCCTTCACGGTCACGGTGACCGTCCACTCCTGGATGCCCTTGCAGGAGAGCTGTCCGGGGGCGGTGGGCAGGGTGCACAGCGGGCGGGAGGACGACAGCTTCACGGTGCCGGGGGCGACCGCCCGGTAGGCGGCCGTGGCGTCGCCCGGCTGGATGACGAAGCCCGCGTTGACGGCCTCCAGGGCGCCGCCGCTCGCGGTGACCGGCTTCCAGGGGCGGGCCTTGGTGCCGTCGAGCGTGAGCCGCACCTCGCCGCCCTTGGTCACACAGACCGTGCGGTCGCCGTCCGCGGCCTTCAGGTCCACGTGGTCCCCGCACGACCCGGCGGTGGGGTCGGCCGGGCGGGTCGTGGTGGTGGGGGCCGGTGACACCTTGCCGTTGCTGCCGCCGCTCTCCTGGGAGCCGCAGCCCGCGAGGAGCAGTGCCGTCGCCGCGAGGGCGATGGGTGTCGTACGGCGCATGGGGGGACCGCCTTTCTGCCGTGGCCGCCGACCGGCCACCTGTTGCAGATGTGACGTACCACCCTCATGAACGGATCCCGCACGCGGGCTTCCGCGTGCGGGACCGGGGTGTTCAGACGGTGCGGATCAGCTGGTCGTCACGGCGGTGTCGTCGACGACGAAGCTGGTCTGCAGGGAGGAGTCCTCGACGCCGTTGAACTTCAGCGTGACCGTCGAGCCCGCGAGCGAGGACAGGTCGAAGGTCTTCTGGCTGTAGCCCGAGGCCTTGTTGAGGTTCGAGTAGGTCGCCAGGGTCTTCGAACCGGCGGTCACCGTCAGCTT